>RRBB01000899.1:0-519 GCA_006543605.1 Rhodococcus sp. WS4
TAGCGGGACAGGTCGAGGTCGATCAGCGTCGCCGAGCCCTCGGGATGGCGCGCCTCGTCCTTGCGCCGCGACGGCGAGGTCTGCACCAGCCGGGCCGGCAGGTAGCGCGCCTCGGTAAGGAGGAACCAGCAGATCTGCGCGACATGGGTCCCGGTGGTGATATGCACCAGGTAGTCCTCGCGCTCGGTGTCGAAGGGGTAGGCGCTGACGAAATCGTGCAGGGCGCCATAGACCTCCTCGAAGTCCCAGGGGTTGCGCAGTTCCATCTGCTGCAGGCGGACCTCGGTATGCGGCGACACCGCGGCGATGTCGGCGCGAATCCGCTCGGCCAGGCCGAGGTCGCGGGCGTCGTTGCCGTGGATCAGTTCGAGGCGGTCGATCAGCAGGTCCGGCTGCTGGCACAGGCCGATGCTCGGCCGCCACTTTTGCCAGCGCGCCGCGCCCTTGCCGAGACGGTCGAGGGTGGCGCCGATGAAGCCGATGGCGACCGTGCGTTTCATCACTGCTTATCCTTCAAGA
>RRBB01000900.1:0-519 GCA_006543605.1 Rhodococcus sp. WS4
GGACACCACCCTCGAAGGCCTGGCCTCGCTGAAGCCGGCGTTCGCCGAGGACGGTTCGGTCACCGCCGGCAACGCCTCGCAACTCTCCGACGGCGCCTCGATGACCCTGCTGATGAGCCTGGAGAAAGCGCTGGCGCTGGGCCTGGAGCCGAAGGCCTTTTTCCGTGGCTTCACCGTGGCCGGCTGCGAGCCGGACGAAATGGGCATCGGTCCGGTGTTCTCGGTGCCGAAGCTGCTCAAGGCGAAGGGGCTGAAGATCGCCGACGTCGATCTCTGGGAACTCAACGAAGCCTTCGCCTCGCAGTGCCTGTACTGCCGCGACCGGCTGGAGATCGACAACGAGAAGTACAACGTCAATGGCGGCTCCATCGCCATCGGCCACCCGTTCGGCATGACCGGCTCGCGCCAGGTCGGTCATCTGGTCCGCGAACTGCGCCGGCGCAACCTGCGCTACGGCGTGGTGACCATGTGCGTCGGCGGCGGCATGGGCGCCAGCGGGCTGTTCGAAGCCGTACGCTG
>RRBB01000901.1:0-519 GCA_006543605.1 Rhodococcus sp. WS4
GGGTCACCATCACCGAACGCAACACCGTGATCGTCCACGGACGCTCTGATTCCACGCTGAACCGTAACGGGATCCGGTTCGGTACCGCCGACATCTATCGCGTCGTCGAAGAACTCCCGGAGGTAGAAGAAGCTCTCGTGATCGGGGCGGAGCAGCAGAACGGTGAGTACTGGATGCCGCTGTTCGTCGCACTGTCCGATCACGCCGAGCTCGACGACGCGCTCCGCGAGCGCATTGCCGGGCGGATCCGCGAGGCGGTCTCGCCCCGAGTCGTACCGGACGACGTGATCGTCGTCCGGGCGATCCCGCACACCCGGACGGGCAAGAAGCTCGAAGTCCCGGTCAAGCGCATCCTGCAAGGCAACGACGTCGCCGCGGTCGCCGAAGCACGATCGATCGACGACCCGTCCCTGCTGGAAACCTTCGCCCGCTACGCAGCCACCCGTGCTGCGAACTCATCGGTGCATGGCTGATGACCAAGGGAGACGACCTACTGGCCGTGGCGGCCGGTTCGTCACG
>RRBB01000902.1:0-518 GCA_006543605.1 Rhodococcus sp. WS4
TTCCTGCGGGTCTACCTGCCGCTGTTGCTGCCGGCCTCGCTGAGCGCCGCGCTGCTGGTCTTCGTCGACGTGCTCAAGGAGATGCCGGCGACCCTGCTGATGCGTCCCTTCGGTTGGGACACCCTGGCCGTACGGATCTTCGAGATGACCAGCGAGGGCGAATGGGCGCGCGCCTCGCTGCCGGCCCTGACCCTGGTGCTGGTCGGCCTGCTACCGGTGGTCGGGTTGATTCGTCGTTCTGCCCATCATTCCGATCGCTGAGCCTAGTATCCATGCAGGCCGTAGGGTCTATGCACGGATCGCGGCACGCTTCCATGGTGTCCTGCTCCGGGGCTTGCGGCTACAATGCGCGCGATTTCGTGCCGGCGGTCCCTGCCGACGGCACCCGCTACGCCCGGAAGGAGAATACCCATGGGATTGCGCACCCCGCTTTACGAGCTGCACGTCGCGCTCGGCGCCAAGATGGTCGATTTCGGCGGTTGGGACATGCCGCTGCACTACGGTTCGCAGGTCGAGGA
>RRBB01000903.1:0-517 GCA_006543605.1 Rhodococcus sp. WS4
AACGGCCGGCACATCTCCCGCGAGTTCTTCGATGGCGAGCCGAGCAAGGACGACTTCGACCGCACCCAGCGGATGTTCGGCTACCAGCTGGAGCACCGCATCGACGACGTCTGGTCGGCGCGGCAGAACTTCCGCTACCTGGACTCCGACGTCGACCTGTCGCAGGTCTACGCCTACGGCTGGAGCGCCAGCGAGCCGAACAAGCTGAACCGCTACTTCAGCGGCGCCCGCGAGCACCTGCAGGCGTATATCGTCGACAACATGCTGCAGGCCGAATTCGCCACCGGCGCGGCGCGCCACACCCTGCTCACCGGCCTCGACTATCAGCGCCGGCGCACCGTGGTCGACTGGCGTTCCGGCTCGGCCTCGGCGCTGGACGCGTTCAACCCGATCTACGGCGACGACGCCATCAGCTATTTCCCGGACGACAACCACACCCGCCGCCTGGAGCAGACCGGCGTCTACCTCCAGGACCTGATCGACGTCGAGCAGTGGCGCTTCTCGCTCGGCCTGCGCC
>RRBB01000904.1:0-517 GCA_006543605.1 Rhodococcus sp. WS4
GGGCGAATCCGGACGGCACGTACTCCGCAGCAGTAGTGGGTGCGGCGATGCGGCCGGTGGCCGGGTCGAACCGGGCCGACAGTGCGGTGATCGCGGTGTCTCGGTGTGCCAGCGCCCGCAAAGTGCCGACTGCCTGCGCGGTCACCACCCGCGTGACCCGCGAGGGGACGTAGACACCGTCCGGGTAATGCGGGGTCCATCCCAGACGCGCAGCAGCGACATGACCGTGCATCGGCAGTTTCCGGCCGTGGCTGTCACATCCGGCGGCCAGGACATCGAAGGTGGCCGGTTGCCACAGCCGCGACAGCATCTGCGCTTCGGCGCCCGAGATCAGGTCGAGCAGCCATCCGACACGCACGTCGAGGTCGCCCCGCCCGATCCGCGCACCGGTCTCATCATCGACAGCCAGGTAGGGGCGGGTGGTGAACGAGAACTGCCGCAGCGCGGTGAACCCGGCATCGGCCATCAGCTAGCCCACCCCCAACCGTGCCGCCGCATCACCGCATCGCCGCATCGC
>RRBB01000905.1:0-516 GCA_006543605.1 Rhodococcus sp. WS4
GTAAACGAGAAGGAGCCACCGTCGCCGCCGGAGGCGGCCGGCCGAAACACCTCGACCGGGGATGGTTCGTCGAACCGACCGTGTTCGCCGACCTCGACAACTCGGCAACCGTCGCGCGGGAAGAGATCTTCGGACCGGTCCTGACCGTTCTGCCCTATGACGACCTCGAGGACGCGGTCGCAATCGCCAACGACTCCGAGTATGGGCTGGGCGGAACGGTCTGGACATCCGACCCCGACAAAGGCCTCGACCTGGCCCGTCGGATCGAGACCGGCAGCGTGGGTGTGAACTTCTTCGATCTCGACATCGGCGCCCCGTTCGGCGGAGTAAAAGCCAGTGGGCTCGGCCGTGAACTCGGACCGGAAGGTTTGGACGCCTACATCTCGCCGAAATCGATCTACACCCGCTGAACAGCACACCGGGTGCAGCGCATCAATTGCACTGTTCCGCAGTACGCGCTGCACCTGCAGCCCGTCCTTACAGGTTGAATGAGGATGGACGACTAGGTTTCTCGTG
>RRBB01000906.1:0-515 GCA_006543605.1 Rhodococcus sp. WS4
ATGGTCGCGGCGCGGGCCCGACCGAACACGGTGCTGGCCACCGCGTACGACCTGAAGGTGTTCTTCACCGAGGTCGCGAAGGAGCCGCAGGAGGTCGCCGGGGCGGACGTGCTGGCATTCATCGCCGCGCAGCGTCGGCCGCGGCGTGGGGTGACGGTGGTGCGGATCGAGGACGGTGAGGCCGGGTTGTCGGCGCGCACGATCAAGCGCCGTCTGGCCTCGGTCTCCGGGTTGTTCGAGTACCTGATCATTCGGGGTGTGGTGGCCAGGAATCCGGTGCCGCGCGGCTTGTCCACCCGCAGCCCGAACCGGCGAGGGCGGAATGTGCCGCTGATCAGCACCCCGCGCACGCTACCGCGGGTGATCGACCCGGACGAGGCCCACGCCTTCCTGGCGGCGCTGCGCACCCATCGGGACCGGGCGATGGTGCAGGCGATGCTGTTGGGCGGGCTGCGGCGCTGCGAGGTGCTCGGGCTGCGGCTGCCCGACATCCATCCCGGGGAGAAGCGGCTGTT
>RRBB01000907.1:0-514 GCA_006543605.1 Rhodococcus sp. WS4
GCCTCGGCGTGCAACCGCCGACCCCCGAGTGGGGCACCATGCTCGCCTCCGCCCGCGACTACATCGAGCGCGCCTGGTGGGTGGTCAGCCTGCCCGGCCTGACCATCCTGCTCAGCGTACTGGCGATCAACCTGATGGGCGATGGCCTGCGCGACGCCCTCGATCCGAAACTGAAGAACGCGGCATGAGGAGCACAACCATGAACAGCGCATCCGTATCCGCGCCACAGGAGACCGCCGCATGAGCCTCCTCGATATCAAGAACCTCAGCGTACGCTTCGGCGACACCACCGCCGTGCCCGTGGTCGACGGCCTCGACCTGAGCGTCGACAAGGGCGAGGTGCTGGCCATCGTCGGCGAGTCCGGCTCCGGCAAGTCGGTGACCATGATGGCCCTGATGGGCCTGATCGACGCCCCCGGCTGGGTATCCGCCGATCACCTGCGCTTCGACGGCCACGACATGCTCACCCTCAAGGGCCGCCAGCGCCGGCGCATCGTCGGCAAGGACATGGCGA
>RRBB01000908.1:0-513 GCA_006543605.1 Rhodococcus sp. WS4
TTCGGGCATCTTCTCCCAGATCCCCATCGTCCGGTCGCCCTGCACGTTGGAGTGCCCGCGCACCGGGCACACCCCGGCCCCGGGTTTGCCGATCATCCCCTGCAGCAGCAGCAGGTTCACCGCGTCCTGGATGGTCGCGACGCCGTGCGTCTGCTGGGTCAACCCCATCGCCCAGCAGATGATCGTCTTCGTCGAGGAGATCAACGCGTCCGCCGTGGCCCGGATCTGGTCGAGCGTCAACCCGGTCGCCGCCGCGACGGTGCCGAGGTCGACCTGCCGCAGGTGCGCCGCGCACTCCTCGAATCCGGCGGTGTGCCGGTCGATGAACTCCCGGTCCAGGACCGTGCCGGGCGCGGCGTCCTCGGCCTCGAGCAGCAACCGGCCCAGGCCTTGGAACAGGGCCTGGTCGCCGCCGATCCGGATCTGCAGGAACTCGTCCGCGATCTGCACCCCGTCGCCGACCACCCCGTGCACCTTCTGCGGGTCCTTGAACCGCAGCAACCCGGCCTCGGG
>RRBB01000090.1:0-40501 GCA_006543605.1 Rhodococcus sp. WS4
TCTCGGGATGGGTATCGGCGAGGGTGTCGATGACGCGGAGTTGGAGGGGCAGCCAGGTGGGGTCGGCGGCGTCGATCAGGACCGCGACGTCCGGGGTGGTCAGCAGGTCGGCGTCGACGCGGCGGGCGAGTTCGGTGGCGATCTCGTCGCGAAGCGGCGCGGCGGCTGCAGATTTGAGGACCTTGTGGAAGGTGCGGGCATCGAGGGCGGTGAGATCGCGTGCGGCCTCTTGGGCGACGATGCGTTGGTCGGCGTGTTTGAAGTGATTCTTCTTCGCTTCCCGGGCGGCGCGGGTGCGCCGGTTCAGGTCGGCGCCGAGGGCGGTGAGCTGTTCGCCGGTGTAGGGGGTGGGGGTGTGGTCGAGGTGAGCGAAGATGATCCGCTGGTTGATCAGGTCGGCTACCCGGCGCAGCGGGGAGGTGACGTGGCTGTAGGCGCTGAGCCGTAATCCGTAGTGGCCGTGGACCGTCGGGTCGTAGGTCGCGGCCCGCAGCGTGGACAGCAGCCGTCCGCGGAGTTTCGCGAACAGGTCCGGGTCCCCGGCCGCGGCGGCGATCTCATGCATCAGGTCGTCGGTGCTGCCGGCGACCGGGTTGGTCCGGTGGTTGCGGAAGAGGATCGGCAACCCCTGCTCCACACACCACAACGCGACGGCCTCGTTGGTGGCGATCATCAGTTCCTGCACGATGACGTAGGCGACGGTCCGCAGTTCGGCGGCGATCGCGACGATGGCGCCGTCCTCATTCGCTGCCCAGCCGCGGGTGAGGTCGTAGAACGCCAGCGCCCCGCCGTCGCGGCGGGCGCCGAGCAAGACTTGCGCGGCGGCATCCGCAGCGGCCAACTGGACATGGAGCGGATGTTCCGGGTCGGTCAGGATGCCGGGCACCTGGGCGTGGTCGATGGCCGCGCCTCTTCCGGAGGGGATTTGCCCGCGGGCGACGGTGACGTCGACCAGCTGACCGTCGGTGGTGAGGGTGCCGGTGACCCGCAGACTGGTCCGCGCGGCTTCGGTGGTCAGGGTGGCAGCCTGTTCGGCCGTCTCGCCGAGCATCGGGATGGTGCGGTCGCGCAGGTACCGGGTCTCCGCCCGCAGGAACGCCTGCTCGTCGGCGACCGACCCCAGTTCCACGACGTCGGCGACCCCGGCGATATGAACCTCCACCGCCCATCCGCGGCCACCAGTGAGCGGGATGACCGAGAACGCGTCGTCCCGATCCCGCGCAGCCGCCGAGTCGATCATCAACAGTGTCGACACATCGGTCGTGGTCGAAGTCATAGCTGTCCTACCCCCTCAGCTCCCTGGGAATCCGACCATAACCGGTCGCTGGGACACGGAGGCGGGGGCGCACCTGGACGAAAAGGGCCGGCGCAGTCAAAACCGGCTTTGGGTACGGTTTGTTCACCGCGGTGAACAACGGACAAAACGGACGCCTATCGGTGTCACGGGCCTGCGTAGTGACCCATCCGGATGGTGCGCCGCATCGAATCACGCAGTGTGTGTGCTGCGATTCAAGAAGGTGAGATCCAAATGTCGGTTCCCGACTCCCCGCCGGACTCCCTCGGGGAACCGCCACGGCGGCCCGCGCTCACACCGCGCGAACTCGAAATCCTGCGCCTGTGGCTACGAAGCGAAACGAAGATCGTGGCCGCAACCGACCTGGGAATCAGCCTGGGCACGATCAACACCCATCTGATCCGGATCCGGGCGAAGTACGCGGCCGTCGGCCGCCCCGTGACCGACAAGACCGGCCTGCTGATCCGGGCGCTGCAGGACGGGTGGGTGTCCCTCTCCGAGCTCTGACGCCTGCTTCTCGACCTGAAGGCCCCATCACACGCGCGAGCGCTACAGAAGGTGTCGGCTGGTCGATCTCAAGGTGTATCGGGTCGCCGGGGCGAGGTCTGGTCGCCCCGCCGCGCTGCTCGGGCGTTCTCGTGGGCGATGATCGCTTCCTGCCAGTCATACTCGGTCGGATCGGCGTGATCGCGGGCGGCTGGGGGCGGCACCCCAAGCTGCGTAGCGATCTGTGCCCACGGCGTGCCCGCCCTGAGCGCCTCGATCACCGCTCGGGTGAGGAGATCCTCGGTGCGGCCGCCACCGGAGACGGCATCGGCACTGTCAGAGCCCACCGGAAGGACCGAACTGGCCCGCTCGAGGAGCGCGGAGTGGCTTTTTCATCCATGTGACTCTATCGGTCGCACCGGAGCGGTGATATGTCCCTCCCGACCGGTGCGGTGTGTGCCCCGGCGCGGCTGGGCATTCGGTGATCATGGACTCAGAGGCGACCCAGCCGGTCGACGCAGCAATCATCGGGGGACGGTTGGTGACGCTGGTCGCGAACCGCGACAGTGCCACCCTCTCCCATGCCCTGTCTGCGATAGCATTCAATCCCCATCCCGGCTGCGGGCATCCGGACTACGAGCAGGTGCTGACCTGGGTGATCGAGGCGATCGCCGAGGTGATCGTGGCCCGACTCGGACCCGCGCCACCGGAACAGAGATTCGCGTTGAATGTGCACCGCAAGAACGGCGACGAATTCGACCCCGCCGCACTACCCCAATCCCGGGACTGGGTGCTGCGCACGGCCGGGACGTTCCTGGCCGACGACCCCGAGGCAGGGGCTGAGCGGGTCGCGGCCGCCGCGCGGCACCCGGACCCGGTGCAGCGGGCCACATTACTCGCCGACGCGTTGATCTGGCTCGACTTCCTCCTCGACGCCGACGCTCCCGATCCCCCGGACTTGGCCGTCTGACGTCGCAACCGCGTCCTTGTTCGTTGGGCGACTACCGACGAATCCCATCGATAGGGAAAAGGTCAGCTGCGGGGCTGGGCCAGGTTCAGTGTGGCGATTTCATCTGGCCTCTCAGGGCACGTTCTCCGACGCCCCCTCGGGAGGCGGTGCGGGGGAGCGCCCGGGATGTGCGTCCGTATCGAGTGCCGGCTGCGTGGGATCGATGTGTTCGAGCCGCCCACCGATACTGCCGTATACGCCCGCGTCGTATCCCTGCCCGCGTAGCCCGGCGCAGACCCGGAATGCCTCATCCCGGTCCCGGTACACGCCGAACTCTACGAGGGCTGTGTGTTGCCGGTAGCAGACACGGTAGGTCGTGGGCATGGATCGATTGTGTCACTCCCGCAAGCGTGCTCGTCACCGCTCATCGCGGGACGACAGCACTGTCACGCCAGCTCCGAGGTTCGCGGGCGCGGCAGGGGCTGTTGTGCCGAACGGGCCGGGCGTGTGGGCGACTATCCACCCATTCTCGGCCCGCGCGCGGCGGAGGCGGCCGACCGGGATGGCGGACGCCATTGGGGTCTGACTGCACCACCGGGTCAAGGAACCGGCCCGCAGCGTAGGACACGAGGACCCGGGCGTCCGCGCGTACGCAGTTCGCCGTCGCCGGCGTTCGGGCAGGGAGGCGCCGATGTCAGGTCAAATCCTCGGTGGGGGCCGTTGCCGCGGTCGCCTGGATCGAGGCGATCCCGTTCTGGGCCGCCGCCTTCGAGGTGTAACCCTGACTGGCCGCGATGATCTCGCCGTTTGCTGCCTTCAGATGAAACCGGAACTGGCCGGCAATGTCCTTGAACAGCTCGAACTTCGCAGTCATCGCCCCTCCTCTGGATCAATCCACGGCCGTTCGCGCACGCTCACGGTAAGCCGACCGATCGGCTATCGGCAGCGGAACGCCCGATTTCCCGCGCTGTGCTCTGCAAAGCGCTGTCGGAGCACGTCGGCCAAGGATTTCGTGCAGACGGGGGTGGAATATGCCGTGCCGAGACGGCCCAGGTAGCACTCGTGGGGGTGCCGCGGTAACAGTACAGCTGGTGATCACGAAGTTGATCTTGTGCGAACACTGATACTGATCGGAACAGCCCTCGGACTCGGCGCGGGCCTGGTGTGTACCAGCCTGTTCGCGTGGTGGCTGTCGTACCCGGTGCGCTTCACCATGGGGTACGTCGGTGAACCATCCGGCGCCGGGCATATGGAATCGGTGGACCCCACCCCGTTCCTTGCGGCCGGCCTGATTGTCAGTGCGTGCCTCGGCGCGGCCGCCGGTTACGCGGCTGCCCACCGTGGATGGCGGCTGACCCGGGACGGCGCGTGATGCCCGTGTGCTCGATCCAGACGTCCGGGGCCCCGGGGCCCTCACCTACACCGGGCGCCGGGCTCCTTCGTGGGCGGTGAGCAGCAGATGATCGAACTGGGTACGCAGACCCGCGCCGGATTCGCACTGACCGAACCCGGCGACGATCAGTTCGGCGAGGACGCGTAGCCGGGTATTGGTCTCCTGAGACCGCCAGATGAGGACGTCGAACGCCCGGTCGGCGGAGATGCCGTAGACCAGCATCAACGCACCCTTGGCCTGCTCGATCACCGCCCGCGACTGCTCGAGTTCGGCGACCGCCTCATCGACCGACTCCTTCACCTCGTCGCGGTAGGTGTCGGTGAGGTCGATGTAGAACCCGGTCGTCCCGATCACCGTACCGGTGTCGTCGCACAGGCGGTCGCCGACGACGACGACCTGGTGGACCTCGCCGGCGGCGTCGAGGATGCGGTGTGTGCTGCTGAACGGTTCGGCGGCACTGATCATCCGGTCCAGGACCCGCGCCACGTGCGGGTGGTCCTCGGGATGCTTGTGGGAGAGCAACAGCTCGGTGGTCGGGACGATCTCGCCGGGCTGGTAGCCGTGCATCCGGGCGACGGCATCGGACCATTCCCACCGCTGTCCGTCGAGGAAGAAGCGGAAGTTGCCGACCCGCTGAGGATCCTGACCGAACACCTGCTCTGCACTCACGCCCTATTTTGTAGCGCATCGCGGTAACCGGAGAGTTGCCGCGGTCGCGTGGCGGCGGCCGGACGCCGGACGCTCCAACCGTCCGCGCGGCTCGGAGTAGTGGAAGACGCCAACTGTGCTGCGCCAGGGACGGGTTGGCATCGACGGTGCCGGTGATGTACAACATTGACTAAAGAAAATGTGAAGCGGGTCACATCACTGTGACGGGGGTGCACACCAACCGGATGCGCCGACACCGCGGACACGACCGAAAAGGTAGGGCGCGCATGACCACAGCCTCGATGATTCCGGCGTCTTCGATCCCCTCGCGGCCGCCGGTGCGGCGCAGCGGCGGCATGAGCACCGCGGAGATCAAAGCGAGGATCGAGGCCATGTACGCCGACGGCCGCCGACCGGTCCACCAGACGGGTCCGCGCTGACACATTAAGGGGGACACGATGAATGTGCTGCTTCTGCTGGTTTTGCTGATCACCGCGTTCGCTGCCGTGCTGGCGATGCAGACCGACGAGCGGTCCCGCTCTCGGCACTGACCGGCGCGTCACCGGTGATGTCGGTGACCGTCGGTAGATTCCCGGTGTGACGATCGAGGTAACCGCCAGCACACCCGCAGGGTTGAATCCGGCCGACGGCGGGTGGGGTGCGGTACCGCAGCTGTCGGAGCAGACCGTGGCGCAGATCGCCGGAGCGCTCGAAGCGTCACAATCGGCGGGCACCCGCCGCGTCTACGCCTCGGACTGGCGCCGCTTCCGCGGCTGGTGCCACACCCATGGCCACCCGCCGTTGCCGGCGCACCCCGCGACGATGGCGGCGTATCTCGTCGACGCCGCCGACACCCTCACCGGCGTGGGGGAGAAGGCGTACTCACCGTCGACGTTGAACCGGTGGGTGTCGGTAATCGGGCACTACCACCGCACCGCGAACCTGCGAAACCCGTGCACCGCGGCACTGGTGACCTCGAAGTTGGCGGGATTCGTCGCACCTACGCCACCAACGGCGACCGGCCGCAATCCCACGCGCGCCGTTGCTGACCTCGGACATCGTCGCCATCGTCCGATCCGCCCGGCAGGCTGTTACCGGCTGGGCCGCCGACGTCCACGAGCGCCGCGATAGTTCGCTGCTGTTGATGGGGTTCGCCGGCGCGTTCCGGCGCAGCGACCTCGTCGCCCTGCACTGCGGGGACGTGAGCCTGCACCGTCTGGACGGGGTGCATGTGCGGTTGCGGCGGTCGAAGACCGACCAGGAAGGCGCCGGCACGGTGCGGGCGTTGCCGTTCACCGCCAATCATCACAGTTGCCCACCGTGTGCGTACGTGAGGTGGGCACAGGTCGTCGCCGCCTTCGATATCGCCGGCCGTCCCGGGGTGATCCGGTTGCTGCGCACCGCCACCCCGTTCGAGCACCATGTCTGCCGATCGGCGTTGCCGCGGATGCGAGCTCGGGCGGCGTTGTTCCGGGCGATCGCCAAGAACGGCAACCTCTCCGACACCGGGTTGTCGGGTGCGTCGGTGCATGCGGCGATCCGGCGCCGCGCCCAGGCCGCCGGATGCGACGAAAATGTGGTCGCGCAGCTCGGTGGGCACTCGCTGCGGGCCGGGTTCGTCACCCAGGCCTTCCGCAACGGCGCCGACGCCCACGCGATCATGCGCCAGACCGGGCACACCAACCCGGCCACGGTGGAGCTCTACGCCCGCGAACACGCCCCCCTCGTCGGGAACGCAGTCACCGACATAGGACTCTGAGCGTGTACGTCGACATCGGCACCACCGCAACAGGACTGGGTAACAGCCCACCTCCGGTGGCGCCCCGCCGGTACCGGCACGACTGGGCGTTGTTCGCCGATTGGTGCGAGGCCTGCGACCACCACGCTTTACCTGCACAGCCGAGCGTGCTGGCGCAGTTCCTCGCCGACCATCCGGCGGCCAATGGGACGCAGCGTCGCCGGGTCACTGGGGTCAATGCCGTCCACACCAGAGCCGGGTTGCCGGCGCCGGGCCGAGCGGAGACGATCCGGCAGCTGCTGGGCACCGCGCGCGCCGACCGGCTGGCCCGGCTCGGGGAGCAGGTGGCGCAGGTGGTGCCACGGCCTCCGGTCACCGGTTGGCCGGGCGGGTGTTCGGCCGCCGCGACGCCCTCCTCCTTACCCTGGCCGCAGCGGGGTTGGGTTTCGAGGAGATCGCCCGCCTGCGACGCACCGACATCACCGCCGAACGTGACACGCTCGTCCTCAGGGCAGGGGAGGAGGACTGGGTTCGCGTCACCGCCGAATCCGGCGTCGAACCCACCGCCGTGTATCGGAATTGGGTGGAGGTGCTCGGCTTTCTGGACCGCTATCCGAGCACCCAACTCCTCGCCGGCCGCCTCGATAAAGGTGCGAGCATGTCGGCGTTCGCGGACAGCGCGCGCCGCGACGAACGGCCGCTGCTCACCCCCATCGACCGGTGGGGGCACATACCCTTCGAGCCGACTCCGTTGACCGGGCACTCCGCCGCCGGCCTGGTCCGGGCGCACCTCGTCGGACAAGCACCTGTACATAAGCGGCCTCCGGCCAGGCCGCCCGCGATGCCCTCACACGAGAACGCGCCGCTCCCGGTCGTGGTCGAGGCCGAACTCGACCAGTGCTACTACGACCGCGGCATCTCCGCCCGCCGTAATGCCCACACCCACCTCGAAGACGTCACCGACATCCTCGACAGCATCGAAGACGAAGCCGACAAACTCCTCAACGACCTGCTCGTCATCCTCGACTGCACCGAAATCGCCTGATGGAGTACTGGTTCCGACGCAGGTAATTGCGTCGACTTATCTGCGATAACTGAAATTATCGCGGCCCAGTGCGCACGAACCTTGAGTGACACGGAGTCGGAGCAAGAGTTCCGCGTTCAGCGCTGGTGGAGGTGGTGGTTGTCGAGGCTCGTCATGGCTCGATTTCTAACGGCATCACGAGACACTAGCGAACGTACGTACGTTTAACGTAGTGTTGGAGACCACAGCAACGACCGTACGTCTAAAGGAGAACGATGTTTACTCTCGTCGACGCGATTCGTCGTAACGAGCGGCTGGTGCCTGGGCGCGAAGCGATCTTCGACGGGACGCGCCGGCTCAGCCATGGAGAACTCGCCGACCGGGCGTGGCGGATCGCCGCCGGCCTGCGGGCGCGCGGTGTCAAGCCCGGCGACACGGTCGGGGTGCTGGCCGGTAACACCGCCTTCAGTGTCGAGACGTTCCTGGGGGTCGTCGCCGCGGGCGCCGCCTTCGTCCCGTACAACTGGCGGTGGGCCACCGAGGAGCTGGCGCACGGCATCAACGAGACCGGCGCCCGCGTGGTGCTCGTCGGTGACGGCTTCGACGGTGCCATCGCGGAGGTGCTGGCCGGCGACGGCCTGAAAGCGCCGGTCACGGTCGTGCATGAGGGCGAGGAGTTCGACCACCTGCTGCGCTCGGAGCCGCTCCGCGATGTCCCGGTCGGGCCGTCGGAGGCGGCCTGCATCCTGTTCACCGGCGGTACCACCGGGTTCTCCAAGGGTGTGGTGCTCTCGCACTCGGCGATCCTGACCAATGCCGTCAACGAAATCGCCGACTGCCGGGTCGGCGGCCGGGCGAACGACCGCGGTCTGGTCGTCACCCCGCTGTTCCATTCCGCCGCTCTGTTGTGCTGGTTCCTGCCGCACTACGTCACCGGGAACAGCTCGGTCCTCGTCCACAAATTCGTGGAGGAGGAGATCGCGGATATCGTCGCCCGCGAGTCGATCACCAACATGTTCCTCGTGCCCAACATGATCCGGCGCATGCTCAAGGCCGGCACGTTCGACACCGACGGGTTCCGCAACAACTTCAAGGCCCTGCACACCGGTGCCGGGCTGCTGCGCATGCCCGACAAGCTGGCGGTCTCCGACCTGATCCCCGACGTCGAGCTGTTCTTCCGTTACGGACTGACCGAAGCCGGACCGATGGTCACCCGGCTGCTGCCACAGGACATGCTCCGACCCGAGATCGACGGGTCGATCGGCACCGAATACCTGCTCACCGAGGTCGAGCTCCGCGACCTCTACGACGGCACCGCCAGTGCAGTCGGGGAGATCGGCGAGATCTGCGTCCGCGGCCCCAGCCTGATGACCGGATACTTCGGGCGACCGGACGCCACCGCGGAGGTCCTCGAGGACGGCTGGCTGCGCACCGGCGATCTGGCGGTCCGGGACGAGCGGGGCTACCTGTACTTCCGGGATCGGGCCAAGGACATGATCAAGACCGGCGGCGAGAACGTCTACAGCTCGGAGATCGAGCAACTCCTTCACACCCACCCGGCCGTCATGGAAGCCGCTGTCCTCGGCGTTCCCAGCGACGAATGGGACGAAGAGGTCCGCGCGGTCATCGCCGTTCGCCCGGGCAAGACCGTCACAGAGGTCGAGATCACGACGTTCCTGCGCAAGCACCTGGCCGGCTACAAGGTTCCGAAGATGATCGCCCTCGTCGGACCGAACGCTCTGCCGATCAACCCCAGCGGCAAGATCGTCAAGACCAACATCCGGGCGACCATGGGCTGGTGACCGTCACGGAGACCGTCACAAAAGCCGCAAGCTAACGTACGATTGTTCTTGATCGCTCGCCGGCCCCTGCGGGGACCGTTTACTTTACTTCGGAGGGGGCACAGTGACTCGAGCAACTCGGGTGACACGCGGCGGCGCGCGCACCAATGTAGCTATTCGAGAGGCCGCGGCCAAGCTGTTTTACGAGCATGGCTACGAGGCCACCTCACTGCGCACCGTGGCCAGTGAGGTCGGCATCCAGGTCGGCAGCCTCTACAACCACATCAGCGGCAAGGAAGAGCTCCTCACCGACATCATGGTGTCGGTGATGGACGAGCTCCTCGAAGCGGTGAACGTGGCTCTCGCCGGTGTGGAGGGCAATGCGGTGGATCGGTTCAAGGCGGCGGTGGACTGCCATATCCGCTACCACGCCGAGCATGCGCGGGAAGTCTTCATCGGCAATTCCGAGCTGCGTTCGCTCAGCAACGGCGATCTCGACGAGGTCCTCACCAAGCGCGCCGAGTACGAGCGTCTCCTGCAGAAGCTGGTCAAGGACGTCGCCAAGGAGACCGGCGCCGACGTCCTCGACGCGAAGTTGCAGACGTACTCGATTCTGGCGCAGGGCGCGCACGTGTCGTCTTGGTACAAGCCCGGGGGACCGAAGTCCCTCGACAAGGTCGTCAACACCTACATCACCATGGCATTGCGCCAGCTCGGCGTCGACGACACCCACTGACCGGCACGGCTTTCGGCCCGGCACCGTCACGGTGCCGGGCCGAAAGCCGTGCATGACCGGTACCGGCCGATCCCGGCAGATCCGATCGGTCCCTTCCCTCGGGCCGGACCATTACCCGCCCGGTGACCAACCGTTCGGGGACGGATCGTCCAGATGCTCCCTCGGCTCATCGATGTCGCTCTCGGTCCTGTGCTGCCACCGCCCTCGGTTGGCTGTCGCCGACTACAGGGGCGGCCGCGGTGGCCTGCCAGGTTCCGGACGAGGGCCGGAGAGATGACTCGGTGGGCGCGCCCTCCCGAGAATGGAGAACACGCCCACCGAGTGGGAATGACGGCAGAGCGGCGCGGTCACAGGGACATGCCACCGTCGATGGGCAGGACGGTGCCGGTGGTCCAGTCGTCCTCGAGTGCGAAACGGGCGATCCACCGTGCGGTCTCGACCGGTTCGCCGACCCGGCGCAGCGGAATCGTCGCGGCGCGGTCCCGCAAAAGGGTCGCTTCCTGCTCGGCGCTCATGCCCGCAGACTGGTAGATCGCTGTCGTCGTCGGGCCGGGGGCGACGCTGTTGACCCGCACCCCCTGTGGGCCGAGTTCGAGCGCCCAGCACCGGGTCAGCTGCGCCACCGCCGCCTTCGATGCCGCGTAGTGCGAGTTACTGGGGGTGGCCTTGATTGCCACCGAACTCGCCACGTTGACCACTGCCCCCTTGCTGACGATGAGGGCGGGCAGCAGGGATTGGGTGACGAGGGTGGTACCGAGGACGTTGAGGTCGAACAACTTACGGACCGCATCGGCGGAGACGTCCGCGAGCGGGCCGACCAGGAACGCGCCGGCACAGTTGACGACGAAGTCGATCTCCCCCCAGGCCTCGGTCGCCGCGGCAGCAGCCGAGGCGACCGAAGCGGTGTCGGTGATATCGACGATCCGGGCCGTGACCTCGTCCCGGCCGCTCAAATCAGCGAGTGTCTCGGGGCTGCGGTCCCAGGCATCGACCCGGGCGCCGTGAGCGAGAAAGAGCTCGAGGCAGGCCCGGCCGATACCGCTCCCGGCACCGGTGATCACGCCGCTGAGCCGCTCGCGGCGGGGGGAGAGAAGCGGGGTGCTCATACGGGAGTGACTCCGTTCCGGCGGGCGGGTGCGGTGCGGTCGCGCTTGCGGTAGAGGGCCAGGCGCTGGGTGAGTTCGTTGCGCAGCTCGTTCGCGGGCACGACCGCTTCGACGGCGTTCTCGTTGGCGATCTTGAATACGTCGATGCCGGCGGCGTACTCGGCCTGCTTTTCGGCGATGAACGCGGCCCGCTCCTCCGGATCCTCGATGGCCTGGATGCGGTTGTAGTGGATGCCGTTCACGGCGGCGTCCGGGCCCATCAGGGCGGGCTTGGCCGTCGGCAGCGCGATCAGGGCGTCCGGCTGCATCGGGGCACCGGACATCGCGAGGTACCCGCCGCCGTAGGCCTTGCGCAGCAGCACGGTGATGCGGGGGACGCGGGCCTCGGAGACGGCGAAGATCATCTTTGCGCCGTGCCGGATGATGCCCTGACGTTCGACTTCGGAGCCGATCATGTAGCCGGCGATGTCGACCAGGAACAGGATCGGGATGTTGTAGGCGTTGCAGATCCAGATGAATCGGGCGGCCTTGTCGGAAGAGTCGGGGAAGATCACCCCGCCCTTGACGGTGGGCTGGTTGGCGACGATGCCGACGCTTTGGCCGTTCAGGCGCGCGAATCCGGTGACCAGTTCCGGGGCGAACAAATCCTTGTACGGGAAGAAGCTGGCGTCATCGACAAGGGAGTCGATCAGCTCGTGGATGTCGAAGATCTCGGATTCGACCTCGGGGACGATCTCCTTGATGGTCCGGGCACCGGACGGTTCCGCCGGTGCGGTGATCGGGGGCTCCTGCTGCCAGTTCGACGGCAGGAACGACAGCCACACCCGCACGGCGGCAATGGCTTCCGCGTCGTCCTCGACGAGGACGTCGGACAGGCCGGAGACGGTCGAGTGCATTTCCGCGCCGCCCATCTCTTCGAGGGTGACGTCTTCACCGGTCACCATCTGTGCCAGTCGCGGCGAGCCGAGGTAGGCGGTGGCGTGGCCGCGGACCATGATCGTCAGATCGCACAGTGCGGGCACGTAGGCGGAGCCGGCGGGGGAGGGGCCGAAGAGGGCGCAGACCTGGGGGACGCGGCCGGAGATCTGGACCTGGTTGTAGAAGATGTTGCCCCAGGCGCGACGGCCCACGAAGCTTTCGAACTGTTCGTCGATGCGGGCGCCGGCGGAGTCGAACAGGTACACGATCGGGGTGCCGGTGGAGTCGGCGAGTTCCTGGGCGCGGACGATCTTCTCGAAGGTGCGCTTGCCCCAGGTGCCGGCCTTGACGGTGTAGTCGTTGGCGATGACGACGACATCGCGGCCGTCGACCTTGCCGACCGCGGTGACGACGGCGTCGCCGGGCAGACCCTCGTCGTAGCGGGCGAGCAGGCCGTCCTCGAAGGACCAGCTGTTGTCGAACAGGAGTTCCAACCGGTCGCGCACGAGCATCTTGCCTGCATCGATCTGCTTCTGGCGTTGCTTCTCCGAGCCACCGAGCCGAGCCTTGGCCAGCCGCGTCTCGAGCTCTTCATGCGGGCCTACCGGGGCCGCTGTGGTCTTCTCGTCGAGAATGTCAGTCATGATCTTTCCAAACTGTTTCGGAGGTAGTGGATTACGAATCGTCGGTGGGGGCGCTACTTGTAGCTGAACAGCAGGGAGGCGCCGCCGTCGATCACGGTGGTGGTGCCGTTGACCCCGCGGGATGCGCGGCCGGCGATAAACCCGATCACCGCGGCGACGTCGTCGGGGTCGAGGATGCGTCCGGTCGGTGTCTTGGCCGCCATCCGCTCTGCCGCGGGGCGGTCGAGCATGGGGGTGACCATCGCGCCGGGGGCGACGGCGTTCACGGTGACCGCGGTGCCCCAGAAGTCGAACATCAGGGAGCTGGTCAGGTTGATCAGTGCGGCCTTGGAGGCGGCGTAGGCGGGGTACTCGTAGCCGCGGGTGCCGGCGAAGGAGGCGCAGTTGATCACCCGCCCGTACTCGGCGGCCTTCAGGTCTTCTGTGAAGGCCTGGGTGAGCAGGAACGGGGCGGTGACGTTGACGTCCAGGACCTGCCGCCAGGAGTCTGCGGTGGTGTCGGCGAGATGGGTGCGGCGCAGGATGCCGGCGATGTTGACCAGATGGGAAACCTGGCCGAGGTCGGCGTGCACCGCGTCGACCAACGAGCCGGCCGCCGATTCGGAGGTGATGTCCACGCCGTAGGCCGCACTGGCCACCCCATTGCCGCTCAGTTCCGTGGCGGTGCGCTTGGCCGCAACTTCGTCGATGTCGACGCAGGCCACCGCCAGGCCGAGTTCGCCGAGCACCGTGGCGGTGACGGCTCCGAGTCCGCCTCCGGCGCCGGTGACGACCGCGACCGGCGGTCCTGCGGGTGTGGTCATCTCACTCACCTGCCGCCACGACGGTGGCCAGGGATGCTCCGGCCGCGACGACCTGCCCGACCTCGACGTGCAAGGACTCGACGATACCGTTGACGGCGGCGCGGATCGGGTTTTGCATCTTCATCGCCTCCAGCACCATCAGCACCTGCCCCGCCTCGACTTGGGCGCCGACCTCGACGTCGATCTGCGCGACCGTGCCCTGCATCGGGCTCTTGGCCTCACCGCTCGCCGCGGCGCCGCCGCCCCGCTTCTTCCGTGGGCCGCCGGTCGCGGCGCGGCGCGCCTGCGGCTCGGCGACGGGCGCGGCAGCGGCCGGACCTGCGGGGGTGAAGAACGGGATGACGTAGCGGCGGTCACCGACCCACACCTCGTTGCGGGGCAGTATCTCCTCGGTGTCCTCGGCATCGGTGTCGGACAGGTCCTCGACCGGCGGCAGCAGCGAGGCGAAGTCGATGTCGCGCTCGAGCCAGTTGGTGTGCATGGCGACGTTGCGGAAGTCCTTGTGCGCAATGATCTGTCGTGCGGCGGGGACGGTGGTGGGCACGCCGTCGATGATCAGCTCGTCGAGGGCGAGGGTCAGCCGGTCCAGGGCGCGGTCCCGGGTCGGTGCCCACACGATGAGCTTGCCCACCAGGCTGTCGTAGTACGGCTGGACCTCGTCGCCGGATTCGTAGCCGCCGTCCCAGCGGACGCCGGCGCGCGTCGGTGCCTGCACGGTGGCGATCGGTCCGGGGCTGGGCATGAACAGGGCGCCGCGGGTGTCCTCGGCGTTGACGCGGACCTCGATGGCGTGCCCTCGCGGGACGGCGCCGGACTCGGTGATCGACAGCGGCTCGCCGGCGGCGACGGCGAGTTGCTCGGCGACCAGATCCAGGCCCAGGGTCATCTCGGTGACCGGGTGCTCGACCTGGATGCGGGTGTTCATCTCCAGGAAGTAGAAGGCCTCCCGGTCGGCCTCGACGAGGAACTCGACGGTGCCGGCGCCGACGTAGCCGACCTGCTTGGCCAGGCGGACCGACGCCTCGCCCATGGCGCGGCGCAGCTCGTCCGACAGGCCGGGGGCGGGTGCTTCCTCGATCAGCTTCTGATGTCGGCGCTGCACCGAGCAGTCGCGGTCGCCGATCCACACCGCACTACCGTGGGTGTCGGCGAAGACCTGGACCTCGACGTGGCGAGCGCTGGACAGGTACCGCTCGAGGTAGACGTCGTCACGACCGAACGCGGCGGCGGATTCCTGCTTGGCCGAGGCGAACGCGGATTCGGCGTCCGAGGCCGAGGCGACCATGCGCATGCCGCGGCCGCCACCGCCGTAGGTGGCCTTGATCGCCACCGGGTAGCCGTGCTCGTCACCGAACGCGATCACGTCCGCCACGGAGGCGATGGTGCCCTGCGAGCCGGGGACCTGCGGGACGTCGGCCTTCGCGGCGAGATCACGGGCGGCGATCTTCGAACCCATCACCTCGATCGCCGAGGAGGGCGGCCCGATGAAGATCAATCCCGCGTCTTCCACGGCCTTGGCGAACGCCGCGTTCTCGGCCAGGAAGCCGTAGCCGGGGTGCACGGCCTGCGCACCGGTGCTCTTGGCGGCCTCGATGATCTTGTCGATCGCCAGGTACGACTCGGATGCGGAGGCCGCGCCGAGCAGGACCGCCTCGTCGGCCAGTCGCACATGCAGTGCCTTCTCGTCCGCCTCCGAGTACACGGCGACGCTGGCTACACCGGCCTCTGCACACGTGCGAATGATGCGGACCGCGATTTCGCCGCGGTTGGCGACGAGGACCTTGGACAACATGCCCGGACTCCTTGGGGTTTCGAAAAATACCTGTGCCGATGAACGCCCCGGTGTGGGGTCGCCTTCGTAAGACCATGTCGCTTAGACAAACAATCGTACGTTCGCTTACGGTACCGTCAGATGTGGTACCGGTCAACGATGGCTCCCCGCCTCGCCCCGAGGCGGGAGCGGATGACAAGGAGGGCGCGGACGGTGATCGCCTCTGCCGAACAACTCGAACTGCTGGTCGATGCCTTGCGGGTGACCCCTGCCGGGGGCAGCCGGTTCTGCGGACCGACCGCGGCGCGCAAACTTCCCCGGCTCTTCGGGGGACAGGTGCTCGCCCAGGCCGTGATGGCGGCCGGTGCGACCGTGCCCCACGACCGGTATCCGCACTCGCTGCACACCTTGTTTCTGCGCGGGGGAAATCCCGATGCACCCGTCAGTTACCAGGTGACGATCCTGCGCGACGGCCGCTCCTACAGCGCCCGGGCGGTCACCGCCACCCAGGGCGAGGAGGTGCTGGCGACCCTGCAGCTGTCGTTCGCGACCGAGCAGGACGGCCCCGAGCACGAATGGTCCCCGCCGCTGACCGAGACGGCCCCGGAGGAGCTGGTGCCGTTGCACGAGCAGCTCGACGGTGAGCGTGCGGTGCTGCCACCCTGGTGGTCGCAGCCCCACCCCTTCGATTTCCGCTTTCTCGAGCATCCCGAGGCGCTCGCCTCGGCCGGCACCCGGGCTCCCGAGCAGCGGTTCTGGGTGCGCGCGGCCACCACGGTCCCGGATGAGCCGCTGCTGCACACTGCCCTGTTGGCGTATGTCAGCGACCTGACGCTGCTCGATCCCGCGCTGATGCCGCACGGGCGCTCCTGGTACGGCAACCGGGTGATCGCCGGTGCCAGCATCGACCACGCGATGTGGTTCCACCGCCGCTTCTCGATGAACGACTGGATGCTGTGCCGGCAGGTCAGCCCGATCGCCACCGGTGGCCGATGCCTGTGCACCTGCGACTTCACCACCGAGGCGGGTCTTCGCGTCGCGTCGGCCTCCCAGGAGGGCATCCTGCGCGAACCCTGACCTCGACGGCCCCGTCAGACCGGCACGATCTCCGACTCGGAGGCGAGGAACCACGTGATGTCCCCGATGAATTCTTCCTCGTGCTCGCGGACCGCATCGGCGGCCGGCGACGCGAACGCCTCGGCCACCGCGGCGACCGACGGGAACCACAGCTCCGCCATCCCGTCGTACGCCCAGTCCTTGCGATGCTCGATCGCCGGATTCTGCACGTAGCGCTCGAGTTCCGGGAGCTTCCAGACGTACTCGGGGTGCTCGACGTTCCAGAAGTGGAGGAACTCGTCGCGAGAGAGCTCGGACTTCGACGTGATCAGCGCAACGATCTTGACGGACATACATTTCTCCTTCAGTCGGGGTCGGCGACGGTAGAAGTTCGGCGACCATTCGGGAATGCACGGCGGCGTTCGGCCGGAGATGACAGCTTCCGGTCGAACGCCGCCGTGAGGGGATCAGTGCGCGAGGGTCTTGGTCTTGTCCAGACCTGCCCCGGTCAGGGCACGCACTTGAAGTTCGTCGAAGGCGGCGTCGTTGACCGGCTCGCGACTGAGGTAGCTGCCCACGATGCAGCCGAGGAATCCGGCGGGCACCGACAGCAGGATCGGGAATGCCAGCGGGAAGGGCGCTGTGGTCGACAGTGAATCCGACAGCAGCGGAGCCAGACTCGGCCACACCAGCGGACCGGTCAGAATCAGCGCCAGCGCCGTCAGCAGACCCGACAGCGCCCCGACTACGGCCCCGAGGGTACGCATCCGCCGCCAGAGCAGCGTCATGATCAGGACGGGGAAGTTCGCGCTGGCCGCGGTGGAGGTCGCCAGCGTGGCCAGGAAGGTCACGTTCTGGGTGCCGCCGATGGCCAGGGTGGCACCGACGGTGACGATCACCAACGCCACCGCGGCGATCCGGCCGACCGTCATCTCCTCCCGCTCGGGCCGGTGGAAGGTCTTGGCCCACAGGTCGTGGGCGATCGTGCTCGAGGCGCTGAGCACCAGGCCGGCCGATACCGCCAGCAGCGTGGCGATCGAGACCGCGACCACCAGCGCCAGCAGCAGGTCGGACGCGAAGCCGTCCCCGCCGCCGAGCCAGACGGTCAAGGCGGGCAGGGCGAGATTGCCGCCCTTGCCGGCGATTTCCTCCCCGCCGGCGCCGAGGGCGGCGCGTGCCGAGATGCCGAGGAACGCGATGAGGACGTTGAATCCGCCGATCAGGCTGATCGCCCAGATCGCGGACTTGCGGGCCTCGATGGCGTCGGGGACGGTGAAGAATCGCATCAACACGTGGGGCAGGCCCACCGCGGACAAGGTCACGGCCACTGCCATGGACATGATGTTCCAGGGCCCCTGGAAGGAGTTGCCGGTGGACAGGTAGTGGTCGCCGAATTTACTCTGCGAGACCGCCTGCTCGATGATGTTGAGCGGGTTCGGATCGATCCGGACGAGCACCAGGATCACCAGCAGTGCGACGACGCTCATCAGGGCGACGGCCTTGATGATCTGCAGCCACGTGGTGGCAAGCATGCCGCCGAAGAGCACATAGGTCAGCATCAGGACCGCGGCGATCACCACGCCCCAGGAGAAGTCGATCCCGGCGAGGGCTTCCATCAGCACACCGCCCGCGACCATCTGGGCGAGGAGGTAGAAGACGCAGATGAACAGCGTCGAGATCGCCGAGACGATCCGCACCGGACCGGACCGCAGTCGGGTGGCGAGCGCGTCGGCGAACGTGAAACGGCCGAGATTGCGGAGCTTTTCGGCGATCAGGAACATCACCATCAGGAAGATCCCGCACGCGAAGATCGCGTAGACAATGCCGTCCATGCCGTAGAGGTAAGCCAGCCCGGCATAACCCAGCAGGGAGGCCGAGGACAGGAAGTCACCGGCGATGGCGGTGCCGTTCTTGCGTCCGGTCATACCGCCGCCGGCCGTCCAGAACTCCGCCGAGGTCTTCGTGCGACGCGAGGCGAAGTAGGTCGCCACGAAGGTCGTGGCCAGCAGCAGGACGGTGACGATGACCGCGGTGGTGTTGAAGCCGTCAGACATTGCCGGTGACCTCTCGCTCGGGAGCGGCGGCGGGTGCACTGAGCACGGCCGCGGCCAGGATGTCCCAGTGCCGTGCGCGGCGCACGTACCAGGCGCCGAGGCTCATCACGGTCGCGACGTAGGCCAGGGACAGGATCAGCCCGATGCTCAGGCCCGGGACGGGGCGCTTGGCGATGATCTCCGGGGCGAAGGCTGCGAAGCCGACGAGCGCGCAGAACGCCACCGCGAAAATGCTCCAGGCGACGGTGAAGAAGCTGCGGCGGTCATCTCGCAGGCGGAGCATCGCCGGATCGGACCAGAGCCGGCTCCAGTCGACAGCGGTCTCGGTGGGAGGCATGGTCACCACCCTTTCTCGTGAGGTCGGTGCCGTCTTCGCGCGAATGCGGCGAGTTCACGACGAGGAGGGGCTGGTCGCACCGGGGGGAACGACGCGCTACACCCTCTGTAATGGACATCACACACGCTATACGAACGGGTGTTTGTTTGTCTAGCGGAGGATCGCGCCCCGGAAGCCTTTGAAAAACGTGCGTTCGTTTGTATCGTGAGGGTGCGTGACCAGGTCACAGTGAGGCGGTCGCGCCCTGCACTACCGCAGGGCGCCGCACGCGCGAGTTGGAGGAGTCCCATGATCGGAAACGGCACACTGCCGGACACCACGGAGCAAGCGGATCTGCGCGAGATGGTGCGCGAGATCATCGAGAAGTGCGCGCCCCCGCAGCGGGTCAGGGAACTCGACGACGCCAACGCGTTCGACCTCGAGCTGTACCGCGCTCTCGGGGAAGCCGGGCTGATCGGACTCGACGCCCAGGTCGACGGCACGACCGGCGCCGACCCGCGGCACCAGATCATCGTCCTCGAAGAACTCGCCGCCGGCCCGACCTCGATGGCGGTGTGCCTGGTCGTGCAGTACATGGGCGTCGGACTGCTCACCGAGTACGGCAGCGACCAGCAGCGCAGCACCGTCCTGGCCCCGCTGCTCGACGGCAGCGAGCGGGTGGCCTTCGCACTGACCGAACCCGACGGCGGCACCGACGTCGCCCGCGTCATGCGCACCCGGGCGAAGCAGGCCGGCGACGGCCGGTGGATTCTCAACGGCGCCAAGACCTGGATCTCCGGCCCGCAGCACGCGAAGAACCTCATCGTCCTGGCCCGCACCTCGACGCCGGAGTCCTCCCCGATCGACGGCATCACCATGTTCGTCGTTCCCACCGACACCCCCGGCGTCACCGTGCGCGAACTCGACACCTTCGCCATCCACAGCCTCGACACCTGCGAGGTCACCTTCGACAACGTCGAAGTCGCCGCCGCCGTGCTCGGACACGTCGACCAGGGGTTCCGTCAGGTGCTCGGCACGCTCAACGGTGAACGACTCAATGCCGCCGCCGCCGCACTCGGCATCGCCCGCGGCGCGCTGGAAGCGGCCGTCGACTACGGCCGCCAGCGTCAGGTGTTCGGACGCCCGGTCGGCAGCTTCCAGGCCGGCCAGCACCGCCTCGTCGACGGCGCCATCGCGATCGAGTCGGCCCGGGCCCTGATGCTGCAGGCCGCCGAGGCCACCGCCACCGGCAAGCGCGCCGACATCCTCAGCGCCATGGCCAAGGTCGCCGCCTCCGACGCGGCGGTCGCGGTCACCGACGCCGGCATGCGCCTGATGGGCGGATCCGGGTTCAGCAAGGAATACCCGATGGAGCGGCTCTTCCGCGACGCCCGCCTCTACACCTTCGCCCCCTTGACCAACGAGATGCTCCGCAACCACATCGGTGAGAAGTACCTGGGATTGCCGCGGTCGTTCTGACTCGCGTACCCGCACAACACAACAGAAAGAAACACCATCATGCCCGCGATCACCCCCTTCGCCGACGAACTCAACGCACTTCCGCCGCTGGCCTCGCGCTACGTCGACGTCGACGCCCTGCCGTGGCGCCCTTCCGGGTACGAAGGCATCGATATCAAGGTGCTGCTCAAGGATGAGGAGAGCGGTCTGCTCACCGCCCTGTTCCGCTGGCAGCCCGGATCGGTCCTGCCGCTGCACGAGCACGTCCGGATCGAGCAGACCTGGGTGCTCGAAGGCAGCATCGTCGACGAGGAAGGCGAGACCACCGTCGGGAACTTCTCGTGGCGCCCGCAGGGCAACCAGCACCGCGCCTCTGCGCCGAACGGCGCCCTGGTGCTGTGTTTCTTCCTGACCCCCAACAAGTTCCTCGAGGGCCCCAATGCCGGGTCGACGCTGGAGTGACCGACCGATTCGCGAAGGACGCCCGTGAGTAACACGAAAGTACGTCAGACTCGACTGTTCTCCCCGCTCACGCTGCGGGATCTGACCATCGCGAACCGGTTGTGGGTCGCACCGATGTGCCAGTACTCCGCCGAAGGCGGGGTACCGAACGACTGGCACCTGGTCCACCTGGGCGCCTTCGCCAAAGGCGGTGCGGGCCTGCTGTTGACCGAGGCCACCGCCGTCACGGCCGAGGGCAGAATCAGCCTGGGGGACACCGGGCTGTGGAACGACGAGCAGGTCGAGGCCTTCGCCCGCATCAACCGGTTCGTCGCCGCGCAGGGCGCGGTACCGGGGGTGCAACTCGCGCACGCCGGCCGAAAGGCCTCCACTCACCTGCCCTGGGACGGCGGCGGTTCCCTGCCGCCCACCGACGGTGGCTGGTCCACAATCGGACCCTCCGCGCTCGCCTCGGGTGATCTAGCCACCCCGGCAGAGATGACCGTCCGCGAGATCGACGAGCTGGTCACCGCATTCGCCGATGCCGCCGCCCGTGCCCGGCGCGCCGGCTTCGAAGTGGTGGAAATCCATGCCGCGCACGGATATCTGATTCATCAGTTCCTCTCGCCGCTGGCGAACCGGCGGACCGACGACTACGGCGGCGATTTCGACCGCCGGACGAGGCTGCTGCGGGAGGTGATCGCCGCGGTGCGTGAGGTCTGGCCGCAGGGTCGGCCGGTGTTCGTGCGGATCTCGGCGACGGACTGGGCCGAGGGCGGCTGGACGGTCGACGACAGTGCCGCGCTTGCCGAGGCTCTCACCGGTGCCGGCGTAGATCTGATCGACGTTTCCAGCGGCGGTCTGTCACCGGAGCAGAAGATCACCGTGGGGCCCGGTTACCAGGTTCCGTTCGCGCGCCGCATCCGCGCCGCGGCACCGATCCCGGTGGCCGCGGTCGGGATGATCACCGAGGCCGTGCAGGCCGAACAGGTGCTGGTCGACGGGTCCGCCGACGCGGTCTTCCTCGGCCGCATGCTGTTGCGTGAGCCGTTGTGGCCCCTGAAAGCGGCCACAGAACTCGGGGCGGAGCTCCGGTGGCCGACACCGTACCGGTCAGCGAAGTACCGCGGCAGCATCCCCTGACGAGGATGACGGGGACTTCGCGGCAGGGTGCCGATACCACCCCAACGCAGTGAGCCGGGCCGGACCACCGCAGGTGGACCGGCCCGGCTCATCGGGACGCTCTCTGCCGTCCTCGCCGCGAGGACTTCAGTGGACCGCGGCCACCGACCGCACGCGCACCGTGTTGCGTAGCACTCCCAGACCGTCGATGGTGGTCTCGAGGGTCGCACCGTCGCCGAGATAGCTGTGCTCGGGATGCCCGACACCGCCCGGGGTGCCGGTGAGGATCACATCGCCCGCCTGCAGGGTGACGATGTGGGAGATGTACTCGATGAGCCGGTCCGGGGTGAACACCAGGTCCCCGGTCGAGTCCGTCTGCCGGGTGACCCCGTCGACCGACGTGGTCAACGCCGCCCCCAGGGCGAACTCGTCCGCGGTGACCAGGACTGGGCCGAGCGGGCAGGTCTTCTCGAAAGTCTTGCCCTGCAACCACTGCTGAGTGCGGTACTGGTAGTCGCGCATGGTGACGTCGTTGGCGACGGCGTAACCGGCGATGTAGTCGCCGGCCTCGGCGGCCGATACCGCGGTCGCCGTCCGGCCGATGACGACGGCGAGTTCGCCCTCCCAGTCCACCTGCTGGTCCGCGTACCCGGGGACCTCGATGTCGTCGTGGGCGCCGATCAGCGCCTCGGGGAACTTCGCGAACAGCGTCGGATACGTCGGCAGCTCGCGACCCATCTCCTCGATGTGGTTCGCGTAGTTCAGCCCGACGCAGACAATCTTCGTCGGGGCGGGAACGACCGGCGCGTAATCGGCGGCTTCGAACGAGCGTGACGGTCCGTCCGCGTCCGCGGCGATCGTGCGCCAGTCCGGGTTGCGCAGCAGGGCAGAGAGGTCGGCGTACGGGGCGACCGGGACCGCGGTGTCTCCGTCGATCCGGACGGCGACGGTGGCGCCGCCCGTGCGTAGGGTGGCGAGCCTCATGAGACGGCGACCTCGGCCGGCTTCTTGAGCATCAGCCCGGACCGCTGCACCCGGCAGACCAGCTTGCCGTGCTGGTTGACGCCGCGGTGCTCGAACCGAACGATGCCGGTGTCGGGGCGCGACTTCGACTCACGCCGGGACCGGATCTCGGTTTCCACCCGCAGGGTGTCGCCGATCAGGACCGGCGCCGGGAACGCGATCTCCTCGAAACCGAGGTTGCCGAGGGTCGTGCCCAGCGTCGTTTCCTGCACGGGAATGCCGACGACCACACCGAGGGTGAAGACGCTGTTGACGATCCGTTCGCCGTACATGCTGTTCTTGGCGAACTCCGCGTCGAGGTGCAGCGGCTGCACGTTCATGGTGAGGGTGGTGAACAGCAGGTTGTCGGTTTCGGTCACCGTCCGGGTGACCGCGTGCTCGATGGTGAGCCCGGGTTCGAGCTCCTCGAAGTACAGGCCAGTCATGATGTCGTCCTTACTGTGATGGTGGGTCTGTCGATCAGTGGGCGTTGATGGTTTCGGCGAGCGCGACGACCCCGCGAGCGGTCTTGACGTGCGCGATGTCGACGTGTTCACCCTCGAAGAGGGCCGCGGCCTGGCCGTTGGCCTGTGCCTGCTCGAAGGCGTCGATCATCCGGCGGAACCGGTCGACGACCTCCGGGTCCGGCGCGTAGACGTCGTTGACGGTCTCGATGTGGGAGGGGTGGATCAGTACCTGCCCGGTGAAACCGAGCCGGCGGTTGGCCTCGGCGAACCGGCGCAGCCCGTCCAGGTCGGCGATTTCCTGCCACAGACCGACGATGGGATGAGCCAGGCCGGCGGCGCGGCAGGCGAGCACCGCCTTGCTGCGGTAGTGCAGGGTCTCCAGGCCTTCCGGGGTCCATTCGAAACCGACCTCCCGGGAGACGTCCGCGTCGCGGGCAGCAGCCACCATGAGCGAGGCGACCCGGGGATGGGCTGCCGCGATCTCTTCGCAGTTCACCAGTGACTTCGCGGTCTCGAGCGTCGGAATCACCTCGACACTGCCGCGGGTCAGGGCGGCCTCGATCTCGAAGTGCTCGAGCAGTGCGGCGAAGTCGAGCACCTCCCGTGCCCCGTACACCTTCGGCAACAGCAGCCCGTCGAGCCCCGCACGCACCACGGCGGCGAGGTCCTTGCCGAAGTGGTCGGTGTCGAGTGCGTTCGGGCGGACCAACACGGTGACGTTCGGATGCGACCGCGCCAGTGAGTCGATGGTCGCGGCCGCGACGGTGCGGGCCTGCTCCTTGCTCGCGGCCGGCACCGAATCCTCGAGGTCGAGGATCACCGCGTCGGCGCCGGCCCGGACGGCCTTGTCCGCCCAGCCCTCGCGATGGGCGGGAACGAAGAGCAGAGAACGTAAGGGGCGCATAGTTTCCTCACTCGGAATTTGGAACCCAGGGGAGGGCCACCGGGGTGGCCCGGGTGGGTCGTGCTGGGATGTGCAGCACTTCGTTGCCTCCCGCCGGTGAGCGGAAATGTGTGGCCGGGGGGTGATGCCCACAGCCTTAAACGAACAATCGCTCGTACGTTATCACGACCAATCCCCCCAGCGCTATGGGCGAAAGCCCGGTCGAGAAGGCTCGCGCAACGCATTTGCACCGTGAAGGTCGGCCCCATTCCGGCGGTGGGGCGACAGGCTCTGCCCCGCTCCGGGCGACGACCGACAGAGGTGCCTGCCGGTGAGCCTCGGTGATCGTTCGGGTCGCCTCCGGGGCGACGCTGCGCCTACGGCGCTCCAGGGCAACCGTTCTCACCCGTCGTTGCCCGCCGCCTACCATCGCCGCGGCCGGTCGCGACGGCCCTGCTGGCGAACTCGGTTCGACTTCGCGTGCGTCGGGTCCGGCCCTTGGGGGTAACGCACGCCATCAAAGACGACCGCTTGTGTCTTACATCACTCTCGTCTACGGTTCCGACGTACGGCCGTTCGTTCGTCTCTTGGTGCGTTCCACGTTCAGAGGTCGCTTCGCCGTCGGATCCTCCTGCGGGTGAAGTGCATCGAAACCTGTCTCTCATCCCAAGAAAACCGCGATGACAAACTCAACGTCGATACCCAACTCCGTCCGTGCGGCCATGCCCTCGAAGTATGACCGCGAAAAGCAGGCGAAACGTGCTGCCATGTCGAGCTTCTTCGGTGGCGCACTGGAGTACTACGACTTCTACATCTACACCTCGGCAGCAGCCCTCATCTTTCCCACCCTGTTCTTCTCGAAAGAGCTGGGGACCTCGAGTGCGACGCTGGCATCACTAGCCACGCTCGGTGTCGGCTATCTCGCACGACCGGTCGGCGCGATCGTGTTCGGGCACATCGGTGACCGGGTGGGCCGCAAATCCGTGCTGGTCGCAACCCTCGCTTTGATGGGTGTGGCGACGACCGTCATCGGGTTCCTCCCGACCTATGCGAGCGTGGGCGTGCTTGCTCCCGCGCTGCTGGTGGTCTGCCGACTTGCGCAGGGACTCTCAGCTGGGGCAGAGACCACGGGGGCGAGCACGATTTCCATGGAGTCCGCACCTCCGGGACGGCGTGCGCAATACACCGCATGGACTCAGAACGGGAACTACGCCGGCTTCATCCTCGCCAGTATCGCGTGGCTCGGTGCCTCCGCGATGCCACGGGACGTGCTGTTGTCAGGGGGATGGCGGATACCGTTCCTTGCCTCGATCCTGGTCGCCCTCGTCGCGTTCATCGTCCGCAGGAAGTTGATCGAACCGGAAATCTCTGCCGAGAACGTCAAGGACAATGCGGAAAAGTCGCGCAAGCCCCCGCTGGTCGACGTCTTCCGGAGCCATCCGTGGCAGGTTCTTCGGACTGCACTGGTCTTGTTCCAAGGTGTCGGGCTGACGATCGTCTTCGGATTCGGTCTGACCTACGCGACTCAGCCGCAGTACGGAATCGAACTTCCCTACACGACCATGCTGTGGGTGGCCATCGTCTCGAATGCCGCTGCAATCGTGGCGCACCCACTCTATGGAAAGCTGTCCGACCGCATCGGCAGACGCCCGGTGATGATTTTCGGAATGCTGGGGACTGCCGTCATGGGATTCGCCTACTTCGCGGCCGTGACGGCGAGGAATGTACCGGCGATCTTCCTGTGCGGAATTCTTTTCACGGGCGTCACGCTGGCAGCAACGACCGGGGTCTTCATGACGTTCCTCGGCGAGCAGTTCGACGCATCCGTCCGGATGACGGGAACCTCGGTCGGCTTCCAGATCGGCATGATCCTGGGCGGATTCTCTCCGACCATCGCGGCCGCCCTCATCGACGGCACCAACTGGTTGCCCGCAGCGTGGATCATCGCCGGAGCATTCGTAATCGCCGCCGCCGCGGTATTCACGGCCCCGGAAACGGGCAAGACACCTCTGGAAGATCTCGGGCAGAACCCGAGTCGGCGACAGAGCGAGCGAAAAGGAGCATTGTGATGCAGTCTTCCGTGGAGTCCCCGTTGCCCGGTGCGCTGGACTCCCATCTCTACCAGGAGATCTGCCGACTCAAGTCCGACTACTTCTTTGCGCTCGATTCGAAGGACTGGGACCGCCTGCGTGGAGTGTTCCACGATGACGCGAGGTTCGAGGGCTTCACCTTCGACGGGAGGGGAGCCGACGACTTCGTCCGCGGAGTGTCGGAGTGGCTGCGCGACATGAGGACAGTGCACCACGGCATGATGCCGGACATCCGCATGGTGAACCCGGCGCGCATCCGTGGACGGTGGGCGATGAGCGACTACCTGACGTGGCGCGACCGCGAGTTCGTTTACAAGGGTTTCGAGATACCGGGAATGTACGGCGTGCGCGGATACGGCTTCTACGACGAGGAATACGCGCAGCAAGGCGATGGTCGCTGGAAGATCTCCTTCATGAGGCTCACACGCCTGTGGATCGACCCGCTGGTCGGCGACTACATCGATCCGCCCCGCTACAACGTCCCCGCCGTCGACACGGACTGGCTGGAGCCGACGTGGAACGAGCAAGTCCGCATGTTGAACGAGATCGCAGGATAGGACGGCACCCTCGGCGACCCGAGGGAAGGGGCGGCGCACACGTCCGTGAGGACGGTGGGCGCCGCCGCGGGAGAGCCGAGTCGACCGCGGCGCTCGCGGACGACCGCGACCGGGCGGGCATTTCGGCGTGCACCCGGCGACATCTATCGCCGATGAGCGGAAATGTTTGACCAGCGGGTTTATCGCCCGTAGTGTTAAACGAACAATCGCTCGTACGTTAATGCGGCGGGTGCAACCGGTGCTTGGAGGAGATTCGATGACAACGAATTCGGTGGGGACCGCCGCCCGGGTCCTGGGGCAGCCCGACCGGTGGTGGGAGGACCTCGGCGTCGGAGACGTCCTGCGCGGTCCGGGCATGACGGTGACCGACGCACACCTGGTGAACTGGGCAGGCCTGACCTGCGACATCGTCTCGCTGCACCTCGACGAGGAGTACGCGGCCACCACCCAGTTCGGTCAGCGCATTGCACACGGACCTTTCACGCTGTCCCTCGCACTGGGTCTGACCACCCAGACCGGCTACTTCAGCAAGGTCGTCGCCTGGCTCGGCCTCGACGAGGTGCGTGCCCTGCGTCCGGTCGTCATCGGGGACACGATCCATCCGGAGGCGGAGGTGATCGCCGCCCGCCCCACCAAGAAACCGCAGCAGGGAATCTGGACGCTGTCCTACCGTGCCGTCAACCAGCACGGCGACACCGTGATGACGTTCCAGAGCTCGTTCATGGTGGAGCGTCGCCCGGACGGGGGACTCTGACCATGCTGTTCGAGCCCCTCACCCTGCGGGGGATCACCTTCCCCAACCGGGGCTGGGTCAGCCCGATGTGCCAGCACTCCGCCACCGACGGCTGCGCCACCGACTGGCATCTGGTCCATCTCGGATCCCGGGCGGTCGGCGGTGCCGGCCTGGTGATGGTCGAGTCCACCGCGATCCGCGCGGACGGGCGCATCTCGCCCTACGACGCCGGCCTGTGGAGCGACCAGCAGATCGACTCCTGGCGACGGATCACCGACTTCCTACGCGAGAACGGTGCGCGCAGCGGCGTCCAGCTCAGCCACGCCGGCCGCAAAGCCTCCACCCACCGTCCCTGGGAGGGGACTGGCCCGCTGTCCGCCGACGAGGGCGGCTGGCCCACCGTCGCGCCGTCCGCGCTGGCCTACACCGGTTTCCCCACCCCTCATGCCCTGACCGAGCACGAGATCGCCGAGATCGTCGTCCAATTCGGGGACGCCGCCGAGCGGGCCCACCGGGCGGGATTCGACGTCGTGGAAATTCATGCCGCCCACGGATACCTTCTCCACCAATTCCTCTCACCACTGTCGAACACGCGAGCCGACGGATACGGTGACGACTTCGACGCTCGCATCCGTCTGACCGTCGAGGTGGTGCAGGAAATCCGGTCCCGGCTACCGGAATCGACACCGGTCTTCCTTCGTGTCTCCGCGACGGACTGGACCGACGGGGGATGGGACCTCGACGACACCATCGAACTGGCACGACGCGCGCGCGATCTCGGCGTCGACCTGATCGACGTCTCGACCGGCGGCAACGTCTCCAACGCCCGGATACCGGTGCACCCGGGCTACCAGGTCGGCTTCGCCGAGCGCATCCGCCGCGACGCCGAGCTACCCACCGCCGCGGTCGGCCTGATCAATACTCCCGAACAAGCCGGCACCATCATCGCCACCGGTCAGGCCGACGCCGTGATGATCGGGCGCGCCCACCTCGACGACCCCTACTGGGTCCGGCATGCGGCCGCCGGGCACGGTCAGCAGGTGCGCATCGACCAGTACGACCGACCCGACCTGCGCAAGAGCACAACCTCCCCGGGGCGCTGACCTCGGACGCCCGCACGCTGCGGAGGCGCCGCAACATTCTGAAACACATGTGTGTATCGAGAGGAGTACTGATGGCCGAGCACGACAAGCCCGTTGTCACCCGCAATGGCGAAGAAGTCCAGAACACCGGACAGTCCGGCGGCGCCGTTCGCGTGTCCGGGGTGAGCGTCCAGCACACCCCGGCAACGAAGATCTGGTTCGGAAAAGTCTTCAACGAACCCGGCTACCGATCGCTCCCACATCATCACGGTGAGGCCGAGACCGGAGGCTATGTCCTGACCGGACAGGCGCGAATCTACTTCGGCGAGAACTACAGCGAGTACATCGACATGTCCGAAGGCGACTTCGTCTTCGTCCCACCGTTCATGCCGCACGTGGAAGCCAACATGAGCACCACCGAGGCACTGGTGTGGCTGACCACCCGAACGCCGGAGAACATCGTCGTCAACCGCCCCGAGGTCGACGACAGCACGCTCGCCGGCTACACCCGCGTCAACGCCCCGGCGACCACCTGATCACCGGTGGGCGCTCTCGCCCGGGCTGAGGACGAGTCCGGTCGTGCGGTGGGCGCCGTGTCCCAGCCCGCGTCGAATGGAATTCTGTGCGCCTCAACACCGATCGACCTGGCCTGCAGCCCAGAAAAGTTGAACTCTCGCCCCGCGTGTGCGGTGCATGATGAACACGTGAACGAGGGCGTTTTCCTGGAGTTGCTGGCGAGGGGCGCCGATGCTGCGGCGTTCGACGAGCAGGTGCGTCTTGCGGCGGCATCCGGTGCCGGCCCGGAGCGGCTCGCGGAACTCGAACGTCTCCAGGGACTGGCGCTGCGGACCCGGGCCATGCTCGAACGCCACGAGCGGCGAGAGTCGGAGCTGTCCGTGCTATTCGAGACGGCCCAGGACCTCACTCGCATCGGTGACGTCGATCGTCTGTTGCACGCGGTGGTGCGGCGCGCTCGCCGCATCCTGGCCGCCGATGTCGCGTACATCGCGCTGATCGACCGGGATCACAACGACACCTACATGAGGGTCACCGACGGGATGGCGTCGACGCCCATCCGCACCACACGCCTGCCGATCGGCGTCGGTCTCGGTGGACTGGTGGCGCAGGACGGAGTGCCCTATGCGACAAGCAACTTCTGGGAGGACGAGAGGCTCACACACACCGACAAAGTCGACCATGCAGTGCGTTCCGAACAGATCGTAGCGATCGTCGGGGTGCCACTGTCCGTCGAATCCGATGTCATCGGGGTCCTCTACGCCGCCGATCGCCATCCTCGTGAGTACCAGCCAGAAGATATCGCACTGCTGTCGTCGCTCGCCGCCTTGTCGGCGGTCGCGCTGGACGCTGCGAACACGCTCGAAGATGCCCGGCGTGCGGCCATCGAACTGGCGGCCTCGCACGCGGTCGCGGACGAACGTGCCCGCACCCTCGAGTCCATCTCCGAGGCACACCGTCGGCTGACGCAGACCGTCCTCGAAGGTGGGGGAGTCGATGACGTCGCCGCCGCAATCGCCGAGATTCTTGCCGGCGACGTCGCGGTACTGGGCTCCGATGGACTGACGCTGTGGTGCTCGCGCCCCAACACCATGGACTTCACGCTGGCGCAGACCGGTGATTCCGCGGTCGACGGTGAGGGTGGGACGTGGTCGGGAGTGACGGTGGCGGCGCGAGGTGTCCCGTTGGTCCAGGTCCTCGTCGACCGCGCCGAACTCGACGCCGTCGAGCACGGCGTACTCGAGCGGGGCGCTACGGCACTCGCACTCGTACTCGTGCTCGGCCGGATGGCCCTCGACGAGGAGGCGCGATCGCGTGAAGAACTGGTGGTAGACCTCCTTGCCGGGGTGCCGATGGACCGGCTCGCCCTTCGGCGACGATCCGACCGGGCCGGACTGATGTGGGGTCCATCCAACATCGTTCTGGTGGTGCGTTCCCGCGACGACGAGCGGAAACGGATTCGGGCAGCAGTCGCACGGTGGGTGCCTTCGGGTTCGGTGGTGGCGGAGTACCTTCAGTCGACCCTCGTCGTCTTGGAGGGCGACGACGCCGGTCGGGCGGCCAGGACCTTGGCGGTACACCTGCGAGACGCCGCCCTGTCCACCGCCGTGGGCGGAGCCGGTCCGATCGAAGACCTCTCCGATCTCCGGTCGTCGTACGACGAAGCGAGCAGATGCGCCGAACTTCTCGTCGCGCTAGGCCGAGACGGAGGGGCCGAGTTGGCCGACCTGGGCTTGTTCGGTGTCCTTGGAGTACCGGAGGCGGCAGACCGCGCCGTCGAGTTCGTCGCCGGTGCCCTCGCTCCCTTGATCGAGTACGACAACGCCCACGACGGTCACCTCGTGGAGACACTGTCCGCCTATTTCGCCGCCGAGCGAAGCAGGACGAAAGCCGCTGCCGCACTTCACGTGCACGTGAACACCGTCGGCACCCGACTCGCTCGCGTTGCCTCTCTGCTCGGTCCGGATTGGTCCGAAGGCTCACGTCTGTTGGGGATCCGGATGGCTCTCGAGCTTCGGCCGCTGTTAGATGCGTAACCCAAGGCGCCTCCGCTGCAGACGGGCGGCCGCTTCGAGCGTGATCGCGCACCAACTTCAGGGACGGATCTCTCACCGTGGCTCTGCGAAGACCGCTCCTGTGGAGTCAGCATTTTCCAATGTCGTTCACTTCCTGAAAGGGCATTCAACTATGACCAATGATTTGACGGATTCCAGGGCATTGTCCGCCGTGGTCGGTTTCGAGGACTACGCGGCCATTACGAAGCTGAAGTCTCAGTACTTCCTGTTCCTGGACACGAAACAGTGGACACGCCTCCGCACGGTATTTGCGGACGATACGCGATTCGATGGATTCCCTTTCACCACATCGGATCCAGACGCGTTTGTCAGGGGCGTTTCCGAATTCTTCACCGACGTTACGACGACGCACCAGGGCTTCATGCCGCAGATCGTCCCGCTGCCCGATGGTCGACTCCGCGGCATCTGGTCGATGCACGACTTCCTGGTCTGGCCGCAGGACAGCCGTGTCTACAAGGGAATCGAGATTCCCGGAATGTACGGGATCGACGGGTACGGATACTACGAGGAGGAGTACACGAAGACCGACACAGGTTGGAAAATCTCCTTCATGCGACTCGCGAGGACCCTCATCATCCCTCTTGTCGGCGACCACGTCGATCCGCCGAGCTATGACGTTGCCACTCCGAACTTGACCTGGGTCGACGACGTGTAACGCAGACGAACCCCTCAGTGGGCACCCGATGACCTGGGCGTCGACCGCTCCGTCGCCGCGTTCCCGTCGTTCGGCAAGCGTTGTCGAACAGGGTGCGCGACGCGGCGGGGCGAGCCTTCCTCATCGCCTCTGTCCTTCCCCCAGCGAGCCGTGTGAACACCGCTGCTGCCGCTCCGGGGCGAACATCGGCTTGCACGCGGTGTCCCGCCCGGTCCCGCAGGTCCGTCGACACGAACCGCACCCCGTGATGGCAGCACCTCGCGAGGTGGACGACCACCGCGGCCCGCCGGACGAGGGCGCCGCGGTGGTCGACGGACAAACGAACACTCGTTGGTTTCCAGCACATCATCTGCGGCCGAACGGTGGGTTCGGGGACATTGAGGGTGGAACGTGATCTACCTAACGTTGAGAGTGTGCATATGGCACGAGCCCTATGACGACATCACGACCGCTCGGAGAAAACAATGATTGCACCGTCTTTCGCGTCCTCGGCCGACCTCGGGGAGAAGGAACAGACCCTGGAAGTCCTCGCCGACGGCGTGTACGCGCTGACGGCGGAGGGCGATCCCAACATCGGCGCCATCGAGGGCGAGGATTTCGTCGTCTGCTTCGAGGCGCTCGCCACCCCGGTCGCGGCTCAGGACTGGCTGCGCAAGCTGCGTGAACACACCGACAAGCCGGTCCGGTACCTGGTGCTCTCGCACTTCCACGCCGTCCGCGTGCTCGGTGCGTCCGCGTTCGACGCCGAGACCATCGTGGCGCACGAGACCACCCGCGCCCTGATCGAGGAGCGCGGAAAGGAAGACTGGGCCAGCGAATTCGGTCGCATGCCGCGCCTGGCCAAGGGCGCCGACTCGGTGCCGGGTCTGACCTGGCCGACGGTGACGTTCGCGGACAAGCTCACCATCGACCTCGGCGGCGACCGCGGCGACCTGGTGCTCCAGCACTTCGGTCGCGGGCACACCGAGGGCGACGTCGTCGCGTGGCTGCCGAAGCACAAAATCCTGTTCGCCGGCGACCTGGTGGAGGCGCAGGCCGCGCTCTACACCGGCGACGCCTTCCATCGCGACTGGTCTACCGGCACCCTCGACGCCATCAAGGCGCTCGGCGCGGAGGTCCTGATCGGTGGACGCGGCGCCGTCTCCCGAGGCCGGGAGGCCGTCGACGCCGCGATCGAGCAGACCCGCCACTTCATCGAGGTCATGCTCGCCGAGGTCGGGGCAGTGCAGCAGCGTGGGGGCACCCTGAAGGAAGCGTTCGAAGCCACCCACGCCGCACTGAACGAGCAGTACGGCCACTGGCCGATCTTCGAGCACTGCCTGCCCTTCGACGTCTCCCGGGTGTGGGACGAACTGTCGGGCATCGAGCGGCCCGTCATCTGGACCGCCGAGCGTGACCGCGAGGTCTGGGACCAGCTGCAGGGCTGACCCGCGGATCCGTCTAGCCCTTCAGGAGAAACTCATGACAACGCAGTCCGAGCACGCGGCACCTCTTTCCGGTCACGACAGCCCGACCGGCGACGCGCCGCCTCGCTCCCTTCGCCGGGTCGTCACCGGCAGCATCGTCGGCACCGTCGTCGAGTACTACGATTTCGGCATCTACGGCTACATGGCCACCGTCCTCGCCGCGCTCTTCTTCCACGGTGGGGATCCGACCGCGGCTCTGCTGGGCACGCTCGCGGCCTTCGCGGTGGCCTTCTTCCTGCGTATCCCGGGTGGGATCCTTTTCGGGCACATCGGTGACCGATACGGCCGCAAGCGGGCGCTGTCGTGGACGATCATTCTGATGTGTCTTGCCACTCTCGGAATCGGGCTTCTGCCAACCTATTTCACGATCGGAATCTGGGCGACGGTTCTGCTGGTGCTGCTTCGATGCTTGCAGGGCATCGCCGCAGGCGGAGAGCTCGGCGGTGCGACCGCATTCGTGGCCGAGTCCGCACCCCGGCACAAGCGCGCCGGGCTGACCTCACTGGTCAACGTCGGAATCAACCTCGGCTCGCTCGCTGCGGCCCTGACCGCACTGGCAGTCAACTCGGCCTTCACGCCCGAGCAAATCGAGGACATGGCCTGGCGTATCCCGTTCCTGCTCAGCCTGCCGTTGGCGTTCATCGGGATCTGGATCAGATCTCGCATGGAGGACACCCCGCAGTTCGAGGAACTGAAAGAGTCCGGTGAGGTAGCGAAGGTACCCGCGGTCGTCCTCTTCCGCGATTGGCGACCCACCATCGTGCGGATCGCATGCCTGTCGGCACTGTTCACCGGCGGCCACTACGTGGTCTACGTGTACGGGCCGATCCATATGCAGACCGTCGGAGACCACACCGCACAGATGTCCTTCGCGTCGACGTGTCTGGCTCTGGTCTTCGGGGCTGTCGTCATGAATGCCGCCGGACACCTCTCCGACCGGGTTGGACGGCGTCGGGTGTTCCTGGCCGCGGCGATCCTCGGCCTCCTGCTGCCCCTGCCGGCCTTCGCCCTCATGGGTGGGAGCTCCACGGCGGCGGCCGTGCTCGGTCAGGTTCTGTTGAGCATTCCGGTCTCCTTGTCCATCGGCCCGGCGTTCTCGGCTTTCGCGGAGTTGATGAGTGCCCGTGTCCGATATAGCGGGATCTCGCTGGGAATGAACGTCGCGCAGCTCTTCCTCGGCGGTACGGCACCCTTCCTCTGTGCATGGCTCGTCGATCTGACACAGGTTGCGCTGGCACCGGCAGGATTCTTCGCGGTCTGCGCCGCACTGGTGCTGCTGGGTTCCATCCGGATGCGGGAAACCGCCGGCTCCCACCTCATGGTGGATTGATCGGCACCCAGAGGGCCTCGGTATCCGGGAACGGATGCCGAGGCCGTCCGCGTCGGCCACGCTGCACCTCGATGACTCGTGTACGATGACGCGAACTGCCCCGCCGGACCAGATCGAGTTCCCGGCCCGTCTGGCGTTGCTGGTGGCGGGTGCGTTCTTCATCCAAATTCTCGATTCCACCATCATTGCTCCGGCCGCTCCACAGATGGCAGCGGACTTCGGCGTCGCACCTGTTGACGTCAATCTGGCGATCACGGTCTACGTGTTCACCGTGGGCGTGCTCATCCCGATCAGTGGATGGCTGTCCGACCGCTTCGGTCCTCGTCGGGTGTTCTGCCTGGCCCTGGCGGTCTTCACCCTGGCGTCGGTCTTGTGTGCGCTCGCTCCGCACCATCTGGCCCTGGCCGCGGCACGGGTACTGCAGGGTGCGGGAGGGGCGATGATGGTGCCCGTGGGACGACTGGCGGTGCTGAAGGCCACCGGAAAACCCGACCTCGTGCGCGCCATCGCCTACCTCACCTGGCCCGCACTGCTGGCACCGGTCATAGCGCCGGTTCTCGGTGGAGCCCTGGCGCAATACGCCTCGTGGCGTTGGATCTTCCTGATCAACGTCCCCCTCGGACTGGGGGCACTCCTGATCGCCGTGCGTCTGGTTCCCGACCTCCGTCCCGACACGGTCTCACGTCTGGATTGGCGTGGATTCGCCTTCACCGCGGTCGGTGTCGGCTTGCTGCTCATCTCCCTCGAGCAACTCGGTCACGGAGCCGGACCCGGTGCTGTCATCATGTTGGCGTCGGCAGCCGTCGTGTTGGCGTTGGCGGTTCGACACTTCCATCGCTGCGAGGAACCCCTGCTTGATCTTCGTGTGCTGCGCGTGCGGACCTATCGACTCGCCGCCGCCAGCGGCTCGGTGTACCGGGCGGTGATCATCACGGTCCCGTTCCTGCTGCCCTTGCTGTTTCAGGTGGGGCTGGGGTGGTCACCGGCCCTGTCCGGGGCGGTAGTCATCGCTCTCTTCGTTGGAAATGTTGCGATCAAGCCTGCAACCACGCCTCTGATGCGTCGGTTCGGCATCCGCGCGGTGTTGTTTTGCTCGATCGCCGTCGGAATGGGCTGTCTCGCCGGCATGGCATTCCTCACCGCGACCACTCCGATCGCACTGGTGCTGATCCTGCTCGTGGTCAGTGGAATCGTCCGATCAATCGGCTTCACCGCGTACAACAGCGCCGCCTTCGCCGACGTGGCACCCCAGCGAATCAATCACGCCAACACCTTGCTGGCCACGTTGCAAGAACTCGGTGCCGGCTTCGGCATTGCGATGGGCGCCTTACTCGTGCGACTCGGACAAGAGCTTCCCTATGTCCCGGAAGGGGCAGGTCCCTACCGCCTCACCTTCGCCATATTCGCGGCCGTGATGGTGCTCCCCGCGGTGGCGGCATTGCGTCTGTCTTCGACTGCCGGGGACGAGGTCACCGGACGGACGTGATCCGCCTGCGCTTTGAACAGCACGCCCCATGCCAGGCCGCGGACAAAGTCTTACGCACGGCCGTGCTGGTCTCCTGATGCAGGGTCTGTCGTGACACGAACGTCGACGGTGTCAGGCGTCGCCGACGACGACATGGTCTTCGAGGACCACCACGTAGTGCTTACCGATGAAGTTCTCGGAGTCCGCGAGGCATGCTTGCCCGGCCTCGGATGCCCACCCTGCCTCCATTGCCTCGGCGCTCTCGTAAGCGAGAATGGCCAGACCATCGATGCCGAATCCGTTGTCGGGTTCGGTGGCCCCCTCTTGGGGGACGATGTGCCGCTGGACGTAGCGGATTACGCCCGGTACCTGTGCGGCGATGGGGGCATGCTGTTCACGCCAGTACTCGTCGAACTGGGCGAACGACATGCCTGGCTTCCGTCCGAACAGTGCGATCGTGCGGACCGGTCCACCGTTGACTGTCATGGGTCTTCCCTCTCTGGCTGTGGTCGGTTGAGGGGGTGCGGTTGTCAGCCGGGGTGGCTGCGCAATTCCGGCATTGACGGGTAGGGCCGTGCCCGCACGCAACTCGGTTGGTGTGCGCTCCAACAAACAGACGAACGTTTGCTTTCCTAGTATTGTTGCGTAGAGCGCAGTGTCCGTCAACGCAGTTGATGCACTATATGTTCCACCACATGCGATTTCGCAACCGGGAGTGGTCGTGGCTGGGCTTCGCCAAGCGGGGCCCCAAGTTGTCGCTGGGCGCGCTGTTCACGCGCGTGAGGTCAGCCCCGAAGGCGGTCGCCGTCGAGGTACTCGACCAGCGCTTCCGCGAGAACTGCGGGGTCGGCATCCAGGCGCCGGAAGGTTCGGGTCAGCTTCGCCGCGGTCACAGGCACCCGTTCCGCTGGCCCGTGGCCGTCGGTGCGGTGATCGAGGCGGAGCACGGCGCAGTAGTGACGACGAACGGCCCACCCCCGGTGAAACGCACGCGCACCGACCCGGTCTTACTCGGGGCGTACGTCGCCGCCGCGCAGCAGCTGCGGGCGGCGCTGGTGCCGCTGGCAGAGTGCTCCCGAGCGGTGTGCCCGGATGGACGGCGAGGCTTTCGAGCGCGCACACCAGGCACGGACGCGCTTCCTGTCCGCCGCCTCCGGGGCTGGCACGCCGGGAGCGGAAGCTGGCCGCCCACTGGGAGAACGCCGCAACCTTGCGATACCGGCGCGGCCGGGACGCCTTCGCCGCGCCGAAGACCTCGGCAACCGTCTGATCTCCGATCTCGCCGGCTGCCGGCGGCCGGCGGCCCACCCTGCGCGAGATCCACGAGCTGGAAGACGCCTGCGCCCACGCGTGTGGAGCGACCGGCAGCAGCGGTCTGAGCTGCTCGGCGCATCCACCTTCTCTGGAAGTAGATCCACCACCAGGTCCCCGATCGTGGACCAGGCCGAACTGCGGTGGCGGATCCGCCGCGACCTGACACGACTGGCCCTCGAGAACACACTCGCCGGCACGGCACCACCCGAGAGGCGAACGCCACCTCACACCGTGGGTCGAACAAGCCGCGGCCACCCTCGACACCCCGATGAGCGTCGAAGGCCTCGAGGACATCGCCGCCGCCAGTGGCGTGGGCGTCGTACCCCCTACCTGCCGGCATATTCCGACTGGGCAGACGTGATCATCGTCGAGTCGATCCCCCCCGCACACGCCCGTCCTGGTGGTGGAAACTCACCCACGGAGACGAACCCCCGAAACTCACCCACGGAGACGAACCCCCACCAGCCCGGCAGTCCACCGCAGAAGGCGAAAGGCATCAGGCGAGCCGGATGCGCTGAAGACGAGCCGTCTTGGCGGGATTCGCTAGGGGAGTGGAGGTACACCATCGTCAGCGTCGCACCGATGCTGCCCGATGCCCGCCCCCACGACGGGCCGCGAGGTCGAGCAACTCGTCCTGATCGGCCAGCCGCACGGATTTCAGCCGGTCTAGGAGGTGACCCGCGTGGTGTTGGTTTCGAGCTGTCGGCGGATCGCGCCGCCGAGGGTTTGGGTGGTGGCGGTGCCACCGATGTCGGGGGTGAGGGTGTCGCCGCCACCGACCGCGAGGACATCCTCGACTGCGGTCATGATGGCGGCGGCGGCCTCGGTCTCGCCGAGGTGGTCGAGCATCATGCTTGCGCTCCAGATCTGCCCGATCGGGTTGGCGATGCCCTTGCCGGCGATGTCGGGGGCGGATCCGTGGACCGGTTCGAACAGGCTCGGGAATTTGCGCTCGGGGTTGATGTTTCCGCTGGGGGCCACGCCGATGGTGCCGGTGCAGGCCGGGCCGAGGTCGGAGAGGATGTCGCCGAAGAGGTTGCTGGCGACGACGACGTCGAACCAGTCGGGGTGCAGGACGAAGTTCGCGGTGAGGATGTCGATGTGGTACTTGTCCACTGCGACATCGGCGAAGTTCTGGGCCATTGCTTCGACGCGCTGATCCCAGTACGGCATCGTGATCGAGATGCCGTTGCTCTTCGTCGCCGAGGTGAGGTGCTTCTTGGGCCGGGCCTGGGCGAGGTCGAAGGCGTACTTCAGGATGCGGTCCACCCCGGTGCGGGTCATGACCGTTTCCTGGATGACGGTTTCGCGGTCGGTGCCCTCGAAGATCTTGCCGCCGATGCTCGAGTATTCGCCCTCGGTGTTTTCCCGCACGACGTAGAAGTCGACGTCACCGGGTTCGCGGCCGGCCAGCGGGCTGGTGATGCCGGGGAGCAGTTTGACCGGGCGCAGGCTCACGTATTGGTCGAAGTGGCGGCGGAACTGCAGCAGGCTGCCCCACAGGCTGATGTGGTCGGGGACCACGTCGGGCCAGCCGACGGCGCCGAAGAAGATGGCGTCGAACTGGTTGAGTTGGTCGAACCAGCCGTCCGGCAGCATCGTGCCCGTCTTGGTGTAGTAGTCGGCGCTGGCGTAGTCGAACTGCTCGCAGTCAATGTGGAAGTCGAATGCCGACGCCGCGGCTTCGAGGACCCGCAGTCCCTCCGGGACGACTTCCGTGCCGATCCCGTCGCCGGGGATGACTGCGATCCGATGTGTTGCGCCCATGGTGTGGTGACTTCCCTTCGGGGTCCAGACATTCTGGCGTGCAGCACTATCGGCCCTGCCGCCGGGGATGATTCGGGTGTTTGGTTATGGAGGCCGGTGAGGGGACCGGTCAGGCCAGCTCGCGTGAGGTCGCGCCCTCGCGTTCCTCGAGGGCGCGGATGGCGCTCGCGGTGAGGCTTTCGGTGATGTGTCGGCGCATCAGCTCGCCGGTGCCGGCCGCATCGCCCGCGACCACCAGGTCGAAAAGTTGGTGGTGCTCGTCGAGGTCGCGGATGCGGGGTTCGTCTCCCGGCGGAAGTTCGAGGCCGACGCGGCGATACCGGTCGGACTTGTCCCAGACGTCGTCGAGCAACCGGATCAGCACGTCGTTGTGGGAGGCGACGTAGAGGGCACGGTGGAACTCGCGGTGGGCTTGCAGGCCCTCTTCGCCCCATTGACGGGTGACCGGCACCAGTCGGCTCAGGGCGGAGCGCATGAACAGGATGTCCTGATCGGTGCGCCGTGCGGCGGCCAGTTCGGCGGCGGTGGGGTCGAGGGAGAGGCGGACCTCGAAGAGCTGACGGGCCTCCTGTGCGCTCATCTGCGCCACTCGCACGTCGCGGTGCGAGTCCATCTCCACGAGCCCTTCGCTGCTCAGGCGGCGGATCGCCTCCCGCAGCGGGGTGATGCTCATCTTGAGGCTGTCGGCGAGTTCGTACTGCGCCAGGCGTGATCCCGGGGTGAGTTCGCCGCTCAAGATCAGCCGACGTAGCTCGCCGTATGCCACGTCGCCCTTGCTGGAATAGACGTTCATGACGTTCGTCGACTGCATGTGCCCTCCCTCACCCAAATCCTCGGTCTGTGCTCCCGGCCACAAATTGGCTCTTGTGTCCGGCGCCACGATCAGTCTAACATCGCTCTTGCATCTTATAAGTCTTATAAGCGTTATAAGACAAAAGAAAGTGAGGAGAGGAAGCACATGAAGATCATTTCCGTACACGAGGGCATCGTCCCGATCAGCTCGTCCATCCGGAACGCCTGGATCGACTTCAGCAAGATGGACTGCTCGATCGTGGCGATCGTCAGCGACGTCATGCGAGACGGCGAGCCGATCGTCGGCTACGGCTTCAACTCCAACGGCCGCTACAGCGCCGGCGAGATCCTGCGCCGCCGCGCCATTCCCCGACTCCTCGACGCCGACCCCGAAGCCCTGCTCGACGAGGCCGGCGACCTGGACCCGACCCGGGCCTGGGACATCATGATGAAGAACGAAAAGCCGGGCGGTCACGGCGAACGTTCGGTCGCGGTCGGTGTCATGGACATGGCCCTGTTCGACCTCGCGGCGAAGATCGCCGACAAGCCGCTCTACCGCTACCTGTCCG
>RRBB01000909.1:0-512 GCA_006543605.1 Rhodococcus sp. WS4
GTACCGTGCGACGATCCGGGCGTACTCTGCGACGTGGACACCCCGGCGGCGCTCGGCTGACTATTTTCCCGCTTTCAGGATGACGAACTTCGGATTCGCCGCGACCTGCTCGACCCCGCGGAACAGCCGCTTGAGCTTGGCGTGGTAGCCCAGGTGGCGGTTGCCGACGATCCACAGTTCGCCGCCCGCCGCCAGGGCATCGCGAGCCTGGAGAAACATGCGCCAGGCGAGGAAGTCGCCGACCACCTGCTGCTGGTGGAACGGTGGGTTGCACAGGACCAGGTCCAGCGAGCCCGCCGCCTGGCCGGCCAGGCCATCGTCGGCGCGGAACGTCGCCGGCCGCTCGCCCAGCGCTGCTTGCCAGTTTTCCCGTGCCGACTGCACGGCCATGTACGACTCATCCACCAGGGTCAGCTCGGCCTGCGGGTTTAGCAGCGCGTAGGCGATGCCGAGCACCCCGTTGCCGCAGCCCAGGTCGGCGGCGCGTAGCGCGCCGAGGCTGCGCGGCAGGT
>RRBB01000910.1:0-509 GCA_006543605.1 Rhodococcus sp. WS4
CACCGGTTTCCCGATCGCCAAGATCGCCGCCAAGCTGGCGGTCGGCTACACCCTCGACGAACTGCAGAACGATATCACCGGCGGTCGCACCCCGGCGTCGTTCGAGCCGGCCATCGACTACGTGGTGACCAAGATCCCGCGCTTCGCCTTCGAGAAGTTCCCGAAAGCTGATGCCCGCCTGACCACCCAGATGAAGTCGGTCGGCGAAGTCATGGCCATCGGCCGGACCTTCCAGGAGTCGGTGCAGAAAGCCTTGCGCGGCCTGGAAGTCGGCGCCACCGGTTTTGACCCGAAAGTGAGCCTCGACGACCCGGAAGCGCTGACCAAAATCCGCCGCGAGCTGAAAGACGCGGGCGCAGATCGTATCTGGTACATCGCCGATGCTTTCCGCGCAGGCCTCTCCGTCGATGGCGTCTTTAACCTGACCAACATCGACCGCTGGTTCCTGGTGCAAATTGAAGAGCTGGTGCGTCTGGAAGAGAAAGTGGCTGAAGTCGGGATTACTGGCC
>RRBB01000911.1:0-509 GCA_006543605.1 Rhodococcus sp. WS4
CGCTCGAGTCGGGCGATCACCGCACGCACCGCATCGGTGTTCGCGGTCGGACCGGTCGCGGCGAGCAGCAACGCGTTCCGGCAGTCACCCAGCGCCTCGTCCGGCATGCCCTTCGGTGGCCGCTCACAGAACTTCATGACCAGCGCAGCATGCTCCGCCGAAATGTTGGTGCCGAAGAAATGATCCGCGATCTCCGGCTGGAACCGCAAACCCCGGCCCAGCATCACGATTCGCCCCGCCGCACCCACCTCGAGCAACGTCTTCGACGCCAGCCACATCTTGACGTTCGGAAACCCCAGCACATCGACCTGGCAGCGATGGTCCACCGCACCGACCAGCTTGACCCGCAAGGCCTCGAGCCGCTGGATCTCCTCCGAGACCCGCACCACCGAGTCGAGCAACTCCGCCTCGGCCAGACGCCACGCATCACCGACCGCAGTCGCCAGAATCTCGTCCGACAACGCCCCCTGGATATCCTCCCCGATCCCCATGTTCCAATCCTAGTTCGA
>RRBB01000912.1:0-508 GCA_006543605.1 Rhodococcus sp. WS4
AAGACGATTCACCCGAACATCGAACTCACCGAAAGTGAGCTCCTCATCCTCGAACACCACCGCCACCGCACCCGGCGTCCGCGCCACCCGCGCATCGAACAACGACACCAACGTCGCACCCGCACCCACCGCACGCCCGGTGTCGTTCCACCCCGACACCACCAGATCCCGCTCCACCGCGTCGAGGATCTCGATCTCACCCACCGGCACCGCAGGATCCGCCGTCACCGCCTCGAGGATCCGCACAAACCGATCCGCGAACGAAACCACCATCGACTCGTCGAACACATCCTGCAGATACTCGAATGTCATCTGCACCTGCGCGCCCGCCGCGATCACCAGCGACAGGGGATAGTGCGGGGCATCGTTGGAGCTGACCCCTTCGATGGTCATTCCTTCGATGGCGCCGGCCTGCTCCGCCAGGCCCTGCTGATCGATCGGATACGACTCGAACACCGTCAACGTGTCGAACAACGCCCCCACACCCGCGGCCCGTTGGATATCGGTC
>RRBB01000913.1:0-507 GCA_006543605.1 Rhodococcus sp. WS4
GGCATACGAGATGAGCGCTAGTCTCGTGGGCTCGGCCTGGCGGCCCTGGCGACCTTCGGTGCCTGGGCCAGTACCGACTATTCCTACCTGCTTGCCTGTCGCCTGGTCCAGGGCCTCGGCCTGGCGACCTGCTCGGTGACGGTGCAGGCCAGCCTGCGCGATGTGCTGCAAGGCCCGGCGTTGATGAGCTATTTCGTCACGCTCGGCGCGGTGCTGGCCTGGTCGCCGGCAGTCGGCCCCCTCGGCGGCCAGTGGCTGGCCGACCTCGGCGGGCACCCGGCGGTGTTCGCCACCCTGGCGGTGCTGCTCGCCTCGCTGGCGGCGCTGGTCGTCCCGGCCTGGCCGGAAACCCGTCCGCTGCTGGCGGGCACGCCCGAGCCCGCGACCCTGGCGATCTTCCGACGGGTCCTGGCCGACCGACCGCTACAGACGCGCGCACTGCTGGTGGCGGTGCTCAATGTACTGGTGTTCTCCTTCTACGCCGCCGGGCCGTTCATGGTCGGCGAC
>RRBB01000914.1:0-505 GCA_006543605.1 Rhodococcus sp. WS4
GCAGGGGATCCTCGGCGAACGCCGGGGAAACGTGGCGCAGCAGGCGCGCCTCGAGGTCGGCCTGGCCGCCGTAGGGGTCTATTACCCGGCCCTGTTCGTCCTCGGCCATGGCGTTGATGGTCAGGTCACGGCGAGTCAGGTCTTCCTCCAGGGTCACCTCGGGGCTGGCATGGAAGGTGAAGCCGCCGTAGCCGCGCCCGCTCTTTCGCTCGGTGCGCGCCAGGGCGTATTCCTCGCCGCTCTGCGGATGAAGGAAGACCGGGAAGTCGGCGCCCACCGGGCGGTAGCCGCGGGCGAGCATCTCGTCGCTGCTGGCACCGACCACCACCCAGTCGATATCGGTGACCGGACGGCCGAGAAGGCGATCGCGCACGGCGCCGCCGACCTTGTAAATCTGCATGGGAATCCTCCGCGTGATAGGCGGAAGTCTACCCCAGGGTGTCCTAGCGGGCGCGTGGAAGCAGCCGGAGCAGGGCGCCGACCGCCAGTTCGAGCTGTTCCGGAT
>RRBB01000915.1:0-505 GCA_006543605.1 Rhodococcus sp. WS4
AGCCGGGTGTGATCGAATACCGCATCGAGCTCTGAACCGGCCGCGCGACCGGAGCCTCGGCGCGGCGGACCCTCGACGCGGTTCTCAGTCCCAGGCCGGCGCCAGGCCCTGCGGACTGACCTCGCGGCCGTTACGCTCGAGGCCGGCGATGCGCGCCATGTCCTCGGCGTCCAGGCGCAGGTCGCGCGCCAGCAGGTTGCTGGCGAGGTTCTCGCGGCGGGTCGAGGACGGGATCACCGCGTAGCCCAGTTGCATCGCCCAGGCCAGCGCCACCTGGGCGACCGTGGCCCGGTGCCTGGCGGCTATCCCGGCCAGCGTCGGGGCCTTCAGCACCTTGCCGTAGGCCAGGGGCATGTACGAGGTGACCGCGATGCCCTGCTCCTCGAGGAAGGCGGTCAGCGCGCGGTTCTGCAGGTAGGGGCTGAGTTCGATCTGGTTGGTGGATATCTCGCCCGCACCGACCGCGGCGATGGCCTGGCGGGTCAGCTCGATGTTGAAGTTGGAG
>RRBB01000916.1:0-502 GCA_006543605.1 Rhodococcus sp. WS4
TACACCGGAATCCCACCCTCGGGCACGTCGTAGATCGACGCCCCCTTCGTGGTGAAGTATTCGCCCTCGAAATCGACCCGATCCCCGAGCCACAGCTCCCGCATCAACCGGACCGACTCCCGCAACCGCGCGAACCGCTCCTTGAACTCCGGCCACTGACCCGCGAAACCCGTCGCGATCTCGTTCAATGCCTCACCGGTACCCACCCCGAGCATGATCCGCCCCGGATACAGACACCCCATCGTCGCGAACGCCTGCGCCACCACCGCCGGGTTGTACCGGAACGTCGGCGACATCACCGACGTGCCCAACTGCAACCGCTCGGTGCGTTCCCCGACCGCCGTCATCCACGCCAACGAGAACGGCGCATGACCACCCTCGTGCCGCCACGGCTGGAAATGATCGGACACCGTCGCCGAATCCATCCCGTGCCGTTCCGCCAGAACACCCAGCTCCACCAACTCCCGCGGACCGAACTGCTCCGCAGACGCCTTGTAACCGA
>RRBB01000917.1:0-499 GCA_006543605.1 Rhodococcus sp. WS4
ATTCAGAAGCGGTCCTAAAGCGGATTCAGTCATAGCAGAAAGAAATCAGGTTATTGTGACTACTTGCAAATAAGAAATCCGAAACGACGCAGGCAAGACTATCCATGTCGAGACTAAGTAGCAGAGCCACGAAGGGAATGGGCCACCACACTTGGTAACTCATAACTCTTCGTCCTGAGTTGCAACAAAGCCTCTTTCACAATTAAAATTGACTCTGCTAGAGCCCTATTTTCACTACTCTTCGCTTCACCCATCAAAGCTTCAATAACACTCATCGCCTCGGCGGCGACGTTTGCAGAATCCTTGTATTCAACCTCAAGCTCTTCGTAGGCCCAATCTACATAGCGCCACATGCTATCAAGCGAAGAGTGACCACTGAGACTCGCGACCTTTGAGAGAACAGTAGTAAGTGCCTCAACGCCAATTGACCCCCGGCTGCTCAAAGATCGAAGCCTAGCCATAACCTGCAATGTAATATATCGGTGCCTAAGCATGTGAG
>RRBB01000918.1:0-496 GCA_006543605.1 Rhodococcus sp. WS4
TTATGTCCAAAACCCCGGCTGCCGGGGCTTTGGCGGCAGGGTATGATTCGCCCTCCAGAAAACTCCCAGCAAGGTCGCCGTCATGTCGGAAAATCCTCTCCTCGAGCGCGCCCGGCGCTTTCTCTCGGCCTTGCGTCATTGCCAGGTGCTGGGGTTGACGGTCGAGGCCGCCGACGAGAAAGGACTGACCCTGCGCCTGCCCTACAGCCAGGCGATCATCGGCAACCCGGAAAGCGGGGTCGTCCACGGCGGCGCGATCACCACCCTGATGGACACCACCTGCGGTATTTCCACGGTCTGCGTGCTGCCGGACTTCGAGATCTGCCCGACGCTCGACCTGCGCATCGACTATATGCATCCCGCCGAACCGCACAAGGATGTCTATGGCTTCGCCGAGTGCTACCGGGTCACGCCGAACGTGATCTTCACCCGCGGCTTCGCCTACCAGGACGATCCGGGCCAGCCCATCGCCCATGTCGTCGGCGCTTTCATGCGC
>RRBB01000091.1:0-40486 GCA_006543605.1 Rhodococcus sp. WS4
ACAAGCGTCGGTGTGGGACACGGTAAAACCCGCAACACCGCAGGGTGTTACGGGTAGCCGTGAAGTACATACATCTCCAACGCCAGCCACGTCAGTGGTAGGAAGTATGAGATCTATGTAGACGCTGTCGGGTTGACCATGGCCGCGTTCCAGTGCGACGCCGACACCGCCTTCGACAAGCTCGCCTCCTATTCGCAGAATCGCAACGTCAAACTTCGGGAGATCGCGGCACAGGTCGTCGCGAACTTCACCGCGGGCACCGACCGCGAGTAGTGCCGAAGGGAAAGCCGCGGTTTCCCCGAGCCGGGTTTCGGGTAGGCGTGACCGATGAACGACGATCAGCACGCGGAACCGGACCCAGACGATCCGCGCAAGCCGGATTCGCCTGCGGACCTGACGAAACCGTCCTGGTGGTACGTCATCAGGAAGACGGCGCACGAATTCACTCGCGATCAATGCACCGACCTGGCCGCCGCACTGACCTACTACGCCGTCCTCTCGCTGTTTCCTGCGCTGCTGGCGCTGGTCTCGTTGCTGGGCGTGTTCGGTCAGGGGCAGCGCACCACCGATGCGGTACTGCAGATGGTCGACGACCTCGGGCCGTCCTCCGCCGTGGACACGTTGCGAGGCCCCATCGCGCAACTGGTCGAAACCCCGACCGCGGGAATGGCCCTGGTTCTCGGACTACTGGGTGCGGTGTGGTCGGCGTCCGGCTACATCGGGGCGTTCGGACGCGCGATGAATCGCATGTACGAAGTCGAGGAAGGGCGTCCCGTGTGGAAGCTCCGGCCGCTGATGCTGGCCGTCACGGTGGTCGGTCTGGTCCTGGTGGCCGCCGCTGCGGCGATGCTCGCGCTGAGCGGACCCGTCGCACGCTCGGTGGGTGACGCGGTCGGATTCGGCGACACCGCCCTGACCGTGTGGAACATCGCCCGCTGGCCGTTCGTGCTCGGCGTCGTCGTGGTAGCCGTGGCCATCCTCTATTACGTCACGCCCAACGTGAAGCAACCGAAGTTCCGCTGGATCAGCGCCGGCGCATTCCTCGCCATCGTGACGTGGATCCTCGCATCGGTCCTGTTCGGTCTGTACGTCGCCAACTTCGGCAGCTACAACAAGACGTACGGATCGCTGGCCGGCGTGATCGTGTTCCTGCTCTGGCTCTGGATCACCAATCTGGCATTGCTCTTCGGCGCCGAACTCGATGCCGAACTCGAACGTGGACGCGAGTTGCAGGCCGGTATGCCCGCCGAGGACGAACTGCAACTGCCGCCTCGCGATACGCGGGTCTCCGACAAGAACGCCGAGAAGTACGCACAGTACGTGCAGCAGGGCAAGGCGCTACGTGAAACCGACGGCCACACGTCCTGCCCTCCGGGCCCGTGAGTACTTGTTAACCGCCCGTGGTTAACAAGTACTCACGGGCGGAACGCCATCGCGTCGTCCACGATCTTGCCGTGCCGCAGCGTCACCAGGTCGCGGAAGTAGTTCATCCGCAGCCGCCACGGGGCCTTCGACCCCTGCTTCGGGAACGACTCCACCGACCGCAGCACGTAACCGGCGGCGAAGTCGAGGAACGGTTCCTCGTCGACCGCACTGTCCCGCTCCGGGGCGCACTGCGCGAATCCGTTGTCGTCCATGTGCGCGAGCAGACGGCAGACGTACTCGCACACCAGGTCGGCCTTGAGTGTCCAGGACGCGTTGGTGTAGCCGATGACGAACGCGAAGTTGGGCACCCCGCTGAGCATCATCCCCTTGTACGCCATGGTCTCGGTGAGGTCGATGTCGCGGCCGTCGACGGCGAGCGTCATCCCGCCGAACGCGAGCAGGTTCAAACCTGTTGCCGTGACGACGATGTCGGCGTGCAACTCGTCGCCGGACTTCAGCGTGATACCGGATTCGGTGAAGGTGTCGATGTGATCGGTCACGATCGACACTTCGTCGTTCCGGATGGAACGGAACAGATCGCCGTTGGGCACGAGGCACAGTCGCTGGTCCCACGGGTTGTACTGGGGCGTGAAGTGGGTGTCGATGTCGTACCCCTTCGGCAGCCACTTCTCCTGCATCTGCCGGATGCGCCCCTTCATGAACTGCGGATAGCGCTGGCACAGTTGGTAGATCGCCGTCGCGACGGACGCATTCTTCAGCCGCGTGAGCGCGTACGCGAGCCGGGCGGGCAGGTGCCGTCGGAGCTTGTTGGCCAGTTTGTCCTTCGCCGGCATCGAGATGATGTAGGTCGGCGACCGCTGCAGCATGGTCACGTGCGCGGCCTCGGCGGCCATCGACGGTGCCAGCGTCACCGCGGTGGCCCCACTGCCGATGATGACGACGCGCTTACCCGCGTAGTCGAGGTCCTCGGGCCACTTCTGCGGGTGCACGACCTGCCCCGCGAACCGGTCGATACCCGGAAACTCGGGGGTGTAGCCCTCGTCGTAGCGGTAGTAGCCGCTGCAGGACATCAGGAAGTCGGCGGTGAACCGGACTTTCTCGCCGGTGTCGGTGCGCTCGGCGTCGACCGTCCATTGCGCGTCGGCGGTGGACCACTCCGCGCGGACCACCCGATGCCGCAACCGGATGTTCCGGTCGATGCCGTGTTCGGCCGCAGTGCCCTTGACGTACTCGAGGATCGACGGCCCGTCGGCGATCGACTTGTCGTTCTCCCAAGGCTTGAACCGGTAGCCGAGCGTGTACATGTCGGAGTCGGAGCGAATGCCGGGGTAGCGGAACAGGTCCCACGTTCCACCGATCGACTCCCGGCTCTCCAGGATCGCGTAGGTCCGGCGGGGGAAGTTGTCCTGCAGGTGGTATGCGGCACCGATCCCGGACAGTCCGGCGCCGATGATCAGCACGTCGAGATGTTCGACGGGTGCTTTCGCGCCGGTGGTGTCGGCGGCGGTATCGGTGTGTGACATGAACACTCTCTCGCTGGCGGGAAAGGGTGGTTACTGCGGGTCGACGGCGACGTCGTCGAGTGCGACATTACGTGCGCTGGTGGACCGGCCGAGTTTCGCGACCTCCTCGTCCATCAGCGGAAGGATCCGGGGGACGGGGCGCAGCAGGGTGCGATCCCCGACGCGCGACGTCACCACCGCCTTCAGCCAGGCGAAGAGTCCGACCCACCGTGGCACGTAGATCCGGCGTTTCCGCTTGGCCAGGCCGTCCACGAACGCGTCGACGCAGGAATCCACCGACGTCGTCTTGCCGAGCGGTCCCGGTAGAGCGGCGAGAAATTGGTTGAACGCGGTGAGGTCGGCTTTCGCGTCCTGGACGAGCGGGGTGTCGATCCACGACATGTGGGCCGAGCCGACGGTGACGCCGCGGTGCGCGACCTCGAGACGGAGGGCGTTGGCGAAATGTTCGACCCCGGCCTTGCTGGCGTTGTAGGCCGTCAGACCGGCTGCGGGTGCGAATGCGGCGAGAGACGAGACGACCAGGATGTAGCCCTTGCGTTCGAACACGGAGGGAAGCGCGGCCCGGACGGTGTAGAAGACGCCGAGAATGTTGATGTCGATGACCCGTTTGAACGTGGCCGGATCGACCTGCATCACGGAGCCGAAGCTGGCGATGCCGGCGTTCGCGAGAACGAGGTCGATGCCGCCGAACTTCGCGACACCGGCGTCGACGGCCTTCTGCACGGCGGCCAGATCGCAGACGTCCGCGGCCACGGTGAGCGCGACGTCGTCACCGAGTTCGGCGGCGAGGGCCTTCAGCGGCTCGGCGTCCAGATCGATCAGAATCAGTTTGACGCCCTTGCGGGCGAGGGCGCGGGACGTCTCCGCTCCGATGCCACGCGCGGCCCCGGTGACGAGTGCGACTTTGTTCCTGAGCGTGGGCATGGGATCTCCTGGCGTGTGATCTGGCACCGTTCGGTGTCAGTTTGTATCTGGAACTGTGCGGTGTCAATATTGGGACGTGAGTTCGCCCAGCCTCGACGAGACGGGCCGCACCTACCGCGGTGCGGGCCCCCGGCAGCGGCAGGAAGATCGCCGCGTGCGCCTCGTCGACGCTGCGGTCGAGGTGTTCGGGACCAGCGGATACCGGACCGCGACGGTCGACAAGATCTGCACAACGGCGGGGCTGACCAAGCGCTACTTCTACGAGTCCTTCGACGACAGCGAGGCCCTACTGCTGGCGGCGTACGCGAGCGTCACCGACCGTCTGCGCGACAGCGTCCTGCGCGGCGCGGGGGAGGGCGGCGCCGATCTGGACGCCCGGGTCCGCGGCGCGCTGACCGCGTTCTTCGAAAGCGTCGCCGAAGACCCGCGCATCCCGCGGATCGCGTTCCAGGAGGTGCTGGGTGTCGGGCCGGAGGTCGACATCGCGTACCGTCGCGTCACCCGGTCGTTCGTGGATGCCGTTCTCGTCGTCATCGGGCCGGCCGTCGACCGGACCGCGTTCCCCGACCCCCACCTGCGCACGCTCGCGACGGGCCTGGTGGGCGCGGTGCTGATGATCGCCCAGCAGTGGGTGCTGGCGGAGAACCCGCAGCCGATCGAGTCCGTCATCGCCAGCGCGCACACCATTCTCTCGGCCGTCCTGGGCAGGCTCGGCCCCAACCCCATGTGAGTGGCAATGCGTGCGCCGGCACGCATTGCCACTCACATGGGGTGACCTGGGATTACGTGTGCCAGGAGGAATTCGGGCAAACACCGGACACCATCACATATATGTTGTTAAATACCTGGCATGCCCGGTGCTGTGCACTGCCAATCACCGTGGGTCCGCGTCACGACGATCCGCTCGCTGCTCGTCGCGCTGCTCGGCGTCGTCGTGCTCGCGGCGCCGACGCAAGCCGTCGCGCACGCCGCCGGTTACGAGGGCCTCCTCGACATCACGCCGGCAAACGCGGCGGCCGAGTCGACCGGCGGCCTCGACCCCCGGCTGCCCACCGACTTCGCGGAACTCGGTGCCGCGCTGGCCGCCGCCCGCTCCGACGGAGTTGCCCCGACTCGGTACGCGGCCCTGCTGCAACAGTATTGGCTCGCGCGGGGAAGCGAGGCGTCGGGAATCGACCTGGCCGCGTGGGATCCGAACGCCGGACTGCTCGCCAACGCCGCCGTGGTCGACCGCGTCTACGAGAACTACGGTCGGTACCAACTCCAGCGCGCCGAGCTCTACTGGTCCGGCATGGCGGGTTTGGCGGGTGGGTCGTTCGCCGCGGGCTTCTGGGACCTCGACCTCGGCCGGACCGTGCTCGGCGTGGACGCCGTCCATGCGCTCGGCAACGCCGTCGCATCCACGGTCGGCGGGTTGCCCGGCGAGGCCATGATGCTCCTGCCCCCGGACCCGAGAACGCTCGCCACCGTCGGTCCGGCGATGACCGCCGAGGACATGGACTGGTATCAGAAACGTCTGCTGATGATGCAGAAGCACATCTATTTCGACATGGTGCCCATGCACGAGGCGTATCTGAACGAGGGCAGGGCCGCCGTCGAGGAGATGACCGCCGCCGGACTGCTCGACGAGAACGCCGAGATCGCCTGGAACGGGATCTTTTCGGGGACGCCGGCGGGATTCGTCGACGCCCTGTTCCGGATGGCGTCACGGGAACAGAATCAGATCATTGCCGATCAGTGGGACGTCACCGCCGCGGCCCGGGACGGTGTCGGCCGGGCACTCACCTATGCCACCACTCTCGCGGCGCAGCCCTCGGTTCCCGGCTCGCGTGCGCCGGGGAAGGTTGCGCCGATGTCGGTCACCGGCGACGCCAACGGCTCGCACTACCGTCTCCGCACACCGCTGCCGGCTTTCAATTGGGCCGATCGGGAGCCGCGCTGGCAGTACATCGTCAGCGACATCGCGTCGTCCTACCAGCGACTCGCCGAGGGTCGGCCGGGGGAACTGCGGGCTCTGCTCGCCATCCCGTTTCGCGATTTCGTCGAGAGTCAGCGGGTGCTGCGGCGGGTGCCCGACCTCGCCCGCGACATGAGCACCGGCTGGGAGCTGTCCCCGGAACAGCCGTAGCCGGCGCCGGCTTTCCAATGGATGGATGTGACGTTGCGCACGGGTAGGCGCGGTTGGCACGTTGTGTCACACCACGCCAGGCCCGATCGCAGGAGAGTCGATGAACGTTTCCGCCGTGACGCACGACAGCCCGACCACCGCGAAACCCACCGAGGCCGCGAAGACGCCGAAGAAGGCGGCGCTCGCGTCGTTCCTCGGCAGCGCGCTCGAGTACTACGACTTCTTCATCTACGGATCCGCCGCCGCCCTCGTCTTCGGGCACACGTTCTTCCCGGCCGGCAACGACGCGATCGGCACCGTGGCCGCGCTCGCGACGTTCGGGGTGGGCTACGTGGCCCGGCCCGTCGGCGGCATCGTGCTGGGCCACTTCGGTGACAAGCTGGGCCGCAAGAAGATTCTGCTGCTGACGCTGCTCATCATGGGCCTGTCGAGTCTGGCCATCGGATTCCTGCCCACCTACGAGCAGATCGGCATCGCCGCCCCGATCCTTCTCGTGCTGTGCCGCCTCGCGCAGGGTTTCTCCGCGGGCGGTGAGGCGGCCGGCGCCAGCACGCTGACGCTCGAGCATTCGCCGGAGGGGCGACGCGCGTTTTTCACCAGTTTCACCATGACGGGGTACGCCGCCGGCATGGTGCTCGCGACCCTCGTGTTCATCCCGGTGGCCGCGCTGCCGAAGGAGCAACTCGACAGCTGGGGTTGGCGAATCCCGTTCTGGTGCAGCGCCGTCATGCTCGTGGTCGCCTACTTCGTCCGCACCAAGCTCGACGAGACCCCGGTGTTCGAGGAGTCCCGCGACCACGCGGAGGTGCAGAAGCTGCCCGTCGTGACGGTCGTGACCACACAGTGGCGGGACGTCCTGCGCATCGCTCTGTGCTCGCTGTTCGCCGTCGGCCAGACGGTGTTCACCGTCTTCGGGCTGGCCTACGCCACCGGACCCGACGTCGGCATCCACCGCACCACGATGCTGTGGGCGTCCTCGGTGTCGATCGCGGGCTCCATCGTCGCGATACCGCTGCTCGCCAAGCTGTCGGACCGTGTCGGACGACGCCCCGTCTGGATCACCGGCACCCTCGGGTGCGCCGTGACGATCTTCGCGTACTTCTGGGCCATCTCCGTCGGCTCCGTTCCGCTGATCTTCGGTGCGGCACTGCTGACGATGACCCTGTTCTACTCGATGGTGAACGGTCTGTGGCCGAGCTTCTTCACCGAGATGTTCGCGGCGCCCGTGCGCTACTCCGGTTTCGCGGTCGGCACGCAGATCGGTTTCCTCATCGCAGGCTTCGCCCCGGCGATCGGCTGGGCGCTGCTGGGCACTGGGGTGAACGCCTGGGTCCCGGTCGCCGCGTTCACGGCGCTCTGCATGCTGATCTCGTCCGTCGCCGCCTTCACCGCCCGGGAGACGTTCCGGGTGCCGCTGGCCGAACTCGGACATCCGTCGACCCCGCAGGAGTAGCCGGAGGACAATAGGGCGATGTCACGGACACCGACAGGAGAATCGGTCACTGCCCGCGTCGTGAGGGTCTTGTCCTCCTTCGACGCGGACACACCGTCCCTGTCGGTGTCCGACATCGCGCGCCGGTCCGACCTCCCCGTCGCGACGGCGCACCGCACCGTCGGCGAACTCGTGAAGTACCGCCTCCTCGAACGCAACGACACCCGCATCAGCATCGGGGTGCGAATGTGGGAACTCGGCTCCCGCGGCTCGCACACCCTCAGTCTGCGCGAAGCCGCGATGCCGTTCATGGAAGACGTGAACGCCGCGATCAAGCAGCACACCCAGCTCGGCATCCTCGACGGCAACGAGGTGCTGTTCGTCGAACGGCTCTCCACCCGCGGATCCGTCGTCAACGTCACCAAGATCGCCGGACGCCTGCCCGTGCACGCCTGCTCGTCCGGTCTGGTCCTGATGGCCAACGCCTCCCGCGACGTGCAGGACGAACTGCTGTCGCGGCCGCTGGAACGCTACACCGACGCCACCGTCACCGATCCCGAGCAGATGCGACGTCTCCTCGCCGAGGTGCGGCACCAGCACTTCGCGGTGGCCGTCGGTCTGATCACCCCGGGCGCGACGGGAGTCGCTGTGCCCGTGCGGGACAGCGACGGAGGCCGGGTGATCGCCGCACTGTCCGTCGTCATCCCGCACGATCAGGCGAACCCGCAGTCGGTGGTCGCGGCGCTGACGACGGCGTCGCGCGGCATCACCCGTGCAATGACGCGGGGATCGCGGCACTGAAGAACCCTTTCCATCCATTGGAATCGCGCTGTGACTCGGGTATCGGTTCGTCCAGAGTAGGTGTCACGAACACGACGTCACCGGTCACGAAGGCTGAGTCGAAAGCGACTGCACACCAGGCCTTTCGGACATTCTGATCGCGTGCCGACTCCAGGGAAGGTTCAAGCATGAGCTCGAAAACTGTCAAATGCGACCTGTTGGTCATCGGATCCGGGGCCGCCGGCATGGCCGCGGCACTCAAGGCGGCGAGCGAGGGGCACAGCGTCGTCGTCGCCGAGAAGTCGAAGTGGCTCGGCGGCACCACCGCCATCTCCGGCGGCTGGGCGTGGGTGCCGGGCAACAAGCAGGGCGTCGCGCAGGGCGACACCCGGCAGGAGATCGAGACCTACATCCGCGCACTCGCCAAGGACTGCTACAAGGCCGAGATGGTCGACACCTTCCTCGACGAGGTCCCGGAGGCGATCGACTGGCTCGAGCGCGACACCGACGTCGAATTCGTCTATCCGGAAATGGCTCCGGACTATCAGATGGACGCGCCGGGCGCGAAGCCGTCGGGTCGCGCGATCTCGGGCAAGGTGGTCGACGCGCGCACCCTCGGCGGGAACCGGCTGCGATTGCGCCCCTACCTCGACACCTACACCGTGTTCGGCTACATGCCCGAGGTCGGACCCGACATCGCGCGGTTCCTCCACGCCAACCAGTCGTGGAAATCGTTTGCCTACGTGTCGAAGAAGCTGCTCAAGACCTGGGTCGAGACCGTGCTCTGCCGCCGATCGTTCGACCGTACCAACGGCAATTCGCTGATGGTGCGGATGGTGTCGTCCGCCGCGAAGCTCGGCATTCGCATGTGGACGGAAACTCCCGTCACGAAGGTTCTGCAGTCGGAGAACGGCGTCGTCACCGGGGCGGTCCTCGGGGGCGCGCACGCGGGAACGGTCGAGGCGCGGCTCGGCGTCGTCATCGCGGCCGGCGGGTGCTCCTCCGACGCGGCCCTGCGTGCCGAGTACTGGGGTCATGATCCCCACGGCGACAACCACTTCACGCCCACGGTCGGGCACGACGGCGACAACGTGCGCCTGGCCGTACCGCTCGGCGGGCACGTCGACACGGACGTCCACGAGCCGGCCGCGTGGGCGCCGGTGACGGTGTTCACCGGTCTGCGCGGGCAGCAGCGGATCTTCCCGCACCTGCGGGCGTTCGGGCTTCCGGGACTGATCGCCGTGAACCGCAAGGGCGAACGGTTCGCCAACGAGTCGAGCTCGTACCACGACTTCGGCATGGCGATGATCGAGGAAAATGCCGGCGCGGACGAGACTTTCGGCTACATCATCGCCGACTCGAAGGCCATGAAGAAGTACGGCATCGGGTACGCAAAGCCGTGGCCGATCCCGCAGGGCTACTTCAAGAAGACCGGATTCCTCCACAAGGCCGACACGGTCGAGGAACTCGCGCGCACGATCGGGGTCGACGTCGCCGGACTGACGAAGACGCTGGCCGAGTTCAACACCGGAGCGGCCAAGGGCGAGGACCCGAAATTCAACCGCGGGTCCAACTGGTTCCACCACTTCAAGGGCGACATGGAGCACCAGCCCAACCCGAACCTCGAGCCGCTCGACCAGGGGCCGTACTACGCGGCGAAGATCGAGATGGGCGACCTCGGCGCCTACTCCGGCCTGGCCGTCGACCGGCACAGCCAGGTACTCGACGACGACAACCAGCCGATCCCCGGCCTCTTCGCCGCCGGCTCCGCGGCCGTCAGCATCTTCGGCGGCGGCTACCCCGGTTACGGCGCCAACATCGGGCCCGCCCTCGTCTTCGGATACACCATCGGCCGGGACGCCGAGATCCTCGCCTCGCTGCGCGGCGAACCCGTCACGCCGACCGTGCTGGAAGAGGTCTGACATGCCGTTCTTCCTCGTCCGCTACGCATACACCGACGACTCGGCCGGCCGGGACGAGCACCGTCCCGAACACAAGAGCTATTTGCAAGCCGCTGCCGACCGGGGTTTGATCCTCGGGTCCGGACCGTTCGCCGCAGGCGAAGATCCCGGTGCGGCCATGGTCTACGAGGCCGCGGGCAGGCAGGACGTCGTCGACGTCGTCGAGGGTGACCCGTTCCGCCTGCACGGGCACGTCGCGTCGTACGACGTCACCGAATGGAATCCGATGATCGGCCCATGGGCCGTCGCAGCAGTGGGAGGTAGGTCGTGACGGGTCGAGTGGCAGGGAAGGTCGCCGTCGTCACGGGGGCGAACGGTGATCTGGGTGGCGCGACCGCGCGGATGCTCGCACGGGAGGGCGCGCTGGTTGCGGCCCTTGACCTCAAAGTTCTAGATACGCCATGGGATTCGACGGCAATCACGTCGTTCGCCGTCGACGTCACCGACGAGACCGGCGTCGCCGAGGCGGTCGCAGCGGTGGTGGACACCGTGGGCGTTCCCGACATCCTGGTCAACTGCGCGGGCATCATCGGCAGGCCCGCGCCGTCCCACAAGGCGTCGGTCGCAGAGTTCGACCAGATCTTTGACGTCAACGTCAAGGGTGTGTGGCTGATGACCAAACACGTGGTGCCGCACATGATCGGCCGGAAGAAGGGCAGCATCGTGAACTTCTCGTCGATCCACGGGCTGACCGGCGGCTCCAACGTCCCGCTGTACCACGCGTCGAAAGGCGCTGTGCGACTGCTGAGCAAGTCGGACGCCGTCACTTACGGGCCCGACGGGATTCGCGTCGACTCGATCCACCCCGGGTCGATGCGCACGGAGATGAGCCGGCGATCGGCCGAGGGCAGCGCGCTCGGCGCGGAGGAGTACTACCGCCAACTCGTGTCGGGCAACCCCCTCCCGCGGCAGGGTGAACCCGACGAGATCGCGTACGGGGTGCTCTACCTCGCCTCGGACGAGTCCGGCTTCACCACCGGCACCGAACTCGTCGTCGACGGCGGGTACACGGCGCACTGATTGTTCTCCTCACCCAATGTCGCATTGGTTCAGTTAGGCTGCGCCGGTGTGATATTGGGCGAGGCTGTCAGCCGAAGTGCCGCGCCAGCCGCCGATGCCGGTGCCCGAAGAACGCACCCAGCACACGTGCGAGCACCGGTGTCAGCGGCACGAGCGGGAGCCTCGGCTCGAACGTGATCCGGTCGTGGACGCCGGTGCTCCCGTCGTCGAACGGGGTGAGTGTGCGTTCGTGCTCCCATCGGCGCATGCTGAGCATGGTCGACTTCTCGTGGAACCGCCGGACCGGTTCGAGTTCGGCGATGGTCAGATCGTCGTAGTCGAACGGGACGACCCCGAACAGCCGCAGCCACGCCCGCCCGAGTGGTTGCCCGACCGGGACGGAGTCGATGGTGATCGACTCCTGGCCCCGCGGAATGCTCATCGTCATCCACGGGCGCATCTCGTCGTTGATCCCGTCGGGGTCGACGACCCTGGCCCACACCCGTTCGATCGAGGCGGCGACGACGGAACTGCGTTCGATGATCACCGTGCCATCATCTCCGGGCCACACGACGGTGTGCAACGGGTTCGTGTCGACGCGAGTGCGGCTGATCTGGGGAAGGTTGAACGGAGAGTCGGCGTCTGATCTGGGAAATGGCGACACCTTGTCGCGGTTTGCCGAGTTCACTCAGACTCGTCATGCCCTGCAGTGGTCACCGCGGCGATGAAGTCAGGCGAGCTTCCGACGCCTAGCTGAAAACCGCCACGTGATCGCCCGGTTTACGCCGTAGATTCAGAGGCGCGGGCGGGGATCGAAGCCTCCGGTCTCGCGAGGGGCCGGTCCTGTTCGTGACAGTGGCACCACTTGCGACACGACGCGAGCAGGCACCCCCGTCGAGACGCCAGACGACCTTCGCTGCGTGTCAACTGCTGACACAGGTACGTGGCAGGGCGTCCCTTGCGTTGCAGCGCACTGACGTCGCTGCAGGACCGCGGGGTCGGTGCAAATCCTTGCGCGGGAATACCCCGCGCAGCAGCAGGTTTTCGGAACAGGTCGAACGTCCGATCCGCGGAAGCGGTTGCGTTCACAGCCGATGAAGGTATTGCTCTGCGAGGGAAGGGTCGTGCGATCCGACTCGCGGATCAGGCAATTTCCTGTTAGGGATGCTAAGTTTTCAGGATGCGGAGCGAACGCTCCGCTTTGTTGGGAGAATCTATGAAAACCGCTTCACGGCGGGCGCACCATCAGTTGACGTTTGCCGTTCTCACCGTGGGCGTCGGCGCCTACGCCCTTCTGCAGTCGCTGGTGATGCCGGTGTTGCCGACCCTCGAGTCCGCGTTGGGCACCACCCAGACCAATGTCACGTGGGTGTTGACTGCCTACCTGCTGTCGGCCTCGATCTTCACCCCGGTCATGGGCCGCCTCGGTGACATGCACGGCAAGAAGCGGGTGTTCGTGGTTGCGCTCGTCGCGCTGGCTGCGGGTTCGTTGCTCGCGGCCCTGGCCACGTCATTGTCGGTGATGATCGTTGCGAGGGTGATCCAGGGAATCGGTGGTGGTGTGCTGCCCTTGGCGTTCGGGATCATCCGCGACGAGTTCCCCGAGGAGAAGGTAGTGGGAGCAGTCGGCATCATCGCCGCGCTCACCGCTGTCGGCGCCGGTCTGGGCATCGTCCTGGCCGGACCGATCGTGTCCGTGCTGGGATTTCACTGGCTGTTCTGGATTCCGCTGATCATGGTCGTGTTGGCGGGGTTGGCCGCCCAGATCCTGGTACCGGAGTCGCGTGTTCGCACCGCCGGGAAGATCAACTGGCTCACCGCACTGCTGCTGTCCGGATGGCTCGTCGCGTTGTTGCTCGGTGTGAGTCAGGCACCGACCTGGGGTTGGGGTTCTCCGATCGTCGTCGGGCTGTTGGTGGCTGCCGCGGTGGTCGCAGTGACCTGGGTGGTCGTCGAATCGCGATCCGGCAACCCATTGATCGACATGAAGATGATGCGGATTCGAAGCGTCTGGGCCGCCAATCTGGTGGCCTTGCTGATGGGCATCGGCATGTACGCCGCGTTCGGCTTCCTGCCGCAGTTTCTGCAGACGCCGTCGTCGGCCGGGTTCGGGTTCGGTGCTTCGGTCACCGAATCGGGTCTGATGCTGCTGCCCTTGAGTGTGGGAATGTTCCTGCTCGGGCTTGCGTCCGGCCGCCTGGCGAGACGTTTGGGTTCGAGAAACCTGGTGGTGGCCGGGTCGATCGTCAGTGCGATCGGCTACTTCGTGGTGGCGTTTCTGCATGAGACCGAGATGGACATCTACCTCGCAACATCCTTGGCAGGAATCGGTTTCGGCCTGGCATTCTCGGCGATGTCGAACGTGGTCGTCGCGGCGGTGCCTTCGGAGCAAACCGGTGTCGCGAGTGGCATGAACGCGAACATCCGCACGATCGGCGGTTCGCTGGGTGCTGCTTTCATGGCCAGCATCGTCACCGCCGGGGCGTCCCCGTCGGGAGTCCCGCAGGAATCCGGTTACGTCAACGGATTCCTCATGCTGGGTGTCGCGGTGGGTCTCGGCGCTGTGGCGGCCCTGTTCATTCCGGCATTGAAGCGGGACAAGACCACGAATCTCGAAGAGTCGCCCGGGCTGCGGCACCCGGAGCTCGCGATGGTCGCGGGTGGCACGCTGGTAGGCGACGAATCCGAATGAGGTCCAACGTGAGCGATCAGGTAGGCGGCAAGGTTCTGCGTCGCGACGCCGCGGAAAATCGACAGCGATTGCTCGATGCGGCAGCGACCGTGTTCAGTGCGCGCGGTCTGGATGTGGGTGTCGACGAGATCGCCCGGGTTGCCGGCGTCGGGATCGGAACCCTCTACCGCCGGTTCCCCACCAAAGATGCGTTGATCAGTGAGCTCGTTCGCCAAGTGCTCGAAGACTTCGTCGCCCTGGCCCATGATGCCGTGTCCGCGCCGGAGGGTGAGGGGCTCGAGCAGGTGCTCTACGGCAGCGGTGCGATCCTGGCGTCGAACCGCGGGTGTTTGTCTCGCATGTGGAACGACGACGAGACCACATCGCTGAGGAATGAGTATCGACGAATCCTGTTCGAGTTGCTGGCGGGGGCCAAGCGGCACGGCCGGATCCGTGAGGACGCCACCGACGCCGACCTGGACCTGATCTTCTGGTCCCTACGCGGCGTCGTCGGAACCACACGCGGCGTGACGGATGCCGGCTGGCGGAGAATCCTGGCGGTGATGATCGCAGGATTGCGGCCCGGCGCGGAGAGACTCGACGCGACACCGATGAACGCCGAGCACGTCGCGCATATCTTGGAATTGTTGGAGGCTCGATGAATGTTGCGGCACGTCGAGACTGTGGTCCCACCCGGTATTGGTAGAAACTGGTGGCATCAGAAGATCGGCCGGCGACGGCTTCTTCCCCCGGCAGCGGCTGTCGCGTGTAGTCGAATTGATACCCCGTGGGCGTTCTAGTCAAAGTTCACAGCACGGATGCGCGAACGACCTCGGTGTACGGCAAACGCAAAGCACTCCTGCACTCGCTCAAACGATTCGGTGCGAGAACGTCGATGTCAGACTGAGGCTGTCGAGATATCGGCTGAACTGAAACTGGCCGACGGGCCGGCTTTACTGCGATGCAGGCCAGTGACGACAAGCTCGAGCCGTGGGGCGTCACGTCACCGACATCGCGAGCGCAGGACCTCAGAGCGTTGGCCGGTCCAGCGGCCGCGGCAGCGGTACGAGTGCACCGGCGTCCCGCAGCCGCTCGTACACGCGAACCACCGTGTCGATGTCGCCCGTCGCTGCGATGTGCAGAAGCGCACCGCCGTCCGGCAAATCCTGACGGACCGCCCCCAATCCGTTGGGTACCAGGACTGCGCGGGCTGCACACAGATAACCGAACCGGCCGACGACAGGATTGCCGACGGCGAATCCGGCGTCGTCCTCGAGGGCATCGAGAATGCAGTCGTCGCTGACGTCACCGAAGTCCGGTTCCCACACCGACGCCAGCATCGCGAGCAGTTCAGATTCGGGGACGACGGCGCCGTCGGGCGCCTCGACCGTCATCACCAGTGACTGCAGCAGAAACTGCGGGGTACCACCAGCCACGCCGGAGAGCTCGACCGCCCACCCGCTCTCCCCGGTACATATCAGCCGTAACCCGGTCCCCGTCAGATCCGACCACGCTTCCGTACCCTGAGCGACCAGGAGAACCGCCGTCAGCTCCTCCGAGGTACACGCCGTATCCGGTCCCGACGAGTGAACCTGCCGCCACCCGCCTCGCACCGGTGACGCAGCACTCGGCAGCAGCTCCGCGACTCGCTCCAACGTCTGCCGCCACCGTCCGGCCAGCGTTTCGACCGACTCCGGTCGCGGCCCCCAGAACGCCCGTACGACGCGTCGCATCCGACTGTGTCCTCCCTCGCGATCCGCGCATTCTGCGTGTGATCAGTGTCCGCTGAGATCGGCGACCTTACGTGCGAGCCCCGTCTGTTCGCACCCGTTGCCGTACCACCGTAGGCGGGATCGCGGTCGGTGCGCACTTCGCGGTGTGGCCCAACCCACCGCCGGAGGATGGTTCGGACACGGAAGCCGAGACGTGAGGTCGCTCGTGCGAAATGGCGGACCCTGTGCTCGCTCATGCGCCCTCGACGTTCACCTATCGAGAGGACTTTCGGACGAACATCGAGCGCGATGCAGACTCTGCCTTGAACGAGGCACCCGCGAGCGTGACCGCCCCTCCGGTATGTGGGGGCTATACGGCGCACTGAGTGCCCGCTGTCACCCCATCGCCTCGCCGGATGTGACATCTGTTCAGTCTGTCTGCGCCGGTGTGACATTGGGCGACGCTGGGGGATCGGTGTCACAAGACCTGCGCCTCCGTACTGTGTGTGCCGTATTCGGCTGGTCCTGTGGTGAGGTCGACGAGCTCCTGCGCGAGCCGGTGGAGCTTGATATTTCTCTGCTGTGAGTTGGTGACGAGGAAGTCGAAGGCGTCGTCCGCGGACACCCCTCCGGTGGCCATGACGATCCCCTTGGCCTGCTCGATGACGCTGCGCGACTGCATGGCTTTGGTCAGTCCGGCGACCTCGGCTCGGGCTTCTCGGCCGTCCTGTGCCAGCTGGATGGTCGGCGTGATCAGGTTCGTGTACAGCCGGAGCAGGACGGCGTCGAATTCCGAAAAGGCTTGGGCAACCGGGCTGTACAGAGTCAGCGAACCCGCCGCGTCACCGATCGTCAGCGGAGCGCACAGAAAGCTACCCGTCTCGAACCCCGCCGCTTCGGCTGCGGCCGCGAACGCAGGCCACCGGCGAGCGGTATCGTCCGCGAAGTCGCCTCTGAGCACCGTGTGCGTATCGGCAGCGAGCCGGCCCGGGCCTTCGCGTGTCTGCATCTGAGCGTTCTCGATCGCGGCGATGCGAGGGTTTGTGCACGCGATCGCGTCGTTGCCCCTCGCATCAGTGCAAAGAACTACTCCGGCAATCTCGGCGTTGGCGAATGTCTCGACTGCCCACTTGCAGAGTCTTTCCAGCAGAACATCTCTGGGCGCTTCGTCGTCGAGTAGCCGATGCAATGCGTCGAGTGCCCGTTCGACCGCCTCGATGCCGTGGTCGACACCGCCGCACCTGGACACGACTCTCCCCTCCAATGCTTCAGGTAATCCATGCCAAATTCCGAAGACCGGCCCCAAGCCGCAACCCCGACCTGCCCAGCGCGAGAAGGGTTGGTCGGGGTCGCGGATGAGCTTGCTAGACAGTGAAATCCGTATTACTGCGTCGTCTGGGACGGCGCAGCAACCCCTCGAATGCGGTCACACGTGAGTCATCACCTGCCTTCCTTCGTCCGCGTCGGTACCTCCGGCTTCACCAGATTGGCGGAGAACGCTGAGTGGCAGATACTTCCGTGTTCGGACTCCGCGTCGGTGTGCGCAGCACCGAGTGAAGTGGAGGCCGGGTGTTCTCGCTGAGAACCCGGGTAGCCACAGTAGGCACCGACCGCCTGTGGCCCGGCGTGGGAGCGTCCGCGAAGATACGGTTCACCTCGGCTTCCAGCAGCCGGTACTCGAGGTCATTCCAGACGCATGTGCTCTGTGGCAGTTCCAGTTCGACGGTCGTGGGGTCGGTAAGTACGGGCATCATTGTGTTCACCCCTCCCTCGGTGCGTGTCGGTCGGCGCAGGATCAGGCGCTGACAGCCTTCCGATCCTCGGTGTGGGCGATCTCGATCTTCCGAGCCTTGGCCCGTTCGGCCACCGGGATCGTCAGCCGGAGCACACCCGATTCGTAGCTCGCGGCGATGCGGTCGGTGTCGAGGTTGTCGCCGAGGAACAGTTGCCGACTGAAGACGCCCTTCGGCCGCTCCGAGGCCATCATCTCCTGGTTGTCGGCGCGGGTGGGTCGTTGAGCATGGACGGTCAGCACATTGCGCTCGACGTCGAGTTCGATCGCGTCGGCGTCCACCCCGGGTAGGTCGAACTCGACCACGAACCGTTCGCCTTCGCGCCAGGCGTCCATCGGCATGGCTGCCGGTCGCGCGGTGGTGCCGAGGATCTGCTGCGTCAGCCGGTCGAGGTCGCGGAACGGATCGGTGCGCATCAACATTGTCTCCACCTCCAGAAACCCGAAATCGTGATAGGTAACCTTCAGCAAATGCTGTAGATTCGTTATAGCAAACGCAGTAGTCCGCCGCAAGGGGGTTTGCGGACTCTATTTCCGAGGGGGACGCGCTATGGCGACCGACGACGAGTCGCGAGCGAAACGGGGGGTCTACGGCATTGCCGTGGCGTCCGAACTCTCCGGGTTCGGTATCCAGGCGCTGCGCTTCTATGAGCAACACGGCTTGATCACCCCGGCGCGTACCAGTGGCGGAACCCGCCGCTACAGCGACGACGACCTCGTCCGACTGCGGCGGATCGCCGAGTTGATCGCGGAGGGGGTCAATCTCACGGGCATCTCCCGGGTCCTCGCCCTCGAGCACCTCAACACCGAACTCGAGGGTGACAATGTGCGCCTCAGCGAGACCAACAGCCGACTCGAGAGTGACAATGCAGAACTGAGGAACGCAGTCCAGGACGCAGAGAACCGAACCTCGTCGCAGTAGGAGCGGAGCCGATCGGACAGCGCGTCCGGACGCGAGGGTGGGGCTGGAGACGATGGCGACGGACGGCTCGTGCACCCGCGTGGGTCTCCGCCTCGCCGAATGCGACATCCGTTCAGTCTGACTGCACCGGTGTGACATTGGGCGAGACGCTCAGCCGCGGAGCATCCAGGGATGTCCGACCTGACCTACTTCCCGCCGACGATGCCTGTGTCGAGGAGTTTGGTGATGTCGGCGTCGGAGCTGCCGAGGAGGTCGCGGAGCACGCTGCCGGTGTCGTCGCCGACGGCGGAGGCGGGGGCGACGGTGGCGTGGTGCCCGTCGAAGGAGGCGGGGAGTCCGGAGGCGAGGTAGGTGCCGATCCGGGGCTGTTCGAGGGGGGTGAACATCGGGTTCTTTTCGAGTTCCCCGGATTTCACGACTTCCTCGAAGGTGCGGTAGCGCTCGGCGAGCACGGACGTCTTCGAGAGTGCTTCGGCCACTTCGGTCGCGGTGTGTTCGCGGAACCAGCGGGCGAACAGGGCGGTGAGGACGTCGCGGTGAGTGAAGCGATCGGTGTCGCGCGCGAAGTCGGCGTCGAGTGCGGTGGCGAGTGCATCCACGGCGGCGGTGGTTCCGGTGACGGCGACCAAGTCACGGAAGTGGCGGGGGGTGAGGGTCACGATCATGAATCGCGCACCGTCGCTGGTGGTGAAATCCGTTCCGTACGTGCCGTAGACGGAGTTTCCGGTCGCTTGTCTGCCGGTGCCGTTGATCTGGACCTCGGTGAGGTAGCCGAGCGTGCCGGCGGTGGCGAGCGCGACGTCCTCGAGCGGCAGGCGGATGTGGGTTCCCTCGCCGGTGGCGTCGCGGTGGCGGACGGCGGAGGCGACGGCCAGCGCGGCGTACAGCCCACACACCACGTCCCACGCGGGCAGGACGTGGTTGACGACGCCGGCGTGATCGGTGGGACCGGTGATGGACGGGAAGCCGAGCCCCGCATTGACGGTGTAGTCGACGGCGGGGGAACCGTCGGTGCCGCCGAGGACTTCGAGAGTGATGACGTCGGAGCGCAGGGCGGTCAGCGCGTCGTGGGCGAGCCAGTCGCGACCGCCGGCGTTGGTGACGAGAATTCCGCCCCCCTTGCCGGGGGCCGCGACCAGTTGCTGGACGAGCTGCTGCCCCTCGGGGCTGCGCATGTCGACGGCCACGGACCGCTTGCCGCGGTTGAGGCCGGTCCAGTAGATGCTCTCACCGTCACTCGTGACCGGCCAGCGCTTGTAGCAGGCGGCGCCGCCGATGGGGTCGACGCGGATGACCTCGGCCCCCAGCTGGGACAGCGTCAGCCCGCAGAGGGGGGACGCGACGAAGCTGGAGACCTCGACGATCCGAAGTCCGGCAAGGGGAGTGTGGGCGGTCACGAGAGTTGCTCCTTGAGGGTGGAGGTCAGGCCATGAGGGCGGTGAAGCGCCAGTCGAGGACGGGGACGTCAGACGCGGTGGCGTTGTGCGCGAACACGAGTGAACGCAGATGCAGTACTCCGCCGCCGCCCGGCAACTCCTCGGCGCTCTCGATCTCGAGTTCGCTGGTGAGGGTGTCGCCTTCGTGGACGGGGCCGGTGTGATCGCAGGACTTCCAGCCCAGGACGGTGACCAGGTTGGGCAGGGCGCGGGTGGCCTGACCGAGCGCGATGCCGATGGTGTGCCCGCCGTAGACGAGCCGGCCGTCGGCGCCGACGCGTTCGTCGTGGTGGGTGGCGGCGATGTTGAGGGTGAGGCGCGCCAGTTCGGGGGCGCTGGAGACCACGTCGCCGCTGCTCCGCAGGACGGTTCCGGCGAGGCCTGCCGAGAAGTGCTGTCCCGGAACCTTGTCGCGGTACACGGCGAGATCCCAGCCCTCGGGCGCGGAGAAGGACTGCTCGGACTGCGGACCGATCGCGGACAGGTCGTCGGACTTGCGGACGCGGTCCTCGTCGGGGCTCTCGCTCAACGGGAGCATCGCGCACCGGTAGAAGTCGAGGACGGTGCGACCGTCCTGATCGGTGGACATCATCCGGAGTGCAGCCAGACCGGTGGGCTTACGTCCGGGTTTCGCCGAATTCTCCCGCAGGCCCACCACTTCGGTGCGCGTGTAGAGCGTGTCACCGAGGTACGGGAAATGATGGAATCGCAGGCCGCGGTAGAACAGGTTGGCCTTCACGTGATGGGTGGCCAGCGTGGACTGTCCGATGGCGACGTCGCAGACGAGACCGGGGTTCGCGACGGCCTGCTCGGATCCGGTGACCGCGCGGGACAGGTGCGCGTCGAGGGGGAGCCGCAGGCGGTCGCCGAGGATGGCCTGATGCGTCGCGGCGAGGCCGCTCGTGAGGGTGACGGCGGGCGCCGTGTCGAAAACCTGGCCGACCTCGAGTTCGTCGAAGTACGGTCCGCCGACGTACGTCTGTGTGATCGTCACTCGGCACCTACCTGAGCCAGGACCCGTCGGGCCGCCACTGCCACGGCCTCGTCGAGCATCTGTCCGTCGAGTTGTGCGGCCCCGTTTCCCGCGGCCTCGGCTGCGGCCAGCGCGTCGATCACGCGTCGCGCATCCTCGACCGCCGTGTCGTTGGGAGTGAACGCGGCTGCGGCCGAATCGACCTGGGCGGGATGGATGACCCATTTCCCGTCGAACCCGAGTGCGCTCGTCCATGCTGCCGAGTGGCGGAAGGCGTCGTCGTCGGCGATACCGAGGAACGGGCCGTCGATCGCCTGGATGCCGGCGGCGCGGGCGGCGACGAGGACGGCGTCCTGGATCGCGAGCCAGTGCTCGGGCAGAGCGGAGCGGGAACGCCCGAGGGCCGCGCCGAGATCCGCGTAACCGATGACGACGGATTCGAGCCGGGTGATGGCGCGGGTGATGTCGCCGATGTTCTGCACCCCGACCGGGGTCTCGACGAGAGCCTGCACCCCGATATCGGTGCCGGCGAGAATCTGATCGGCGTGAGCGAGATCGTGCGCCGTCTCAGTCTTGGGAAGAACGACGGACGTGAGCGCGCTGCCGAGGGAGGCGCACAAGGCGAGGTCGTCCTCGGCCCACGGCGTGCTCAGCGCGTTGATGCGGACCGAGACGGCGCGGGAGCCGTCGGACTCCTGCACGAGGCGGCGGACGAGGTCGCGGGCGTCGGCCTTCCTGGCCGCGGCGACGGCGTCCTCGAGGTCCAGGACCACCTCGTCGGCTGTCGACCGGAGTGCCTTGAGGGCCTTGCGCTCGTCGGATCCGGGGGCCACCAGAACGGCGCGCCTGCGGGTGAGGTTCTGCACGATGCTTCATTCCTAGGGTCCGGGAGCCCGGGTCGGGCTGGATATGTACGGCCAGCCTGATGGGGCTGCGCTGCTGATGCTGGCAGCGGCGCAGGGGTCATGTCAAGACCGATCCTTGACTTTAAGCAGACATTGTCGGATTCTGGCCGTACAAATGTTGTGGAAAGTGTGAGGTGGATTTCATGGCCAAGCTGAACGAGGAAGAGGCGTACCTGGTCGAGACGGTGCGCGCCTTCATCGACCGCGACGTGAAGCCGACGGTGCAGGCGGTGGAACACGCCAACGAGTACCCCGAGAAGTGGATCGAGCAGATGAAGCAGATCGGGATCTACGGTCTGGCGGTCCCGGAGGAGTACGGCGGGTCGCCGGTGTCGATGCCCTGCTACGCGCAGGTGACGCAGGAGTTGGCCCGCGGGTGGATGAGCCTGGCCGGGGCGATGGGCGGGCACACCGTCGTCGCGAAGCTGCTGTCGCTGTACGGCACGGAGGAGCAGAAGCAGCAGTACCTGCCGAAGATGGCGACCGGCGAGATCCGGGCGACGATGGCGTTGACCGAGCCCGGTGGCGGTTCCGATCTGCAGGCCATGTCGACCAACGCGAAGGCGGACGGCGACGACCTGGTGATCACCGGATCGAAGACGTGGATTTCCAATGCGCGCAGGTCCGGCCTGATCGCACTGCTCTGCAAGACGGACCCGCAGGCCACCCCCAAGCACAAGGGGATCTCGATCGTCCTCGTCGAGCACGGTCCCGGTCTCACGGTGTCGCGGGATCTGCCCAAGCTCGGCTACAAGGGCGTCGAGACGTGTGAGCTGTCGTTCGACGGCTACCGCATCCCGGCGACTGCGATCCTCGGCGGCGCCCCGGGCAAGGGGTTCGGCCAGATGATGAAGGGCCTCGAGACCGGACGCATCCAGGTGGCCTGCCGGGCGCTGGGTGTGGCGACGGCCGCGCTCGAGGATTCCCTCGCGTACGCGCAGCAGCGGGAGAGCTTCGGTCAGCCGATCTGGAAGCACCAGTCGATCGGCAACTACCTGGCCGACATGGCCACCAAGCTGACGGCGGCCCGCCAGCTGACCTGGCACGCGGCGGAGCAGTACGACAGCGGCGACCGGTGCGACATGGAGGCGGGTATGGCGAAGCTGTACGCGTCGGAGGTGGCGATGGACATCGCCCTCAACGCCGTTCGCATCCACGGTGGTTACGGCTATTCCACCGAGTACGACGTGGAGCGTTACTTCCGCGACGCCCCGCTGATGATCGTCGGCGAGGGCACCAACGAGATCCAGCGGAACGTCATCGTCTCGCAGCTGGTGTCGCGAGGCGGTCTGTAGACCAGCGACCTGCACGTAGGATCGGTGCGCGATGAACGGTAGGGAACGAGAACGAGACACGGAGCCGGCGTACCAGCTGGTGTCGAGGCAGCTCCGCGAGCACATTGCGGCGGGCAAGTACCGCGGCGGTATCAAGCTGCCCACCGAGTTCGAGCTCGCGGAGCAGCACGGCGTGAGCCGGCAGACCGTCCGCCGTGCGTTCCAGGACCTGGTCGCCGAGGGCATCGTCTACCGGGTGCCGGGCCGGGGAACGTTCGCCGCCGAGTCCGACGGCCGATACCTGCGTCAGCTGGGGTCGATCGAGGATCTGATGAATCTGTCCACGGACACCACCATGGAGGTGGTCTCACCGCTGCGCCGGCGGGTCGACATCGAGGCGGCGAGCAGGCTCCGGCTCGACACCGACCTCGTCCACACGGTCGTGTTCCGGCGACGCCACGACGACACCCCGTTCGTGCTGACCACCGTGTACCTGCCCGACGAGATCGCCCGGCTCGTCGCCGAGGCGCCCGAGATGTCCGAGGGCGCCGTCAGCTCGTACACGATCATCGGACTGCTGGAGCCGCACCTGCGGAGCCCGATCGTCGAGGCCGCGCAGTCGATCACGGTCGCGGCGGCCCCCGCGGACGTCGCCCGCGAACTCGGTTGCCCCGAGGGCCATTCGATGCTGCGGGTGGATCGCCTGTATTCCGACGCGGAGGGGCGGATCGTCGAGTTGGCGGTCAGCTACTTCCTGCCCGAGCACTACACCTATCGCGTGACGCTGCGCCGCGGCGGACGCTGACCGCCGCCCGAAAGCGGCTGTGCCGGCAGGTTTTCGCGCGCCCAGGCAGTCAGGGCGTTCAGTGACGGCAGGAGTGCCCCGCCGGCCGGCGTGAGTTCGTAGGCGACCGAGACCGGCGGGCCCTCCTCGACGGAGCGCAGGACGAGTCCGGCGGTCGCCAGTTCGGCGAGACGGTCGGACAGCACCGAGTCGCTGATGCCGCCGACGCCGCGGCGTAGCTCGGAGAAGGTGGACGGTCCGTCCATCAGCACGCCGAGGATCACGCCGTTCCAGCGCTTGCCGAGAAACGTGAAAGCGCGTGCGAGTGCCGCGTCGCAGGCACGGGGTTCGTGCGTCACTTCGTCGTCAGCCACACCTCCACCCTAGCAATGGTGCTAGCATCGGCCCTGCAACTAGTATTTTAGAAGTAACAAGCAGAAAGGGAGTCGATGACGCACGCAATCACGGCCGGTAGAGGACTCGACGACGCGGCACGGGCGCTGCTCTACACCGAGGCCCGCACCGCCAACAGTTTCGCTCCGACGCCGGTGAGCGACGAAGAACTCGCGCAGATCTGGGAACTCGCGCGCTGGGCGCCCACGGCAGCGAACACCCAGCCGCTCCGGGTGCTGTTCGTTCGCACCGACGAGGGTCGGGCCCGCCTCGTCGAGCACATGAGCGAGGGGAACAAGGAGAAGACCGCGTCGGCGCCCGCCGTCGCCGTCCTCGCCGTCGACCCGCGTTTCCACGACCACATCCCGGCGTTGCTGCCGTTCCGTCCCGAACTCCGCGACGTGTTCGAGGCGAACGAACCGATGCGCAAGCACACCGGGGACTTCAATGCGGCCCTCCAGGCCGGCTACTTCATCCTCGCCGTCCGCTCGCTCGGACTCGCGGCAGGGCCGATGGCCGGATTCGACGCCGACGGGGTCGACGCCGAGTTCTTCCCGGACGGTCGCTGGCGATCGACCCTCGTGGTCAACATCGGTCACCCGGGCGAGAACCCCTGGTTCGACCGGCTCCCCAGGCTCGATCCGGCGGAATCTGTCTCCTGGGCTTGATGATCCGCGTCGACGTGTCCTCCGGAGCGGCGCCCGGCCCCCAGCTCCCGAACTGCTCCACCACGTCCCTTGTCGTCGGGCGGATTCCATAGGTGCACTCGGCGGGCCGGGGGTCGGGCACGAACGCCCACAGGAGCGCGCCCGCCGCCCGGCGTCCCGCTGCCCCTGGATCTTGGCGCCGATGTGCGACGCCCGGTCCGCCGTGGTGGCGCACGATCCGGCGAGTTCGCCGATCTCGCCCACCAGGAGCGGTTTCCCCAGCGCCGCAGCCTGTTCGAGGCGACGACCGAGACCGTTCCACTGATCGCCGGGCAGCGGAACGCCGTCGGCATCGTAGTCGTGATACTGCACGACGTCGACATAGGGTGACGCCGAAACGAATTGGCACTCGTCGCCCTGCGTTCCGCACTGGCCACCACCGGTGTATCCCGCCGTGATCAGCGTCCGCGGATCACGGGCACGCGCCTCGGCGCCCGCCGTGTCGAAAAGTCGCGCAGCACCTGCGCCGCGTCCGGCTCACACGTGCGCGTCCACCACGCACACTCGGCGCCGGAGCGGCAGTCGACACCGTGCCACCTCCCAATGCCGTCAGGGCGACGGTCGCGATCACTGCTGCCGGCTTCGTGACGCGGTTGCGTCATGGCTGAATAGTAGAGACCAGGCGGTACGAACAGCGGTCTGTTCGGTACCTCGAGCGACCGTCCAGTCCCTCTGCCAGGGGACGACGCCTCGAACTTCACCCCCTCGACCCGATAGTGTGCACGGCGGGGGCAAGCGCACTTCACCACCGAGAATTCGCAGAGGTTTACATTGTCGAGTCCCGAAACCGACGCCGAGCTCGCAGGCCGCGTCCAGCGCCTGCTGCAGTTCCTGCGCGAGATCGTCAGGGCTCGCACGAAGCCGGTTCTCCGCGTCGACCAGCACGAACAGGTCGAATGGCTGCACCAGGACGGCCGGACGATCCAACTCGATCCCGACACCGCGCAGGGCGACATCGTGCTGCGGGTGCCCCTCATCGGCGTCGACGATCCGCCGGATCTGCCGACTGTCCTCGCCGGCTGGGTCGACGCGTCGGCCCGCGCCGACAGCTCCCGCGCCGACCTCGAACTGAACGCGTCCGACGCCTACGCCGAGGGTTCCGACGAGGAATACGACGTGCGCCGCGCCTACGACGTCCGGCAGGCGTTCGACGCGTACATGCCGCGCTGGCAGGCGTGGGCGAAAGCCGACCGCGAGCGACGCCCGCACGCCGATCTGTACCAGTCGTTGCAGATGATGCTGCAGGAGCTGAACGCCCGCCCCGAGTCGATCGAACTCGTCCTCGCCTCCGGTCTGCTGACCCTGTCGGGCGCCGGACCGGACGACGGTGTCCAGACCCACCTGGTCACGCAGTCCGCGAGTATCCATCGCGATCCGCGCTCCGGCGACCTGCTGGTGCGGCTGATCGCCGGCTCCCAGCCCCGGCTCGAAGACTCCCAGTTGTTCACCGGACTCGACGTCTACGACAGTGCGCACGCGATGCCGTTGCAGAAGCAACTGCAGGACACCGCGACGTCGCCGCTGAGCGACGGCGTCCGCACCCTGCTCGCGGAGTGGGCGCCGAAGTCGCTGATGACGCCTGTCACCATCCGGGACGGTGTCCGGCAGCCCGACGTAGACGCGGACGGAACCCTCACGCTGTCGCCGGCGCTGGTCCTGCGCAAGCGCAGTGCGTTCGCCCTGGTCGAGTACTACGAGCAGATGATCTCCCACCTCGAACGTGACGGTGCGACGGTGCCGCTCGGTCTCGCACAGCTGGTCGAGGCGATCGAACCGGCCGACCGGCTGGCGTGGCTCGAGCGCACCGGCGCCGCCACTTCGTCGACTCTCGCCGAGGACCCGCTCTTCCCGCTTCCGGCCAACGCCGAGCAGTCGCAGATCATCGAGCGGCTCGGCGGCGACAGCGGAGTGGTGGTCGAGGGCCCACCCGGCACGGGCAAGACCCACACGATCGCCAACCTGGTGTCGGCGCTGCTCGCGCGGGGCCAGCGGGTGCTCGTCACGAGCGAGAAGGCGCAGGCCCTCCGGGTGCTGAGGGACAAGCTCCCGCCCGAGATGCAGGAACTGTGCGTCTCCATTACCGATCTGTCCCGGGGCGGCTCGGACGAGCTCACCCGGAGCGTGGCGACGATCGCCGAACGGAAGTCGTCGTTCAATCCGCGCAGCGAGGGCCAGAAGATCGCCGACCTGCGGGCCCAGCGGGACGAGGCCGTGCAGAAGCGGGCCGTCGTGCTCGAGCAGGTGAAGGCGCTGCGCGAGTCCGAGACCTATCACCACGACACCGTCGCGGACGGGTACGAGGGCACTGCCGCCACCATCGTCCGCAAGGTCATGGGCCTGCAGGACGCGTACGAGTGGCTCCCCGGACCGCTGCTGAGCGAACAACCGCCCCTCGTCGGCACCGAGGTCGAGACGCTGCGCCGGCTGTGCGTGACGGCGTCGCCCGATCGTGCGCAGCGCTCCCGTCAGACTCTTCCCGCGCTCGACTCCCTGCTGCCCAACCGCGCCGAACTCGAACGGCTCTGCTCGCGGGCGTCGACCAGCATCCCCATCGACACCCCGCAGTCGGCGCATCTGCTGGAGGTCCTCGGTGGGGTCGACCCCGAGACCGCGTACACCGTTCGCCGGCACTGCAAGGAACTGCAGGCGCGTGCCCACGACGTCCTCGACCTGGACGGCCAGTTCCAGACCCTCGCCGACACGGTCCTCTCCGGCCGCGCGACCCACCTGTGGGGCCGCCTCGACGCCCTGCCCGCGATTGTCGAGGCCGCCGCGGCTGCCGACCGCTACATCGGCGCGCACGACGTCCAGTGCTCCGTCATGACCAGGCCCGCACTGCAGGCGGTGGGCGCGCTCGCCGTCGCGATGGAATCCGGTGCCGTCGAGTGGAAGGCGCGCTTCCGGCGCAGCGAAGAGCAGAAGGCCGTCGAAGAACTCGGCATCGACGCCGTCGTCGACGGTGTGCCCGCCACGACCGCCGCCGCGGTGCGGCTCGTGACCGAGCACCTGCGCGCCCACGACGCAGCGCAGACCGCCGCCACTCTGCTCGCCGATCTCCGGATTCCGGTGGACATGAACGGTTCTCGCGCGGTCCAGGTCGACAGCCTCAACATGATCGTCGGCCGGGTGGCCCGCGTGCGCGCCCTCCTCGTCGCCCGCGACGCACTCGCTCGTGAACTGTTCGCGCTGTCGCCGAACGCGCCGCGGATCCGCAACCTCGCCGACGCCACCGCGGTGGCCGGGGCCGCGGAGGCCATCACCACGCGCGCCGACGTGGACGATGCGCGGGCAGCACTCGACACCATCGTCTCCTCCGTGTCCACCGAGGTCGACGCGGGACCCTCGCCGGAGGGCACCGCCCTGGTGGCGGCGCTCGACCAGGCCGACAACGCGGCCCTGTCGGACGCCCTCACCCGCTACGCGATCGCGCGCGTCGAGCAGCAGGACCAGCGGCTCTTCGACGAACTGTCCGAACGACTCTCACCCGTCGCCCCGGCCCTGTACGAGTTGGTGCGCCGGACGGCGGCGCTCACCGAGTGGGACGAGATGAGCTGGCAGATGTCGGAGGCCTGGGCGTGGCGCCGCGCCCGCCAATGGGTCACCGAGCAGCACCGGGCCGGTCGTGAGCAGGAACTGGAAGCGGAACTCAATGCCGTCGACGCGGATCTCGCGCACCTGACGGCACGGCTCGCCGCGGCCACCGCGTGGCGCGACTGCCTCGAACATCTGACGGCAGATCAGGTCCGGGCACTGCAGACCTACCGCGAGCACATCTCGAGCATCGGCGCGGGCGCCGGCAAGTACGCCGAGAAGTACCGCAGCGCAGCACGTTCCGCGATGGGTGAGGCGCAGGGCGCCGTCCCCGCGTGGGTGATGCCGCTGCAGCAGGTGCTCGCGTCCATCCCGCCCGTGCCGGGCAGCTTCGACGTCGTCATCGTCGACGAGGCCAGCCAGGCCGACATCACCAACCTGTTCCTGCTGTGGCTGGCGCCGCGGGTGATCGTCGTCGGCGACGACAAGCAGTGCGCACCCGCCGACATCCCCACCAACGGCACCCTCGACGACGTGTTCACCCGGCTCGACGCCTACCTGCCAGACCTTCCGGAGTACGTCCAGGCCACGCTCACGCCGCGGTCGAGCCTGTTCTCGATCCTGCGCACCAGCTTCGGGCAGGTGGTCCGGCTCCGCGAGCACTTCCGTTCGATGCCCGAGATCATCAACTGGTCGAGCACCCAGTTCTACGGTGAGCTGCCGCTCGTCCCGGTGCGGCAGTTCGGCGCGGATCGGCTTCCGCCGCTGAAACATACGTACGTATCCGACGCCGCCGTGTCGGGTCGGGATTCGAGCCTGACCAACCACGTCGAGGCCGCCGCCCTCGTCGACCAGCTCATCGAATGCCTCGTCGACCCCCGTTACGACGGCAAGACGTTCGGAATCGTCGTGCTGCAGGGACAATCCCAGGTCGACGCCATCCGCACCGAACTCGTGAAGCGCATCGGGATCGAGCAGTGGGAGCAGCGGCGACTGCGGGTCGGGACACCGCCGGACTTCCAGGGCGACGAACGGAGCGTCGTCTTCCTGTCGATGGTCGTGGCGCCCGAACAGAACTTCGCACCGCTCACGGCGAACCAGTACAAGAGGAGGTTCAACGTCGCCGCGTCACGGGCGCAGGATCAGCTGTGGCTGTTCCACTCCGTCACCGTCGACGAACTGAAGCGGGCCGACCTGCGCAACTCCCTGCTCAGCTACATGATGTCGACGTCGCCGGCGCCCGCCGACCCGATGCCGCAGGACGTCGACCGCGACGTGCGGATTCCGCCGTTCGACAATCTGCTCGAGCAGCGGGTGTTCAACGACATCGCCGAACGCGGCTATCACGTCAATTCGCAAGTCGAGGTGAACAATCGGCGTATCGACCTCGTCGTCACCGGCGGCACGATGAGGCTCGCGGTCGAATGTGACGGCGACGCCTTCTCGACCACCCCGGAGCAGCGGATCGCGGACCTCGAACGGGAGCAGGAACTCAAACGGTGCGGCTGGACGTTCTGGCGGGTCCGCGAGTCGGAGTACTACCTCGACCCGAAGATTGCGCTGTCGAGCCTGTGGGAGACGTTGGACAACCTGGGCATCGCGCCGCATGCGGTCGACCACGCGCTCGCCATCGAGGCCGCCGCCACCGAACGGGCGGCCCGCGACGCCGCCGCCGCGTCCGAGCGCGGAAAGCATGCCGCCCCCGCCCCGTGAGTACTTGTTAACGTGCGGCGGTTAATAAGTACTCACAGGCGCGAAGCGCACATGCTCACGGGCGCGGGAGCGCACGACTGTCGCCACGAAATTCGGCGATGACGTCTTCGCCGCGCCGGACGGTGACGTCGTAGATTCCGTTGCGCCCGTAGCGTGCCCGTTCGACCGCCTCGGCGACGAGGGTGTCGCCGAGGCGGGTGGCCGTCAGGAACCGGATGTCGGCGCGGGCGGCGACGGCGGGCAGGTCGTATCCGTTGCAGGCCATCGCGAAGGCGGTGTCGGCGAGGGTGAAGACGAAGCCGCCGTGGGTGATGCCGTGGCCGTTCACCATGGTCTCACCCACGACCATCGACGCGACCGCGTGGCCGGGGGTCAGTTCGAGGATCTGGATGCCCAGCGCCTGTGATGCGGTGTCGGCCTCGAACATCTCCCGTGCGATTCGGCACTCCGTGGATGCGTCGACAGTCATGGTGCTCCTACTGGGTGTAGACGGATTCTTCTTCTTGGACGTACATGGTGACGCCGCCGGTGGCGAAGTTACGGACGTCCTTGCCGGCCTGCTTCATCTCCTCGGACTGCAGCCCGGACTTCATGCTGTCGGCGTCGGGGAAGACGAGGCTGGCGATCGCGTAGTACGGCGGCTGTCCGCCGTCGAGTGCGCTGCACTTGCCCCAGGTGAAGTCGGACAGCCCGGGGATCTTCCGCGCCAGCGGCATGTGGGTGTCGCGGTAGTAGGCGTCGAACGCCTCGGTGTCATCGGGTTGGCCGTAGCAGACGGCGACCTTGAAACTCATGCGTTTTCTCCTTTGGCGACGAGGGTGAGAACGTCGTAGGTGGCGACGGGATCGCCGTCCTGGTTGACGACGACTGCGTCCCAGCGCACTTCACCGTAGTCCGCGCTGCTGCGCGGGGTGATGAGCTTGGCGGTCAAGGTGACGGTGAGGCTGTCTTCGGCCTTGACGGGGGTGAGGAAGCGGAGGTTGTCGACGCCGAAGTTGGCGAGCACCGGGCCGGGATCGGGGTCGACGAACAGCCCTGCCGCGAGGGAGACCACCAGGTACCCGTGGGCGACGATGCCGCCGAACAGCGGGTTGGCGGCGGCCGCCTCGGGGTCGGTGTGCGCGTAGAACGTGTCGCCGGTGAATTCGGCGAAGTGGTCGATGTCGGCGCGGGTGACCTGACGGGGACCGCCGACGATGGTGTCGCCGATCCGCAACTGCGCGAGGTTCTTCCGGAACGGGTGCACGCCGTCGTCGTGGCGCTGCGAACCGGTGACCCAGCGGTTCCCGACCGCGGTCAGGATGTCGGGGGTGGCCTGGACCGCGGTGCGCTGCATGTGGTGCAGGATGCCGCGGATGCCGCCGAGTTCCTCACCGCCGCCTGCGCGTCCGGGGCCGCCGTGCACGAGGACGGGCAACGGGGAGCCGTGACCCGTGGATTCCTTGGCATCTTCGCGGTTGAGGACGAGGACGCGGCCGTGGAACGGGGCGAGGCCCAGCACGATCTCGCGGGCGAGGGCGGAATCGCGGGTGACGAGGGAAGCGACGAGGCTGCCCTTGCCGCGGGCGGCGAGTTCGATCACCTCGTCGGTGCCGTCGTAGCCGATGACGGTGCTGACCGGGCCGAACGCCTCGATGTCGTGGGGTTCGGTGGCGTCCTTGTCGTCGGACCGCAGCAGGATCGGCGGCAGGAACGCGCCCGTCGCCTTGTCGGCACCCACGACGTCGAATTTGTCGGGGTCGCCGACGACGATCTGCGCCGACTTGGTGAGTCCGCGAATCGATTTCAGGACCTCGTCGCGCTGTTCGAGGCTGGCGAGCGCACCCATCGTGACACCCTCGGCGTCGGGTGCGCCGACGACGACGCGCGACAGCCGGGCCTCGGCGGCGGCGATGACGTCGTCCATCAGGGCGGTCGGCACGAAGGCGCGGCGGATGGCGGTGCACTTCTGGCCGGCCTTCACCGTCATCTCGGTGACGAGCTGCTTGACGTAGAGGTCGAATTCCTCGCTGCCGGGTTCGACGTCGGCGCCGAGGATGGACGCGTTGAGCGAATCGGCCTCGGCGTTGAAGTGCACACCCTCACCGACGACGTTCGGGTGCGCACGCAGGGTTGCGGCGGTGTCGGCGGATCCGGTGAACGCCACGGAGTCCTGCCCGTCGAGGTGGTCGAGCAGCCCGCGGGCGCTTCCCGACAGCAGCTGGACCGAACCCTCCGGCAGCAGTCCGGATTCGATGATGCGACGGAACACCAGTTCGGTGAGGTATGCCGACTGGCTCGCGGGCTTCACGATCGACGGGACGCCGGCGATGAACGCGGGTGCGAGCTTCTCGAGGAAACCCCACACGGGGAAGTTGAAGGCGTTGATCTGGACGGCGACGCCGCGACGGGAGGTGTAGACATGCTGGCCGAGGAAGGTGCCCGTCTTGCCCAGCTGCTCGACCGTGCCGTCGAGGTAGACGGTGTCGTTGGGGAGCTCGCGCCGGGCCTTGCTCGCGTAGCTGAGGAGGGTGCCGAAGCCGCCGTCGATGTCGACGCCGGAATCGCGCTTGGTGGCGCCGGTCGAGGTGGAGAGGGCGTAGAACTCGTCCTTGCCGGCCATGAGGGTCAGTGCGAGCGCCTTGAGGGCGGCGGCGCGCTCGTGGAAGGTCAGCTTCGCCAGCGCCGGTCCGCCGACCTCGCGGGCGTAGGTCACCATGTCGCCGAGGTCGAGTCCGGTCGCGGAGATGCGCGCCACCTCGGAGCCGTCGACGGCGCTCAGCAGCGGCGTTCCTTCGTCGGGCGCGGTGTACCAGCGTCCGGCAGCGTAGCTTTCCAGTAACTTGCTCACGACAACTCCATTTCACCGTACGTTCGGTCGGTTAACAGAATCGCTGTAGTAGCCGCTGGTTGTCAAGGTCGGATTGCAACAACCCGGCCACGACCTCCCCTTGCGTACCGACCGAAGATTCGGTTATTAATAGACGGCACCCCCGTGAAGGAGAAGACTGTGGCCGAAGTGTTTCTGGTGGACGGAGCCCGTACCCCGCAGGGTCGATACGGCGGAGCGCTCGCAGGAGTGCGCCCCGACGACCTTGCCGGTCTCGTCGTGGCCGAGGCCGCCCGCCGGGCCGGAATCCCGGGCGAGGCCGTCGACGAGGTGATCCTCGGTGCCGCCAACCAGGCCGGTGAGGACAACCGCGACGTCGCGCGGATGGCGGTGCTGCTCGCAGGCCTGCCCGACAGCGTGCCCGGCTACACGGTGAACCGGCTGTGCGCGAGCGGGCTGACCGCGGTCGCGTCCGCCGCGCACACCATCCGCAGCGGTGAGGCCGACATCGTGATCGCCGGCGGCGTCGAGTCGATGACCCGCGCACCCTGGGTGATGGCCAAGCCGGGCACCCCCTGGGCGCGTCCCGGCGAGGTCGCCGACACCTCGCTCGGCTGGCGATTCACGAACCCGCGGTTCGCCGCTACCGACCGCGATGTTCCGCCCGGCGCCGGACCGGACGTCCGCAAGGTGACGCTGTCGATGGGCGAGACGGCCGAAGAGGTCGCCGCGCTCGAGGGCATCACCCGCGCCGAGAGCGACGCCTTCGCGCTGCGCAGCCAGGAACGCGCGATCGCGGCGGTCGACGCGGGCCGGTTCGAGCGGGAGATCGTGCCCGTGCCGGTGCGCGACGGTGAACTGACCGCCGACGAAACCCCGCGACGGGGCACAACTCTGGAGAAGCTGGGCACGCTGAAGCCGGTGTTCCGCACCGGCGGCATCGTGACCGCCGGCTCGTCCTCGTCCCTCTCCGATGGCGCCGCTGCCCTGGTCGTTGCCAGTGAGGCGGCGGTGGAGAAGTACGGCCTGACCGTCCGCGGCCGAATCGTCACCAGCGCGAGCGCGGGTATCGCCCCCAACGTCATGGGCCTGGGCCCGGTCCCGGCCACCCGGAAGGCGCTCGCCCGCGCCAACTGGTCGATCTCCGACCTCGGCGCCGCCGAACTGAACGAGGCCTTCGCGGCGCAGTCGCTGGGAGTGATCCGTCAGCTGAAGCTGGACGAGAGCATCGTCAACGCCGACGGCGGCGCCATCGCACTCGGCCATCCGCTGGGCTGCTCGGGTGCGCGCATCCTGCTGACGCTGCTCGGCCGCATGGAACGCGAAGGCGCCCGCCGCGGGCTGGCCACGCTGTGCGTGGGCGTCGGCCAGGGTGTCGCGATGCTGATCGAGGCGCCGTGAACACACTGAAGGTCGAGGACCGCGACGACCGCATGGTGGTCACGCTGCACCGCCCCGCGCAGCGCAACGCCATCAACGCGGAGATGATCACCGAATTGCACGAGGTGTGCGCGACGCTGGAGGCGACGCCGAAACCGATGCTGCTGACCGGCGAGGGCGACCACTTCGCCGGCGGCGCCGACATCGCGGAACTGCGCGAACGCGGCCGCGACGAGGCGTTCGCCGGCATCAACCGCAACCTGTTCGACCGCATCGCGAAGCTGCCGCTGCCCACCGTCGCCGCGGTGAGCGGGTACGCGCTCGGCGGCGGCGCCGAACTGTCCTACGCGTGCGACATCCGCATCGCCACCGAGACCGCGGTCTTCGGGAACCCGGAGCCGGGGCTGGGCATCATGGCCGCGGCCGGGGCCAGTTACCGGCTGCCCGAATTGGTCGGTACGTCCGTCGCCAAGCAGGTCCTCCTCGGCGGCCGGAACCTCGACGCGCAGGACGCGCTGCGCAGCGGACTCGTCATGAGTGTCGTCGCACCTGGCGAGCACATCGATGCAGCGCACAAGGTCATCGACCGCATCACGCGCTCGTCGCCGCTCGCGCTCAAGCTGACGAAGATGATCGTCGACGCACCGGGCTCGCACCCGTTCGCCGACGACATCGCGCAGGCGGTGCTGTTCGAGAGCCGCGACAAACACGACCGCATGACTGCCTTTCTGGAGAAGAGAAAATGACGAGCACAGCACCGAAGAACGTCGGAGTGGTCGGCGGCGGCCGGATGGGCGCGGGTATTGCGCAGGTCTTCGCCACCCTCGGATCCACCGTCACCATCGCCGAGAGTGGCGACCGGGAGGCGGCCTTGAAGCGGGTGTCCGACGGACTCGACCGTGCGCACGAACGCGGCAAGCTCGGCGCCGCCGATCCCGCGACGATCCTCGGACGGGTGTCCACGGTGCCCGCCCCCGACGCGCTTCCGCCGGCCCTGGATCTGGTGGTCGAGGCGGTGCCGGAGTTGGTGGACCTCAAGCTGTCCGTGCTCTCGCTCGTCGAGAAGACGGTCGACCCGTCCACGGTGATCGCCAGCAACACCAGTTCGATCTCCATCGCCGACCTCGGGGCGGCCCTGAACGACCCGGCCCGGCTGATCGGCATGCACTTCTTCAACCCGGTTCCGGCGTCGACGCTCGTCGAGATCGTCCGTGCCCCCGCCACCGATGCGGGTGTCGTCGACCGCGTGCGCGAGTGGGTGTCTCAGCTCGGCAAGACCGAGGTACTGGTCAACGATTCCCCGGGTTTCGCGACCAGCCGGCTCGGCGTGTGCCTCGGGCTCGAAGCCATCCGGATGCTCGAGGAGGGCGTCGCCGACGCCGAATCCATCGACCGGGCAATGGAACTGGGCTACCGGCACCCGATGGGCCCGCTGCGGTCCACCGACCTCGTCGGCCTCGACGTCCGGTTGGCCATCGCCGAACACCTCGCGAAGACGCTCGGCGACCGGTTCGCGCCTCCCGCGCTGCTGCGGGAGAAGGTCGCACGCGGCGTACTGGGCCGTAAGAGCGGCCAAGGGTTCTTCACCTGGTCCTGAGCGGCCACCCACACCACAACCAGCAGGAGGCACATTCTCATGAGCACTGACGACGTGGTCGGACATTCCGTGGACGCGGGACTGGCCACCATCACCCTGCGCCGTGCGGGCGCGTCCAACGCCCTCGACCGCGCGGTGAAGGAACAGCTGCTGGCCGCGGTGGAGAAGGTGGCCGCGGACGAAGACGTGCGGGCCCTGCTGCTGCGGGCGGAGGGGAAGAACTTCTGCGTCGGCCAGGATCTCGCCGAGCACGTGGCCGGTCTCGAGGCCGACGCCGCGCACGCGATGGACACCGTCGCCGAGCACTACAACCCGCTGCTGCGGGCGCTGGCGGGAATCCGCGTGCCGGTGGTCGTCGCGGTGGGCGGGGCCTGTGTCGGCGCCGGGTTGGGCATCGCGCTGGCCGGCGACATCCGGATCGCGGGCGAGGGCGCCAAGTTCGCGACCGCGTTCACCGGCATCGCCCTGGCCGGCGACTCGGGGCTGAGTCACACGCTGGTCGAGGCGCTGGGTCCGAGCCGCGCGACGGGACTGATGATGCTCGGCGACCGGTTCACGGCCGCGCAGGCGCTGGACTGGGGGCTGGTGCACCGGGTGGTGCCCGACGCCGAACTCGGGGAGGCGGCCGTGGCTCTCGCGCGCACGCTCGCGGACGGTCCCACGGCGGCGTATGCCCAGGTCAAGAAGTTGGTGTCGGCAGCGTCCACGGGGCTGTCCGACGCGCTGGAGCGGGAGCGGGTGGCGGCGGAGCAGCTCGGGCAGTCGCGGGACCACCGGGCCGCCGTCGCCGCGTTCCTGGCCAAGCGCACGCCCGCGTTCGAAGGGCGCTGATCCGCCCTCCGCACTTGTGCCGCGTGCCACAACCATGCATACTTGGACCAACCGATCATTCGGTAATAGAGGTAGGACATATGACCACGTCACACGCTTCGGATGACCTCCAAACGCTGTTCGATGACACCATCGCGGCCGAACAGAGGGTCGAGCCCCGGGACTGGATGCCCGACGGCTATCGCAAGACGCTGATCCGGCAGATCGCGCAGCACGCGCACTCGGAGATCATCGGCATGCAGCCGGAAGGAAACTGGCTCACCCGCGCGCCGTCGCTGCGTCGCAAGGCGATCCTCATGGCGAAGGTGCAGGACGAGGCCGGACACGGCCTGTACCTGTACTCTGCCGCCGAGACGCTCGGCGTCGACCGGGCCGACCTCACCGAGAAGCTGATCGAGGGTCGGCAGAAGTACTCCTCGATCTTCAACTACCCGACCCTCACCTACGCCGACGTGGGAGTCATCGGCTGGCTGGTCGACGGCGCCGCGATCTGCAACCAGGTGCCGCTGTGCCGCAGCTCCTTCGGACCGTATGCGCGGGCGATGATCCGGGTGTGCAAGGAGGAGTCGTTCCACCAGCGCCAGGGGTTCGAGCTGCTGATGACGATGATGCGGGGCACCGACGCCCAGCGCGAGATGGTGCAGGAGTCGGTGAACCGCTGGTGGTGGCCGGCGCTGATGATGTTCGGACCGCCGGACGACCAGTCGCCGAACTCGGAGCAGTCGATGAAGTGGGGCATCAAGCGGCACACCAACGACGAACTCCGTCAAAGGTTCGTCGACATGTCCATCCCACAGGCCGAGGTGCTGGGCGTGACGTTCCCGGATCCGGACCTGAAGTGGAACTCCGAGCGCGGCGCTCACGATTTCGGTGAGCCCGACTGGAGCGAGTTCATGCAGGTGATCAAGGGCAACGGCGCGTCGAGCGTCGAGCGCGTCGCCAACCGGCGCGCGGCACACGAGAACGGGGCGTGGGTGCGGGAGGCCGCGACGGCCTTCGCCCGCCGCGAGAGCGACAAGGAGAACGCACGATGAGCACGGACGACACCGCGGTGCGCGCGGACTGGCCCCTGTACGAGGTGTTCCTGCGGGGCAAGCGGGGACTCAACCACGTCCACGTCGGATCCCTGCACGCCGCCGACGACGAGATGGCCGTCCGGCACGCCCGCGACGTCTACACCCGCCGCAACGAGGGCGTGAGCATCTGGGTGGTGCGGTCGAGTGCGATCGTGGCCTCGAGCCCGTCCGAGAAGGACCCCTTCTTCGCGCCCAGCGGCGACAAGGTGTACCGGCACCCGACGTTCTACGAGATCCCCGACAACGTTCCCCACATGTGATCCGGCCCTGACCTTTCCGCAGGCCGACGAGAATTCCGAGGATGTACCGATGACCGACCACGACAATGCCTACGAAGGCCTCGTCGACGAAGACAGCCACGGCCAGTGGGCGTTCGGCACCAGCTTCGACGACCCGCTGGCCGGCGTCGACACCACGGTTCCGGGTGACGTCGACCTCGCTGCCCTGGCCACCTACTGCCTGATGCTCGGCGACGACGCGCTGATCAGCTCGCAGCGTCTCGCCGAGTGGAGCACGCGCGCACCGGAACTCGAGGAGGAGGTCGCGCTCGCGAACGTCGGACTCGACCTGATCGGGCAGGCGCGACTGCTGCTCGCCCGCGCCGCGGCCGCCGACGCGTCCGTCGTTCCCCACATCTCGGACACCAGCCCGATTCCCGCCGAGGACGCGCTCGCGTTCTTCCGCGACGAGAATCAGTTCCGCAACACCCGGCTGGCCGAACTCGGCAACGGCGACTTCGCGCAGACGATCACCCGGCTCCTGGTGTTCTCCACGTGGCGCCTCGCGCTGTTCGACCGTCTCCGCGCGTCCCGTGACCCCGTGCTCGCAGCCGTCGCGGTGAAGGGTGTCAAGGAACTCACCTACCACCGCGACTACGCCGCACGCTGGGCGGTGACCCTCGGCTGCGGAACGGCGGAGTCGAAGGCACGCATGGTGGACGCCCTCACCCGCGTGTGGCCGTACGTCGAGGAGCTGTTCGTCCCGACCACCGAGGAACTCGCACTCGCCGCCGTCGGTGTCGGCGTCGACCCGCGGGACGTGCGCGAGGAGTTCGACACCGTGCTCGAGCAGGTGCTGCACGCCGCCGAGTTGACCGCCCCGACCGGCCGGACCGTCGGCACCGTCGGTGGCCGCGCCGGACGCCAGGGGCTGCACACCGAGGCCCTCGGACTGCTGCTCGCCGAGATGCAGAGCGTCGCGCGGGCCCATCCGGAAGGAGTGTGGTGACAATGACCACCGCAGTGCGCAGCGACGCCCGCCGCCTCGCGGAGGCCGTCCTGGACCCGGAGATGCCGATGCTCACCCTCGCCGATCTGGGTGTGCTGCGGGACGTCGAGGAATTCGCCGACGGATCGGTGGTCGTGACGATCACCCCCACCTACTCCGGTTGCCCCGCGATGGCCACCATGCGGGACGACATCGAGCACACACTCGCCGACGCCGGCTACACGGCTGTCGAGGTCAAGACGGTCCTGTCGCCGCCGTGGAGCACCGACTGGATCAGCGAGAACGGCCGGCGCAAGCTCCGCGAGAGCGGCTACTCGACGCCGGGGCCCGCGCCGCTGCGCACGTCCGGTCCCGTCCCGTTGACGCTGACCGTCAAGCCGCGGCCCGTCACGTGCCCGGTGTGCCACTCGGCGAACACCCGTCTCGACTCGGAATTCGGGGCGACACTCTGCAAGGCCCTGTACCGGTGCCTCGACTGCCTCGAACCCTTCGATCACGTGAAGGAAATCTGATCATGACCACAGCGGTCTCCCCGAAACCCGGTGCGGCGTCGCGTAACAGGGCGTTCCACACCCTCACCGTCGCCGACGTCGAATCCCTGTGTGACGACGCCGTCGCGGTCACCTTCGACGTTCCCGCCGAGCTCGCCGACGAGTTCGCGTTCGGCCCCGGACAGTCGCTCACCCTGCGGCGCACCGTCGACGGCGTCGAACACCGCCGCTCCTACTCCATCTGCGCCCCGGCCGGTTCCGCGCCGCGCGTCGGTGTGCGCGAGGTGTCGGACGGACTGTTCTCCACCTGGCTCGTGAATCAGGTGCGCCCCGGCGACCGGATCGACGTGCAGGGCCCGAGCGGAACGTTCGTCGCCGACCCCGCCGCGGGCGGCCGCCACGTGCTGATCGCCGCCGGGTCGGGCATCACGCCGATGCTGTCGATCGCCGCATCGGTCCTCGCCAACCCCGAAGCCGAAGTCGTTCTGCTGTACGGCAACCGGCGAACCCGGTCGGTGATGTTCGCGGAGGAGATCGCCGACCTCAAGGACCTGTACGGGTCGCGTTTCGACGTCGTCCACGTCCTGTCCCGGGAGCCGCGCGAGGTCGAGTTGTTCACCGGCCGCCTCGACGCCGACCGGCTGCGGGCCATCTTCGCGGCCATCGTGCCGATCGCCGACATCGACCACTTCTGGCTCTGCGGACCGTTCGGCATGGTCACCGACGCCGAGACCGTCCTCGGCGAACTACAGATCGACAAGACGCGCGTGCATCACGAACTGTTCTTCGTCGACGACGTCCCCCCGCCCATGGAAACCCACCGCGAACCCGGCGTCACTGGGCCGAGCAGCGAGGTGACCCTGGTCCTGGACGGCCGCTCGACCACCGCGACGCTGCCGCGGGACGAGTCGATCCTCGACGCCGCGGAGAAGTACCGTTCGGATCTTCCGTTCGCCTGCAAGGGCGGTGTCTGCGGCACCTGCCGCGCCAAGATCACCTGCGGTGACGTGGACATGCGCCGCAACTACGCGCTCGAGGACTACGAGGTCGACTCCGGCTTCGTGCTGACGTGCCAGACCTTCCCGGTCAGCGACACCGTGACCGTCGATTTCGACGCCTGACCATACCC
>RRBB01000919.1:0-495 GCA_006543605.1 Rhodococcus sp. WS4
GTATCTTCCAAAGGCTCAGGTGGAGTTGGCCATAAGAAAGTGGGCCAGATGATTCATGGTTTTATTTGGCGAGTGGATCGTTTACCGTGACCAGCTTGCGATGCCGAAACGGCCCCTATTCTCTGCACGAGTTTCTGGTTTTTGCCTTCAGAGACTTCTAGCTCTCAATGCCCGCCAGGCTGTGCTTGTAGTGGTCTACTGATCCCGGACACCGATTTAGGCGAGAATCCTCGCCGTGAGAGAGGTGTCTGGTGAGCAAGCAACGACGTACGTTTTCCGCCGAGTTCAAACGAGAGGCCGCGGCCCTGGTGTTGGACCAAGGCTACAGCCATATCGACGCCTGCCGTTCGCTGGGGGTGGTGGATTCGGCCTTGCGCCGTTGGGTGAAGCAGCTCGAGGCGGAGCGCCAGGGTGTGACCCCGAAGAGCAAGGCGTTGACGCCTGAGCAGCAAAAGATCCAGGAGCTGGAAGCCCGGATCAACCGATTGGAGCGGG
>RRBB01000920.1:0-493 GCA_006543605.1 Rhodococcus sp. WS4
GCGCAGATGCTGATGAACCAGGCGCGCAATCTGACGAATCTGGACTTCAACATCGTCAATCGCCTGCGCTCGACGCTGGCGACCACCGAGCGGCTGATCGCCGAGGCTCGCGGCCTGGCCTACGACGTGCAGAGCATGGATGCCACCTTCGCCCGGCTGTACCCGGAGCAGTACGCCGCGACCGTCAGCGGCGACCAGATGCTGCGCGACGCGCAGGAACGCTGGAAGAACACCTTGAACGGCCTGCATACCGCGATGCGGATGCAGGCGCAGGTGTCGCAGAACCTGGCGCAAGACGAAAGCGCGCTGTCCGACCTGGTCAGCCAGAGTCAGTCCGCCACCGGCGCACTGCAAGCCATGCAGGCGACCAATCAGCTTCTGGCCTTGCAGGCCAAGCAGTCGATCCAGGCGCAGCAGCTCCAGATCACGCAGGAACGCGCCGCCGCGCTGGAACTGGCACGCCAAGCAGCGGCTGTCGAACGCGGCCGGGAAG
>RRBB01000921.1:0-492 GCA_006543605.1 Rhodococcus sp. WS4
GTCGTCCGGCGCCAACCGCGCCGCCGACACTTTCCGCAACCCCTATTACAACCTGGGCGCCAACCTGCTCGCCCCGATCTTCAACCACGGCCGCCTGCGCGCCGAGCGCGACCGCAGCCTGGCGCGCCAGGAAGAACTGCTGGAAACCTACCGCAAGGCGATCCTCACCGCCTTTGCCGACACCGAACGCTCGCTGAACAGCATCGACGGCCTCGACCGCCAGCTGCACTGGCAGCAGCAGGAGCTGGAGCAGGCGCAGCGCGCCTTCGATCTCTCCGACAGCCGCTACCAGGCCGGCGCGGAAACCCTGCTGACGGTCCTCGAAACGCAACGCACGCTGTACGCGGCGCAGGATGCCGCCGTGCAACTGCGACTGGCCCGCCTGCAGGCCTCGGTCGGCCTGTACAAGGCCCTCGGCGGCGGCTGGCAGAGCGACCGCCAGGGTCTCGCGCGGAAAGACTGAGGCCCGCGTTGCGCGGGCCTCAGTCTTTC
>RRBB01000922.1:0-492 GCA_006543605.1 Rhodococcus sp. WS4
GTCGATGCCGCCCAAGTGCAGCGCCGAGCGCGTTACCCAACCGCGCACCTGCTGCGGGTCGGTGATGTCCACAGACATGCCAAAGGCACGCTCGCCGACGCAATCCGCTGCTTCGGCCACGCCCGCCTCACCACGGGCGCAGAAGGCCACCTCGGCCCCTTCGGCGAGAAAATGTTCGACGATGGCGCGGCCGATACCGCGCGAACCGCCACTAACCAGCACCCTGCGCTGTGCGAGTTGCAGATCCATGTAATCTCTCCATGAGCGGACGCGATGGGCCCGCAAGCCGGGAAGGAACGCCGGGATCCGATCACCGGACGTAAGGACGGGCGAACGGTAGCGAACGACAAGGTATTCTGGAAATCGAAAAATATTCAGCCAACGATTCGCAAAGCGAGAATACCCAGGTGCAATTGTCTCAGCTCCGCGCCTTCTGCGCCGTGGCCCACACCGGCTCGATCAACGCCGCGGCGAAGGCGCTGAACCGTGTCC
>RRBB01000923.1:0-404 GCA_006543605.1 Rhodococcus sp. WS4
CGGCGCTCAAGCGCTACCACGACCTGGGCAACCCGGACTACCTGCATCCGCTGCTGCGCTGGGCCATGGAGGAAAACCTCGGCAAGGCCGAGGCGGCGCTGGAGGACCTGCTGAACAACTTCCCCAGCCGCTTCTTCGGCTGCGCGCTGAAGGTCCTGGTACTGCCGTTCGGCCGCCGGCACAAAGGGCCGGGCGACGAACTGGACGCCGAGATCGCGGAAATCCTCGGCCGTCCGGACGACGACCCGGCGTTGCAGGCGATCCTCGCTGGCGCGTTCCTGCCGAAGGACCCGCAGGACCCGGTCGGTGCCCTCGCCCACGCCTTCGACGCGGTACGCGAAAGCGCCGCGCTGGAGAAAACCCTGCACAAGGCGATCAAGGAAGGCAGGGTCCAGCCGCAAGCG
>RRBB01000924.1:0-491 GCA_006543605.1 Rhodococcus sp. WS4
TGGCTTCGGTGCGATTAGCGCTGGTGGGAGCTGGTTTTGGTGTGGTCGGGGTGTATTACCTAAGTCGGTGGCGGCCGGTCATCGGGTGGGTGCGTAGCGGTCGATGCCGAACAGCCGGGCCAGTTGTTCGGCGGTGTCGCTGTGGTCGGTGAGCATTCGTTGGGCGCGGGGGCGACCTTTGGTGCCGTCGTGGTAGAGCAACACCGTTTCCTCGATGCCGGCCAGCTCGGCGAGCAACTCACGCACCGACAGATGCAGTCCGGCATCGGCGGCCTCGCGGCGCATCAGGTGCGCGACGGTCAGGGCCAGGACGCTGTAGAAGACATGGACGCGGATCTTCTGGTCGGTCCAGTGGTGCATCGGGGAGAACGAAATCACCTGGGGGTCTTTGAGTTGCCGGAACCCGGACTCGATGTCGGACTGGGATCGGTAGGCGGCGATCACGCGGGCGACCGGCCAGTCGGTGCGGTTGGTGAACAGGATCCGCTTGC
>RRBB01000925.1:0-489 GCA_006543605.1 Rhodococcus sp. WS4
GCAGCTTGAAGTTCGGGTCGTCGCAGCCGGGGCCCTCGTTCTGCACGCGGTACAGTCGGCTGACCTCCAGCTTGCCGTCGGTACCGCGGACCTTGGCCGGTCCCATGGTGCCGCGCAGGTCGACGAACAGGCCCTGGGCGCCGTCGTCGAACAGGCTGTCGGCTTCGCGGCGCAGGCCGGTATTGGCCACGTCCTCGATGCTGAACAGGCGCTTCTCGGTACAGGGGCGGAATTGCAGCGCGCCGTTGATCTTCACCAGTTCGCCCTGGAAGCGGGTGTCTACACTGGTGCTCGGCGATTCGGGCTTCCACACCTGGCAGGCGGCGAACAAGGGGAGCAGGCTGTAGACCAGCAGACGGGCAGGGCGCATAGGGAAGACTCCATCGAAAATGCGCCCACGTTACCGAGCGTCCGGGCCTAGCTCAAGTCCGGATCGGACTTCATCGCAACCAGGGAGTCGATCGATGATCCAATGCAAGCGTGTATACG
>RRBB01000926.1:0-488 GCA_006543605.1 Rhodococcus sp. WS4
CTCGAAGTTCACCGACGACAGCGGTTCAACGCGTTGGAACTGGCTCACCGCTTCCGGCGCGATCGGCAGGTTTTGAGGTTCCAGGCCGAGAGCAAACTTGCGATCGGGGCGGGTCGATTGCGTGGCATCGACGGCGAAGTGCACGACCGCGATGTCGTATGCGTTGCCGGTCTTTTTCGAGGTTCCGGCGTCGCGGGTCAGGCCGAGATAGACGAAGGGCATTAAGGTTTCCTCTTGAGGATATACGGGCGATTTGTGCGCCCCTGGGAGTGCTGAGGGATTGCGCCCAGCAGCGGGTTTCTACGGGCCGTCACGAAGGCCCGGCGAACGGTTTGCGACTCAGCGCGAGTCGTGGATTCGGTCGCAAGCACGTGGCGCATAAGCCGGCTCAGCAGGTCCGGCGAGTCGATGCCGGCATCGAGCAGTTCCAGCTCCAGAGCCGAGCGCAGAGACAGGTACGACTGACGGTTGATCTCGATAGCCATCAC
>RRBB01000927.1:0-488 GCA_006543605.1 Rhodococcus sp. WS4
CGCCTGGAGGCCTGGCCCGAGGAGCGCCTGGAGGATTTCCGACGGGTCGCCGCGGCCAGCGATTTCGTCGCCGAGCAGGCAGTGCGCGACCCGGCGATGCTGCTGGAACTGGCCGAACGCGGCGAGCTGGAGAACCCCCACGCGCCCGGCGAACTGCGCAGTCAGTTGCAGGCGCGGCTGGAGGATTGCGCCGACGAGGACGAACTCGGTCGGCGCCTGCGACGTTTCCGCACACGCCAGCAACTGCGCATCATCTGGCGCGACCTGACCCGCCGCGCCGCGCTGGCGGAAACCTGTCGCGACCTGTCGGCCCTGGCCGACGCCTGCATCGACCTGGCTTGCGAGTGGCTCCATCGGCGCCAGTGCGAGCAGTTCGGCACGCCGATCGGCCGGCGCTCCGGCGAACCGCAGCGGATGGTGGTCCTCGGCATGGGCAAGCTGGGCGCGGTGGAGCTCAACCTGTCGTCGGACATCGACCTGATCTTCGG
>RRBB01000928.1:0-486 GCA_006543605.1 Rhodococcus sp. WS4
TACTACAAAATCTTGCACAAGTGGCTAGCGGAGATTGACTTCACCATTGAGACTGCGTTGAAACGATTAGAAAATACTCCCGAAGAGAAGGAGAAGATTGCCTCAGTTACACGTCAGCTTGATGAGTTAGATGTGAAAATCGGGCTCATGACCCTGGAGATCACCCAATTGGGGAAAGCGAAAGAAATCACGATGGCACTAAAACAGACTATCGCCTTGGACAAACTTCTACGAGAAAGAGATGTTTTGGCAGAACAAGCAAGAGTAATTGCCGAGAACGTTGGTCAGACAGCTCAGCAGAAACTCCAAGTCTGTGAAGTATGCGGAGCATACTTATCCAGACTCGATAACGACAGACGATTAGCTGATCATTTCGTGGGCAAAATCCACTTGGGATACGAACTGATGCGTATGACTTACAATACTTTAAAAAAGAAGTATGGTTGATGGATATACTTATTCTGTCTTCTCTTCGTCCTTCTTTTC
>RRBB01000092.1:0-40177 GCA_006543605.1 Rhodococcus sp. WS4
AGCCCCGACCACAGCCCGATCGCGGCACCCCGGTCGTCCTCGTGGATCGACGCCGAGATCAGTGCGAGGCTGCCGGGGGTCAGCATCGCGGCCCCGACGCCCTGCAGGATCCGCGCGATCACGAGCATCGTGATGTCGGGTGCGATGCCGCACAGCAGTGACGAGACCGCGAACCAGACCGTCCCCCAGACGAAGACGCGGCGCCTGCCCCAGCGATCCCCGAGCGCCCCGCCCAGCAGGATCAGCGACGCCAGGGCGAGGGTGTAGCCGCTCAGTACCCACTGCAGTCCCGCGACATCCGATCCGAGGTCCTCGCCGATGTGCGGCAGGGCGATGTTCACCACCGTGCCGTCCAGTAGCGCGAGGCTCGAGCCGAGAACGGTGGCGGTGACCACCCACCGCCCCTGGCGAGTGCTCAGCCGCAGAACTGTCTCGGTCATGTCCCCATGGTGCGCCGCGGTCCAGGCAGTGGGGTGCTCGTTGCGATTTCTCGCGCCGCCTTCGGCATACTCGAGCCCGTGTACATCGAAGTCGACGACCTGTCCCGCGACGTTGTACTGGCTCCGTGGCGCTGCGTGAGTTGTCGCCGGCGGACGGTGGGATCAAAGTCGATGTTCTTCGCCCCGGCCCGGCGCCTGTACACGCAGCACGGTTTCACCGAATGTCCCCCGTTCGGGGACTACTGCAACGATCCGAACAACATCTTCTTGACACTCGCCCTGTGACAGCCCGCTACGTGCGACACTTTCCGCCACGCACATCGATATACGGAGATCTCATGGACATCATGCGCAAGGTCGCGGTAGGGGCCGTCGCGGTGGCCGGCCTGTCTTTCTTCGCCGCGGGGACGGCGGCTGCTGACCCGGTGCCGGCGCCCATGCCGCCGCCGCTACCCGTGCCCATGCCGGTCCCGCTGCCCGCCGGCACGTACCTCGGTACCACGAACGTTCTCGGTGGCGACCTGATCTGGAAGGGAAAGACGTTCGGGCCCGGGTGGGTCATGGACAACTTCGGTGTGTTCTTCCCGTACATCTTCGGCATGACCACCCCGGAGGCGAGCGGCTCCATTGTCACCGACTACAGCCCCTCCGGACTTCCCTTTCTGACCGATCGGATCACCCCGAGGCCCGACGGGACCTATGAGGGCACCGTCTACATCAACGGCAATCCCGTGGCCGGATACGCCCTTCACAAGTAGGCAACCGGCAACGGTCTACACCTTCGACGGCGCGAGCGGTTCGGGACTCGGGCTCGGAGCCGAGGGGACGACCCGGCGCGTCGGCATCGCCAGGGTGATGGCCGCGGCGACGAGCGCGACACCGCACCCGATCAGCAGGCCGGTCCGGAAGCCGCCCTCGGTCGGCAGGGTGTGGCCGGCGACCTGGACGCTCATCTGCGCCAGGACCACTCCGACGACGGCCGCGGACACCGAGGTGCCGACCGAGCGCATCAGTGTGTTGACGCTGTTGGCGGAGGCCGTCGCGGACTGCGGCACGGCGCCCATCACCAGTGCGGGCATCGCCCCGTAGGCCAGGCCGACGCCCGAGCCGCAGATGCAGGTCGCGACGACCAGGCCCCACGTCGATCCCATCAGGAACATCGACGATCCGTAGCCGAGGGCGATGACCAGGCTTCCGACGAGCAGGGTGACCTTCGGTCCGCGGGCCGACGACAGTTTGGCGCCGAAGGGCGACACCGCCATCATCATGAGGCCCGAGGGCGCCATCCACAGGCCCATGGCCAGCATCGACTGCCCCAGGCCGTATCCCGTCGACTCCGGTAGCTGCAGGAGCTGCGGAATGATCAGCGACTGCGCGTACATCGCGAAGCCGACGACGACGGACGCCGCATTGGTGAGCAGCACCTGACGTCCGGCGATCACCCGCAGGTCGACCAGCGGTTCGGGAGTGCGGAGTTCCCACCAGCCCCATGCCGTCAACGCGATGACAGTGGTCGCGAACAGACCGAGGGTGGTGCCGCTCGCCCAGCCCCAGTCGGCGCCCTTCGACACGGCCAGGAGCAGGGCTACCAGTCCGATACCGAGTCCGACCGCGCCGACGGGGTCGAAGCGGCCCCTGGTGCCGTGGACGGGGGTGGCCGGCATGACGAGCCAGAGCAGCACGGCGATCAGCGCGCTCAGGCACGCGGCACCCCAGAACAGCACACGCCAGTTGGAGTTCTCGGCGACCGTCGCGGCGATGGGCAGGCCGAGGGCGCCGCCGATCCCCATGGACGAGCTCATCAACGCGATGGAGGAGTGCAGGCGTTCGGGCGGCAGCAGGTCGCGCAGGGCGCTGATGCCCAGCGGGATCATGCCCACACCGATGCCCTGCAGCCCACGGCCGATCACCATCGGGACGAGGGAGGACGCCAGTGCGCAGACCACCGAGCCCAGCACGAGCGGCACCGTGCAGATCAGCATCATGCGCCGCTTGCCGTACAGGTCGCCGAGGCGTCCGGTGACCGGCGTCGCCACGGCGCCGGCGAGCAGCGTAGCGGTGATCACCCAGGACGCGTTCGACGCGGTCGTGTCGAGCAGTCGCGGCAGGTCGCCGATCAGCGGGACCACGAGGGTCTGCATGAGTGCGGCGACGATGCCGGTGAATGCCAGCACGGCGACGAGGCCGCCCGGGCGGACGGCGGGCGTCGGAGTGTCCACACGAATCTCCTTCACTGTGCAAAATACAATTTGTGCACCATACACATTCTATGCATGCTGCACAGCGTATGTACTCTGCATATCCGCTCAGCGGGAGCGGGTGTGGAGATAGGCGACGGCAAGTCCGCAGGCGACCACGGCGGCCACCGACACCCCGGTCGACGTCCACGCCCACGAGTCCGGCCACGGCGTCATCTCGCCCTCGACGAGCGGCGCGTACGCCGTCCACCCGAAGTCGGCGACCAGCGGCACCGCGAAAGCAGCGGGCGCGGCCAGCGACGTCGCGGTGACCGGTTCGTTCGTCGGCAGACTCGACGCGAACGCGAACGACGCCGCGAAGGGAAGGAGAAGCCAGGTCGCACCGAGATACAGGTTGTCCCACGGCGGGTGCTCGAACAACGCCGACGCGGCCACGAGCGCAAGCGCGCCGATGCCGAACAACGGCTGCGGGAATCGACGGCCGAGCGCCGCCCCGGCGAGCACCAGCGCCGCGGGAACGAGCAGCCACGGCCAGGAGTCCGGGAACGACGAGATGCTGCCCTTCCCAGTAGCCACGAACGCCATCGCGGCGAGTAGCAGAACACCGGTGCGGCCCTCCAGCCACAGCGCGGCGGCGATCACCACCACGACCAGGACGATTCCGAACATCCACCGGCCGCGCATCGCGCCACCGACGCCCAGGTTCTCGAAGCGAAGGACGAACCGCCAGTACAGCACCAGCCCGACCAGCGGCAGCACGACCCCGACAACGAGGGCCCGGCCGCTCACCTCGAGGTGCGTCTGCTCGCCGAGGTCGCCGGACGCCAGCATGACGGCCAGAACCACGGCCGTGAGCGCGAGGACGGTCAGCGTCACCAGATCGAATGCGGGTTCCGAAAGGTAGTCCGCGTAGCGGCGGGGAACGGACGTCCGGAATTGGTCGATCGGTTCGGCGAGGAGGAGTCCGGCAACCACGCCCGCCGCGAGCGCGGTCTGCAACCACGCGCGGTCGCCGGTGGCGCACAGGCCGACCAGGCCGCCGAGGAGAAGGCCCGCGCCGACGCCGCTGACATAGATCTCGAAGTGCCACGGCCCGATCGCCGGTGCGACACCCAGCAGTGCGAGGCCGACGAACGACGCCACCGACAGGCCTCGCCGGGACCGCACGCGCGCGGCCACGAGGACCGCGACGATCGCCGCGAGTGCCCCGCGCGCAGCGGGTCCGAGGTAGTACTCGTCCAGGTCGCCGTTCGTCACGAAGACGACCCCTCCGGACATGCTGGACGTCAACGCAATTCCGGCGGCGAACCCGCCCAGCACCAGGCACGCGTGCGAGATCCTGAAAGTCATCCCCTGAGCATCGCGTAAGGCGTCCGCCCTTGAAGTGACCGACGCGCAGGAGAAGGCTGGACGTCGTCGCCGGGATCTCGGCAGAGAAGGGGTGGTCCGCTTGGTCATCGACAACGACGTCTACAACCGTGTGGGGGAGTCCTGGTGGGAGGAGGACAACCCGCTCAACCTGCTGCACGGAAGTCTGACGCCGGCGCGATTCGCCTACTTCCGTACGGTGCTCGACGCGACGGTCGGTCGTGACTGTCGCGGACTCCGCGCCCTCGACGTCGGTTCGGGAGGCGGATTCCTCGCGGAGGAGTTCACCCATATCGGTTTTCGCGTGCTCGGCGTCGACCCGTCCCCGGTGTCGGTCGAGACCGCGCGCCGCCATGCCGCCGGCTCGGAACTCGACATCGAGTACCGGATCGGGTCCGGTGAACGACTGCCGGTGCCGGATGCCGCGTTCGACGTCGTCTACTGCTGCGACGTCCTCGAACACGTGTCGGATCTCGACGCGGTGATCGCGGAGACCGCGCGGGCGCTGAAACCGGGGGGCCTGTACCTGTTCGACACCATCAACCGCACGGTCTTCAGCAAGCTCGTCGCGATCAAGATCATGCAGGAGTGGCGGATGACCCGGATGTTCGACACTCCCATCCACGACTGGTCGATGTGTATCCGTCCGGCCGAGCTGACGTCGGTCCTGGACCGGCACGGTCTGCGGCTCGGCGAGGTCGTCGGCCTCGGGCCGCGGTCGAAGAATCCGCTCCGGCTGATCGACCTCGCCCGGGCCGGTGGACCACGACTCAGCTACGGGGAGTTGAGCCGCCGCCTCGACTTCGGACAGATCAGGAGCACCGCCATCTCCTACATGGGCTACGCCGTCAAGAACGGCGAAAGCCCGCCGCGGTAACGCGACGGGCTCCCGGAAAGGCGAGATCAGCTGTAGTCGTAGAAACCCTTGCCGGACTTCTTGCCGAGCTGTCCGGCGTCCACCTTGCGCTTGAGCAGCGTCGGCGGCGCGTAGTGCGGCTCGGCGAACTCCGCGTACAGCGACTCCGCCGCGGCGAGGGTGATGTCGAGGCCGACGGTGTCGATCAGCGTCAGCGGACCCATCGGGTAGCCGCAGCCGCCCTTCATGGCCTCGTCGATGTCCTCGGCGGTGGCGTACCCGGACTCGAGCATCCGGACCGCCGACGTGAGGTACGGGATGAGCAGGGCGTTGACGATGAAGCCCGCGCGGTCCCCGGCCCGCACCGTCTTCTTGCGCAGCGTGTTCTTCGCGTAGTCGGTGACCGCGGTGACGGTCTCCTCCGACGTGACCAGGCTGACCACGATCTCCACCAGCGGCATCACCGGCACCGGGTTGAAGAAGTGGACACCCACGACCTGGCCGGGCCGCTGGGTGGCGTTGGCCATCTTGATCAGCGGGATCGACGACGTGTTGGACGCCAGGATGCCCGCCGGCTTCACGATCTTGTCGAGCTTGCCGAAGATGTCGACCTTGAGGGACTCGATCTCCGGCGCCGCCTCGATGACGAGGTCGCGGTCGGCGAAGTCCTCGATGTCGAGGGTGACGCGCACCCGGGCGAGTGCGGCGTCGGCGTCGGCCTGGTCGAGCTTGCCTGCCTTCACCCCGCGCGCGAGGGACTTCTCGATGCGGGCCTGCGCGGCCTCGGCGAATTCCGGCTTGGTCTCGAGGATGAGAACCGAGCTGCCGGCCTTGATACATACCTCGGCGATGCCGGCACCCATGGTGCCGCCGCCGATCACGCCTACTAGTTCCACAAATTCTCCTCACGTAGCCGTGCGTGGTTAGCGAGTCCAGAGACTCTCTGACCACGCACGGGCGGCGTAGCCGCCTACTTCAACAGTGCACGCGACATCACGACGCGCTGGATCTGGTTGGTGCCTTCGTAGATCTGAGTGATCTTCGCATCTCGCATCATGCGCTCGACGGGGAAGTCGGTGGTGTAGCCGGCGCCGCCGAACAGCTGGACGGCGTCGGTGGTGACCTCCATCGCGACGTCGGAGGCGAAGCACTTGGCGGCGGCGGAGATGAAACCGAGGTTCTTCTCGCCACGCTCGGCGCGGGCCGCGGACGTGTAGACCATGAGGCGCGCGGCCTCGACCTTCATCGCCATGTCGGCGAGCATGAACTGCACGGCCTGGAAGTCGCTGATCGACTTGCCGAACTGCTTTCGGTCCTTGGTGTAGGCGAGGGCGGCGTCGAGGGCGCCCTGTGCGAGGCCGACTGCCTGCGCGCCGATGGTGGGGCGGGTGTGGTCGAGGGTCTGCAGCGCCGTCTTGAAGCCGGTGCCGGGCTCGCCGATGATGCGGTCGCCGGGGATCTTGCAGTTCTCGAAGTACAGCTCGGCGGTGGGCGAGCCCTTGATGCCGAGCTTCTTCTCCTTCGGTCCGACGACGAAGCCCTCGTCGTTCTCGTGGACCATGAACGCGGAGATGCCGTTGGCGCCCTTGTCGGCGTCGGTGACGGCCATGACGGTGTACCAGCTGGACTTGCCACCGTTGGTGATCCAGCACTTGGAGCCGTTGAGGATCCAGTCGTCGCCGTCGGCCTTGGCGCGGGTGCGCATGCTGGCGGCGTCCGAACCGGCCTCACGCTCGGACAGTGCGTACGACGCCATGGCCTCGCCGGAGGCGAGCTGCGGCAGGACCTGCTGCTTGAGTTCCTCGGAGCCGTTGAGGATGAGGCCCATGGTGCCGAGCTTGTTGACGGCGGGGATCAGGGAGGAGGAGCCGCAGACGCGGGCGACCTCTTCGATCACGATGCAGGTGGCGACGGAGTCTGCTCCCTGGCCGTCGTACTCCTCGGGGACGTGGATGGCGTTGAACCCGGAGTTCACCAGGGCTACGCGAGCTTCCTCGGGGAAGCGCGCATCCTCGTCGACTTCCTTCGCGTAGGGTGCGATCTCCTTTTCGGAGAGCGCGCGGATCGCGGACCGCAGTTCGTCGTGCTCTTCACCGAGCTTGAACAGATCGAAGTCCGGATTTCCGGCCATGGGGCGCTCCTTGCTGAGTCTCGACGGCACCGAGTCCGAGGCACTCCGTGCCAGGGTCGTATTCGTTCAGGTGTGCCGCAACGTTCGTGGTCGGCATACTACTGCCACTACAGTGCAGTCAACCACGGCACTGAGTGCCAGTCAAGGGTGGGTGTCGTCACCTGGCCGCTCACCGCCCGCGCCGGGACAGCTGGGTTCGGATCCGCCCGGTGATCTCCTCCACCGGGGTTCCCGGCGGATACGAAACCACCAGCACCGCGTCCCTGTCCTGCGTCGATGCCCCCGGAGCCACGCCGAACGTCCGGCGCACGTCGAGCAGGGCCCGCTCGAGTTCGTCGGCGGTGGCGTCGGGGTCACCCTTGATCATGTTCCTGAGCAGGAAGTTGTGGCACGCAGTGACGGCGGCCGCGAACCCGATGACCTTCAGGACGGGTTCGGTGGGTACGACGCCGCGCAGATAGTCGACGAACAGCCGCTCGTAGCGGAACCCGGTCACGATCTCCCGGTCGCGCAGTGCGGGGACGCGCTGGACCACCTGGTACCGGCGTTCCGACAGCTCACGGTTCTCGCGAAACCGGTCGAAGACCAGGCCCGCCGTCTGGCAGACCGACGCCCAGGGGTCGTCGGATTCCGCGGACAGATAATCGCCGGCCTGCTGCAGGAGCGATTCGTGGTCGGCGAAGATCACGTCCTCCTTGGAGCGGAACTGGCGGAAGAACGTCCGCCGGGACACTCCCGCGGCCGACGCGATCTGTTCGACGGTGGTCGCCTCGTACCCGTGCTCCGAGAACAGCCGGATGGCCTGCGCCACGACGTGCACGCGGAAGTCCGCGGGTTCGATTCCAGGGGTGTCGACGCGCTCGGTCATGAGGCCCAGTATCCATCGGCGCCCTTGGACCCGCAGTGCCCTGGACCCGGCGCATCGCCGGGGCGGATACTCGAGAGAGTGCGTCCGCCCTGGTTGGGCGGGGCGAGGTCGAGTTCGAGTGTGCCCTGGACAAGGTGAAGGACCCGTTCCGGGGGCGGGAGAAACGCGCCGCCCCGCGGACGTCCGTGGGCCGGGGGAGCGAACGGTCGAAGCGCCTGTGGGGGGCGGCGAAACGATTCCGCTCTCGGCGGCGCAGCGGGCCACGTGGTTCGCGCAGCAACTCGAGCCCGAGGTTCCCATCTCGATCGCCCAGTACGTCGAGTTCTCCGGTGCACTGGACATCGACCTGCTCCGGCAGGAGACGGTGGAGGCGGCCCGCGAATTCGAGTCGCCCTTCCTCAAGGTGTTCGACGTCGACGGACGGCCGCTGCAGTTCGTGGACCACCAGACCGACACGGCGATCGCGTACGTCGACTTCCGCGCCGAGGAGGACCCGGTGGCGGCGGCCCACGAGTGGATGGAGCGTGACTACGTCACACCCCTCGATCTGAGCGCCGACCGCCTGGTGGAGACGTCGATCCTGCAGACCGGTGACGCGCACTTCCTGTGGTACAGCAGGATTCACCACGTCGCCCTCGACGGCTACGGCGCCATGACGATGCTGCGCCGTATCGCGCACCGCTACTCCGCGAAAGTCGCGGGCCGCGAACCGGATCCGAACCGGGCGGTGAGCCTGCGTCAGTTGTACGACATCGACAGCCGGTACCGGAACTCCGACCGATTCGTGACCGACCGAGAGTACTGGGCGCAGCGGGTGGCCGGGCTCGAGGGGGCCACGCTCGCGCGGACGGCGGGGCAGGTGTCGGCGGCCAGCACGGTGGAGAGCGCAATCCTCTCGGACGCGGTCGTGGCCGTTCTCGATTCCCGCGACAGCCTGTCGGCGGCGACCATCATCGCCGCCGCGGCATGCTATCTCGCGAGACGCACCGGCAGAACCGATGTGCTGGTGACCATTCCGGTGTCGGCGCGCACCACCGCGGTGCTCCGCAACTCCGGCGGCATGCTCGTCAACGTGGCGCCCATGCCCGTCCACGTCTCCGCCGAGGACACCGTCGCGGAACTGATCGAGAAGGTTCAGCGTGAACTGGTGGCGGCGCTGCGGCATCAGCGGTGCAGCCTCGACGACATCCGCCGCGATGCCGGTGAGAGCGCGACGACGGCGCTGTACGGGCCGATGGTGAACGTGATGTTGTTCCGCCAGGAGGTCGCGCTCGGATCGCTTCTCGGCGACTTCCACATCGTCACGTCCGGCCCGGTCGAGGACCTGCTGATCAACGTCTATCAGAGCGGCACGCCCACCAGGATCTTCGTGGACTTCCGCGCGAATCCGAGCCGCTACGAGGAGACGGAGCTGCGGGATCACCACCGGCAGTTCGTCGAGCTGCTCGAGGAACTGGCCACCGCCGACCCGAACTCCCGGGTGGGCAGCATCCACGAGGCCAGTGCCCGTGCCGGCGAGCAACTTCTGCGCGAAGCGGAGGAAGTCGAGTACTGGCGCCGGACACTGGCCGGGCTGCCCGACGTCCTGCCGTTGCCGACCGACCGGCAGCGGCCCGCGAGGTTGTCGGAGGCGAGTGACCGGGTCACCGTGGTGTTGCCGGGGGCGTTGCATCGTCGTGTGGCCGCACTCGCCGACACGGTGGCCACCGGCACCGGCACGGTGTTCCTCGCGGCGCTGTCGATCCTGCTGGGCCGGGTCACCGGGAGCGGCGACATCGCCGTGGGAACAGCGGTGGACGTGGGCGACCGCACGGACACCGTGGTGGTTCGTTCGCGGTACGCGGCCGGGACGTCCTGCCGCGACTACCTGTCGCAGGTCCGGGACGTCGCCGCCGCGGCGCGGGAGCACACCGGTGTCCCGTTCGAGCGTCTCGTCGGGGAGCTCGACGTGTCGAGGTCGGACGCCTACGCGCCGATCGTCCAGGTGCTGCTCGACACCCGGCCACCCGGCTCGCACGGTTGCGCGCTCTCCGGCCTCGACCTGTGCGTCTCCGTGACGGAAGCGGCCGGCGAGGCGGGCGCGCCGGCGGGTGTCACCGTCGAATTCGATTTCGCCGCAGACCTGTTCGATGCCCGCACGATCCGGGTGGCGGCCGAGCGGTTCCGCCGCATCCTCGACGCGATGGCGGCCGGGCCCGACGTTCCGGTGGGCGACATCGAGATCCTCTCCGGCGAGCAACGTTCGGCACTGACCCCGGTGCGGGGCCGGCCCGGCCGGTCCGAGCGCTCCCTGCCCGCACTGTTCGCGGACGCGGCGGCGCTGGATCCGGCGGCGACCGCCCTGTCGCGGCAGGGTGAGGAGTTGTCGTACGGGGAACTGGACCGGTGGTCGACGCAGGTCGCCCGGATGCTGATCGACCGTGGGGTGGGGCCCGAATCGTCCGTCGCGCTGGCGTTGCCGCGTTCGTTCCGGTCGGTGGCGTCCGTGTGGGCGGTCGCGAAGACCGGTGCGGCCTTCGTTCCGGTGGACCCGAACTATCCGGCCGACCGGATCGACTACATGCTCGCCGATTCGGGCGCGGTGCTGGGTCTGACGGAGGAGTCGCTGCGTGACCGTCTGCACGACTCGATTCCGTGGCTGGTGCTGGACGATCCGGATCTCCAGGCGGCCTGCGCCGCCCGCTCCGACAGTCCGATCACCGATTCCGACCGCATCAGGCCGCTCCACCTCGACCATGCCGCGTACCTGATCTACACGTCCGGATCGACGGGACAGCCGAAGGGTGTGACTGTCACCCACCGGGGGCTGGACAACTTCGCGGCCGACCAGCGGGAACGGTTTCGTGCCACGAGATCGTCTCGGACACTGCATTTCTCGACACCGAGTTTCGACGCGTCCGTGTTCGAGTACCTGCAGGCCTTCGGGGTGGGCGCGACGATGGTGGTCGTGCCGTCGTCCGCCTACGGCGGCTCGGAACTGGCCGACCTGCTGAGGGACGAACGCGTCACCCACGGCTTCGTCACCACCGCGGCGCTGGGCACGATTCCCCCCGACGCGCTCGACGACTTCCTCGACGTGGTCGTGGGCGGTGAGGCCTGCCCGCCCGAACTGGTGGCCCGCTGGGCGCCCGACCGCCGGCTGTACAACGCGTACGGGCCCACCGAAACCACGATCATGGCGAACATCAGCACGCCGATGACCCCCGGCGACCCGATCACGCTGGGCGGGCCGATCCGCGGCGCCGAGGAAGTGGTGCTCGACGCCCGGCTGCATCCGGTTCCCGTCGGCGTCCCGGGTGAGCTGTACATCGCCGGACCCGGTCTGGCCCGGGGCTATCACCGGCGGCCCGGTCTCACCGCCGCGCGGTTCGTCGCCGACCCGTACGGCCGGGGCCGGATGTACCGCACCGGCGACGTGGTGCGGTGGCGGCCCGACCACACGCTCGAATATCTGCGGCGCAGCGACTTCCAGGTGAAAGTGCGCGGATTCCGGATCGAGCTCGGCGAGATCGACGCGATGCTGCAGACCCATTCCGACGTGCGGCTCGCCGTCACCATCGGTCGGCCCGGACCGTCGGGAGACACGGTGCTGGTCTCCTACGTCGTCCCCGCGCCGGGCAGGCCGATCGAGACGACGGAACTGCTGCGGCAGGTGCGGAACCGGTTGCCGGCGTACATGGTTCCCTCGGTGATCGTGGTGCTGGACGAGATTCCGTTGAACCCGGTCGGGAAGCTGGACCGCGCGGCGCTGCCGGAACCGCGGTTCCTGTCCGCGGCCGCCGAGTTCAAGGCGCCGGCCGACCCGGTCGAGGAGACGATCGCCGAGGTCTTCACCGACGTCCTCGGAGTCGACCGGATCAGTGTCGACGACAGCTTCTTCGACCTCGGCGGCAACTCCCTGGTGGCGACGCGGGTGATCGCGCGCGTCAACGCCTCGCTCGGATCGGACGTGGGCGTGCGGGCGCTGTTCGAGGCGCCCACCGCCGAATTGCTTGCGGCCTACGTTCGGCGCGCGGGCACGGAACTCGTGGACCGGCCGCCGCTGACCGTCGGGGAGCGCCCCGCGCGGATTCCGCTGTCGCTGGCCCAGCAACGGATGTGGTTCATCAACCAGTTCGACACCTCGTCGGTGGCGTACAACATCCCGATGGCCGTGCGCCTGACCGGACCCCTGGATTCGGACACGCTGCGGGCCGCGGTGAGGGACGTGATCGACCGGCACGAATCGTTGCGCACCGTGTATCCCGCGTCGCAGGACGGACCGCACCAGGTGATCGTCGATGCCGCCGAGGTCGTTCCCGATCTCACCCCGCAGGTCGACGGCGACGAGTCGCTGCTCGACCGGATCGCGACCCTCCTCGCCGGCGGGTTCGACGTGAGCGCGAAGGTCCCGCTGCGGGCTGCGCTGCTGTGGACCGGTCCGGACGAGCACGTCCTCGTGATCGTGGTGCACCACATCGCCGCCGACGGGGCGTCGCTCGCGCCGCTGGCCCGCGACCTGATGGTGGCGTACTCGGCACGCCGGTCCGGGGCCGTGCCGAGCTGGGATCCGCTGCCCGTGCAGTACGCCGACTTCAGCGTGTGGCAGCGGCGGCTCCTCGGCAGCGCCGAAGACCCGGACAGCCTCATGTCGCGGCAGCTGCACTACTGGCGGGGTGCGCTGGCGGAGCTCCCCGAGGTGAGCGCCCTGCCCCTCGACCGGAATCGGCCGGTCGTCCGATCACTCGCAGGTGCGAGCGCACCGTTCTCGATCGACGCGGGCCTGCACCGGCAGCTGCTCCTGCTCGCGCGCGAGCACAACGCGACGCTGTTCATGGTGATGCACGCGGCGCTCGCGGTGCTGGTGTCGAGGGTGTCCGGGTCGGACGACGTCGCCATCGGCACCCCCATCGCGGGTCGCGGCGAGGCGGCCCTGGACGACCTGGTGGGGATGTTCGTCAACACGCTGGTGTTGCGGACGCGGGTCGACCCGGCCGAGGTGTTCACCGACGTGCTGGCCCGCGCCCGTGACACGGATCTGGGCGCGTTCGGGCACACGGACGTTCCCTTCGAGAGCGTCGTCGACGAACTGGCGCCGTCCCGGTCGACGTCCCACTCGCCGCTGTTCCAGGTGCTGCTCGAATTCCAGAACACCGTCCGCGCGCACCTCGAACTGCCGGCCCTGACCGTCGAAGCGGTCGACGTCGATCCGGGGGTCGCCAAGTTCGACTTGCAGCTGTCGCTCGCCGAGTACCACGACGACAAGGGCTCTGCCGCGGGCATGTCGGCCGCGTTCCTGTATGCGACGGACGTGTTCGACCGGACGTCGGCGGACGGGTTCGGCGAACGCTTCGTGCGGGTACTGCGGGCGGTGGTGGACGACCCGGCTGCGGCGGTGGGAGACATCGCGGTCCTCGGAACGGCCGAGCGGGACCTGGTGCTGGACGGGTGGAACCGCGCCGGGGTCGCCGCCGACGCGCAGACCGTGGTCGAGTTGTTCGCACGGGTGGCCGCGGACACCCCGGACGCCACCGCGGTGGTGGGCGTTGACGAGACGCTGACCTACCGGGAACTGGACGAGCGGGCGAACCGGTTGGCGCGGTTGCTGATCGCCGAGGGTGTGGGCGCCGAGTCGCTGGTCGCGGTGATGGTCGAGCGCACCCCGGCCCTCGTGGTGACGCTGCTGGCGATCCTCGCGGCCGGTGGCGGATACGTCCCGGTCGACACCAGCTACCCCGCCGAGCGGGTGGCGGCGATGTTCGAGGACGCGCATCCCGTCTGCGCCGTGGTGAGTACCGACTTCGCCCTGCTGGTGCCGGCCGGAATTCCGCGCGTGATGATCGACGATCCCGAGACGGTCCGCGCTGTGGGCGACCTGTCCGGACTGCCGGTCACCGACTCGGACCGGCTGCGGCCGCTGTGGCCCGACGCCGTCGCGTACGTGATCTTCACGTCGGGATCGACCGGGCGGCCGAAAGGCGTTCAGGTGTCCCATCGCTGCGTCGTCACGCTGCTGACCAACACTCGGGAGCTGTTCGGGTTCGACGCGTCCGACGTGTGGACGCTCTTCCATTCGTACGCCTTCGACTTCTCCGTCTGGGAGCTGTGGGGAGCGCTCGTCCACGGTGGCAGGCTGGTGCTGGTCGACTACTTCACCGCGCGGTCGCCGGACACGTTCCTCGAACTGCTCCGCCGGGAACGGGTGACGGTGCTGAACCAGACCCCGACGGCGTTCTACCAGCTGACCGAGGCCGATCGGGCGGCGAGCGCCGTCGACGACCCCGACCGGACGCCACTGTCGTTGCGGCACGTGATCTTCGGCGGCGAGGCCCTCGACGTCGGACAGCTCGAGCGGTGGTACGCGCGGCACGACGACCGCGCCCCGGTGCTGGTGAACATGTACGGCATCACCGAGACCACGGTGCACGTCAGCTTCCTGACGCTCGACCGCGCACTCGCCGCGTCGATGCCGGGTTCGGTGATCGGCGGCGGGCTCCCGGGTCTGCGCGTCTACGTTCTCGACAGCCGGTTGCATCCTGTGCCGCCCGGGGTGGTGGGCGAACTGTACGTGTCGGGTGACCAGGTGACCCGTGGCTACATCGGCCGGTCCGCGTTGACCGCATCCCGTTTCGTCGCCGACCCGTTCGGCCGTGACCCCGGCGCCCGCATGTACCGGTCGGGCGACGTCGTGAAATGGGGTGCGGGCGGCCGGCTCGAGTACGTGGGGCGCAGCGACTTCCAGGTGCAGCTGCGCGGATTCCGGGTGGAGCTCGGCGAGGTGGAGGCGGCGCTGGCCGCGTGCGCCGGGGTGGCGCAGTCGGTGGTCGTGGTGCGCGGCGACGACCGGGACGGCGACCGGCTGGTGGGCTACGTGGTCCCGGAGGCGGGTGCGGACGTCGACGCGGCCGCGGTACTCGACGCGGTCGGGGCGACGGTGCCGACGTACATGGTGCCGTCCGCAGTGGTGGTGATCGACGCGCTCCCGCTGACCGTCAACGGCAAACTCGACCGGAAGGCGCTGCCGGAAGCCGACTTCGGCACCGCCACGGTGGGGTTCGTCGCCCCGCGCAATCCGGTCGAGGAAATCGTCGCCGCAGTGTTCGCCGACCTGCTCGGCCTCGCCCGGGTCGGGGTGAACGACGGCTTCTTCGCGCTCGGCGGGAACTCGCTGACCGCGACCCGGCTCGTCGCCCGCATCAACGCCGCGGTCGGCGACCGGCTCGGGGTGCGCGACGTGTTCGATTCCCCGACCGTCGCCGGGCTGGCCGCCCGCGCCGAGGCCGGGGAGGCGCGGGCGGCGTCCCGGCCCGCACCGCGGGATCCGTCGCGGGAGGTCTCCGTCTCGCTCGCCCAGCAGCGGATGTGGTTCATCAACCAGTTCGACACGACCAGTGCGGCATACAACGTCGCGATCGTGCTCCGGCTCGTGGGGGCGCTCGATGTCCCGGCGCTGCAGGCGGCCCTCGCCGACGTCGTCGAGCGCCACGAATCGCTGCGCACTGTGTTCCCGCTGACCGACCGTGGTCCGCGGCAGGTGATCCTCGCGGCGGAGGAGGTGGCGCCCGTTCTCATACCGCAGGCTTTCGCGTCCGCGGACCTCGACGGTGATCTCCACCGTCTCCTGTCCGCGGGATTCGACGTGACCGCGGAGGCGCCGGTGCGGGCCCGGCTGTTCGCACCGGACGAGGGCGAGCACGTGCTGGCCGTCGTCGTCCACCACATCGCGGCGGACGGGTTCTCGATGGTTCCGCTCGCCCGCGACGTCCTGTCTGCGTACACGGCCCGGTTGCACGGCGCCGCGCCCGACTGGACTCCGCTGCCCATCCAGTACGCCGACTACACACTGTGGCAGCGCGACCTCCTCGGCGCCGAGGACGACGAAGCGTCGCCGCTCGCGCGCCAACTGGACTACTGGACCACGACGCTGGCCGACCTCCCCGACGTGCTGGAACTGCCGACGGACCGGCCCCGCCCGGCGGCCAGGACCCTCGGAGCAGGCCGCGTCGAGTTCGAGATCGCGCCGGACCTGCACCGGGGTGTGGTGCAGATGGCGCGCAGGCACGGATCGACCGTGTTCATGACCCTGCACTCCGCGCTGGCGGTCCTGCTGTCGCGGCTGAGCGCTTCGGACGACGTCGCGGTGGGCACACCCGTCGCGGGACGCGGCGAGGCCGAACTCGACGACCTGGTCGGGATGTTCGTGAACACCCTCGTGCTCCGCACACCCGTCGACGGCGCCCGCACGTTCGCCGAACTCCTCACGCAGGTCCGGGACGCCGACCTCGGGGCGTTCACCCACGCGGACGTCCCGTTCGAACGCGTCGTGGAGAGCCTGCGACCGTCGCGGTCGACGGCGTACTCGCCGCTGTTCCAGGTGATGCTCGAATTCCAGAACACCGAGCGCCCCGAGTTGGAGTTGCCGGGGCTGCACGTCGAACCCGTCGACCTCGCGTTCGACACGATCAACTTCGATCTGCAGCTGACGGTGCGGGAGAACGTGGACGTCGACGGACATCCCGCGGGGATCAGCGCGGCGCTCGGGTACGCCACCGACATCTTCGACGAGGCCACCGTGGCCGCGTTCGCCGACCGGCTGGTCCGGATCCTTGCCGGCGTCACCGCGGCGCCGGACGCGCCGGTCGGCGACGTCGACGTTCTCGGCGAGGACGAGTGGGCCGCGCTGACGTCGGCGAGCGGGGGCAGCGGGGTGGGGGCGCGCACGCTGCCGCAGTTGCTGGCGGCGGCCGCCGCGGCGGACCCGGAAGCGGCGGCGCTGTGCTTCGAGGGCCGCCAGGTGTCCTACCGGGACCTCGACGAGTGGTCGAACCGGCTCGCCCGGCTGCTGATCGACCGCGGCGCCGGACCGGAACACGTGGTGGCGCTGGCGTTGTCGCGGTCGATCGAGTCCGTGCTGGCCGTGTGGTCGGTTGCCAAGACCGGGGCCGCGTTCCTGCCGGTCGACCCCGGCCATCCCGCCGAGCGCATCGAGTACATGCTCACCGACTCGGGCGCCGTCACCGGCATCACCACGGCCGCGCTGCGACCCGGCCTGCCGGCGTCGATCCCGTGGCTCGTGCCGGGCGACCCCGCGACCCAGGCCGAATTGTCTCTGTTCCCGGCGTCGGCGGTGACCGACGCCGACCGCACGTCGGCGCTGCACGTCGACCACCCGGCGTACGTGATCTACACGTCGGGATCCACGGGTAGACCGAAGGGCGTGGTCACCACCCACCGCGGACTGGCGAATTTCGCTGCGACGGAACAGGAAACGTTGGGCACAACAGAAGATTCCCGGACCCTGCACTTCGCGTCGCCGAGCTTCGACGCGTCCGTGCTCGAGCTGATGCTCGCTGTCGGTCCGGGCGCCACGATGGTGATCGCGTCCCCGTCCGTGTACGGCGGCGACGAACTGGCGGAGTTGCTGAGGCGCGAACGGGTCACGCACTGCTTCGTCACACCCGCAGCGCTCGCGTCGGTCGATCCCGCCGGCCTCGAGAGCGTCGAGTGCGTGGTGACCGGCGGTGAGTCCTGCCCGCCCGAACTGGTGGCCCGCTGGGCACCGGGCCGAAGGATGTTCGACGCGTACGGGCCGACGGAGGCGACGGTGGTGTCGAGCATCAGCACCGCGCTGGCGCCGGGCGAACCCGTCACGATCGGCGCTCCGACGCTCGGCTTCACCGAAGCGGTGCTCGACGCGCGGCTGCATCCCGTGCCGGCCGGCGTCGCGGGGGAGCTGTACCTCGCCGGTCCTGCGCTCGCACGCGGATATCACGGACGGCACGCCCTCACCGCGGAACGCTTCGTGGCCAACCCCTTCGGGCCACCGGGAAGCCGGATGTACCGGACCGGTGACCTGGTGCGCTGGACGGCGGACGGGCAACTGGACTACCTCGGGCGCACCGATTTCCAGGTGAAGATCCGCGGGTTCCGGATCGAACTCGGCGAGGTGGAATCCGCACTCCTCGCGCACGAGGACGTGGCGGCGGCGGTCGCGGACGTGCGCCCGGACGGCCACGCGGGTCACCGGCTGATCGGGTACGTGGTCCCCGAACCCCGCGCGGACGTGGATCCGGCAGCGCTGCTGGAGTTCGCCGGTGAGCGGCTCGCGTCGTACATGGTGCCCGCCGCCGTGGTGGTCATCGCCGCGCTTCCGGTGACGGTCCACGGCAAGCTCGACCGGAAGGCGCTGCCGGAACCGGACTTCGGTGCCACCGTCACCGACAGTCGGCCGCCGCGCACCGAGACGGAGACGCTGCTCGCCGACCTGTTCCGGGACGTGCTGGGACTCGAATTCGTGGGGGTGGACGATTCGTTCTTCGCGCTGGGCGGCGACAGCATCATGTCGATCCAGTTGGTGGCTCGCGCGAAGGCCGCCGGTCTACTCCTGTCGCCGCGAGACGTGTTCGAGCGCAGGACCGTGGCCGGTCTCGCCGAGGTGGCCCACTACGAGCGCGCGGATGCCGTGGTGCTGGAGGAACTGCCCGGCGGTGGCGTCGGCCCGGTCCCGCTGACACCGGTCGTCGCGTGGATGCTCGCGCGCTCCGGCGGCCGGCTGGGCCGGTTCTCCCAGGCGGTGCTGGTCACCGCACCGCCCCGGTTGCGCCGCGACGATCTCGTCGCAGCCGTCGACGCGGTGCTGGACCGCCACGACATGCTCCGCGCGCGACTCGACGTCGACGGGGACGGGCAGTGGCGGATGACGGTGCTGCCCATCGGATCGGTGTCGGCCGACGCGCTGACCCATCACGTGCCCGTGCCGTCGTTCGGCGCCGGCGATTTCGATGCCGTCGCCGCAGCCGAACTGAACGCGGCGGCCGACCGTCTGGACCCGGCGTCGGCCAGCATGCTGCAGGTGCTCTGGTTCGACGGCCCGGGCGGGCAGGGACGTCTGCTGCTGGTCGCGCATCATCTCGTCGTCGACGGCGTGTCCTGGCGGATCCTGATCGCGGACCTGGCGGCGGCGCACGCCCGGGTCGCCGAGGGGCAGCCCGCCGCGCTGCCCGCGGTCGGAACGTCGATGCGACGGTGGGCGCACGGACTCACCGACACCGTGCGGGACCGGCTCGCCGAGGGTGAACGGTGGCAGTCGATCCTGGCCGGCCCCGATCCACTCCTCGGCTCCCGGCCGCTGGATCCGGCGGTCGACGTCGACGCCACCACGGGGCGCGTCACCGTCGACGTGCCTGCGGACGTCACCGAGGCACTGCTCACCACCCTGCCCGCGGCATTCCACGGCGCCGTCGGCGACGGGCTCCTCACAGCGCTCACGCTGGCGTTGATCCGGTGGCGGCGGCAACGCGGAGTGGAGACGGCCGAAGCGCTGATCAACCTCGAGGGCCACGGCCGCGAAGACCACGTCGTTCCCGGCGCCGACCTGTCCCGCACCGTCGGCTGGTTCACCACCCTGTTCCCCGTTCGCCTCGACCTCACGGGCATCGACGTCGACGCCGCCCGTGCCGGCGCAGCCCCGGCCGGCGCCGCGATCAAGGCGATCAAGGAACAACTCCTCGCGGTCCCCGATCACGGCATCGGCTACGGCATGCTGCGGTACCTGGACCCGGGCACGTCGGCGACGCTGAGCCGATTCCGGTCGCCGCAGATCAGTTTCAACTACCTCGGCCGGGTGACGACGAGCGCGGGCGACGTGCCCTGGCTGCCCGTCGAGGGACGCACGGATCTCGGTGGCACCCAGAACCACGAGATGCCCGCTGCCTGGGTCGTGGACGTCAATGCCGCCACCACCGTCCGCGGCGGCGAACCGGTGCTGACGGCGACGTGGTCGTACCCGACCGGCGTGCTGGCGGCCGCGGACGTAGACGAGCTCGCCGCACTGTGGGTCCGGGGACTGACGGCGCTGGCCGAGCACGCGCGCAGGCCGGACGCGGGCGGGCTGACACCGTCCGATCTCGACCTGGTGTCCGTCGCACAATCAGACATCGACCGGCTCGAGCACACCTATCCGGACCTCGCCGACATCTGGTCGCTGTCACCGCTGCAGGCGGGTCTGCTCTTCCACGCGCAACTGTCCGAACACCGGCTCGACGCGTATCAGGTGCAACTGGTCCTCGACCTCCGCGGCAGCGTCGACTCGGCGAGGCTGCACACAGCCGCGCAGGCTCTGCTCGACCGGCACGAGAACCTCCGCGTGGCCTTCGCCGACACGGGCGGCGGCCCGGTGCAGGTGGTCGTGGATGCCGTGACCGCACCGTGGACCGACGTCGATCTCACCCACTTCGTCCAGACCCGGATCGCCACCGAACTGGCCGCGCTCATGGCCGCCGACCGTGCGGTTCCGTTCGACATGTCCGAGGCTCCGCTGCTCCGGTTCTCGTTGCTGCGCACCGCAGCCGACCGGCACCGGCTGGTCCTCACCCACCACCACATCCTCCTCGACGGATGGTCGACGCCGCTGGTGATCAAGGATCTGCTGATCCTCTACGCCACCGGCGGCGACCCGGCGGCCCTGCCCCGCGTCCCGTCCTACCGCGACTACCTGCAGTGGATCGGCAGGCAGGACCACGAGCGGTCCACGGCCGCCTGGGTAGCCGCCCTCGCGGGAGCGGACGAGCCGACGTTCGTGGCACCCGCAACACGCGGTGAGCACAGCTTCGCCGAACCCGAGGACGTGCGCCTCGACGTGAGCGAGGAGAAGACCCGCGCGCTGGAGGCGCTCGCCCGCGAGCGGGGGCTCACGACGAATACCCTCGTGCAAGTGGCGTGGGGGCTGGTGCTGACCACTCTCGGCACCCGCGAGGACGTGACGTTCGGGGCCACGGTGTCCGGGCGCCCACCGGGCGTCACCGGGATCGAGTCCATGGTCGGGCTGTTCATCAACACGGTGCCCGTCCGGCTGCGCCTGCGCCGCGACGAGACGCTCGCGGAACTGCTGCAGCGCTTCCAGGCCGAACAGTCTGCCCTGCTCGACCACCACTACGTGGGACTCACCGAGATCCAGCGCGCTCTGGGCGGGGGCGCCGCCGGCGCCGTCGGGGAGGGCGCCGCATTCGACACACTGACCGTGTTCGAGTCGTATCCGGTGGACCGCATGGGGCTGTCCGAGGACACCGACATCGACGGCATGCGCGTCGCCGGGATCGACGGGATCGATTCCACCCACTATCCGTTCACGCTGATGGCGCACGTCGACACCGGACTGCACCTGCGACTGCGGTACCAGCCGAACGTCTTCGACAGCGATTTCGCGGAGTCGGTGACGGCCCGGGTCGCGCGCGTCCTGCAGATCCTGCTGTCGGACATCGACACCCCCGTCGCGCACCTCACGCTGCTGTCGGAGGCCGAACTCGAGGAATTCACCGCGGTCCCCGGCGCCCCCGCCGGGCCACCGAGAACGCTGCCCGAGATCCTCACCGCCGCGGCCGGTGACCGGCCGGACGCGCCCGCGATCGTCTTCGACGGGCGGGAGACGAGCTACCGCGACCTCGACGCGCGGTCGAACGCGCTGGCCCGCGTGCTCATCGAACGGGGTGCCGGACCGGAGACGTTCGTCGCGCTCGGACTCCCGCGATCCGCTGAATCGGTGCTCGCCGTGTGGGCGGTCGCGAAGGCGGGTGCGGCGTTCGTGCCCGTCGACCCGAACTATCCCCCCGACCGCATCGAGCACATGCTGGCCGATTCCGGTGCGGCACTGGGCGTGACGACCTCGGCCCACCGGAATCGGTTGCCCGGTTCGGTGCCGTGGCTGGTGCTGGACGAACGGTCCTTCGCCGGCACCTGGTCCGCCGCCGCCGCTGCCCGCGTCACCGACGTCGACCGCCGGTCGGTGCTCGACGTCGACCACGCCGCGTACGCGATCTACACGTCCGGGTCCACCGGCCGGCCGAAGGGCGTCGTCGTGACCCATCGCGGGCTGGCGAACCTGCTCACCGAGCAGACGGAGCACTACACCGTGTCGCCCGAATCTCGGTGTCTCCACATCTGTTCCCCCAGTTTCGACGTGGCGATCCTCGAACTCGTCCAGTCGTGTGCGGCCGGTGCGACGCTCGTGATCGCGCCACCCGACGTCTACGGCGGCGCGGAACTCGCGGAGCTGCTGCGGCGCGAACGCGTCACACACGCCTGCATCACCCCGGCCGTGCTCGCCACCGTCGAATACGACGGGATCGAGCATCTCGAGGCGCTCGTCGTGGCCGGCGACGCCGTCGGCGACGAACTGGTGGCCACGTGGGGTGCCGATCGGGGAATGTTCAACGGCTACGGACCCACCGAGGCCACGATCCTCACCACGTTCAGCCGGCCGCTGGCCCCGGGTGAGCCGGTCACGATCGGCGGCCCCGTCCGCGGCGTCGCGCTGTCCGTCCTCGACGCGCGGCTGCAGCCGGTTCCGGCCGGGGTGCCCGGCGAGCTGTACATTGCGGGACCGGCACTGGCCCGCGGCTATCACCGGCGGCCGGCGCTCACCGCGGAACGGTTCGTCGCCAACCCCTACGGCGGCGGCCGCATGTACCGCACGGGGGACGTCGTGCGGTGGTGCCGCGACCACACGCTCGAGTACCTCGGGCGCAGCGACTTCCAGGTGAAGATCCGCGGTCAGCGCGTCGAACTCGGGGAGATCGATGCCGTCCTCACCACCCATCCGCATCTCGACTTCGCCGCCACCCTCGGCAGGCCGGGACCGCTGGGTGACACGGCGCTCGTGTCCTACGTCCTGCCGCACGACGGCGAGGAGGTGGCGGCGCCCGACGTGCTCGCGTTCGCGGGCCGGATCCTGCCGAAGTACATGGTGCCCGCCGCTGTGGTGGTGCTCGACGAGATCCCCCTGACACCTGTCGGCAAGCTGGACCGGAAGGCGCTGCCCGCACCGGAATTCGTCTCGGCGACAATCGGCTACCGGGCGCCCACCACACCTGTCGAGGAGGCCGTCGCACAGGTGTTCGCGGACGTGCTCGGTGCCCCGCGGGTCGGCGCGGACGACAGCTTCTTCGAGCTCGGGGGCGACTCGCTCAGCGCCACCCGGGCGGTCGCGCGCATCAACTCCGCCCTCGACGCCGGGATCGGCGTGGCCGCCCTGTTCGACGCACCGGTGGTCGCCGATCTGGCGGTGCGGATCGATACGGCGTCGCCGGCGTACACCCGGCCGGCGGCGCTCGCGGTGCGTCCGCGTCCCGACCGGATACCGCTGTCGCTGGCGCAGCAGCGCATGTGGTTCGTGAACCAGTTCGACACGTCCTCGCCCGCCTACAACATTCCGATCGCCCTGAGACTGAGCGGCGCGCTCGACCACGACGCGTTGCTCGGGGCGGTCGGCGACGTGGTGGAGCGGCACGAATCGCTGCGCACCGTGTTCCCCGGTTCCGTCGACGGACCGCACCAGGTGATCGTCGACCCCGGGCGGGCCACCCCGAGGCTCGACCCGGTGGCGGTGTCCGGCGACCGGGACCTGCGGGACGCTCTCGCAGCCCTCGTCGACACCGGCTTCGACGTGAGCGACGAGATACCCTTCCGTGCAGCCCTGTTCGAGCTGGACGCCGAGCAGCACGTCCTGGCCATTGTGGTGCACCACATCGCCGCCGACGGGTTCTCCATGAGGCCGCTCGCCCGCGACGTCATGCTGGCGTACACCGCCCGGACCGTCGGGGAGACACCCGGCTGGACACCGCTGCAGGTGCAATACGCCGACTACAGCGTCTGGCAGCGCGATGTTCTCGGCGCGGAGGACGACCCGGATTCGGTGATGTCGCGGCAACTCGGGTACTGGACCGATGCGCTGTCCGGTGTGCCCGAGGTGCTGCAGATCCCGGTCGACCGGCCACGGCCCGTCCAGCGTTCGTACCGCGGGGCCGTCGTCGAGTTCGACGTGCCTGCCCGACTGCACCGGTCGCTGAGCGCGATCGCCGCCCGGCACAATGCCACCCTGTTCATGGCCGTCCACGCGGCGTTCGCGGTGCTGCTGTCCCGGCTGTCGGGCACCGACGACGTCGCGATGGGCACTCCGGTCGCGGGCCGGGGTCAGGCCGTGCTCGACGACGTGGTGGGCATGTTCGTCAACACGCTCGTCCTGCGGACGGTCGTCGACCCGCGGGCGTCGTTCGGTGACGTACTGACCGCGGTCCGGGCGGCGGACCTCGGTGCGTTCGAGCACGCGGACATCCCGTTCGAGCGGCTGGTCGACCACCTCGCCCCCGAACGATCCACGTCGCACGCCCCGCTGTTCCAGGTGCTCATAGAGTTTCGGAACGCGGAGGGCACCCACCTCGAGCTGCCAGGGCTCACTGTCGACTCGCTCGACGTGGACCTCGGGGTCGCGAAGTTCGACCTGGAACTCGGCCTGGCAGAGCAGATCGACGAGAACGGTGCGCCCGCCGGACTCGCTGCCGGACTGCGGTTCGCGACGGACGTGTTCGATCGCGACACCGTGATCCGGTTCGGGGAGCGGTTTCTGCGGTTGCTCGAATCGATCGCGGCGAGCGCGGATCTGCCGGTGGGCGACATCGAGATCCTGGACCCGGTGGAGTGGGCACTGGTGCTTGCGCCGCGCGCCGGGTCCGCCGCACCGGACGCGACCCTTCCGGAACTCTTCGAGCGGGCCGCGGAGCTGTCCCGCGGCGCGACGGCCGTCGTGTGCGAAGGCGTGTCGCTCACCTACGAGGAGCTGGACACACGGTCGAATCGCCTGGCACGGTTACTGATCGACCGGGGTGCCGGCCCCGAGACCCTGGTGGCCGTCGCCGCCGCGCGGTCCGTGGATCTGGTGGTGGCGCTCCTCGCGGTGGTGAAGTCGGGGGCCGGGTACGTGCCCGTCGACGTCACATATCCGGCGGAGCGGCTCGCGTACGTGTTCGCCGACGCGCGGCCCGTGTGCGTGCTGACCACCGAGGACGAGTTCGCGACGGTCGAGGCGAGTGGGGTCCCGGTCCTGCTCGTCGACAGCTCGGACACGGCCGCCGAACTGGACCGAACGTCGCCGCTGCCGGTCACCGACGGAGACCGGACGGGGCCGCTGCACCCGGACGCGGTGGCCTACGTCATCTACACCTCCGGGTCGACCGGCAGGCCGAAAGGCGTTCAGGTGTCGCACCGCAACGTCGCCACCCTGTTCGCGAACACTGGGCCGCTGTTCCGATTCGACTCCTCCGACGTGTGGACCATGTTCCACTCTGCGGCGTTCGACTTCTCCGTCTGGGAGTTGTGGGGTGCGCTGCTCCACGGCGGCCGGCTGGTGGTGGTCGACTACTTCACCACCCGCTCACCCGACGCCTTCCTGAACCTTCTGCGAGACGCGAACGTCACCGTCCTGAACCAGACCCCCACCGCCTTCTACCAACTGGCGGAGGCGGACCGGGTGGCCGGCGGCACCGACCTCGCCCTCCGCGTCGTGGTGTTCGGCGGAGAGGCGCTCGACCTGGGCCAGCTCACCCGCTGGTACGCGCGGCACGCCGACACCGCCCCGGTGCTGGTCAACATGTACGGCATCACGGAAACCACCGTGCACGTCAGTCACCTGCCGCTGGACGAGGAACTCGCGGCCCGCGCGTCCGCGTCCGTGATCGGCCGGGGACTGCCGGGTCTGCGCGTGTACGTCCTCGACCGCCGCCTACATCCTGTGCCGCCCGGGGTGGTCGGCGAACTCTACGTGTCGGGCGCGCAGGTGTCGCACGGCTATCTCGGCAGGTACGCGCTCACCGCAACCCGGTTCGTGGCCGACCCGCACACACCCGGTTCCCGGATGTACCGGTCCGGCGACCTCGGCCGGTGGAACGCGAACGGGCAACTGGAATATCTGGGCCGCAACGACTTCCAGGTGCAGGTGAAGGGATTCCGTATCGAGCTCGGCGAGGTGGAGTCGGCCCTGCTCGCCTGCGACGGCGTGGCGCAGTCGGTGGTGCTGTCGCGGCGGGAGCGCCTGGTGGGCTACGTGGTGCCCGAGGCGGGCCGGGTTCTGGACCCGGCCGGGCTCGTCGACGCTGTCGCCGGCCGGCTGGCGGCGCACATGGTGCCCGCGGCCGTGGTGACCCTCGATGCGCTGCCGCTCACCGTGAACGGCAAACTGGACCGTCGCGCGCTACCCGAACCCGACTTCGGACAGCGGGTGTCGCTGGGCCGCGCCCCGGCGACCGAGACGGAGCGGATCCTCGCCGGGCTGTTCGCCGAGGTACTCGGTCTCGAATCGGTGGGCGTCGAAGATTCGTTCTTCGCGGTGGGCGGCGACTCCATCATGTCGATTCAGCTCGTCACCCGGGCGAAGGCGTCCGGGGTGGTGATCACCCCGCGGGACGTGTTCGAGCGCAAGACCGTTGCCGCACTCGCGGAGGTCGCGACCACGGGGGAGGAGACCGTCACGCTCGCGGAGCTCCCGGGCGGCGGCGTCGGCGAGTTCCCCCTGACCCCGATCGTGCGCTGGATGCTGGGCCGGGAAGGCGACTTCCGGCGATACTCCCAGGCCGCGCTGTTCAGCACCCCCGCCGAACTCGACGAGGACACGCTGACCGCGGCGATGCAGGCGGTGCTGGACCGGCACGACGTCCTGCGCGCCCGGTTGTACCCGAGCGACCGGGCGGAGCACGGCTGGACCATGGCGGCCGAGCCGCCCGGCTGGGTACGGGCGACCTCCGTGGTGCGCACGGTGCCACTCGACGCCGAGGCCACGTTCACCGACGCCGCGGCCCGGGAACTGGACGCCGCCGCCGGTCGGCTCGACCCGGAGTCGGGGGTGATGGTGCAGGCGGTGTGGTTCGAGAGCGGCGCGACCCCGCCCGCCCGCGGACGGTTGCTGATCGTCGCGCATCACGTGGTGGTCGACGGAGTGTCGTGGCGCATCCTCGTCCCCGATCTCGCGCTCGCCTGCGCCCAGGTGCTGTCGGGTGAGCCGCCCACCCTGCCCGCCACGGGAACGTCGATGCGCCGGTGGGCGCACGCACTCGCCGACCTGGCGCAGGAATCGTCCCGCACAGCCGAACTCGGCCTGTGGCGTCGGATGCTCGACACCCCCGACCCGCCCCTCGGGTTGCGACCGCTCACCGCATCCGACATCCAGATCTCCGCCACCGGGGTCCAGCTTCCCGTCGCCGTCACCGAGGCACTGCTGACGTCGCTCCCGCGGGCGTTCCACGGGAATGTGGGCGACGGGTTGCTGACGGCGCTGGCATTGGCCCTGGTCCGCTGGCGCCGCGGCCGGGGGATCGAGTCTTCCCGCGCTCTCGTGAACCTCGAAGGACACGGTCGTGAAGAACAGGTGGTCCCCGGCGCCGATCTGTCCCGCACGGTCGGCTGGTTCACCACGATCTTCCCGGTGGGTCTCGACCTGAACGGCGTCGACGTCGAAGACGCATTTGCCGCGGGCCCCGCCGCGGGTGCCGCGATCAAGTCGGTGAAGGAGCGGTTGCGCTCGATCCCCGACCACGGCATCGGGTTCGGGCTCCTCCGGTACCTCGACGAGACGGCTCCGGAACTGTCGGCCGGGGCGAACCCGCAGGTGAGTTTCAACTACCTCGGCAGGATCGGTGCGGGTGCCGCCCCGGACGGTGACTGGACGCCGCTCTCCGACACCGGACTGGCCGCCGCCGCGCAGTCCGGGCTGCCCGCGGCGGCCGTCGTCGACGTGAACGCCAGGACCACCGACACCGCCGCCGGTCCGGCACTCACCGCGACGTGGTCGTTCCCGGTCGGGGTGATCGCCGCGGAGGACGTCGACGAACTCGCGCGACTGTGGGTGAAGGCGCTCGAGGCCCTCGCCGAGCATGCCCGGTCGGGCGGCGGCGGCTTCACCCCCTCCGACCTGAACCTGGTCCCCCTCGACCAGAGCGCGATCGACGACCTCGAGCGCCGCTACCCGGCGATGGCCGACGTCTGGCCGCTGTCGCCACTGCAGGCCGGCATGCTGTTCCACGCCGAACTGGCCGACGAGTCGGTGGACGCCTACCTCGTCCAGCTGATCCTCGAACTCGGCGGCGACGTCGACGCGGCCCGGCTGCACCGAGCCGCCGGCGCCCTCGTCGAGCGGCATCCCAACCTGCGCAGTGCGTTCCTCCACGACGCCGACGGCGGCGCCGTGCAGGTCGTCTCGGACCGGGTCGACGTTCCCTGGCGGGAGATCGACCTCGGCGGATCGGAGAACGACGCGGCGGCGGCCGAGATCGAGCGACTGCTGGCCGCCGACCGGACCACTCCCTTCCACATGGCCACCGCGCCGTTGATCCGCTTCCTCCTGATCCGGACCGCCGGGGGTCGCTGCCGGCTGGTGTCGACCAACCACCACATCCTCCTCGACGGCTGGTCGATGCCCCTGCTGATCCGCGAACTGCTCACGCTGTACGCCACGGACGGCGACGCGTCACCGCTGCCGCGTGTGCGGGACTACCGCGACTACCTGACCTGGCTGAGCGGACGCGACACCGACGTGTCGGCGCGAGCATGGGCGGACGCCCTGGCCGGGGTGGAGGAACCGACGCTGCTGGTGCCCGCCGACCGGGCGCGGCAGCTGTCCACAGTCTCGCGGGAGTGGGTGTTCGACCTCGACGAGGACCGGACCGGCCGGCTACGCGAATTCGCGCGCACGCGCGGGCTCACGCTCAACACCATCCTGCAGACGGCGTGGGGCGTCGTGCTCGGGATGCTCACCGGCCGCGACGACGTCGTGTTCGGCGCCACCGTATCCGGGCGTCCGCCCGAGCTGTCCGGCATCGAGACGATGGTCGGGCTGTTCATCAACACCGTGCCGGTGCGGATCACGCTGCGCCCGGACGAGACGCTGGGTGCGTTGCTGGGGCGGGTGCAGGCGGAGCAGGCGGCGATGCTCGATTACCACTACACCGGGCTCGCGCAGATCCAGGACGCCGCGGGACCCGGCGTCGGGTTCGACACCCTCACGGTGTTCGAGTCATATCCGGTGGACCGCGCCGGGCTGTCGGAAGACACCGACATCGCAGGGCTGCGCGTGAGCGGGGTGGATGCCCGCGACGCCGCCCACTACCCGCTGAGCCTCGTGGCGTCCGCGGAGGCGAGCCTGCACCTGAAGTTCGAATACGTGCCCGACCTGTTCGATCCCGCGGTCATCGAGAGTATCGCCGCGCGGGTGGTCCGGGTGCTGGGTGCCTGCACGAACCCCGAAGTGCCGCTGGCCAGGCTGTCGCTGCTCACCGAGCGCGAACAGGAGGAGCTGGTGCCGGTCCGCGACGGCGCGGGCGGCTCCACCCGTACGCTCGCCCGGATCTTCACGGACGCCGCCGCAGTCGACCCGGGTGCTGTCGCCCTGTCGTCCGGCGACGTCGAGGTGTCGTACCGGGAGCTGGACGAGCGATCGAACCGCCTGGCGCGGGTCCTGATCGCGCGGGGCGCCGGTCCGGAAATCTCGGTGGCCGTGGGTGTCCCACGTTCGATCGACTCGGTGCTGTGCGTCTGGGCGGTGGCGAAGACCGGCGCCGCGTTCGTGCCCGTCGACCCGAACTACCCCGACGAGCGCATCATCCACATGCTCACCGACTCGGGCTGCGCCCTCGGACTCACGACCGCCGGCGACCGGGACCGCCTGCCCGAGACCACGACCTGGCTGGTGCTCGACGACCCCGCGTTCGCCGCCGAATGCGTGACCGGGTCCGCGGCACCGGTCGACGACGGCGACCGCACGGCACCGGTCACACTCGACACCGCCGCCTACCTCGTCTACACCTCCGGATCCACTGGCACCCCGAAGGGCGTGACCGTCACGCACCGCGGACTCGACAACTTCGCTCGCGACCAACTCGCCCGCTTCGGAGCGGGCGCGGAATCCCGGACGCTGCACTTCTCGACGCCGAGTTTCGACGGATCGCTGTTCGAGTACCTGCAGGCGTTCGGTGCCGCGGCGACGATGGTGATCGTGCCGCCCACCGTGTTCGGTGGTGACGAACTCGCCCAGCTGATCCACGACCGCGGTGTCACGCACGCGTTCGTCACCACGGCCGCGCTGGCATCCCTCGACCCCACGGGGCTGGATCACTTCACCGACGTCGCCGTCGGCGGGGAGGCCTGCCCACCCGAACTCGTGGCCCGCTGGGCGCCGGGGCGCCGGCTGTACAACGCCTACGGTCCGACCGAGACCACGATCATGTCCAACATCAGCGACCCGATGACCCCGGGGGACCGCATCACGATCGGCGGACCCATCCGCGGTGTCACAGAACTGGTGCTCGATTCCCGGTTGCAGCCGGTTCCGGTGGGAGTTCCGGGCGAGTTGTACCTCGCCGGAGCCGGTCTGGCTCGCGGCTACCACCGCCGTCCCGGACTCACCGCCGAACGGTTCGTGGCGAACCCGGCCCAGCCGGGCGAACGGATGTACCGGACCGGCGACGTCGTGCGCTGGACCGCCGAACACACCGTCGAGTATCTGCGACGCAGCGACTTCCAGGTGAAGGTCCGCGGGTTCCGCATCGAACTCGGCGAGATCGACGCGACCCTCGCCGCGGACCCCGACGTGCGGTTCGCGGTCACGGTCGCCTACCGCGGGCCGGCCGGAGACACCCTCCTCGCGTCCTACGTCGTGCCCGCGCCCGGGCGTGCCCTCGACACCGGTCGGATCACCCGTCGTCTCGCCGACCGGCTGCCCGCCCACATGGTTCCGTCGTCGATCACCGTGCTGGCGGAGATCCCGCTCACCGCCGTCGGGAAATTCGACCGCACAGCGCTGCCTGCGCCCGAATTCGCTGTCGGCGCCGGGGAATACCGGGCACCCGCCGATCCGGTCGAGGAGACGGTGGCCGAGGTCTTCGCGGAGGTGCTCGGACTCGACCGCGTGAGTGCGGACGCGGGCTTCTTCGACCTCGGCGGCAATTCGCTGAGCGCCACCCGCGCGGTGGCCCGCCTGCGCGCCGCACTCGGCACCGACATCGGCGTGCGGGCGTTGTTCGAGGCGCCCACGGTCGCGGCGTTCGCCGCGCGCATCGAGTACGCGGGAGCGGGCACGTCGGGTCGTCCCGCACTGACCGCCGGGGAACGCCCCGACCGGATCCCGCTGTCCTATGCCCAGCAGCGGATGTGGTTCATCAACCAGTTCGACACGAGTTCGCCCGCCTACAACATCCCGATGATCGTCCGGCTCACCGGACACCTGGACGTCGATGCGCTGACGTCCGCGGTCGCCGACGTGGTGTCGAGGCACGAGTCGTTGCGCACCCGGTTCCCGCTCCGCGACGGCGAACCCGTCCAGGAGGTCCTCGAACCCGACCCGCCGGCGCTCGCGCCGATCCCGATCGCGGACGAACACCGACTCCGGGACGAGCTGACCCGCCTCGTGTCGGCCGGTTTCGACGTCACCGCCGAGGTGCCGCTGCGCATCGCCCTGTACTCCCTCGACCTGTACTCCCTCGACCTGTACTCCCTCGAGGTCGATACCCACGTGCTGGCCGTGGTCGTGCACCACATCTCGGCCGACGGCTTCTCGATGGCGCCGCTGGTGCGAGACGTGATGATCGCGTACGAATCCCGCGTCCACGGCCGCGCTCCCGCGTGGACTCCGCTGCCGGTCCAGTACGCCGACTACGCGCTGTGGCAGCGTCGGCTGCTGGGCGCGGAGGACGACCCGGGGTCGCTGCTCTCGCGTCAACTGTCCTACTGGCAGTCGGCATTGTCCGGGCTGCCCGAACTCCTCGAACTGCCCACCGACCATCGGCGTCCCGCCCAGCAGTCGTTCCACGGCGACCGGGTGCGTTTCGCGATCGACGCGGGCCTGCACGAGCGGATCCGGACCGCGGCACACGAGCACGGGTCCACCGAGTTCATGGTCGTGCACGCCGCCCTCGCCGTCCTGCTCGGCCGGCTGGGCAGCACGGACGACGTGGCGATCGGCACCCCGATCGCCGGCCGCGGCGAGGCGGCGCTCGACGACCTCGTCGGCATGTTCGTCGGCACCCTCGCGCTGCGGACCCCGATCGAGGCGGGACAGCCGTTCCGTGATCTGCTCGCGCGTGTCCGCGACGTCGATCTCGGGGCGTTCGCGCACGCCGACCTTCCCTTCGAACGCGTGGTGGACGCCGTCGGCCCGGTGCGATCGACCGCACACTCTCCCCTCTTCCAGGTGTCCCTCGAATTCCAGAACACCGAGAATCCCGCCCTGCGACTGCCCGGGCTGAGCGTCCAGGGACTCGATCCGGCCCTCGACGTCGTGAAGGTGGACCTCGAGGTGATCCTCGACGAACGGTTCGACGCGGACGGCGCACCCGCGGGCATGGTGGGCGCGATCGACTACGCAACCGACCTGTTCGAGGCAGGCACGGTGCAGGGCTTCGCGGACCGGTTCGTCCGGATCCTCGAGACGGTGACGGCCGACCCCGACGTCGTGATCGGCGACGTCGAGATCCTCGGCACCGACGAAGTCGCCGCGCTGTCTCCGGCGCGCGGAGCCGCCGACGCGCCGAACCTCCTGCTGCCCGCGCTGTTGTCGGCAGCGGCATCGCGCCCGGACGCCGAGGCGGTGTCGTACCAGGGCCGCGCGGTCACCTACCGCGAACTGAACGAGACCTCGAACCGGCTGGCGCGCAGGCTGGTCGACTCCGGTGCGGGACCCGGGACGTTCGTGGCGCTGAGCCTGCCGCGGTCGGTCGAATCGGTGCTGTCCGTCTGGGCCGTCACGAGAAGCGGCGCGGCGTTCCTGCCCGTCGACCCCGGCTACCCGGAGGAGCGGATCGAGCACATGCTCACCGATTCCGGAGCGGTGTCCGGCGTGACCGTCCGCGCGCACCGCGACCGGCTGCCCGACACCGTCAACTGGATCGTGCTCGACGACGCCGAGGACGAGGAACGGATCCGGGTGCAGTCGGCGGCCCCCGTCACCGACGCGGACCGGACCGCGCCACTGCACGACACGCACCCCGCGTATCTCATCTACACGTCCGGATCCACCGGCACACCCAAGGGTGTGGCCGTCACCCACCGCGGCCTGGCGAACCTCGCCGCCGAGGAACACGACCGACTCGCGGTCACCCCCGACTCCCGGGTCCTGCACTTCGCGTCGCCGAGCTTCGACGCGTCCGTGTTCGAACTCGTCATGGCGATCTGCGCGGGTGCCACGCTGGTGATCGCGCCGCCCACGATCTACGGCGGCACCGAGCTGGCCGCGCTGTTGAGCGAGGAGGGGGTGACCCACGGGTTCGTCACCCCGACGGCCCTGGCGTCGATGGACCCCCTCGGGTTCGAGTCGCTGCGAACGCTGGTCGTCGCCGGTGAAGCGTGTCCACCCGAACTGGTCGCCCGGTGGGCACCCGGCCGCCGGATGTTCAACGCGTACGGGCCCACGGAGACCACGATCATGTCGAACATCAGCGAGGCGCTGGTGCCGGGCGAACCGGTCACGCTCGGCGCACCCACCCGCGGTGTGTCCGAGGTCGTGCTGGATTCCCGGCTGCGCCCGGTGCCGGTCGGCGTCGTCGGCGAGCTGTACGTGTCGGGCCGCGCCCTGGCCGCCGGATACCACCGCCGGCCAGGCCTGACGGCGTCGCGTTTCGTGGCCGCGCCCTGGGGCTCGCCTTGTGAGCGGATGTACCGCACGGGAGACGTGGTGCGCTGGCGCCGCGACGGCACCCTCGAATACGTCGGGCGCAGCGACTTCCAGGTGAAGATCCGCGGGTTCCGGATCGAACCCGGCGAGATCGATGCCGCACTCACCGATCACCCCGACGTCGGGTTCGCCGTCACGATCGCCCGTGCGGGGCCGGTGGGGGAACCGTTGCTCGTCTCCTACGTCCGCCCGGTCGGCGGCGCGCGCGTCGACACCGCGGAGCTCACCCGTCTCGTCGGTGAGCGGCTGCCCGCCCACATGGTGCCCGCCGCGATCGTCGTGCTCGAGCAGATTCCGCTGACGCCGGTCGGCAAGCTGGATCGCGCCGCACTGCCCGCCCCCGCGTTCCTGTCCGGCACCGGGTTCCGGCTGCCCGCGAACGCCCTGGAGGAAGCGATCGTCGACGTGTTCGCCGACGTCCTCGGTCTCGATCGGGTGGGCGCGGACGACAACTTCTTCGAGATCAGCGGCAACTCCCTGCTCGCCACCAGGGTGGTGGCCGCTCTCCAGGAGAGACTCGACCGGAAGATTCCCCTGCAGTGGATGTTCCTCGATCCCACACCGTCCGGTCTCGCCCGCAGAATCGCACTACCGTCGGCCGAGGGGGGAGTCCAGGAGGCCCTCGCCGTGGTGATCCCGCTGCGCACGGAGGGCGCCGGGCGATCGCTGTTCTGCGTGCACCCCGGAATCGGGCTGTCCTGGGGGTATGCGGGCCTCGTCCGGTACCTGCCCGCCGACCGCCGCGCGTACGGTCTGCAGTTGCCGACGATCAGCGGCGACGGTGAATACCAGTCGATCGAACAACTCGCCCACCGCTACGTCGAGGAGATGAAGGCGATCCAGCCCGAGGGACCGTACGACCTGCTCGGCTGGTCGCTCGGCGGGGTCATCGCCCACGCGATGGCCGTCGAACTGCGCAGGTCGGGCGACGACGTCGCCACCCTCGCGCTCATGGACAGCTACCCCGACGACGGGAAGGATCAGCTGTCCGGGAAGCTCGACATGCAGGACCTGCTGCGTGGCCTCGGCCTGGTCGTCGAGACGGACGGCGAGCTCACCTACGAGGAGGCGGCGCGGCTGCTCAACGAGTCGTGGGGCAGCGAATCCGGGCTCCGCGGCGACGACCTCGAGCGGATCAACGCCGGTTACGAGAACTCACGGGACCTGGTCCACCGGTTCGTGCCGCAGGTCTACGACGGCGACCTGCTCATCTTCCCCGCCGTCGGCGCGGGCGACACCGACACGAGGCCGCGGTCGGCGCAGGAGTGGCGGCGGCTCGTCCGCGGCCGCATCGACGAACATCCGGTGGACTGCGGACACAACGACATGATCGAGCCTCGGTCCCTCGCCGCCATCGGGCCGGTGCTCGCGAGGTACCTCGACGCTCGAATGTGAACCCGGCGTCGCGGCGGGCGAATACCCGAAAACGGGGCCGCTCGCTGTGCAACGATGACCCTGTGTGCCCCGATGATGGCAAACGAATGATCAGGGGGGCGGGGAGAAAAGTCCGCCTCTCGCATTTGCGAGTGCCGATTCGGACGCGGACACACCTTCGCCGGTCGGGGACACCCTATGGGGAGGAACCGCCGTGAAGCCCGTCGACACGCGGAAACGAGCTACACCGAATTCGGATGCGGCGCCATTCCCGCTGTCCGCGGCCCAGCGGGCGACGTGGTTCGCGCAGCAACTCGACCCCGCGGTGCCGATCTCGGTAGCGCACTACGTGGAGTTACACGGCGACCTCGACGTCGACCTGCTGCGACGGGAGACCGTCGCGACGGGTCGCGAATTCCAGTCGCCCTACCTCCGGGTCGTCGAGGTCGACGGCCGGCCGATGCAGTACGTGGACGAGACGATCGACATTCCGGTCACCTTCGTCGACCTTCGCGACGAGGACGACCCGGTCGCCGCTGCGCACGCCTGGATGGACCGGGACTACCGGACGCCACTCGATCTCGGTGCGGACCGACTGGTCGAGACCTCGGTGCTGTGCGTGGGCGAAGCACATTACCTGTGGTACAGCCGCATTCATCATGTCGCGCTCGACGGCTACGGCGCCATGACGCTGATCAACCGCATCGCGCACCGGTATTCGGCCTCCGTGGCCGGTCGCGAACCGGATCGGAGCCGGGCGGCAAGCCTGCGGGAGCTGTACGACGTCGACACCCGCTATCGCTCCTCCGATCGGTTCACCGCGGATCGGGAGTACTGGGCGGCGCGGATCGAGGCCGCCGAGGGATCGACTCTGGCCGAGAAGTCCGCGCCCGCCGTCGCCAGGAGCACGCTCGAGAGTGCCTCACTGTCCGAGGCGGCGCTTACCGGTCTTCAGAATTCCGACAGTCGGGCCACCGCCACCGCGGCCGCCACGATCATCGCCGCCTTCGCCTGCTACCTCTCGCGCGCCACGGCGAAAGACACTGTTCTCGTGCAGGTTCCGATGTCCGGTCGGACGACGTCACTGCTCCGCAATTCCGGGGGCATGACGGTCAACGTCGCGCCGCTGTCGATCTCGGTCGACGAGGGCGGCACGGTCGCGGAACTCGTGTCGCAGGTCCAGCGCGAACTGATGGGAGCGTTGCGGCACCAACGGTGCAGTCTCGACGACATCCGCCGCGACCTGCGCCCGAGCCGTGGCGCCGGGCTGGACGGGCCCATGGTCAACGTCATGCTGTTCCACCAGGAGGTCCAGCTGGGCTCCCTGACCGGTGACTACCACATCGTCACGTCCGGTCCGGTGGACGATCTCCTGGTCAACGTGTACCCGAGCGGCAGTCCCGCGGGACTCTTCGTCGACTTCCGGGCGAATCCGAACCGGTACGAGGATACGGTGCTCCGCCGGCACCACCAGGAATTCGTCGAACTCCTGCAAGAGTTCATCGCGGCAGACTCACAGGCCGGGCTCGCCACCCTTCACCGGTCGACCGCGCGGAAGGGGCAGCGACTCCGACGCGAGGCGCGGCAGCTCGAGTACTGGAAGGCACGGCTCTCGGGTCTTCCCGAACTGCTGACCCTGCCGTCCGATCGGGCTCGACCCGCCGTGCAATCCCTGAGGGCGGACCGCGTCGACGTTCCGATCGGTGCCGACACCCATCGCGGAGTGGTCGCGCTGGCACGGGAACACGGCACAACCCCCTTCCACGTCCTGCACGCGGCCCTGACCGTTCTGCTGAGCCGGCTCGGCGGCACTTCGGATGTGCCGATCGGAACGCCGGCCGCGGTGGACGAGGGCCGGAACGTCGTGGTGCTGCGGAGCCGCGTCGACCCGGGCATGTCCTTCACGGACCAGCTCGGACATGTCCGGGAGGTCCACGACGAGGCGTTCGAGCACCGCGACGTGCCGTTCGAGCGAGTGGTGCGGGCGCTCGAGATCGGCGAGTCTCCCGCCTATGCGCCGATCGTCCAGGTGCTGTTCGAGCACCGCGGCGGGGCGGAGACGTCCGGGATCGGCCACTTCGACCTCCGGGTGACGGCGGAGGAGAACTTCGACGCCGACGACGTCCCGTCCGGCATCACGGTGACCCTCGGGTTCGCCGCCGATCTTTTCGACCACCACTCCGTACTGACGATCGGCGAACGGTTCCGTCGAATCCTGGAGACGGCCACGATCGACCCGGGGATCGTGATCGGCGACATCGACATCCTGTCCGAGCGCGAACGGGCCACCCTCGTTCCGGTTCGGGGCGTGCCGGGCAGCGCGGGGCGCACCCTGCCCGAATTGTTCGCAGCAGCAGTCGGAGTCGACCCGGACGGTGTCGCACTCTCGTACCGCGGTGTCGAGGTGACGTACCGCAAGTTGGACGAGCGCTCGAACCAGTTGGCCCGCGTCCTGGCCGCACGAGGAATCGGACCGGAAGACGCTGTGGCGCTGGGTCTGACGCGCTCGATCGAATCGGTGCTGTCGATGCTGGCCGTCGCGAAGGCGGGCGCAGCCTTCCTGCCGGTGGATCCGAGTTACCCGGCCGAGCGCATCGAGCACATGCTGGGTGATTCGGGATCCGTCGTGGGGGTCACGGTGTCCGACAGTCGTTCCCGGCTGCCGGACTCCGTTCCCTGGCTGGTGCTCGACGGCCAGGAATTCCGCACTCTCTGTGCGGCTCAGCCGGTGTCCGCCGTGACCGATGCCGACCGGGCACGGCCACTCCACCTGGAGAATCCGGCCTACCTGATCTATACGTCCGGTTCGACGGGCCGGCCCAAGGGAGTGGTGGTCACCCACAGCGGCCTGGACAACTTCGCGGCCGAGCAGCGCTCACGTTCCGAAGCGACGCAGGCGTCTCGGATCCTGCACTTCTCCACACCGAGTTTCGACGCGTCCGTGTCCGAGTACCTGCACGTGTTCGCCGCCGCGGCAACCATGGTGATCGTTCCGCCCACGGTCTACGGAGGTGCCGAGTTGTTCGCGCTCCTGGAGGCGGAGCGGGTCACTCACGGATTCATCACCACTGCCGCACTCGGATCGGTGGAGCCGACAGGGCTTTCCGCCTTGCGAGACGTGGTGTGCGGTGGCGAGGCGTGCCCGCCGGAACTGGTGACCCGGTGGGCGCCCGGCCGCAGGCTGCGCAATGCGTACGGGCCGACCGAGACCACGGTCATGTCGAACATCAGTGAACCGATGTCATCGGCGGGAGCGATCACGGTGGGAGGTCCGCTCCGCGGATTCCACGAGGTCGTCCTCGATGCGCGGTTGACACCGGTGCCGGTCGGGGTGGCCGGGGAGCTGTACATCTCGGGCGACGCCCTGGCGCGCGGGTACCACGGCAAGCCGGGGTTGACGGCGGAACGGTTCGTGGCCGATCCCTTCGGCGGTCCGGGCGAACGGATGTATCGCACCGGGGACCTGGTGCGGTGGCGCGCCGACCGCACACTCGAGTATGTGGGCCGCAGCGATTTTCAGGTGAAGGTGCGCGGTTTCCGCATCGAGCCCGGGGAGATCGACACGGTCCTCCAGTCCCATCCACACGTGCGGACCGCGGTGACGATGCCGCGGACGGCGCCGTCGGGAGACACGGTGCTCGTGTCGTACGTCCTACCCGCCGCCGGCCGTCGGCTCGCGACCGCCGAACTGGTGCGCCACGTGGGCGGGCAGTTGCCGCCGCACATGGTGCCCTCCGCGATCGTGGTCCTGGACGAGATGCCGATGACCCCGGCGGGGAAGATCGATCGCCGGGCCTTCCCGGAGCCCGAATTCCTCTCGGCAGCAGAGGAGTTCAGGTCCCCGTCGGATCCGGTGCAGCGCGCGGTGGCCAGGGTGTACGCCGATGTCCTGGGGGTGGAGCGAATCGGTCTCGGCGACAGCTTCTTCGACCTCGGCGGTAACTCGCTGGCCGCGACCAGGGTGGTCGCGCGTGTCAATGCCGCGCTCGGCGTCGCTCTCACGGTGCGAACCCTGTTCGAGGTGCCGACCGTGGAGGCGCTGGCGGAGTGGGTCGCGCGCGCCGACGCCAGGGGAGCCGATCGCCCGAATCTCGCGGCGCAGGAGCGCCCGGAACGAATTCCGCTGTCGCTTGCGCAGCAGCGGCTGTGGTTCGTCAACCAGTTCGACACCTCCTCGCCTGCCTACAACATTCCGATGGTCGTGCGCCTGTCCGGAACGCTCGATGTGGACGCGCTCCGGGCCGCGGTGGGGGACGTTCTCGAGCGACACGAATCGCTGCGCACCGTGTACCCGGCATCGACCGACGGACCGCATCAGGTGATCGTGCCGCCGGAACAGGTGATTCCGGACCTGGTGCCGAGGACCGTCGGGGGCGAGGAGGCGTTGCACGAGCAGATCACCGAGCTGACCGCCCAGGGCTTCGACGTGAGCGCAGAGGTGCCCCTGCGCGGTGCCGTGCTGCGGACCCGCCCCGGCGAGCACGTTCTCATGCTGGTGGTGCATCACATTTCGGCGGACGGGGCGTCGCTGGCACCGCTCGCCCACGACCTGACGGTGGCGTATACGGCGCGGGTGCGGCGGCAGGCACCGGACTGGCTGCCACTGCCGGTGCAGTACGCCGACTACAGCCTGTGGCAGAGGGCAGTCCTCGGCAGTGACCGGGATCCCGGCAGCATCATGTCAGCGCAGTTGGTGTTCTGGAAGACAGCGCTGTCCGGGCTCCCCGACGTGATGGACCTTCCCCTGGATCGGCCGAGACCCGCGGAGCGATCACTGCGGGGCGGGACGGTCCCGTTCTCGGTGCCGGCGGACGTCCATCGGGATCTTCTCCTGCTCGCACGTCGTCACGACGCGACGATGTTCATGGTGATGCACGCCGCGCTGGCCGTGTTGGCGGCCAGGTTGAGCGCGTCCACGGACATCGCGATCGGAACGCCGATCGCCGGGCGCGGTGAGGAGGCCCTCGACGATCTGGTGGGGATGCTCGTCAACACGCTGGTACTGCGGACCACCGTGGAGCCCGCCGCGACGTTCGCCCGGGTGCTGTCCTGCACGCGCGAGGCGGACCTCGCCGCGTTCGGTCATACGGAAGTGCCCTTCGAGAGCGTCGTGGACGCGGTCGCACCGGGTCGTTCGAGCGCGTACTCCCCGTTGTTCCAGGTCATGCTGGAGTTCCAGAACACGGCCCCGGCCCAGGTGGAGTTGCCGGGATTGACCGTGGAGACCGTCGAGGTCGACACCGCCGTCTGCAAGTTCGATCTGCAGGTGACGCTGGCGGAACACTACGACGAGTCGGGAACCGCCGCCGGCATCTCGGGTGGGTTCACCTTCGCGTCGGACGTGTTCGACCGGGCGACGGTGGTGGGGTTCGGCGAGCGGTTCGTCCGGATTCTGGAGGCGGTGGCGGGGCAGGTGGGGTCTGCGGTCGCGGATGTGGAGGTGTTGGGTCCGGGTGAGCGGTCGTTGGTTGTCGAGTCCT
>RRBB01000929.1:0-486 GCA_006543605.1 Rhodococcus sp. WS4
GACACCTACCCGGTCTTGTTCATGTGCGCCGAACTGGACGTTTCCCGCTCCGGCTACTACGCGTGGCGCACCCGCCCGATCAGCGGCCGGGCATGCACCGACGCCGAAGTGAGCGAGCTGATCGTCACCCTGCACGCCGAGCTGCGGGGCAACCCCGGCGTCCGACGCATGCGCGCCGAGCTGCACACCCATGGAGTGAACATGGGCCTGAAACGAGTGTGGCGGCTGATGAAGGCCGCTGGCCTGCGCGGACGCCATCCACGACAGTGGAAACGCACCACCGTCGCCGGTGACACACCTGTGCCGGCTCCCGATCTGATCGGCCGCGACTTCACCGCCGACAGCCCCAACCTGCGGTGGTGCGGCGACATCACCTACATCAAGACCTGGGACGGCTGGGCCTACCTGGCCACCGTCATCGACCTGCACTCACGCAAGGTGGTCGGCTGGTCGCTCGCCGATCACATGCGCACGAGCCTGGTCACC
>RRBB01000930.1:0-485 GCA_006543605.1 Rhodococcus sp. WS4
CCGCTCTCCTGCTCCTAAACCTCCCGTGCTTTCTCGACGCCGAGCGCGCGCTCGATGAACGTGAGGCCGCCGCGCAGTTCGTTCTCGGCAAGATGCCCGGTCAGCGCGACGATTTCACCGCGCTCCGGCCATGGTCGGAACAGGCACGATATGCGGAAGAAGCGTTCTTCCTTGGTCTCCGACCAGAGTTCGCGCAGGATCGCCAGTCGCGTGTTGCCGCCGTTGCGGATGATGTAGTGGTCCTCGCCGGGCCTGCGCGTGATGGCCGGCGCCGCGTCCAGGCCGCGCTCGCGGATGGAGTCGAGGAAGCGGCTGGCGGTGCCGTGGTAGAGCACTGCGGGCGGGACCGCGGGGGCGTAGGCGATGGCCACCGCGGCATGCGAGTGGCCTTGCACGGCGCGGATGCGCTGGCCATCGGCGGAGAGGGCGAAGCGCTTCTTGTCGTTGTTCTCGATCACCGCGCCGAGCAGCACGCGGTCGAGGGC
>RRBB01000931.1:0-482 GCA_006543605.1 Rhodococcus sp. WS4
GGCTAACGATCCGCCCAGGACCTGCTCCACCGAATCGAAACGCCTTCCCGGACCGTGGAATCCGGCGCTCACCTGACGCGACAGCCGGGCATCGGCCATGCCCACACCCCGACGGGTCATGATGAAAAAAATCGAAACCACTCGGCACTCGCCAGATCAAGACCGTGAGCCATCAAGGTATAGCAATCGACATCAATCGCCACCAAAAAGCGACAAGCGGAAGAAGAGATATCGGAAGGCGAACGACCACCCGAAGCCCTCAATACATGAGCCCCCTGTCCGTTCCCGGGACGCCTCGCAGGCGTGAAAATGGCATTGGGTCGCCTGTCCGACGCCGACGTTTCCTTGGGCTGCGAGCCCGCACATGAGCCTGGCGCCGGGGCCCGACCTTGGAAGGGTCACGCACTGTTGCTTCGAGCACGCCGGTCAGAATTTCGGTTCCCTTGACCGAGGCCCCCGGGCGGCCCCCGTGAGATGTGTGG
>RRBB01000932.1:0-482 GCA_006543605.1 Rhodococcus sp. WS4
GGAGTTGACGGGATCAGTCGTGGCCTTGCTGATCCCCAGGTCCTTTAGCGGCGTCCTCGGCGCGCCGTCGGCGTCCGCCGGGCGGAACGCGAGCATCCGCAGCAACACCATCTCGAAGCCGCTACGCGGATCGGGCGCCAGCGGCAGGTCGCGGCGGCCGATCAGGCCCATCTGGTAATAGAACTGTACGTCTTCCGCCGGCAACGCCTGGGCCAGGGCCAGCACCCGCTCGCGGTCGCCCTGGCCATTGTCGATCGCTTCCGGCAGGGCCTGGGCGATCGCGACGCGGTGCAGCACGTTGAGTATTTCGGCAAGCACGCCGCCCCAGTCCGGCCCCTGCTCGGCCAGGTGGCGCACCGCTTCGAGCAGGGCGCGCGCATCGCCCTCCAGCAAGGCCTGGAGCACGCCATAGACCTGGCCGTGATCGAGGGTACCGAGCATCGCCCGCACGTCTGCGGCCAGCACCTTGCCCTCGCCGAAGG
>RRBB01000933.1:0-481 GCA_006543605.1 Rhodococcus sp. WS4
GTATTGGCGGTGCCATAGAAGGTGCAGGTGCCGGGTGCATGGTAGGAGGCCATTTCCGAGGCCAGCAGCTCTTCGCGAGTGGCCTTGCCCTCGGCGAACAGTTGGCGCACCGCGGCCTTTTCCTTGTTGGAGATGCCGGTCGGCATCGGCCCGGCCGGGACGAACACGGTGGGCAGGTGGCCGAAGCGCAGCGAGCCGATCAGCAGGCCCGGCACGATCTTGTCGCAGACGCCCAGGCACAGCGCCGCATCGAACATGTTGTGAGACAGCGCGATGGCGGTGGACATGGCGATCACGTCGCGGCTGGCCAGCGACAGTTCCATGCCCGGCTCGCCCTGGGTCACCCCGTCGCACATGGCCGGCACGCCGCCGGCGAACTGGCCGACCGAACCGATCTCGTGCAGCGCCTGCTTTATAAGCCCCGGAAAGCGCTCGAACGGCTGGTGCGCCGAGAGCATGTCGTTGTAGGCGGAAACGATGG
>RRBB01000934.1:0-480 GCA_006543605.1 Rhodococcus sp. WS4
GCCTCGTTCTACCGCACCATGGGCGCGGAGGTGACCGTGATCGAGGTCATGCCGCAGATCCTGCCCGTGGAGGACGCCGAGATCGCGGCCCACGCCCGCAAGCGCTTCGAGAAGCAGGGCATCAAGATCATGACCGGCACCAAGGTGACGGCGGTCGAGAAGGGCGCGGATTCGATCACCGCGACCGTCGACGACGGCAAGGGCGGAGTGAGTAAGCTCACCGCCGACCGGCTGATCTCGGCGGTCGGCGTCGTCGCCAACGCCGAAGGTCTCGGGCTCGAGACGCTCGGGGTCAAGCTCGAGCGCGGCATCGTGGTCACGGACGGATTGGGGCGCACCAACGTGCCCGGAATCTACGCCATCGGCGACGTCGCGGGCCCCCCGATGCTCGCCCACAAGGCCGAGCACGAGGGCGTGATCTGCGTCGAGACCATCAAGGGCCTGCACACCCACCCGATGGACAAGGCCAAGATCCCGGGC
>RRBB01000935.1:0-480 GCA_006543605.1 Rhodococcus sp. WS4
GTGCGCAAGGTGGTCGAAGAGTGCAACCAGTTGCCGGTCCACCCGCGCCATCCATATGTCGGCGACCTGGTCCATACCGCTTTCTCCGGCTCGCACCAGGATGCCATTCGCAAGGGCTTCGCCCAGCAGAAGGAAGACGCGATCTGGGAAGTGCCGTACCTGCCGATCGATCCGGCCGACATCGGCCGCGACTACGAAGCGGTGATCCGGGTCAACAGCCAGTCCGGCAAGGGCGGCATCACCTTCCTGCTCGAACAGGAGTACGGCATCAGCCTGCCGCGGCGCATGCAGATCGAGTTCAGCCAGGTAGTGCAAGGCGAGACCGACCGTCTCGGCCTGGAAATGACCGCACAACAGATCTACTCGCTGCTGGAAAACGAATACCTCAAGGCGACCTCGCCCTACGTCCTCGCCAGCCATCGCCTGCAGGAAGAGAACGGCACCAGCGCCGTCGACCTGGAAGTCTCCTTCGACGGCGAG
>RRBB01000936.1:0-480 GCA_006543605.1 Rhodococcus sp. WS4
GGTCGAAGTACAGCGGCGGGAAGTCGGCGGTCGGCACCAGCTCGTATTGCAAGCCGTGCTTCTCGCAGGTCGCGGCGATCACCTGGCGGACCTCGGCGATCATCGCGTCCAGGCGCTCCGGTTGCAGATGGCGGAAGTCCAGGGTCATCTTCACTTCGCCGGGTATCACGTTGCGCGAACCGGGATAGGCGTGCAGGCAGCCGACCGTGCCGCAAGCATGCGGCTGATGGCCGAGGGCCGCGCGATTGACCGCCTCGACCACCGCCGCGGCACCGACCAGGGCGTCCTTGCGCAGGTGCATCGGCGTTGGCCCGGCGTGTGCCTCGACGCCGCGCAGGGACAGGTCGAACCATTTCTGCCCGAGCGCGCCAAGCACCACGCCGATGGTCTTCTCCTCGTCCTCGAGGATCGGCCCCTGTTCGATGTGCGCCTCGAAATAGGCGCCCACCGGATGTCCGAGGCAATCCCGCGCTCCCGCGT
>RRBB01000937.1:0-479 GCA_006543605.1 Rhodococcus sp. WS4
CCGTTCCAGGGCCGAGGCCACTTCCGGGTTGGCCCGGTTGATGGCACTGGACACCACCAGCACGTCGGCACCGTCGGCGTTTTCCGCCTGGTGGCCGATGAAGATCTGCGCGCCGAACTTCTCCAGGCGCTCGGTCACCGCCGAGGCCTTGAGGTCCGAGCCGGATACCTCGTAGCCGAGGTTCAGCAGCACTTCGGCGATCCCGCACATGCCGGCGCCGCCGATGCCGACGAAATGGATGCGGCGGATACGGCGCATGGTCCGGGTGACGCCATTCGGTTCTTTAACCACGGGCCACCTCCAGGCAGGCATCGACCACCGTCCGGGTAGCCTCGGGTTTCGCCAGGCTGCGTGCCTGGTCTGCCATGGAGCGCAGGGTTTCGGGATGCATCAGGACCTCGGACAGCTGCGCGGCCAGTTCGGCCGCGCCGGTAGACTTTTGCGGCAGCAGGCGGCCGGCGCCGCTGCGTACCAGGAAT
>RRBB01000938.1:0-479 GCA_006543605.1 Rhodococcus sp. WS4
GAGAACATGCTGATGGTCGGCGACCGCGGCATGATCACCGCCGCCCGCATCACCGCCCTGCGGCAGGTCGGCGGGATGGGCTGGTTGACCGCGCTGCGGGCCCCGCAGATCGCGGCGCTGGCCGCCGCCGACGGGCCGCTGCAGATGTCGCTGTTCGACGAGCAGAACTTCGCCGAGATCAGCCACCCGGACTACCCCGGGGGGCGGTTGATCGTGTGCCGCAACCCGGCGCTGGCCGACGAGCGCGCCCGCAAACGCACCGAGCTGCTCGACGCCACCGAGGCGGAACTGGGCAAGATCGTCGCCGCGGTGACCGGGGGCCGGCTGTCCGGGGCCGCGAAGATCGGCATGAGGGTCGGGAAGGTGTGGGGAAAATACAAGGTGGGCAAACACTTCCACGTCGATATCACCGACACGTCACTGACGGTGACCCGCAACCGGGACCGGATCGACGCCGAGGCCGCCCTCGGCGGGATCTA
>RRBB01000093.1:0-39115 GCA_006543605.1 Rhodococcus sp. WS4
TCCCTTCCCTTCCCTTCCCTTCCCTTCCCGGGCGAATGTACCTTTCGGCGCATCTGAGGCGCCGAAAGGTACATTCGCCCAGGGTCTGGGGCTTATCCACAGCTCCCAACTTATCCACAGGCTCACCAAAACGCCTGGTGAACGACTCTGTCGCCGACCTTGGGTGGGCAATGATCGACTCCATGCGACGCGGAGAGTGGGGACATCGCCTCGAAGACCTGTACGGAGTGAGCCGATCCGGAATCATCCGCACCGCCGAACTGAGGCATTTGGGAGTGTCGAATTCGGCGATCGACGCTCGATGCCGTCCGGGCGGGCCGTGGCAACGCATCCTTCCCGGCGTCGTGATGCTCGGCAACGGCCGGCCGACCGCACGTCAGTGTGCAGTGGCCGCGATCGTGCTCAGCGGCGACAACGCAATCCTCACCGGGCGCGCAGCGTTGCACGAATACGGGTACGGAACGTCGTACTCCGGCGATGCCCACGTCCTGATCGCCACGCACCGCCGCGTGCAGTCCACCGGCTTCGTCCTCGTCGAACGCACGACGCGGATGCCGACGCCGGTGATGCGCAACGGACTTCCCTGCGCCCCGCTTCCGCGCGCGTTGCTCGACGCGGCGCGACGGTGCCGCACCCTCGACAGCACTCGAGCCCTCATCGCCGAGGTGATTCAGCGAGGCGGGGCGAGCGTCCCCGAGCTGATCGCGGAGTTGGACTCGGGTAGTGGCCGCGGCGCAGCACTCCCTCGTGCGGTGCTGCGCGAGGTGAGTGCCGACGTCCACTCGGTATCCGAAGCCGAAGCCCGCAGATTGTGGTTCCGGAGCGGGCTACCCCGAATGATCTTCAACCGCAAGATCGTCGACGCCGACGGGCAGTTCATCGCCATGCCGGACGGCTGGATCGACGAGGTCGCGTTCGCCTGGGACATCGACTCGCTCGACTGGCATCTCGCGCCCAAGGCCTACAAATCGACCGTCGAGCGCCGAACCCGGATGCAGAACCACGGCATCATCGTGCTTCCGACGCTCCCGAGTGCCGTCCGTGACGACCCGGACCGCGTGATCGCTGACCTCCGGTCGCACTACCAGCTCGCGTCGTCCCGTCCCCGGCCGGAGGTCCGGATGCTCTGAGCGCCCGGGTGAATGTGCCTTTCGGCGCACCTGAGGCGCCGAAAGGTACATTCGCCCGGCGAGGAGGGAGCGGGTGGGGAGGTCAGCCCAGGACCGCCGCGGACAGTTCGCGGACGTGGTCGGCGTCACGGCAGGAGACGAGGAGCATGGTGACGCCGGCGTCGGCCCAGCGTTTGACGTCGGCGCGGACTTCGTCGACGTTGCCGATGATCATGGTCTCGGTAACCATGTCGTCGGGGACGACGGCGGCGGCCTCGTCTTTACGGCCGGCGCGGAAGAGGCGCCCGATTTCCTCGACCTGCTCGCCGTAGCCCATGCGGGTGTAGACCTGGGCGTGGAAGTTGAGTTCGGGGGCGCCCATGCCGCCGACGTACAGAGCGGTGATCGGTTTGAGGCCGGCGATGGCGGCGGCGCGGTCGTCGGTGACGATGACCTGGCAGGTGGCGGCGACTTCGAAGTCGTCGCGGCTGCGCCGGGCGCCGGGGCGGGCGAAGCCTTCGTCGAGCCATTCGTTGTACATGGGCGCCAGCCGGGGTGAGTAGTAGATGGCGAGCCAGCCGTCGGCGATCTCGGCGGTGAGCGCGACGTTCTTCGGACCTTCGGCGCCGAGCCAGATGGGGATGTCGGCGCGGAGCGGATGGGTGATCGGCTTGAGCGGTTTGCCCAGTCCGGTACTGCCGGGCCCGGTGTAGGGCAGCGGGAAGTGCGGGCCGTCGCTGGTGACGGGCTCCTCCCGCGACAGCACCTTGCGGACGATGGAGACGTACTCGCGCGTGCGGGCGAGCGGTTTCGTGAACGGCAGCCCGTACCACCCCTCGACGACCTGCGGCCCGGACACGCCGAGCCCGAGGATTGCCCGGCCGCCGCTGAGGTGGTCGAGGGTCAGGGCGTGCATGGCGGTGCTGGTGGGTGTGCGGGCGGAGATCTGCACGACGGACGTGCCCAGACGGACGCGGTCGGTGCTCGACCCCCACCAGGCGAGGGGGGTGAACGCGTCGGAACCCCACGATTCGGCGGCGAAGACGGCGTCGAATCCCTCGGCTTCGGCGGCGGCGATCAACTCCGGGGCGTTTGCCGGCGGCTGTGCGCCCCAGTACCCCAGTTGCAACCCGAGCTTCATCCTGTGCCTCCGCATCGACCGTCGTCAGAAGTGACCCTTGCCACAAACACTAGAACCTGTTCTACTCGAAGTTGTGAGCATGGGAAAGAGCGCGGTGGCCGAAAAATTCTCGAACAAACCGTTGAGCGCCCCGCTGAAACTTCAATTCGACTACACCCGATCGGTGGGTCCGACCATCGGAGCCTTCGTGACCGCGCTGCGTGACCGCACGGTTCTCGGCGCCCGCGGCTCGGACGGACGTGTCTACGTCCCACCGCCCGAATTCGACCCGAACACCGCAGAACCCCTCACCGATTTCGTCGGGGTGTCCGACGCCGGGACCGTGGTGAGCTGGACGTGGATGCCGGAACCGATTGCCGGACAGCCACTCACCACCCCCTTCGCGTGGGCCCTGATCAAGCTGGACGGCGCCGACACGTCCCTGGTCCACGCCGTGGACGTCCCCTCCCCCGCCGGGATGAGCACGGGTATGCGGGTCCGAGCGCGATGGGCGGAGGAACGCGTCGGGCGCATCCAGGACATCGTGTGCTTCGAGCCCGGCGAGTCGACGAACGAACCCGAGCCGTCGACGGAGTCGGAACCGGTCACGATGGTCACGACACCGATCGACCTCGACTACATGCATTCCGCCTCCGCCGAGGAGAGCTACTACCTCCGAGGGTTGAAGGCGGGCAAGCTGATCGGCGGACGCACCGGACCGGACGGCAAGGTGTACATCCCGCCGCGCAGCGCGAACCCCACCGACGGCATCCCGACGAAGGAGCAGGTGGAACTGCCGGACAGGGGCATCGTCACCACGTTCTGCATCGTGAACGTCCCGTTCCTCGGGCAGCGGATCAAGCCGCCGTACGTCGCCGCCTATGTGCTGCTCGACGGCGCGGACATCGCGTTCCTGCACCTGATCCTCGACTGCGACGCCGCCGACGTGCGGATGGGTATGCGCGTGGAGGCCAAGTGGAAGCCCCGCGAGGAGTGGGGCTACACCCTCGAGAACATCGAGTACTTCAGGCCGACGGGTGAGCCCGAAGCCGAGTACGACACCTACAAACACCACCTGTAAGGGCGCGGCACAATGACAGATATCGCAGTCGTCGGGTTCGCGCACGCACCGCACGTGCGCGAGACCTCCGGCACCACCAACGGCGTCGAGATGCTGGTTCCCTGCTTCCAGCAGCTGTACGAGGAGCTCGGGATCACCAAGTCCGACATCGGTTTCTGGTGTTCCGGATCCTCGGACTACCTGGCGGGCCGTTCGTTCTCGTTCATCTCCGCCGTCGACTCGATCGGCGCGGTGCCGCCGATCAACGAGTCGCACGTCGAGATGGATGCGGCATGGGCGTTCTACGAGGCCTGGATCAAGATCATGACCGGCGAGGTCGACACCGCGCTCGTCTACGGCTTCGGCAAGTCGTCGGCGGGCAACCTCCGCAAGATCCTGTCGATGCAACTGGACCCCTATCTCGTCACCCCGCTCGCCCTGGACTCGGTGTCGCTGGCGGGACTGCAGGCCCGAATCGGGCTGGACGCCGGAAAGTGGACGTCCGAGGAGATGGCGGCCGTGGCCGCCCGCAGCCGGGCCGCGGCGGAGAGCAATCCGAACACTCAGCTGTCGGGACATGTGGACATCAACGAATTGCTGGCCAGCCCGTTCGTCGCGGACCCGCTGCGCGCGCACGACTGTGCACCGATCACGGACGGTGCCGCCGCCGTGGTTCTCGCGGCCGGCGACCGAGCGCGTGAACTCTGCGAGCGGCCGGCGTGGATCACCGGCATCGAGCACCGCATCGATTCGCCCAACTTCGGCGCCCGCGACCTGACGGTCTCACCGTCGACGACGGCATCCGCCCGCGCCGCCACCGGAGGGGACGTCGGCGGAATCGACGTGGCCGAACTGCACGGACCGTTCACCCATCAGGAACTGATCCTCCGCGAGGCCATCGGACTCTCCGATGCGACGACGATCAACCCGTCGGGCGGCCCGCTGAGCGGGAACCCGATGTTCGCCGCGGGCCTGGAACGCATAGGTTACGCAGCCAAGGCCATCATGGACGGCAACGCCGGGCGCACGCTGGCGCACGCCACGAGTGGTGCTGTGCTGCAACAGAATCTGGTCGCAGTCTTGGAGGGACGCAACTGATGGCGAATCAATTGGCCGCCGTACTGGGCACCGGTCAGACCCATTACGTGGCGAAGCGGCACGACGTGTCCATGGCCGGGCTGGTGCGCGAGGCGATCGACCGTGCGATGGAAGACGCGCGGGTGGGCTGGGACGACATCGACGCCGTCGTGATCGGGAAGGCCCCCGACCTGTTCGAGGGGTCGATGATGCCGGAACTCGCGATGTCCGACGCGCTCGGCGCCAACGGCAAACCGCTGCTGCGCGTGCACACCGCAGGTTCGGTCGGTGGATCGACCGCGGTGGTGGCGTCGAGCCTCGTGAAGTCCGGCGTGCACAAGCGGGTGCTGACGGTGGCGTGGGAGAAGCAGTCCGAGTCGAACGCCATGTGGGCGCTGTCCACCCCCATCCCATTTCACATGCCGGTCGGTGCAGGCGCCGGCGGATACTTCGCCCCGCACGTCCGCTCCTACATCCGGCGGTCCGGGGCACCCGACCACATCGGCGCGATGGTGGCGGTGAAGGACCGGCTGAACGGCAGCCTCAACCCGTACGCCCACCTCAAGCAGCCCGACATCACCCTCGAATCCGTCCAGGCCTCGCAGATGCTGTGGGATCCCATCCGCTACGACGAGACCTGTCCGTCCTCGGACGGCGCCTGCGCGATGGTGATCGGCAACGAGGAGGCCGCCGAGCAGGTCACCGCCGACGGTCGTGAGGTCGCGTGGATTCACGCCACCGCGATGCGCACCGAACCCACCACCTTCGCGGGACGCGACCAGGTGAATCCCCAGGCCGGCCGGGACGCCGCGGCCGCGCTGTGGAAGGCCGCCGGGATCAAGGACCCGCTCGACGAGATCGACGTCGCCGAAATCTACGTCCCCTTCTCCTGGTTCGAGCCGATGTGGCTCGAGAATCTGGGCTTCGTCGCCGAAGGTGAGGGCTGGAAGCTGACCGAGGCGGGCGAGACGGCCATCGGCGGCCGGCTCCCGCTCAACGCGTCCGGCGGCGTGCTGTCGTCCAATCCCATCGGCGCGTCGGGCATGATCCGGTTCGCCGAGTCGGCGATGCAGGTGATGCACCGCGCCGGCGATCACCAGGTGAAGGACGCACGCAAGGCACTCGGCCACGCCTACGGCGGCGGTTCGCAGTACTTCTCGATGTGGGTGGTCGGATCCGACCGGCCGAACAACTAGTAGCGGGGAAATCACCATGAAGTTCACCGTCGGCATCGCCATGAATCCCCTCGACCAACTGCCTGCTCTCGCGAAAACAGCCGAGGAGTGTGGATTCTCGTCCATCGCACTCCCCGACTCGCTGTTCTTCATGGAGAAGCAGAGCGCCGACTATCCGTACACACCGGACGGCTCACGGATGTGGAACGAGGAGACGCCGTGGGTGGATCCGCTGATCGCGGCGGCCGCGATGGGTGCGGTGACGTCGAAGATCGAGTTCTACACCCAGGTCCTCAAGCTGGGTTCCCGCAATCCGGTGCTCCTCGCTCGCCAGGTGGGATCGGTGGCCAACCTCATCGGCAACCGGTTCGGCTTCGGCGTCGGGATCGGCTGGGCACCCGAGGAATTCGAATGGTGCGGAGTGCCGTACGCGAAGCGCGGCGCGCGCGTCGACGAGATGATCGACGTCATCAAGCTGATTCTCGGCGGCGGCATGGTCGAGTATCACGGCGAGTTCTACGACTTCGACCGCCTGCAGATGAGCCCGGCCCCAACGAAGCCGGTGCCGTTCTACGTCGGCGGGCACACCGACGTCGCCCTGCGCCGCGCCGCGCGGGTGGGCGACGGCTGGACGTCCGCGATGATCAAGTTCGACGACCTCGTCCAGGTCATCGCGCGCTTGCGGGAACTCCGGGAGGAGTACGGCCGAGCCGACCTGCCGTACGAGATCCAGACAGTCTGCATCGACCGTTTCGGGAAGGACGGATACGCCGAGTTGGCGGATGCCGGGGTGACCGACACGATTGTGGTCCCGTGGGTGTTCGACGGCATCGGCTTCGACGGACCGCTCGAGGCCAAGCAGGATTCGCTGCGCACGTTCGCCGACCAGTACATCGGATAGGGGTGTGGACATGACGACGACCGACCATCCTGCCCGCCTCGCCGGGCAGGCGTCCCGCGAGGCGGCCAGTGGCAGGCGCAAGGACGAGTGGCTGGCCCTGTTCGCCGAGGACGCCTGCGTCGAAGATCCCGTCGGCCCTTCGGGTTTCGACCCCGAAGGCAAGGGTCACCACGGCCTCGACGCGATCTCCCGGTTCTACGACATGACGATCGCGACCACCGAATCGCTCGAGTTCCTCATCACCGATTCCCTGGTGTGCGGGAACGAGAACGCGAACATCGGAACGATACGGTCGATCGTTGGGGGATCGCAGATCGACGCCGAGTGCGTAATCATCTATCGCGTGAACGAGGACGGCAAGATCACGTCCCTGCGGGCCTTCTGGGAGGTCGAGCGGGCGATGAAGACGCTGCGCAAGGTCTGAGCGGTTCGGATCACCCGTCGGCGTCGGCGATGCGCCGGACGAAGAGGACGGCGTCGAGTTCGCCGAGGCCGGCGGGGTCCAACGGGAAGTACGTGGAGTTGCCCGACGGGTCGGCACGCTTCTCCACGTCTCCCACCTTGCGCGCCACCGGCGCAGCCGGCACGAGACAGCTCTCTCCGACGGCGAAGAGCCGGCCCTCGACGGTGCCTGGTGGCGGCTGTCCGATGCCGTGGCCGGGCGCCTCCCCGACGGCCCCACCGATGACCGCGTAGGCGTCGCCGAGCCGCACGCCCAGGTGGGCGCCGGCACACCACCAGTGCAGATGCAGTCCGGCGAGATCCCAGTGGGTTTCACCTTTCAGCAGGTGGCCGTTGTGGGCGAAGACGAACGTCGGGCCTCGATCGGCCTCCCTCTGCACGAGCGCGGACAGGTTGTCCGCCATCAGAGTGTCGCGGATTCCTAGGAGCCGGGCGATGCGGCGTGGAGAGTTCTCCGCCATTCCTGCGTGATAGCTGAGCAGGCGGGTGGCGACGCGGCCGTGCAACTCGGCCTCCCACAATTCGTCTCGCGCGCCTTCGGCGACGAGGTGAGGCGCCTGCGACGCGAGCAGCGTCATCAGGTCGTCGGCGATGAGACGCAACTCGACGGCCTCCAGGGCGGTACCGACGGCCTGGGTCGGGTCCATGGCGACGGCCGGGTTGCTCCAGCGGTCGTCGTCGCCGATCAGTGCGGAGATCCTGTCCGGAGCGCAGGGCAGATCCTGCTCGTCGAGGTGCGACCGCAGGTAGGTGTCGACGTAGATCAGGGCCTGCCTGGGACTGTCGGCGGACGTCATCTCGATGGGGCGTCGAATCCGAAGAATCGGAGGTGCTCGTCCGGTCCGCGTCGACGGTTGTATTCGGCCATCCACCGGACCAGGTCGCGGTTCGCCCGGGACTCGCCGAATCCGTGACTGAAACCGTGTTCCATGACGTGGTCGAGCGCGTGATCCGTCCCGCCCCGCACCTAGGAGTCGACGAGCAGCCCCTTCAGGCAACTGCTTTCGAGTGCGATGGACCGGTAGCCCTCGTGTTCGACGAGGTGCTGGAACATGTGGTTGCGCAGCCGGAGAAATACCTCCTCCCCGTGCATGGGCTCCCCGAATGCGAGCAGGCGAGGTGCGGGGTCGCGGCGGCGAAGGAACTCGCCCAGGGCCGCGGTCACGGCCGGGTCTCCCGGCGCCGGGAATACGGCACCCAGGTCGTGGATGGTGGACTGCAAAGTCATGATCTGCTCCCACCCTTCCTCGGACCGAAAGAGAACAGCGGCGTCGGAGAGGATGAGGGTGCCCTCCGACGCCGCTGAATCAGGGGGTCAGTGTCTGACCGGGCAACCGCCTGACGCGGCCTTGTAATCGACCTGAAACTCCTTGATACCGTTGAGCCAGCCCGAGCGCAACCGCCGCGGATCTCCCAGCTTACTGATATCGGGCAGGTGATCCGCAATCGCATTGAAGATCAGGTCGATCTCGAGTCGCGCGAGGTTGGCCCCGAGGCAGAAGTGGGCGCCGGTGCCGCCGAAGCCGACGTGCGGGTTGTTCTCCCGCATGATGTCGAACTTCTCCGGGTTCTCGAACGCGTCCTCGTCGAAATTGGCGGAGCCGTAGAGCATTACGACTCGCTGCCCCTTCTTGATCTGCACTCCGCCGAGTTCGGTGTCTTCCAGTGCGGTGCGCTGGAACGAGTTGACCGGGGTCGCCCACCGGACGATCTCGTCGGCCGCCGTCTTGGGACGTTCCTTCTTGTAGAGCTCCCACTGATCGGGATGGTCCAGGAACGCCATCATGCCGTGTGTGATCGCATTGCGAGTGGTCTCGTTGCCGGCGACCGCCAGCAGAATCACGAAGAAGCCGAATTCCTCGGGAGAAAGCTCATTTCCATCGATGTCCGCCTCGATCAGCGTCGTGACGATGTCTTCGGCCGGGCACTTCTTGCGCTCGTCCGCCATCTGGTACGCGTAGCCGAGGATCTCCATCGACGCGGCCTGCGGATCGATGTCCAGTTCGGGGTCGTCGTAACCCGTCATCTGGTTCGACCAGTCGAACACCTTCAGTCGATCTTCCTGCGGCACACCGAGCAGTTCGGCGATCGCCTGCAGCGGAAGTTCGCACGCCACCTGGGTGACGAAGTCGCCGGCTCCCGATTCGGCGGCGGCCTTCACGATCTTCTCGGCGCGCTCGGTGAGTTCTTCGCGCAGGCTGTTGATCGCGCGGGGCGTGAAGCCGCGGGAGACGAGTTTGCGGAGCTTGGTGTGCTCGGGAGCGTCCTTGTTGATGAGGATGAAGCGCTGCATCTCGATGTTCTCGCGCGGAATGTCGTCGGCGAAGCGCACGATCGCGGTGTTCTCGTGTGTGGAGAAGACGTCGCTGCGCCGCGACACCTCCTTGACGTCCTCGAGTTTGCTGACGACCCAGTAGCCGTCGTCGTGGAAGCCACCGATCTCCGGCGGCTGCGGGTTCCACCAGATCGGGGCAGTCTTCCGCAGTTCGGCGAACTCCTGGTAGGGGATGCGCTCTGCGTAGATGTCCGGGTCGGTGAAGTCGAAACCCTCTGGAAGATTGGGCTGCGCCACTGCTGTCTCCTGCCCTAAGCCATACACCACTCCGTGATGTGGAACACGTTCTACTAGCATTGAAGCACAAGCCGGGCGACTAGCAAAGGAAAGCTCATTCAGACCTTGCCCGGATGGCAGAACCTGTTCTATTTTCTGAGAACAAGGAAAGGAGCCCACCGTGGGCACACCCGTAATCGTCGAGGCCGTACGCACCCCGATCGGAAAGCGCGGTGGCTGGCTGTCCGGATTGCACGCCGCCGAGATTCTCGGCGCCGCTCAGCGGGGCATCCTCGACCGCGCCGGCATCGACCCCGAACTGGTGGAGCAGGTGATCGGCGGCTGCGTCACCCAGGCCGGTGCGCAGTCGAACAACATCACCCGGACCGCGTGGCTGCATGCCGGGCTGCCCTGGCAGGTCGGCGCCACCACGATCGACTGCCAGTGCGGCTCCGCGCAGCAGGCCAACCACCTCATCGCCGGCCTGATCGCCACCGACGCGATCGACATCGGAATCGCCTGCGGCATCGAAGCGATGAGCCAGGTGCCGCTCGGCGCGAACGTCGGCGAGAACGCCGGGCCGCGACGGCCAGCCGACTGGGACATCGACATGCCCAACCAGTTCGAGGCCGCCGAGCGGATCGCCCGTCGCCGCGGAATCACCCGCGCCGACGTCGAGGCCCTCGGGGTGCGTTCGCAGGCCCGCGCCAAGCAGGCCTGGGACGAAGGGCGTTTCGACCGGGAAGTGTTGAAGGTGTCCGCGCCCGTCGTGGACAAGGACGGCAACCTCACCGGTGAGACCCGGGTCGTGAGCCGAGATCAGGGTCTGCGCGACACCACCGCGGAGTCGCTCGCCACACTGAAGCCTGTACTCGAGGGCGGCATCCACACGGCGGGCACGTCATCGCAGATCTCCGACGGTGCCGCCGCCGTCATGCTGATGGACGAGGCCCGGGCACGCGCTCTCGGCCTGACACCGCGGGCCCGGATCATCTCCCAGGCGCTCGTCGGTTCCGAACCCGAGTTCCACCTCGACGGACCCGTCCAGGCCACGGCTCGCGTCCTCGAACGCAGCGGCATGAAGATCGGCGACCTCGACCTGTTCGAGGTGAACGAGGCCTTCGCGTCGGTGCTGCTGTCGTGGGCATCGGTGCACGAGCCCGACATGGATCGGGTCAACGTCAACGGCGGTGCGCTCGCGCTCGGCCATCCCGTGGGCAGCACCGGGTCTCGTCTCATCACCACCGCGTTGCACGAACTCGAACGCACGGACGGGTCGACGGCACTGATCACGATGTGTGCCGGCGGCGCGCTCGCCACCGGCACCATCATCGAGCGGATCTAGGGCCGATGAACGCGCCCACCGCCGCCCGACCGCCCGGCCTCGACTCGAAGTGGACCGTCTCCGTCATCAAGTGGATGTCCAGGATCAATGTCGTGCTGTACCGGCGGACGGGTGGCAGGCTGGGCAGCAAGTGGCGGGTGGGTAGCGCCTTTCCTCGCGGCTTGCCCGTCTGCCTGCTCACCACCACCGGCCGCAAGACCGGCGAACCGCGGATCAGCCCGCTGCTGTTCCTCGAGGATGGCGACTGCATCGTCCTCGTTGCCTCGCAGGGCGGCCTCCCCAAGCACCCCATGTGGTACCTGAACCTTCGCGCGAACCCCGAGGTGACCGTTCAGGTGAAGTCTCGGGTTCGGCCGATGACCGCCCACGTGGCGGACCCCGAGGAACGCGCGCGCCTGTGGCCGCGGCTCGTAGACATGTACGCCGACTTCGACAACTACCAGGCCTGGACCGACCGGACGATCCCCGTCGTCGTCTGCAGCCCCCGATAGCACTTGTGTGTACCGACGGGTAACGGGTGCCATGTCGGAGGACTTCTTGCAGTATTGACGCGTACGGACTTGTAGGACGGCCGAGGGCGAGGAATTGCAGACATGAGTACACATGTTCAAGATCGGATACACGACCGTCGCGAGCTCACCGCGGTCCTGCTGCGCGCACTCGAGCAGCGCCACGAGGTTCTCGACGCCATCGTCGACAGCGAGGACCACGCCGAGGCCCTCACCACTGTCGCCGGACTCCTCGACACCACCGAGGCGTACGCGGAGGCCGTCCTCAACCTGACGTTCCGGCGGCTCACCAAGGTCGAGCGGCTGCGCATCCAGACCGAACTGAAAGACCTCGACGCCACGCTGGAGTGGACCGCGAGCGATCGGCCGGCGAGCACCGGCCGGAACTTCCGCCTCCGCCCGTTCACGCAGACCGAGGAGGACGCCGAGCTGTTCCGGCGCCGCTGCGTCGAGCAGGTCGACGACTCGGGCGCGCAGTGGTCCGATGATCGGGTCGAGAAGGAACGCACGGAAGGCCTGAGCCGTGTCGACGACGAGTCCGCCGCATGGTTCGTGTGTGAGGACACCGCGGAGAACACGGCCGTCGGCATGGTGTTCGGTGAACTGTCCGGGCGCGAGGTGGACGTCGCGATCTGGATCGCCCCCGACGCCCGGAAGAAGGGCTACGGCACCGCGGCCGTGAAGCACAGCCGTCAGGAGCTGGCCGCGGAGTTCCCGGGAACGGTCCTCGTCGTCCGCGCTCCCGCCTGACCCGCACGTGAGTGGCAATGTGTGCTCCGGCACGCATTGCCACTCACGTGCGGTGGTCTGGGTCGCGTTGCTTGGTGACGCCCTGGGCCCACCTGTAGTCGGGCTTGCCGCTGGGTGTGCGCTGAACGGCCTGCTCCACCCACACGAGACGTGGAATCTTGTAGCCGGCCAGGCTCTGCCGCACGTGTTCCTCGAGCCCGGCGAAGTCGACGCTCCGGCCGTCGCGCGCCTGTACGACCGCGGAGACCCGGTGCCCCCACCGCTCGTCGGGCACGCCGACCACGATGGCGTCGTACACGTCGTGGTAGGCCTTCACCGCGCTCTCGACCTCTTCGGCGAACACCTTCTCGCCGCCGGTGTTGATCACCATGTTGCCGCGGCCGAGCAGGGTGATCGACCCGTCATCCTCGATCCGCGCGCGGTCGCCGGTGACGACGACAGTCCGGCCGTCGACCTCCCGGAAGATCTCGCGGGTCTTCTCCGGGTCGTTGTAGTAGCCGAGGGGGACGTACCCGCCCTTCGCGAACCAGCCGGCCTTCCCGGAGCCCGGCTCGACGGGAACGTCGTCCTCGTCGATTACCAGGGTGTAGCGTCCGGCGGGCACCCGGGGCCCGCCCACCTGCTTCTCCCCCTTGGTTGCGAAACCGATTCCGCCGAAGCCTGTTTCCGAGGCGCCGATGGAATCGGAGACCAGCCGTCCCGGGAATGCCTCGAGGAACGCGTCCTTGATCACCGGCGAGAACAGCGCCGCCCCGGAGGCGACGACACCGAGGCTCGACGTGTCGGTGCGCGAGGGCTGATGCGCCTCGATCAGCGGCCGCCCCATCGCGTCGCCGGTGATGATGAGGATCTGCACCCTGTGCCGTTCGACCAGCTCCCAGGTCCGGTGGGCATCGAACTTCGATTCCAGCAGCACGGTGTTTCCGCTGAACAGCGCGGTGAACGTCGGCATCATCGCGGCCGCGTGGATCAGCGGCGGCAGCGCGAACCACAGCGTCGGGTCTGCCTGCGACCCGACCCGCGACTGCTGGTACTCGTCCTCGATCGCGTCACCGGTGTAGAAGTCGAGACCGCCCGCGAGGACGCGCCAGATCGCCTCGTGTGTCCACACCACCCCTTTGGGGCGTCCCGTGGTGCCGCCGGTGTACATGATGAACAGGTCTTCCGAGCTGCGTTCGCCGAAGTCCCGGTCGCCGCTGCCGGACAGCGCCTCCTCGTACGGCACCGACTCGCTGGGCAGACCGGCGCCGCCGAGATCGTCCTCGACGACGACGGTGTGCCGGATCCTCGGCAGCGACGGCAGGACCTCCGCGATGCGCGGGGAGTAGACCCGATGGTGGACGACGGCGTCGAGTTCGGCGTTGCCGTACACATAGGCGAGTTCGTCGCTGGTGTAGCGGTAGTTGATATTGATCGGGACCGCGCGAATCTTGTACGCCGCCAGCAACGTCTCCATGGTCTCGATGGAGTTGTGCAGGTGCACGCCGATGTGGGAGCCGGCGGTCAGCCCCACGTCCCGGAAGTGGTGGGCCAGCCTGTTGGCCCGGTCCTCCAGTTCCCGGTAGGTGACACGACGGGCGCCGCAGATCAGTGCCACCCGCTCCGGCATGGTGTCGACGGAATGCTCGAAGAGGTCTGCAAGGTTGTAGGCCACGGGGGCGTCCTCTCTCAGACGACTGTGAGTGGTAGGGGAATTCCTCGGTCGGTGAACGCGAAGTCGGCGCCGGTGCTGAACCGGGTGAGCGCGACCTCGGGTGCCTCCTTCGCGGGCGGTTCACCGGTGACGACCTCCACGGTGAGTGCCGTGTCCGTCTCCTCGACCACCTGGACGGCGAACTTGGGCGACACTCCCCGGACGAGAGCGTTCAACGGTGCGAGGTGCTCGCCGTCGATCATGGACGGCCACGCCCCGTCCTCGCCGGCTCCGCAGTCGCGTCCGAGGGTGAGCAGGAGTCGGTCGTCGAGAGCGAGCGTGACGTCCACGTACTGGCGGGGATTGAACACCGGGTGGACGGCGAGGACCGCGGCCAGGCCCTCGAGATCCGCGGGAAGCCCGAGCGAGTTCCGGATCCGCTCCGACGTGAGTCCCGCGATGCCGGTGAGCTGCTTGCGGGCGATGTCGAGCGCCGCCTCGCCGTCGGTGCGTGCGCGCACCGCCAGCAGGAAGCCGAGGGTCAGCAGATGCTGCTGCACGCACACCTCCTCCGCCATCCGGGTGAGGGCCGAATGGGAGAAGTCCGCGAACCGCAGGTCGTCGAGGAGTGCGCCCGCGTAGTCGTGCCGTCCCGGGCCGCCGGTGTCGATCGGCGACAGTTCCACCGTCGCCGCCCGCGACCGTCCCAACGTCACCAGCCCCTCCGGAACCGGGGGTGGCAGGTGGGTGTCGTCGATGGTGACCTTCCAGAGGCAGTGCGGTGTCCGGTCCGCGGGTCGTCGGGGCGGGCGGTGCACGGGACGCACCTGCGCATGCGGGTTGGTGGCCAGGGCGGTCGCGTCGAACGTCGGGTCCTCGATGTCGTGGCACATGGCCGTCACGTACTCGTCGCCCATCGGTTCGACGTCCATCAGCGCGCCGCAGTGATCGAGCCAGAATTCGCCGTGATCGTGATCGGTGACGCGGTACCGGAAGTCCATGAACTGAGGTGGCGCGCCGATGTCGAGTTGCAGGCCCTTGAAGATCGTCACGACGCCGTCGCCCTCGAAACCCAGGGCCCGTTGCATCCTCCTCGTGTAGAGCGGGCTCGACGCCATCCACTCCTCGATCGCGACCTGCGTCATCCCCTCGCGCCCGAACGCGCCGATCAGGTGCGGCATCCCGGAGCGGTCGATCAGATGCCCGCAGAGGAGCAGTTCCGGTACGAGGATCGCGAGATCCTCGCGGGACAGATCGGCGAACGACACCGGAACCTTCACGGGACTCACCACAACGAGACCGGGGCCTGCCCGACGGGATACCACCCCGGCAACCGGCCGGACGTCGCACGCTGGATCCGCGCGTTCATGCCGTCGGACATGGCGTTGTTCGTGATCATCTCGAGGAACAGGCTCGAGACGTTGCCGAAGTCGAAGAAGTCACGCTGCCAGGACCATTGGAAGTTGCCGCCGTACCGGAACCAGCTGCCACCGATCCCGGTGACCTGATAGTGCGTGCCGTCGTCGCGGGTGCGTTCGGACACCTGCTTCCAGAAGCCGATGACGTCGCCGCTGCGATCGTCGACGACGAACTGCTGGTACGGATACTCCCAGCCCTCGAGGCCCTCCATCTCCTGCCCCAGCGCCAGGTCGCGGATCTCGTCCCGGCCGACAGCCATGAAATCGTCTTTCGGCCCGTAGTTCCATCCGTACGTGGCGTCCTCGGTGTACATTTCGGCGAGCGGTTTCCAGTCGCCGAGCGATTCGCACCGCTTGTTCTCGTCCACCCAGCGCTGCACCATCTCGTCGAGCTCCGCACGATCGAACTGCACCATCAGCTATCTCCTTCAGAGTCGTCGTCCGCGAGGATCCGCAGGGCCTGGGTCGGGCAGAAACGCACGGCGCTCTCGACTTCGGCGCGCAGGTTCTCGGGTGGGTCGGTGTCGAGGATCTCGACCTTGCCGTGCTTCGGGACGACGAAGACATCGGGTGCCTCCATCTCGCACACGGCATGACCCTGACACAGGTCGAGATCGGCTTCGACTTTCATCACGTGCTTCGCTTCCGGTACCTCACGGTGCACGGCTGCTGCAGCTGCACCACCATCTTGCTGTGATCGTTGCGGTACGTCTCGGAGGGTTGCGCAATCTCGAACTCCCAGTCCTGCAGGAGAATCGAGAAGATCGCCTTCAACTGCATCAGCGCGAACGCGGCCCCGACGCAGCGGTGCCTGCCGGCGCCGAACGGAATCCACGTCCAGCGGTTGACGATGTCTTCCTGGTTGGGGTCAATATAGCGTTCGGGATCGAACGTGTCCGGGTTCGGGAAGTCCTCCGCGATGCGGTTGGAGATCGCCGGTGTGGCAGCCACCAGGTCGTTCTCGGCGATCCGGTAGCCCCCGACTTCGAACTCGCCCCGCGCGACGCGCAACAGGATGATCAGCGGCGGGTGCATCCGGAGCGTCTCCTTCAGCACCGCCTCGAGTTTCGGGATCTGCCTGAGCGCCCCGAAACTGATGTCGGAGCCGTCCGAATAGAGGTCGTCGAGTTCGGCGACCACCTGCTTCGCGTAGTCCGGGTGCCGCAGCAGCTCGATCAGGGTCCAGGCCGCGGTGCCGGACGTGGTGTGGTGTCCGGCGAACATCATCGAGATGAACATGCCGGTGATCTCGTCCGCCGTGAAGCGCTCGTTGCCGTCCTCGTCCTTGATCGAGACGAGCACGTCGAGCATGTCCCGATCCTCCTTGCCCTGAGGAGGGTTCTCGATGCGCCCGTTCATGATCTCCTGGACGAGTGCCACCAACTGCACCCTCGCCTCGTCCCGCCGGCGGAAGCTCTCGATCGGGGCGTAGGCGTCGACGTACGCGATGGGGTCGGTGCCCTGCTCGAGCTCGTGGTACAGGTGCGCGAACCGGCCGTCGAGCTGCTCCCGGAACTTCTTACCGATCAGGCAGGCCGAAGACGTGTAGATGGTCAGCTCCGCGAAGAATTCGAGGAGGTCGATCTCCCCCTCGTCGCCCCACTGCGCCACCATGCGATCGACCTCGTGGGCGATCGTCGCGGCGTGCCCCTTCATCTGCTCGCCGCGCAACGCCTGGTTGTGCAGCATCTCCTTGCGGCGCTCGGGGCTCGCGTCGAACACGACTCCCTCGCCGAAGATCGGCTTCATGAACGGGTAGGCGGCCTGCTGGTCGAGATCCTCGTCGGTGGAGCGGAAGAAGAATTCGTTGGCCTCGGCGCCGGACAGCAGCACCACCTTCTTGTCGGCGAGCTGGAACACACCGACGTTGCCGCACTCCTCCCGAACACGGCGCATCAGCGCGATCGGGTCGGTGCGCAGTTCTTCGAGATGTCCGTGCTCGTGCTCACCGCCGGACACCCGTTGCGGGGTAGCCGGGTTCATTCTCCATCCTTTCGCAGGGGCGCCTCGGGCTGCACCTCGATCAGCACCATGTGAGCGCCGCGGGGCGCACTGACGGCGGCGACGACGGCGTCCGCGATCGCGGAGGCGCGCAAGAAGTACGAGTGCCGGGCGAATCCCCACTTCGCCCAGTCTTCGAGGACGGGTCCGATGACCTCCTCGGTGGTGTTCATCCCCATGGACGTCTGCGTGGGTCCCGGACGCACGACCGACGCCCGGACGCCGGTGCCTTCCAGTTCCATTCGCATCTGCCGGCCCATCATCTCGACGCCGGCCTTCGCGGCGTTGTAGGCGCCCATCCGGGGCCGGGGGGTGTCGGCGCAATCGGATCCGATCAGGACGAAGTCTCCGCGCCTGCGTTCGATCATGCCGGGAAGGAGGCGGTGCGCGAGACGCTGCGCACCGACCAGGTGGACGTTGACCTGGCCCAGGAACTGGTCGGGGTCCATCTCGTGGGCGACGGAGAACTCCAGGTCGCCGGCCCCCGACAACGCGATCTCGGTGGGGCCGAGCGCTTTCTCCGCCGCCGTGACGAATTCGTCGACGGATGCGGAGTCGGTGACGTCGAGGTAGTGCGCGAACGCTTCTCCGCCGTTGCTGCGGATCTTCTCCGCGATCTCCTCGCATTCGGCCACCCGGCGGGCACCGAGCGCGACGGGGTGACCGGCCTCGGCCAGCGCATAGGCCGTCGCCGTGCCGATTCCCGACGACGCCCCGGCGACGATCGACGGGCGACGCTGCGGGTTGGGCTCGAACCTAGGCATCGCGGACCTGCACTTTCATGGGAAGGGTGGCGAAACCGCGCACGTTGGTCGAGTGGACGCGCACACTGTTCGCCTCGTCGATGTCGTAGTCGTCGATGCGGGAGACGAGTTCGGTGAGCGCGATCCGCGCTTCGAGCCTGGCCATGTGGGCGCCCAGGCAGAAGTGGGTGCCGCCGCCGAAGCTCGCGAGCTTGTTGGACGTGTCCCTGCCGATCCGGTATTCGTCGGCGTTCTCGAACACCGCCGAGTCCCGGTTCGCGGAGCCGATGAGGATCAGCACCTTGTCGCCGGCGGGAATCGTCCGGTCGTGGAAGTCCAGGTCGACGGACGCCGTTCGCGCGACCATCTGACTGGACGTGTCGAAGCGCAGGGTCTCCTCCACCCACTCCGGCACCCGGCTCGCATCCTCGAACACGTGCCTGGCCTCGCCCGGATAGCGAAAACCCCAGTACAACGCGTTGCCGAGAAGTTTGGTGGTGGTTTCGTTCCCCGCCACCACCATCAGGAACATGAATGCGATGATCTCGTCGTCGGTGAGCCGGTCGCCGTCGATCTCCGCCTCGAGCAGGGCGGACGTGAGGTCCTCGGTCGGCTTCTTCCGCCGCTCGGCCAGCATGTCGGCGTAGTAGCCGACGAGGTAGAGCGACGCCTCCATCGCGGCGTGGGGCACGTCGAGGACGCCCTCCTCGCGGTGCACCACCAGATCGGCGAGCCGCCGGAGTTCACCGCGATCGGCCTCCGGCACCCCCATCAGCTCCGAGATCACGTCCATCGGGAGCTTGCCGGCGAACTCGGCGATCCAGTCGAACTCGCCCGCCCCGAGGGCCGGGTCGAGGTACTGCCGGGTCAGATCCACGATCCGCCCCTCGAGTTCGTTCACCCGCCTCGGGGTGAAGCCCCGCGACACCAACTGCCGCATCCGCATGTGCCGCGGATCGTCCAGTGCGAGAAAGGACATCGTCTTGTGGGCGTGCGGGCCGTACGCCGCGGGGTCGAGGGACACCCCGTTTGCGCTCGACAGACGTTGGTTGTCGCGGAACGCCGCGACGACGTCCTCGTGCCGGGACAGCGCCCAGAAGTCGAGTTCCTCGTTGTAGTAGACCGGCGCTTCTTCCCGCAGTCTTCGATACGTGACGTACGGATCTTCGTGGAAGCCATAGTCGTACGGATTGAACGTCACCGGATTGTGTGACACCCCGGGCATCGAGGCTGCGGTCATGGCATCTACTCCAGTATCAGCTTGGCGGAAGTTTCGAGTCGATCGGCGAATTGTGCGTAAGACCCGTAGCCCATTCCCGCGCGGACCAGGCCGCCGGCGTACAGCAGCTCCAGCGCTTCGAGGACGTCGGGATCGTGGCCGTCTCCCAGCGCCGTGGCGAGGCGATCACGGATCTCGAGCCCGATGCGGGCGCGGAGGTGCTCCACGTCGGGGTCGCGACCGAGCAGCGCGTTGGTGACGGCGCCGGCGAGTTCGGGTTCGTCCGCCACCAGGAGAGCGATGTGGCGGAGTACGGCGACCACGCGTCCGGTGCGGTCGAGTCCGTCGTCGGCCGGTTGCGGCGGCGACGCGGCGAGGCGGCGCCAGAAAACCTCGGCGACGAGGTGCTCCTTCGAGGAGAAGTAGGTGTACGCGGTCGCAGGTGCGACACCGGCGATGCCGGCCACCGAGCGAACCGTGAGTCCCGCGAATCCCTCTTCACGCAGCACTTCGACTGCCGCCTTGGTGAGGCGGTCGACGGTATCGGCCTGCTTCTCGGTCAGACGGCGGCGGGTGGACTCGAAATTCATACTACTGGACACATGTCTGGACGCTACTACAGTTACCGGCGGCTGGCAACGAAAATCGGACTCTCACACCGGACTGCGCGGGTGAATTCGCACGGGCATCGTCTTGATGCCGCTGATGAAATTCGACCGCAACCGGGCGACGGGCCCGGCGGGTTCCACGCGGTCGATCCGCGCGGCGAGAGTCTCGAACAGGATCTTCAGTTCGAGCCGCGCCAGGTGGGCACCGAGGCAGAAGTGCACCCCGCTACCGCCGAACGCGATCTGCGGGTTGGGGCTCCGGCCGATGTCGAACCGGTACGGCTCGTCGAAGACGTCCTCGTCCCGGTTGGCGCTCGGGTAGTAGATCACCACCTTGTCGCCGGCCCTGACCAACTGGTCGCCGATGTAGGCATCCCGAGTGGCGGTGCGCCGGAAGTCCATCACCGGGGTCACCCACCGCAGGATCTCCTCCACCGCGCTCGCGGCCAGTTCCGGCTCGCACTGCAGTCGCCGCCACTGATCGGGATGATCGATGAAGGCCTGCATCCCACCGGCGGTCGCGTTGCGCGTCGTTTCGTTCCCCGCCACCACGAGCAGGACGAAGAACATGTTGAATTCCATCTCGGTGAGCGTGTCGCCGTTCTCGTCCGGCTGCACGAGCTTGGTGACGATGTCGTCGCGCGGCTCGATGCGGCGCTGCGCTGCAAGCTCGTTGGCGTACAGGAAGATCTCCGCCGCGGCCATCTCGCCGTCGGCCTGGGTGGTGCCGTATTCGGGATCGTCGAAGCCGATCATCCGGTTCGACCAGTCGTAGAGCTTGTCGACGTCCCCGGCGGGCGCACCCAGCAGTGCCGCGATGACCTCGAGTGGCAACGGCGCCGCCGCCTCGGGGACGAAGTCGACGTCGCGTGCGTCGAGCAGCCGATCGACGATCCGGGTACAGATGTCGCGGATGTGCTCCTCGAGCACTTTGACTGTGCGCGGGGTGAATCCGCGGCTGACGAGTTGTCGCAGCCGGGTGTGGTCGGGTGGGTCGAGGTTCACGAGCATGGCAGCCTGCTTCGCGCGGGTCTGCTCGTCGAAATCGTCGATCTGGGTGGTGCCCACCGCCGACGAGAACGTCGCACTGTCGCGGGACACGGCGACGACGTCGGCATGCTTCGTCACCGCCCAGAACCCGGTGCCGTTCTCCTCGGGCTGCCAATAGACGGGTTCGCTCGCCCGCAGGTGGTCGAAGAACGCGTAGGGGACCCCTTCCGCGTAGACGTCGGGGGATTTGAGATCAATCCGAGACGCGGTCATGCACTGCTCCTCGATCGATAAACGAATGGGATGCGTCTTAAACTACACACTTTCATTTGTAATGGAAGCCCTTATGCTGGACCCATGGCGAAAGGGCAGAACGGACCGATCCGACGTCGCACACTCACGCGGGACAAGGTTGTGGATGCCGCGATCGAGATCATCGACGAGCACGGCTGGGAACCGTTGTCGATGACGAGCCTCTCCGCCCGGCTGAACGTCGTCACCGCATCCCTCTACAACCACGTCCGCAACCTCGACGACATCCGTGGTGCCGTTCAGGTGCGCACCATGGCGGAACTCGGTGCGCGGCTACGCGAGATCGCCATGGGCCGAAGCGGTCCCGACGGCCTCCGGGCGCTCCTCGACGCGCACCGCGCCTGGGCCACCGACCACCCGCACCGGTACCAGACGCTCACCACCGCACCGGTCGACCGGGACGCGTTCATCTCCGCCGCACTCGACGCGAACACGGCACTGCGCACGATGCTGGCCTCGTGCGGACTGCCGCCGGAGGACACCCTCGACGCGGCCGTCAGCATCTTCGCCGCCATGCACGGCTTCGTGATGCTCGTGAACACCGACTTCCTCGGCGACGAACTGGACCTCGACGTGATCTACGAATCGGTGCTGCGGGGAGCACTCTCCAGCGTCGGGTGGCCGGAGGGAACGCACACTCCGTCCTGAAAGCGATCGATGAGGACTTACTGTTGTCAGGCCCAGGCGTCGGAAGGGTTCGGCCGCCACGTCGAGATCGCCCAGATCACCACCACGTCGAGCGCGATCACGATCACCGACCACCACGGGTAGTGCGGCAGCCAGAGGAAATTGGCCACGATCGAGATCGCTGCGATCACGATCGCCGACATCCGGGCCCACGCGGCGCCGGTGAACAACGCGAGGCCGGTCACCGCGACCAACGCACCCAGCACGAGATGGATCCAGCCCCAGACCGTGAAGTCGAACTTGTAGAGGTACTCCACCCCCACCACGAACTCCTCGTTCTCATAGACCGCGGCGAGCCCTTGGAAGAACTGCAGGAGTCCGACGGTGACCATGATGACCGCTGCACCCATCGCGGTCCCCGCCGCGACGCCCTGTTTGACCGACGAACCTTCGGACATGACGCCCCTTCCTCGCCGCAACCCACTGCCGGGTTCATTCATTGTCCGCCCCGTCGGTGTGCGTTCGCGTCGAAATGCGGGTGGTTCCGCCCGACTTGGAATCGGATTGTTCCGGTCGAGCGGGCGACCGGACGCGTCCTGGTGCTCGGTACGCCGGAGGGAGATGACCTTGTCCCCTTGCCCGGCGCCGCGTGGGTAGGTGAGACTGGCGGTGACCGGGAGGGGTGCCCGTGCCCTGGCCGCTCCGCTCGGTCCACAACTGCGCAACCGAGAGTAAACACATGACACACCGCCAGGCTTCGTCCGCGAGCGCACCACATCACTCGATCCCCACCCGCCGGGTGCTGGGCACGCCGGAGATTCTGAACCGAATCGAGGCGATGTTCGCCGATCCCGACGAGCCCGGCACAGCCGGCACCGACCCGGAGTCATCGCGCACCTGAACCGGCCGCCCTTGCTCGCCCTCGGCACTTGCGAGGCAACGGGGATGGGCCGGGATGTCCGAACCGAACCCGGCAAAGCGACTCGATGGGCCGCCACACGGACTTGAAACCGACTGTGGTCCAATACCTCTCGTGCGCGGAACGCGCTGTGACTGTGACCTTCCCGCGTCGGAATCGGTGGTCGTGGAAAGGGGCTGGGGCCGAGAGCCTGCACATCCTGATCGACGGGTCGCCGCGGTGACCGAGAGATATGATGGAATCGTGAAGTCGTCACCCCAGCGGCGACGACTAGTCCACGACTAGTCCCGGCCCGCGCTCGGAATCCAGGTCAATACCGCCCAGATCGCAACGACGTCCAGCGCGATGATCAGGATCGCCCACCCCGGGTAATGGGGCATCCACAGGAAGTTGACCACGATCGATGCCGCCGCGATGACGACCGTCAAGGTCCGCGCCCAGATTCCACCGCTGAACAGGGCGACGCCCACCAGCGCGATCACCACACCGAGCACGATGTGGATCCAACCCCACACGGTCAGATCGAACTCGTAGGTGTACTCGACGACGACGACGAAGACGTCATCGTTGCCGAGCGCTGCGATCCCCTGCAGGATATGCAGCACGCCGATGGTGACCAGCATGACCGCGGCACCGATCACCGTGTCGGCTGCGATCTCCTGCTTGACGCTCGACTTATCGGACACGACGGTTCACCTCTCCGGACTCGGATGCTGTACGTCCGTTCTCAGTGTGCGCCGCACGCCGGGTGCGGACACCCGACTCGCGCAATTCAGACCAGCCGTCGTCCGACAGAGTGACATCATTCGAATTCGGGTGCCCGTCCACCGCCCCACAACTGCTCGGTGACGTCCCGGAAGCACACGAAGGTGACAGGATCATCCTCCCGGCGCAGCACCGACCTGCTCACCGCGGCACGCACGACGAAACCGTCCCAATGGGCGAGCTCGATGACCTTTCCCGCACAGTCCCGCAACTGCGCCACCGCCGCGGGTCCGTTCGGCGACGTCTCCGGATCGACCACGTCACCGACCGAACACCCGGCAAGCCAGTTTTCGGCGTATCCCAGCATCCGCTCGAGCGCCGGGTTGGCATGCACGATCACTCCGTCTTCATCGACGGCAAGGGCGGGAACCGGAAGCCGCTCGAGCAACCTCAGTGCCGGAAGCTGCTCCAGATAGGCGAGCGCGGTGTTCGGGTCCGACCGTCGCCTGTCCCTGTTCGGCCCTGCCGACGCCCACCTCCGCCTTCCCCAGCGGACCAACATATCGATCCGCGGCCCCCATCGGGCTGGTCGTCCGGCGATCATCGCAGTGCTGCGCCGGCCTGATTGTCGAATTATCGATGCCCGACATCGTCCGTCGCCCGCGCATTCACCGCGACGACACTGGCGAAAATTTCTGGCGTAGAACAACATGAATACTCTCTGTGCGTATTTTCGACACATGATGCTCGGCTGTGCGCGGGCCGCTGTGTCTGTTTTCGTTGGACTGCGTTTCACCCCTCGACCGCACGAGTCCCTGCTCCGCCGCCGTAGCGATGGGATTCGCGAGAATCTGTGCGCTCGTGTTATTTTCGACGTGGCTCGTGCGCGTCGCCGCCGCCGCATGCGGCGGGTCGCGGGTTCTGCCGATCAGGCGCCACGCCCTGTCGCTGTGACGCATTCCACAGTAGCGGCAGTGGGTGCGGATAACTTATCCCTACGGGACGTCGATCTACTCATTCCGGGACACCTCGCCAGGAATCGGCCCCCGCCGGTCAGGGGAAGGGAAGGTGCGCTCCGTCGCGACCGTGGCGCAATAGGGTGTAAGGCGGCAGTTCGTTCGTCCCGGTCGATAAGCGCAGCAATTCGAGGTTCGGTATGACACAGTCGGGCGGAAAGACCACGCGGATATCGCTGCGTGCGTTGTTGTGGTTGGCAATCACCATTCTGGTGTCGCTGTTCGTGGTATCGGTGGTGTTCTCGGTCTACGGCCGGAACGGGGTGCACGATGCCGTCGACGAACTGGCGCAGGATGTGATGCCAGCGCAGCAGTCTGTGGCGATGTTGCGTACGGCGTTCGTCGATCAAGAAACGGGGCAGCGCGGTTTCGTGGCGACCGGCGACCCCCGGTTCCTCGAGCCCTACGATGCAGGCCGCGGCGAGGCCACGAAGTTGCTGGCCGCCCTCGATGCCGACCTCGCCGACGACGGCCCCGCCCGGGCGGCGCTGGAGGCAGTGAGGCAGGCAGCACAGGACTGGACGGTGCAGGCGGCGGAACCCGAGATCGCTGCATTCCGGGCCGGGCCCGTACCGCCGGACCCAGGCGCTGCGGTGACGACGTCGGACAAGCAACTCTTCGACACCCTGCGGAATCGCCTCGATGCCCTGGACACTCGCACGGACGAACTCGTGGCTGCACAGATCCAGAGGATCCACTCCGCGCAGCGAACGGCGAACATCGCCACCACTGTCGCGCTGATCCTGGCGGTCGTGACCGTTCTCGTCGCCGGATACTTGACGCGGCGCATGCTGACCAGGCCGATCACGAATCTACTCACGGACATCACCGCCGTCGCAGATGGTGAATACGCCCGGCCGATAGGTGGCGACGGACCCCGGGAGGTGGCCGTCATCGCCGATGCCGTCAACAGGATGCGCGTCAGTCTGCTCGCCCAAAGTGACCAACTCGTCCGCGCCGCTCGGGAACGGACGCGTCACGAGGAGCAAACCCGAGTGGCGACCGATCTCCACGATCTGACGATTCAGCGGGTCTTCGGGTTGGGGCTGGCGTTGACGTCGCTGGCACGGCGACACCCTCGACAAGCCGCTGAACTGGACCCGCTGATCGACGAAACCGACAGCATCGTCCGTGGCCTGCGGGCCGTCATCTTCGACCTCAGCCACCACGACGAAGACGACCGCGACCTGAAGGCGACAGTGCCCTCGTTGAGCGGTGCGGTGGGCGAGATCGTCGAGCGCAGCACCGCTGCCCTGGGTTTCACCCCCGACGTGTCGATCGAAGGGCCCGCCGACACCTTCACCCGGGAAGTCGCCGGCGCCGCGCTGGAGGCTGCGCTCACCGAGGCGCTCAGCAACATCGCCCGCCACGCCCACGCCACCACGTGCCACGTCCAGGTCACCGCCTCCGGCCACCACCTCGCGATGCGGGTCACCGACAACGGTACGGGGATTTCGCCCGGTGCCCGACGTGGGCGAGGACTGGCGAACATCCGTCACAGAGCGGAAGAACTCGGCGGCAGCGCCTCCATCCGCACCGAGTCGGGGGCGGGAACCATCGTCGAGTGGAATGTCCCCGCCACGCGTCCCCGAAGCCCGCGACCGGATGATTCCGGCACGGTCACGTCGAAAAGCGGTGTGGCCGGCGCGAAACAGTGACCTGGTCGCGGTATCCAGAACTCCCGCCACCGACGAATCCGAGTGCGGCCTCTCGTCGCAGGGCCTCGAGGTTCTGCAGCATCTGTGGCCGCATGTCGGTGTGCTGCGGCATGATCCGGCAGTAGAGCCACAACAGCGGGCGCGCGGGGAGCACAGTGATCCGATAGGAGTGCGTGACCAATATTCCTCGCCGCTCGGGCGTGAGCGTGTACGACCAAGTGCTGGAGTCGCGTCGGGTCGGGTCGACGCGCTCGGGGACCGTGCGAAACGCGAACTCGGCGCCGGGATCGGCCGCGACGACCTCGCAGACCCGGGACCAGCGCAGGTGGCGGGCCTTGTTGTGGCCGCGGAACCGCGCACCCACCGTCCCGGGCGGCGGTCCGGGCAGCCAGGTGCAGGTATGGCATTCCGGGCTGCGCTCGCCGGTGCGGGTGACGTCGGCGATGATGTCGTACAGAACGCGCGGCGCGGCATCGATGTGGAGGCTTACCGCTCCCTCCGTGCGAAACGAACGCCCCGCCCGTTCGGCGGCCTTCGCTCGCCCGCGCTTCGTGTGTGGCGCAACATCGACGTCCCGTCCCCACCGCGCGGCACACGCGCGCCGATACGGACGGGCATACGCGTGCAGCAGAACGAAGCGCAGGGCGGCGGGCACCAGGTGGACGACGACGTCATACCGTTCCTGATCCACGCTGTCGATGAGCCAGTGACCTTCCAGCGAGAGTTCGTGCCTGGACTTCGGCGCGATGTTCGTCGCCCGGTCCCACTCTTCCCACTCGGCGCGGGTGAGGGTGCGCGCGACGATCGGCATCATCTCGTCCTCCTCGCGACGCAGGTGCGGGAGCAGTTCCGCCTCGAGCGCCTCGACCGACAACGCCAGCGCCTGCAGCGCCTCGGGTGAGGCGTTCACGCGGTAGTTCGTCGCGGCCGCGTCGACGCGGTCGATCGCTGGAGAGACGCGTGCATGATCGGCCGCCATCCGGTCGAGGAGCGCGCCGGCGTCCGGGTTCCGCTGCCGTATCAGGGGCCACAGCTCGTCCTCGGCGCCGTGGTGCATGTGGAGGAACCCGGTCATCCACGCGAGATGGTCGGCGATCGCCACCCGCCGGGCATCGTTCGGTGGCTGCGGTGCCCGTAGAGCCGTCTTCGTGCGGGTGAGGTCACGACGCAATGCGTCGTGCACGATGCCGTTGATCCGGATATCGGCGGGTGCGTGGGAATCGATCTTCATGGCTTCTGACTTTCGGCGACGCTCGGCGCATCACGCCGGGCGTGAAAACAGTTCTTCGATGCGGTCGGCGAGCCAGATCTCGTACCGGTCCCGGGTCCACCCCGAGTCTCGGACGAGCAGGTTATGGACCGCGATGCTGGTGAGCATCCACAGCTCGTCGAATTCGGTTGCGCGGAGTGGGCGGACCGCGATCAGCCGGCCGCCGACGGAGGTCCCCTCTCGACGGCTCCGCTCGAATTCGGCGAGCTGCTCGCCGAGATCGGCCTCGACTGCCGCGCCCTGACGTAGTGCAGCGTCGAGCAGGCAGGCGCGTTGGTTGATGGCGCCCACCAGGCGCGCAGCGGCGCGTGCTCGATCGGCGAGCGTGGGTCCGCCGCCGAGGGCGAGAAATTCGGGCCGGTCGGCCAGCGCCACGGGTTCGTCGTCGCCGGCCACCGCCACGTCCACGGCAACCTTCAGCACCCCGACCTTGGATCCGACCGTGGCATAGACGGTTTCGACGGATACACCCGCCGCGCGCGCAATGTCCCGCATGCTGGTACCCACCCAGCCGTGTGCGGCGAACAATTCGTGGGCGGCCTGCAGTATGGCGGCCCGGGTCTGGGCCGCCTGCAACCGTCGCCGCGGGGATCGGTAGGTACGTGTGGGTGGCGTACCCGGCGCCGCGGCGTCATTCTCGGCCGTCGACATACCACTAGATTACAGGGGCTCTGTTTTCAATACAATGCCATTCAGGTCAATATACCGACTTCGATCACCGATCGCAGCGAGCAGAACCCACCAACTCCGCCAGCTCGTCGAGCGACCACGGCGGCTCGGACTCGTGGTCGCGGTAGGCCAGCACAGTCGGAGCCGGACGGTCGAATCTGCCGACGAAACATCCTGATCCGGCAAAGATTCCACCGGTGATGCCCGCGGCGAGGTCGCTGGCAAGAAACACGTAGAGCCGGGCGACGTACTCGGCGGGTGCGGGATGCAAGGAGCCGTACCGTGTTGCGTCGTCGAGCATCCCCCGCCGGTGTAATTCCGCGATGTGCCGCTCGTACTCCGCGCCCGCCGACAGTCGCGTCTTCGCGCCGGGACACACGACGTTGGCGCGGACGCCGGACTCGGCCAGTTCGGCCGCGATGGCGAGGGTGAGGCTGTTGACCGCACCCTTGCCTGCCGGATATCCGGTTCCCCCGTAATCGCCGAGGAACGCGAACGAACTCGTGTTCACGATCGCTCCGCTCCCCCGCTCCGCCATCAGCGGCGCCGCGGCCCGGCACGTGCGGAACGTCGCCGTCAGGTGGGCGTCGAGGAGTTCGCGCCCCCGTTCGTCGGTGACGGTGAGAATGGACGACCCGGCGGGCTCCGCGACGCCGGCGCAGTTGACCAGAACGTCCAACTCACCGAACGCGCATTCCGCGGCGTCGACCAGCGCCTCGGCGACGCCGTCGGCGGCGGCCGATCCACCGACCGCGATCGCCCGGCCACCGGCGAGCACGATCTCGTCGGCCACCTTCTCGGCCGCATCCAGGTCACGACCGTTGACGACGACACCGGCGCCCTCCGCCGCGAGCGCGTGCGCCACGGCGCGGCCTATTCCCCTGCTCGAGCCGGTGACGACGGCCCCTCGACCGTCCAGCCGTCTGTCCTCGCGTGAAGTCATCGCACCTCCGGGCAACTCGTCATTGCGGCATCCAGTTGTTCAAACTATAGTCCAGACACATGTCCAGTTTTCAGAGATCACTGTGACACTCACCCGATTCGGAAGCGAAACTCCATGACTCTGCGCCCCACCGACAGCTCTGCTCTCCTGATCGACGGCAAACTGATTCCCGGTTCCGACGGCACGTTCGACGTGATCAACCCGGCCACCGAGGAGGTGCTGGGCCGGGCCGCCGACGCCACCGCCGCCGACATGGACGCCGCGATCGCCGCGGCACGGCGGGCCTTCGACGACACCACGTGGTCCCGCGACTACGCCTTCCGGGCCCAGTGCCTTCGACAACTGCGCGACGTGCTGCAGTCGCACATCGAGGAACTGCGCGACATCACCATCGCCGAGGTCGGCGCCCCCACCTTCCTCACCAGCGGACCGCAACTCGAAGGCCCGGTCGCCGACCTCGGGTACTTCGCGGACCTCGCCGAAAGCTATTCCTGGGAACAGGATCTGGGCATCGCCGCACCGATGGGCATCAAGACCCGCCGACGCGTCCTCAAGGAGGCCGTCGGCGTCGTCGGGGCCATCACACCGTGGAACTTCCCGCACCAGATCAACTTCGCCAAGATCGGCCCCGCGCTGGCGGCCGGCAACACAGTGATCCTCAAACCCGCCCCCGACACTCCGTGGTGCGCCGCCCTCGTCGGGCATCTGATCGCCGAGGAGACCGACCTCCCGGCCGGTGTCGTCAACATCGTCACGTCCAGCGACCACTCCCTCGGCGCTCAGCTCTCCACCGACCCCCGCGTCGACCTCGTGTCCTTCACCGGATCGACCACGACGGGCAAGGCCGTGATGGCGGCGGCGTCCGAGTCGCTGAAGAAGGTGTTCCTCGAACTCGGCGGCAAATCGGCGTTCATCGTGCTCGACGACGCCGACCTCGCCGGTGCGTGCGGGGTCGCCGCATTCACCGTGTCCACCCATGCGGGGCAGGGCTGCGCCATCACCACCCGGCTGCTCGTTCCCCGCGAGAAGTACGACGAGGCGGCCGAGGCCACGGCCCGGACACTCCGCGGATTGCACGCGGACGATCCTGCGAAACCCGGCACCATCTGCGGTCCCCTCATCTCCGCGCGGCAACGCGCCCGCGTCGAGGACTACCTGCGGCTCGCGCGTGAAGAGGGTGGCACGATCGTCGTCGGTGGCGGCCGCCCGGCGGATCGGGACCGCGGATTCTTCGTCGAACCCACTCTGATCTCCGGGCTCGACAACAACTCCCGGGTGGCGCAGGAAGAAATCTTCGGGCCCGTGCTGGTGATCATTCCGCACGACGGCGACGAGGACGCGATCCGCATCGCCAACGACTCGCCGTACGGTCTGTCCGGGTCGGTGTGGGGCATGGATCCCGCACGCATCGAGCGGGTCGTCGACGGAGTGCGCACCGGCACGCTCAGCGTCAACGGCGGCGTCTGGTATTCCGCCGACGCCCCGTTCGGCGGTTACAAGCAGTCCGGAATCGGCCGCGAGATGGGTGTGGCCGGCTTCGAGGAATACCTGGAAACCAAGCTGGTCGCGGAACCGGCCCAATAGTAGAGGGAGTCAACCGATATGGGACGTTTCGACGGTAAGACCGCCATCGTCACCGGTGCGGCACAGGGAATAGGCGAGGGCTACGCGCGGGCGCTCGCCCGTGAAGGCGCCAACGTCGTGGTGGCCGATCTCAATGCGGAGCTCGGTGAGACCGTGGCCAAGCAGATCAGCGCGGACGGCGGCACTGCGGTGTTCAAGGACGTCGACGTCGCCGACGAGGAATCGGCGAAGCAACTCGCCGAGTTCACGGTCGAGAAGTTCGGCGGCATAGACCATCTCGTGAACAACGCCGCGATCTACGGCGGTATGAAGCTCGATCTCCTCATCACCGTGCCGTGGGACTACTACAAGAAGTTCATGGCCGTGAACTTCGACGGCGCCCTCAACGTGACCCGGGCCGTGTGGCCGCACATGAACGAACGCGGCGGCGGTTCGATCGTCAACCAGTCGTCCACGGCCGCCTGGCTGTATTCCGGTTTCTACGGTCTCGCGAAGGTCGGGATCAACGGACTCACTCAGCAGTTGGCCCACGAGGTGGGCGGCATGAACATCCGCGTCAACGCCATCGCGCCCGGACCGATCGACACCGAAGCCACCCGCACCGTCACGCCGGGAAATATGGTGGCAGACATGGTCAAGACGTTGCCACTGAAGCGGATGGGCACCCCCGACGACCTCGTCGGCGCCTGCCTGTTCCTGCTCTCCGACGAGGCGAGCTGGATCACCGGGCAGATCTTCAACGTCGACGGCGGACAGATTTTTCGATCATGACCACGACCGAGCAGGTATCCGTCGGCTACATCGGCCTCGGCAACATGGGTGCGCCCATGGCCAAGCGGCTGCTCGACCGGCCGGGCGGACTCATCGTGTGCGACACCCGGCCGGAGGCGCTGGAACCGTTCGGCAAGGCGGGCGCAAAGGTGACGTCGAGTCCGCGGGAGGTGGCGGAGAACGCGGACGTCATCTCGGTGACCGTGCTGAACGACGAACAGGTCCGCGCGGTGGTCACCCAGATCCTCGACACCGCGCGGCCGGGCACCGTCGTGGCAGTGCATTCCACCATCAGCGACGTCACCGCCGTCGAACTCGCCGACCGCTGCCGTGCGCACGGCGTCGACCTGATCGACGCGCCCGTCAGCGGCGGCGCACCCGGCGCGCACAAGGGGACGCTCGCGGTGATGGTGGGGGCGAGCGACGACGCGTTCGAGAAGGTCCGGGAGCCGTTCGGGCACTGGGCCGAACTCGTGGTGCACGCCGGCGAGGTGGGCGCGGGAACCCGGATGAAGCTGGCCCGCAACCTGCTGCACTTCGTCTCGTTCACGGCCGCCGCCGAGGCGCAGCGGCTGGCCGAGGCCGCCGGTCTCGACATCACCGAGCTGGGCAAGGTGGTCCGCCACACCGACGCGATCACCGGTGGTGCCGGAGCGATCATGCTCCGCGACACCACCGCGTCTCTCGACGAGAGCGACAACTGGTACCCGATCATGTCCCACGTCCGGGACCTCGGGGAGAAGGACCTGTCGCTGGCGATCGGACTCGGCGAGCGACTCGACGTCGCGCTGCCACTCGCGCATCTCGCGCTCGCGGGCCTCGGTCCGGGGCTCGGCGTCGACAGCACCGTGGACGAGAAGGAGCAGCCATGACCGACGACACCCGCACCCGGGGACTGGCCATGATGGAGAAGGTCTACGGATTCGAGATGCAGGACGGGCCCGGCGCGCATTTCGCCGTCACCGCCGACCACCTGTTCGCCGACATCTGGTCGCGCCCCGGACTGAGCATCCGCGACCGCCGGCTTCTCCTCCTCGGCGCGCTCACCGCGCAGGGGCTCGTCGACGTCGCCGAGATCCAGGTGGGCGCGGCCCTGCACAACGAGGAACTCGACGAGGACCAACTGCGGGAGATCGCACTGTTCCTCTGCCACTACGTGGGCTGGCCGTTGGGAACGAAACTCGACTCGATGATCGGCGGAGTGCTACACAAGCGGAAGAAAGCGGCCAGAGCGGCCGCCCCGGACGCAGAGGCCACATGAGTAACCCACACCTGACACCCGAGCTTCTCCGACTCGCCGATTCGACCCCCGGCTTCATGCCGGAGGACGAGGGAACGGCCCTGCACGAGGCCGCGATGCAATACCTGGCTCCCGGCGGGGTGGGCGTCGAAATCGGCACGTACTGCGGCCGCTCGACGATCTACCTCGGGGCGGCCGCGAAGGCGCGGGGCGCCCGCATCGTCACCATCGATCATCATCACGGCTCCGAGGAACATCAGCCCGGCTGGGAGTATCACGAACCGGCGTTCGTCGACCCCCACACGGGGCTGCTCGACACGGTCGGCCGATTCCGGCACACGATGGCCGACTCCGGGCTCGAGGAGTACGTCGTGGGGGTGCTCGGCCGGTCGTCGACGGTCGCGACGTTCTGGCGTACTCCCGTGAACTTCGTCTTCATCGACGGCGGACACACGTCGGAGGCGGCATCCGCGGACCTCACGGGGTGGGCACCGTGGGTGAACATCGGCGGCGCCTTGGTGATCCACGACGTGTTCCCGGACCCGGCCGATGGCGGCCGCCCGCCGTTCGAGATCTACGAATGCGCCTTGGCGACAGGACAGTTCAAGGAGACGTCCGTCACCGGGTCCCTGCGTGTTCTCGAGCGGGTGGGCGGTCAGACGGGCGAGCCGCTGGCGTGACAGTAGTCGCCGCAGCGGTCGAGCCCGATCGGTAGTCCCACGGGCAGCGCCGCGTCCCGGAAGATTCCGTGTCCGGGCGTGGTGCGGGACAACGCGTCCGCGGCGAGGATCATCGCGCCGCCCGTCCACGTGGTCTGCTCGACCGGCCACCGTTTGCCGTCGCTGTAGACGAGACCGGTCCAGTACGAGCCGTCCGGATCCCGCAGGTGCTGCATCGCAGCGAACTGCGCGAGCGCGCGGGAGCGCTCCCCCATCGCGTCGAGGGCCAGCACCAACTCGCACGTTTCGGCGCCGGTCACCCACGGCCGGTGGTCCACGCAGCGGATGCCCAGCCCCTCCACGACGAAGTCGTCCCACCGCGACGTGATCCTCTCCGACGCGGCCTCACCGCGCACGGCACCTCCGAGGATCGGGTAGTACCAGTCCATGGAGTACTCGTCCTTGATCGCGAACGACTCCGGATGCTGCCGGATCGCATGGCCGAGAGTGTATTTCGCGAACTCCCATTCGGGCTGCGGGTCGTCGACCAGCCGGGCCAGGAGGAGCCCGCAGTGCAGGCTGTGATGGATGCTGGAGTTGCCGGTCAGCAGCGCCTCGGGACAGTCCTGACCGTTCTCCCCTCGGGCCCACCAGATTTCGCCGCTCGGTGCCTGCATGTCGACGACGAGGTCGAGACCGCCCTGCACGGACGGCCAGTGAGCGTCGACGAAATCCCGGTCACCGGTGATCAGGTAGTGGTGCCACACCCCCACCGCGAGGTAGGCGCAGAAGTTGCTGTCGGAATCGTGATTCTCCACGGCGCCGCCGCGGAACTTCATCGGCCACGAACCGTCAGGCCGCTGCGTGCGCCGCGACCACGCGTATGCGCCTTCCGCCTCGTCGATCAGGCCGGCGGCGGTGAGCGCCATGGCGGATTCGACGTGATCCCACGGGTCGGTGTGCCCACCGGGAAACCACGGCAGCGCCCCCGACGACTCCTGCGCTGCCGCGATCGACCGTGCTGTCTGCCTGACCTGGCTCTCCGACAACACGTTCGGTACCGACGGGACGCCGACGGCTCTCACCGCGGCGCCTTCACCACGCTCGGTTCCCTCGGCTTCTCGAGGTAGAACACGACGCTCTTGCCGACCACAGGGTTGAGGACCTTCTCGGCGGTGCGCGTGAGCCAGGGGGCTTTCATCATGTCCCACACCAGAACCTGGTGGTAGGCCTTCGCGAGGGGGTTGTCGTTGTTCTCCACCCCGACCGCGCACTTGAGCCACCAGTACGGCGAATGCAGGGCGTGGGCGTGATCCCGGCCCCGGACCTGCAGGCCGGCGGCCGTCAGCTTCTCCGCCAGCTCGTCGGCGCGGTAGATGCGGACGTGGCCACCCTCCACCTCGTGGTACGCGTCGGACAGCGCCCAGCAGATCTTCTCCGGCAGCCACCGCGGAACCGTCACCGCCGCAACACCACCCGGCTTGAGTATGCGGGTCAGCTCGGCGATGGCGCGGCCGTCGCGGGGCACGTGCTCGAGGACCTCGGAGATGAGGACGACGTCGAACGTCGCATCCTCGTACGGCAGGTTCAGCGCGTCGCCGACCTCCACCCGAGCCGCGGCTCCCGCCGGGACCTCACCGACCTCGGCCATCGCCACGAACATCTTCTCGACGTCCGCGAGTTCGTCGGCGTTCTGGTCGAAGGCGATGACGTCGGCGCCGCGTCGATACAGCTCGAACGAGTGCCGTCCGGCGCCCGCCCCGATGTCGATCACCTTGTCGCCGGGCTTCACACCCAGCCGGTCGAAGTCCACGGTCAGCACGGTCGGCCTCCTTCACGGGTCTGCGCTATCGCTTCGGCATACGTCTGCGCGGTTCTCGCGGCCACGGCGGCCCAGCTGTAGCGCTCGAGCACGCGTCGGCGGCCACCGTCGCCGAGCCGAGCCCGGCGCTGCGGATCGTCGAGCAACGCGCCCAGCACGTCCGCGAGTTCCTGTGGGTCGCCGGGCGTCACGAGCACACACGCCTCCTCGTCCGTTCCCACCACCTCGGGAATGGCGCCGGCGCGGCTCGCCACCAGCGGGGTGCCACACGCCATCGCCTCGACGGCGGGCAGCGAGAAGCCCTCGTACAGCGACGGGACGCACGCGACGTCGGCCGACGCCAGCAGCGCGGCCAGTTCGCCGTCGTCGATGCCGGACACCGTGCGGACGACGTCGCCGATGGCCAGCTCCTCGATCAGCTTCGCCGTCACTCCGCCGGGTGCGAGCTTGGTGACCAGCACCAATTCGACGGCACGCTCGGTGTGCACCTTCGCGACCGCCTCGAGGAGCGTCGACACCCCCTTGAGTGGCATGTCGGCGCTGGCGACGCACACGATGCGGCCCGGTACCCGCGCGGCGGCCGGGGGCCGGAACACCTCGGTGTCGACGCCCAGCGGGACGGTCTGCAGGTTCCCGGCGGGCACGTCGAAGGCCGCGCTGATGTCGTCGGCGGACGACTGCGACACCGTCAGCAGCGCGGGGATGGCACGCGCCACCCGCCTCTGCATGCGCAGGAAGCCGTACCAGCGCCGGACGGTCACCTTGCGCCACCACTTCGCCGACGCGAGGTCCAGTTCGCGGTCGCGGGTGATCGGGTGGTGGATGGTCGCGACGACCGGAAGTCCGGCCTTCTGGAGTTGCAGCAGCCCGTAGCCGAGGCACTGGTTGTCGTGCACGACGTCGAACTCGTCGGCGCGCTCTTTCAGCAGTCGCGCGGCACGCAGGCTGAAGGTGAGCGGTTCCGGGAAACCGGCCGTCCACATGGTCGCCACTTCGAGGACGTCGATGGCGTCGCGGAACTCGCGGGGGTGCGGCGTTCTGAACGGATCCGGCTCGCGGTACAGGTCGAGGCTGGGGACCTTCGTCAGCGTGACCCGAGGGTCGACGTCCGGGTACGGCTGCCCCGAGAACACCTCGACCTGGTGGCCGAGTTCGACCAGCTCACGGCTGAGATGGCGTACGTACACACCCTGCCCACCGCAGTGGGGCTTGCTTCGATACGACAAGAGCGCGATGCGCACGGACTTCGGCCTCTCCTCGAGCAGCTGGCAAGCAATACTAGAACACGTTCTTACTCGAGTGTGTCCTCGTCCCATCCAACCGCACTCACTCACCCCACCGCGGTCGACTCGCGCAATCCCTCGAGTTTTCCGGCCAGGCGCCCCAGGTAGGCCAGGACCTCCTCCTCGCTCCGGTCGGGCATTCCGTACACGACCTCGGTGACCCCGAGGTCCTTCCACCGCCGCAACTTGTCCACGTCCGGCTTGCCGTCGAGCACGACGATCCGCGGTTCACCGTCCCGGCCCGCCTCGCGCCACATCCGTTGCAGCGTCGCGACCCGGTCGTCGATGTCCTGCTCGATCGGCGTGGTCATCCACCCGTCGGCCGATTTCACGATCCACCGGAAGTTCTTGTCGTTGCCGGCGGCGCCGACGATCACCGGGGGCACCCGCACCGGCTTCGGCCACGCCCAACTGGGGCCGAAGCTCACGAACTCGCCGTCGTACGACGCCTCCTCCTGCGTCCACAGCGCGCGCATAGCCTCGAGGTACTCCCGCAGCATCGTCCGGCGCCGCCCGGGCGGGACGTTGTGATCGGCCAATTCGTCCAGATTCCACCCGTACCCGACACCGAGAATCACCCGTCCGCCGCTGAGATGGTCGAGCGAGGCGATCGTCTTGGCCAGGGTGATCGGGTCGTGCTCGACCGGCAGCGCCACCGACGTGCCCAGTTCGATCCGCTCCGTGACCGCCGCCGCCGACGCCAGCACCACCCACGGGTCCAGGGTGCGCATGTACCGGTCGTCGGGCAGCGACGCGTCGCCGGTCTGCGGATGCGCGGCATCGCGTTTCACCGGAATGTGCGTGTGCTCGGGCACGTAGAAGGAGTCGAATCCGTTGGCCTCTGCACCCCTCGCGGCCGAGGCCGGCCCGATCCCGCGGTCACTCGTAAACAACGTAATGCCGAATTTCACGAATTCTCCTTGGCCGAGAGCCTTTTCCTCCATGCACACTAACTTTTGGACACCTGTTTAGCAATGTGTCCAAACACCCTTCCACGTGAGTGGCGAAGCGTGCCCCGGCACACTTCGCCACTCACGTACTCAGGCGCCGTAGACCGGGACCGGGGGTTCGGCCTTGGCGAGAAGGTCGGCGACGACGGGCCCGATTTCCTTCGGCTCCCAGCGCGCCCCCTTGTCCTCGGTGGGGCCGTGACGCCATCCTTCGGCGACGGTGATCTTGCCGCCCTCGACCTCGAACACGCGGCCGGTGACGTCCTTCGACTCCGTGCTGCCCAGCCACACGACGAGCGGGGAGATGTTCTCCGGCGCCATCGCGTCGAACCCCTCTTCGGGCGCGGCCATCGCCTCCGCCATCGCGCCGCCCGCGCCGACCGTCATCCGGGTGCGCGCGGCCGGGGCGATCGCGTTGACGGTGACGCCGTAGTTCTTCAGTTCCGCGGCCGCCTGAATGGTCATCTCCGCGATCCCGGCCTTCGCGGCGGCGTAATTGCCCTGCCCGATCGACCCCTGCAGTCCGGCACCGGAACTGGTGTTGACGATCCGGGCGTCGACCGGGTTGCCCGCCTTCGCTTCGGCCCGCCAGTACGCGGCCGCGTGGCGCAGCGTCGCGAAGTGACCCTTCAGATGGACGCGCACCACGGCGTCCCACTCCTGCTCGCTCATCCCGACGAGCATGCGGTCGCGCAGGAACCCGGCGTTGTTCACCAGCACGTCGAGGCGCCCGTAGGTGTCGATCGCGTTCCTGATCAGATTCTCGGCGCCCGCCCAGTCCGCAACGTCGTCGCCGTTGACGACGGCCTCGCCACCCGCGGCGACGATCTCCGCGACCACCTGTTCGGCCGGACTCTCGCCGGTGGCGGAACCGTCGAGACCTGCGCCGATGTCGTTGACCACGACCTTCGCGCCCTCGGCGGCGAAGGCCAGCGCGTGGGCGCGTCCGATTCCGCGTCCGGCGCCCGTCACGATGACGACGCGACCGTCGACCACTCCACTCATGTGTTCTCCTTTGTCGATGCTGTAGCTGATGTAGATGCTGTTGCCGCCGCCAGGAAGGCGGGGCGTTCGCCGCCGCCGTGGACGGTGAGCGTGGACCCGCTGACGTAGGACGCGAGCGGGGACGCGAGAAAGAGTGCACAGTTCCCGACGTCCTCGGGGACCGCCATCCGGCCCAGCGGGACGGTCTCGCCGACCGCGGCGATCCCGGCGTCGTCGCCGTAGTGCAGGTGCGCGAGTTCCGTCTGCACGAGACCCACGACGACCGCGTTGACCCGGACCTTCGGCGCCCACTCGACCGCGAGGCTGGTGGTGAGGCTGTCGACCCCGGCCTTCGCCGCGCCGTACGCGGCGGTGCCCGGCGACGGCCGTGAGCCGCTGACGCTGGAGATGTTCACTATGGCGCCGCCCGAGTCCTGCGTCTGCATCACCGCGTTCGCGACCTGTGAGACGAGGAGCGGGGCGAGCAGGTTCAGTTCGACGATCTTGGAGTGGAACTTCGGACTCGCCTCCGCGGCGAGCGCGAAGGGTGCGCCGCCGGCGTTGTTGACCAGGACGTCGAGTCGGCCGTGCCGCTCGACGATCCGGTCGACGAGATCCTGCACCTGCTCCGGATCGCGAATATCGCATGGGAGGAACTCGGCGGCGCGGCCATCCACCTCGACCGGTTCCTCGCCCGGCCGACGGGCGCAGACCACCACCGTCGCGCCGGCCCGCAGGAAGGTGCGGCTGATGCCCGCACCCACCCCGCGCACGCCGCCGGTCACCAGCACGACTGCTCCGTCCAGATTGAAACGCGTTTCCATCGTGCTACCCTACCAAGCAATTGCTTGGTACGTGAAGTCGTGCGGATGACGAGGGAGAAGAACAGTGGGAATTCGGAGTGTTAGCGAACCGGGGGGCATCACCACGGTCACCGTCGACTACCCGCCCGTGAACGCCATCCCGTCCCGGGGCTGGTTCGAGTTGGCCGACGCCGTCCTCGATGCGGGCCGGAATCCGGACACCCATGTG
>RRBB01000939.1:0-478 GCA_006543605.1 Rhodococcus sp. WS4
GGTGCAGGTCGCTGACATGGGGCAGCACGCCGAGCACCGGCTTGCCGGTGCGCGCCTCCAGCCAGTCGAGGCCGGGTTGCAGCAGGGCGATGTCGCCGCGGAAACGATTGATGACGAAGCCCTTGACCCGCTCCCGCTCCGAGTCGGAGAGCAGTTCCAGGGTGCCGACCAGGTGGGCGAAGACCCCGCCGCGGTCGATATCGGCGACCAGGATCACCGGACAGTCCACCGCTTCGGCGAAGCCCATGTTGGCGATGTCGTTGGCGCGCAGGTTGATCTCCGCCGGCGAGCCGGCGCCCTCCACCATCACCACCCGGTAGGCGGCGGCGAGCCGCCCATGGGAAGCCAGCACCGCTTCCATCGCCACGCGCTTGTAGTCGTGGTAGGCGGCGGCGTCCATGCTGGTCACCGCGCGGCCATGGATGATCACCTGGGCGCCGATGTCGGTGTTCGGCTTGAGCAGCACCGGGTTCATGTC
>RRBB01000940.1:0-478 GCA_006543605.1 Rhodococcus sp. WS4
TAACACCGATGCGTTCAGCAAGCTTCAGGGCTTCACTGCGAAATTCAGGCGAATGCTGTTTACGGGGTTTTTTACTGGTTGATACTGTTTTTGTCATGTGAGTCACCTCTGACTGAGAGTTTACTCACTTAGCCGCGTGTCCACTATTGCTGGGTAAGATCAGATTACAACCTGTACGCCAATACTATCACCGTAACTAACGGCGGTGTATTGGATGTGAACGTTGATCAGTTCGATACTGAAGCTTTCCGTACTGACAAACTGGAACTGACCAGCGGCAACATCGCTGACCATAACGGTAACGTAGTATCTGGTGTGTTCGATATCCATAGCAGCGATTACGTTCTGAACGCTGATCTGGTGAACGACCGTACCTGGGATACTTCCAAGTCTAACTACGGTTACGGTATTGTTGCTATGAACTCTGATGGTCACCTGACTATCAACGGTAACGGCGACGTAGACAACGGTACTGAAC
>RRBB01000941.1:0-476 GCA_006543605.1 Rhodococcus sp. WS4
TGTCGTAGATCTTCTGCGCCTGGCCGTCCTGCTCCAGCTCGCGCAGGCTCTTGTCGACGAACTCGGTCAGGGCCTTCTCGCCCTTGGGAATACCGACGCCGATCAGGTCGTTGGAGATGGTGAAGGGCGGCACTTCGTACTTGTCGCGGTCGGGCACGTTGGCCAGCAGGCCGATCAGCTTCGGACCGTCCTGGGTGATGGCCTGGACCTGGCCGTTGCGCAGGGCGGTGAAGGCGAAGGGCGTGTCGTCGTAGGCGATGACCTTGGCCCCGGGGAACTTCTCGCGCAGCACGCCTTCGTTGACCGTGCCCTTGTCCACGCCGACCCGCCACTTGTTGAGGACTTCCGGCGAGGTCAGGGTGCCTTTCTTGACGATGAACTGCTGGCCGGAGGAGAAGTAGGGGATGCTGAAGTCCACCTGCTGCGCACGCTCCGGGGTGATGGTGAAGTTGGCCAGGACCAGGTCGACCTTGTTC
>RRBB01000942.1:0-476 GCA_006543605.1 Rhodococcus sp. WS4
GTGCTCGACAAGCCGTGGCCGGCGATGCTCCGCGGCATCTGGGGCGACATGGACCGCTACCGCGAAACCTACTGGTCCCGCTACCCCGAGCAGGGCTGGTACTTCGCCGGCGACGGCGCCAAGTACGACGAAGACGGCGCCCTGTGGGTCCTCGGCCGCGTCGACGACGTCATGAACGTCTCCGGGCACCGCATCTCCACCTCCGAGGTCGAATCCGCCCTCGTCGGGCACCACGGTGTCGCCGAAGCCGCCGTCGTCGGCGCCGCCGACGAAACCACCGGCCAGGGCATCGTCGCGTTCGTCATCCTCCGCGAAGGTGTGGAGAACACCGGCGACACCCTCATCGCCGAACTCAAGGCCGAAGTGTCCCGGGAGATCAGCCCGATCGCCAAGCCCCGCCAGATCACGATCGTCCCCGAACTCCCCAAGACGAGGTCGGGCAAGATCATGCGACGCCTGCTCAAGGACATCGCCGA
>RRBB01000943.1:0-475 GCA_006543605.1 Rhodococcus sp. WS4
GTGCTCTATAGCCCCTTCTTCGTGCTGTCCTGCTTCATCAGCCTCAGCCGCGGCTTCGGCCCGCGCGACCGCAAGCGCATGGCCTGGCGGGTGGCCCTGGCGGCGCTGATCGCCAGCGTCGCGCTGTACCTGTTCGGCCGCTACATCTTCATCCTCTTCGGTATCACCGCCGACGCCTTCCGCATCGGCGCCGGCAGCGTGCTGTTCATCTCCGCGCTGGGCATGGCCCAGGGCCGCGCGGCGGTGCAGAGCGACAACGTGCAGCAGGACGTGACCATCGTCCCGCTGACCATTCCTCTCACCGTCGGCCCCGGCACCATCGGCGCGCTGCTGGTGATGGGCGTCGGCCAGGGCTGGGAGGCCAAGCTGATCTCCCTGGTGGCGATCTTCCTCGCCTGCCTGACCCTCGGCACCACGCTCTATCTTTCCGACCGCATCGAACGCCTGCTTGGCGACCAGGGCCTGCAGATCGTCA
>RRBB01000944.1:0-475 GCA_006543605.1 Rhodococcus sp. WS4
GCCGCGGTTTCGTCGGTCACGCCCCCACCGTCCGCGTCGGCCTGCGCCAGCAGATGGTCGATGCGGGTGGTGAGGGTGCCGATCTGGCCGGACAGCGTGTCGATCTGATCGAGCAGGATCCGGGCCAGTTCGCCGTGGTGGTCGTCGAAGCGGCCGTGGAGCGCCTTGATCAGTGCCGGTCGTTTGGTCTTCATCCGGCCCCGGGCCAGGTCGGCGAGCCGCCGCGGATCACGCTCGCCCGCGATCAACGCCTCGATCATGTCCCGTGCCGACAGCGTGTCCAGGGTGGACGCCACGGTCGACACCTTGATCAACGCGTCCTCGAGCAGTTTCTCGAGCCGCTGCCAGTAGCGGGTGCGTTCCCGGGTGAGATCGACCCGCAGCCGGGTGTAGTCCCGCAGCCGCCGGATCGGTGCCGGCGGCACGAACGAGGGCCGCAGCAGCCCCTTCTCGGTGAGCTTGGCCAGCCACACCG
>RRBB01000945.1:0-474 GCA_006543605.1 Rhodococcus sp. WS4
CGCCTGGTGGCTGGAGCACGCCGCCGCCTGAATTCTTTCGCTTGTCCGACAAAGATAGCGCTACCCCGAAAAAGCGCTTCAATGAAACAGCAACTCCGGTAGAACAACGACAAAAGGAGAGCCCTCCATGTTCGGCATGTCACACGATGCCTACCTGCTCCTCGACGCCCTGGTGACCATCATCGGCCTGATCGTGCTGATCACCCGCTTCAAGGTGCATCCCTTCATCGCCCTGATCATCGCCGCCGGCTTCCTCGGCCTGACCTCGGGGATGCCGGTGGAGAAGATCGTCAAATCCTTCCAGGACGGCTTCGGCGGCGTGCTCGGCTTCGTCGGCGTGATCCTCGCCCTGGGCACCATGCTCGGCAAGCTGATGGCCGATTCCGGCGGCGCCGACCAGATCGCCCGCACCCTGATCCGCGCCTTCGGCAAGGAGCGGGTGCACTGGTCGATGATGCTCGCCGCGTTCCTGGT
>RRBB01000946.1:0-474 GCA_006543605.1 Rhodococcus sp. WS4
GTCCTTGACCAGGCCGGTGCCCAGCGGCCGGTCGAACACCCGCGAGGCATAGAGCTGGTGGCGGTAGACCGCATAGACCTCGCTGCCACCGTGGTCGGTGCCCTTGCGCGGGTCGCGGTTGTCGGAAAGGAACACATCGAGATTGAAGAAATTGCTGCCGTAGCGATAGCCGTCGGCGTGGGTGAAGCTGTAGATGCGCTTGGCGAACTTGTCCGGGTTGTTCGGGTTGGTGAATTGCTGGCCGTAGCGGAAACCGACGCTGTTGCTCATCCATTCCAGCGCCATGCTCTCCCCGGCGCCGACGAGCGCGATCAGGGCGGCGGCGCCCTGCATCATCTTCTTCATGCTGTGTGTCCTGCTGGTTGCTTGTTGTTCTTGTGGCGACTCAGCCCCCGGTTTCGCGCCGGGGTCGCGGGGCAGTATCGGCACTTCGCCGCGCTGACCAAAGAACAGAATATCGAACATACCGATGCC
>RRBB01000947.1:0-473 GCA_006543605.1 Rhodococcus sp. WS4
AGGAAGCCCAGAGGACGCCCCATTCCTCCTTTATAGGCTGGCTTGCCCCGCCCTCTCCTTCTGTTGCCTCATATAAGGAATGCGAGCCACGGCTCCGCCGCTTTCGACGAGTGTTCCATGCGCCTCATACATACCTCCGACTGGCACCTGGGCCAGACCCTGCACGGCCAGGACCGCGATCATGAGCATGCGCGCTTCCTCGACTGGCTGCTGCGCCAGCTGGAAGAGCAGCGCGCCGATGTCCTGCTGATCGCGGGCGATATCTTCGACACGATCAATCCACCGCTCAAAGCCCAGGAGCGCCTCTACGACTTCATCGTCAGCGCCCATCGACGGCTGCCGCGGCTGGAGATCGTGATGATCGCAGGCAACCACGACTCCGGCGCGCGCATCGAACTGCCCGCTCCGCTGATGAAACGACTGAACGCCCATGCCATCGGCCGAATCGGCTGGATAGACGAAAGCCTCGATAG
>RRBB01000094.1:0-39029 GCA_006543605.1 Rhodococcus sp. WS4
CCGCGTCATGCACCCATTCCCGGCGCAGCGCCTCGCCGCCATCACCTGAGGCAGGAGCCCAGTGCGGTAGTCCCGCACGCTGGGATCTGTGCGGGGGGCCGCCCGTAAGGGCGGTCCCTACCGCGACTCGGTGTCTTGGCGATCGCGCTACTGGGTTTGATTGGATACATCGCGATGTGACCTCGACTCGTGGAGGAGGCCGATCGCGCTGCACGCTCTGCCGGTTCGACGGAATCGGCCCCGACCTCACTGCGGTCACGCTGAATCCCGGTTTACCAGAAGTCGACCCCGTCGAGGCGTTGCCGTCCAGTGCCCGGCCGTGCCCGCCAGTGTTCACGACGCCGAATTCACGTCCTCGGCTGTCGGTACCGCCGTCACCTCGTGTGGGTTCGCTGAAGAGGTTCGGCGCCAGTATCTGAGTCAACCGCGGCGTGGAAGGCCCGTGACGATTGATGCGGATAGCCCGGTCACCGGCCAGCGGTATTCGATGGGCTGCGGCGGGGTGCGGGTGGCGACCTGCAGTGACGGCAACAATGCGGTGGCATATGTGTATTGACCGCGGCCGATGATGTGCTGACGGTGTTTGCCCCGTGCCTGCCACGGCATGCGGGGATCACGCGTTTCGATCGACTGGACCCGAATCGGTTGGCGCCCAAGATCGGCGGAAACTTCGCCCTGCGGCAGGAGGGGGCGGTCCCCAAGTCGTTTCGCGTAGCGGACGAGCAGGCGAGGCAGCTCCCTGCGGTGGTTCGTTGCCCGCCATGAGCCAGTTGTGAGTGCCGCTGGTCAATTGCATTGGGGGCCGGTGATGTAACCCTGTTCGCACCCGTACTGCAGTTGGATCTCCCCGCTGGTCGGGTCTTCCCCACAAGCGAGGCCGCAGCGTTCGTACCCGTTGACGACCCCGTCACCATTGCGGTCCTGGGAGGGATCGTACGGATAGCCGGACGCACCGCTACCGGGATCGACCGCGCTGACACATGCTGGGTCCGTCGTCGAGGAGGACCCGTCGGTGTAGACCGCCACGCCCCCGTAATCGCAGTACTGCAGGACCGGGTCGGCCGGGGGAACGTAGGTGTCACATACCGCTTCGTAGCCTACGGTCCCGTCCGAGCACAGGGCGGTGCCGGATTGGTAGACGGCCAGGTCACCGCACTCGAAGGTGACTGGCGGCGGTGCGGGCACAGCCACCGGCTCGCTCGTCGGCGCCGGTGGCTGTGGTGGAGGCGGGGAGAGCGACGGCGAGGCAATAGACGATCGCGCCGGCTCCGGCGCCTGGGGTGATGTGTCCTCGGTGCCGCACGCCGTCAGGACAAGGGCGCTGACCGACACGGCAGCGAGAAAGAAATGCTTGAGATTCATCGTTGTTCTCGTTTAGTTGATCACCGCGATGTGGAGGCGGCGCTGGCGTGCGCTGATTCCGCTCTTGCCCTGTCTATCGCCGGTACCCCCAGCGGTGTTGCATGTTCGATTTTGGAGGAGTTATTGGGCAGGGTTTCCAGTGCCGCCCCGGCGGAGAGAGACTCGCTCGCCGCGGTCCGTGAATTCGGCGAGCACCGTGTTCGATTCGGGCGCTGCCCCGAGACGCCCGTTTCTGGAAAGGGTGCTGGCCTCGACCAGTGCCCCTTGCCATGGACGATCGACCATACTTAGTCGCTGGATCACCGACAATACGGATGCTCCGGCCGTTGTCGCCGGCGGTGGGCAAAGGGGGAGCACGACATGGTCGACGGATCGCGGGCCGGCACGATGTTCGGCCGTTACCAACTGCAGGTGTTGCTCGCCAGAGGCGGGATGGGCGAGGTCTATCGGGCATACGACACGGTCAAGGGCCGCACCGTGGCCCTGAAGCTCCTGCCTGGGGAGTTCGCGAAGAATCCCGGCTATCCGGCGCGTTTCCGCCGGGAAGCGCACGCGGCGGCGCGGCTGCAGGAACCGCACGTCATCCCGATTCATGATTGGGGTGAGATCGATGGTCTGCTGTACATCGACATGCGGCTCGTCGAGGGATCCGATCTGCGTACCCTGCTGACCAGGGGCGGTCCGATGCCGCCGGCACGGGCGGTGCGGATCGTCATCCAGATCGGCGCGGCACTCGACGCCGCGCACGCCGCCGGACTGGTCCACCGCGACGTCAAACCGGAAAACATCCTGATCACCGGCGAACGGGACAGCGAGTTCGCCTATCTGGTCGACTTCGGTATCGCCAGCGACGCCTTGGCCACCCAATTGACCACCGCCGGCAGCATCATCGGCACCTACGCCTACATGGCGCCCGAACGCTTCGACGACGAGCCGGTGACCGGCAAGTCCGATATCTACTCGCTGGCGTGTGTGCTGTACGAGGCACTGACCGGTGCCAAGCCCTACCAGGCCAGCACGATCAGCGGACTGATCAAGGCTCACCTCACCTCCCCGGTACCGCGCGTCAGCACCACCATGCAGACCATCCCGGTGGGGTTCGACGCAGTAATCGTGCGCGGCATGGCCAAGGATCCCGCGGACCGCTACGCCTCCGCCGGGCAATTCGCGAGCGCCGCACAATCCGCACTCACCCACCACGACCGCCCCACGGCCGGCACGATCGCGGAGACCACGCTACGGCCGGCCACCGCGATGCCGCTCCTCGAGCCGACCACCTTCGACCTAGCGCCGCCGGACCGCGAACACGCCGTACCGCAACACGCGTGGCCCCCGCACCAACCGAAACCCTCGCACGTCGTGCCGGTACTGATGACGCTGCTCATCGTCGGTCTGCTCGCGGTGGGCGGTGTCGTCGCCTGGCTGGCCGTGAACCAGGGCAACTCCAGCGAGGCATCGTGGGCCCCGGGCACCAGCACCACGACCGCCGCCCTGGCGGCTCCGGCACTCCCGCCAGTCGATAGCCGTCAAGCACCGATAGCTCCAAGCGCCGAAACCCCGGTGCCGGCGCCCGCACCAACGTCACCGGTCACAGCGCGATCCGGCGACCTCGGCCTCTCCATCCCGATCGCCCAACCGCGCTGCGACGGCACGGGCATCGTTGTGGTGGGGTCGGCGATTACGCCAGGCAAATACGCCGAGGACGTCCAACGGTTTCTCGTCGCACACCCGGGCTCCTCATATCTACGCACGGACCAGGCGTGTCCCTCCCTGCGACAGGCGACGGACGAGGGCAATCCGATCTACGCGGTGTACAAAGCGGCGGGAAAATCGACAGATGCGGTGTGCACCCTTGTACGAGCGGTAGGTGAGGACGCATACGGCAAGTGGCTCGACCTGACTACCGATCCCACTTTCATCATCCCGTGCCCGTAGGTCCCGAAACATATATACCGTTCGACACGGGCGGTGAGACGGGGTGACTCGGGAAGAGCTTCGCGCGAACAATTGCCTTCTTGGCGTCGCCGAACTCTTCCTACGTCACGGGACACATCCTTGCCGTGGACGGTATGACCCCCTTGGCTTGAGTGGAACCTCACATATCTGCAGCTATTTCATCGAACCCCTGCTCGCTTCCACCTGTCGATGGACGCACAAGAGCCCGTGACGCGACGGTCCGTCCACACATGCGCCGCGCTTTCTTCCAATCGTCAAGGCTACGGCGCTGCAAGATGTTCGAACACCGTCGATCCCGAAAGTGTCGTCTGTCCCAGGTTCGGCTCATCCAGTGGACACCACTGACCGTTCTGGTCGCTGAGATACCGGTTCACGATCGATCCTTCCGAGATGTGCTGTCGGGGTCGAGTAGCTGGTGAATTCGGAGAACACGTGCGGCCGGCGTGCGGACACTGGTGAAGGATGGAACTTACCGGTGTTCGCACGCCGGCCGCGTTCGAATTTCGCTCTCGAACTTCACTCCTGCTTGAGCGTGTACCCCTGTAGTTGCCCGTCGGCCGCCCAGTTGCGCAGGACGTCGTAGTAGGCAAGTGGACCGTCTCCGTAGCGCCCGCCGATGAACAGGTCGGCGCTACTCTCGGCTTTGCCTTCGGCGTTGTAGTAACCCGGTGTGCATTGCGCGAAGAATCGGAACATCGCGTGATTCTTCGGGGATTCGGCGATGATCCTTACCCATTGTTCGACGTCTTGGGGTTCGGCCTCGACGGCGCGTGCATTCTTGGCGTCGGTCTGCGCGATGATGTGCGCGACGTACTGAGATTGCTCGTCCAGCAGGTGCACAGCGTTCACCGCCGACGCAGTCTGGGTGTTTCCGCCGATGAAGAACATGTTCGGGAACTTGTCGGTTGACATGCCGTGCAGTGTCCGGACGCCGTTCGCCCAGTGCTGCGAGAGTGTTGTCTCCCGCCCGATGATATCGAATCCAGTCAACTCGGTGTAGGAGATTGCCGATTCGAATCCCGTTGCCATGATCAGGCAATCGAGTGGATGCTCGATACCGTCCACCACGACACCGTTGGGTGTGAATCGCTCCACACCCTGACCATGAGTGTCGATCAACGTGACGTTCTTCCGATTGAACGCAGCGAGGTAGTCGTCGTGCCACCCGGGCCGCTTGCACCACCAGCGATACCACGGCTTGAGAGCCTCGGCGGTGGTCGGATCTTCGACCACGTCGTCGACGCGGCCCCGGATCTGGTTCATCAACCTGTAGTCGTTGATTTCAGACAGCTCGGCGAGCTCTTCCTGCGTCGGTGTGCGTCCCAACCGCTCGGCCACCGAAGCCTCGGGTTCGGCGAGAACCTCGAATGCTCCAGTCCACCCATCGCCCACCAAATCGACCTCGGGCCGCACGAATCCTGCTTGGGTGCCGAATTGAACATGGGCTTGGAAGTTTTCGCGGCGATCGCGCTGCCAGCCGGGTTTGGACATATCGACCCAGTCGGGTCCGGTTTCCTGTTGTCCGCGGACCCCGACCGTCGAGGGGGTCCGCTGGAACACCAGAAGTTCGCCGGCGTCTTTGGCGACTTCGGGCACGATTTGCAGAGCCGTCGCGCCTGTTCCGACGACTCCGACTCGCTTGTCCTTCAGTCCGGTGAGCCCGCCCTCGCTGCTACCGCCGGTGTAGTGGTAGTCCCATCGGCTCGAATGGAAGATGTGACCTTCGAATTGATCGATTCCGGGCAGATTGGGGAGTTTCGGCAGGCTCTGACGGCCGCACGCGAGAAGGAAGTAGTCGGTGGTCAGCTTGTCGTTTCGGTCCGTCTGAATGTGCCAACGGTTCTCGTCCTCGGACCACTGTGCGCCTGTGATTGCGGTGTGGAAGCAGGCCTTGTCGTAGAGACCGTATTCTTTGCCGATTCGCTGGCTGATCTCGAGCATTTCTGCTGCATAGGCGTAGCGATGCTTCGGCGCGTAGTTCAGTTCTTCGAGCAGAGGTAGGTAGATGTGCGCTTCGATGTCGCACATGGCACCCGGGTATCTGTTCCAGTACCACGTTCCACCGAAGTCACCGCCCGTCTCGATCACCCTGACATCGGTCACCCCGGCGTCGCGCAGCCGAGCGCCCAACAGCAGTCCGCCGAAGCCGCCGCCCGCGATGATCACGGATGTGTGCTCGGTCAAAGCCTCTCGGGGAACGTCGGCGTCACTCCACGGGTCGCGGCTGTACTGCTCGAATCGCCCGACTGAGGTGCCGACGTACTGCTTCTTTGCGTCCGGGCGGATGCGGCGATCACGTTCGTAGTCGTACCGTTCTTTCAAAGCTGTTGGATCGAAATCCAGAGCACCAATGAGTTTGTCGTTCGACACTGGTTCCTCACCCTCGTGTGGCGGCGTCTGTTCGAGTGACGCCTGCGGGTCTGCTGGTGTGCAGTCCTAGCGGTGTTGAAGCGAATCCCGGGGCATACTGCTGGGCAGTAGTGACCTCTCGGGTAGCCGGCTTTGCTACCTTCGCACTGCACTCAGTTAATCAGTGATCGCCATCACCTTGAAGCGACATCGGTCGCGACGGACCGAGACAATTGTTGCGAAAAACGGGGTGGTGCTTCCCGAAAGCGGATGGTGCCCACGCAGACTCACACGTGAGGCGGGACAACACGAGATCCCATTCAGATGTACCCAGCCTGGTTCTGACAGACGAAAAGCCGCCACGGTCGAAGTCGACCGTGGCGGCACGCGGTTTCGTAACGGCGACCGAGAATCGCGCTTCACGAGCGCAGGCCGGCGCCCCGGTCTCGCACGCGACCGTAGGTCGTGACCGGCAGAAGCGTGTTAGAGGAGGCGGAGGAGGGTGGCGTTGGCCTGTCCGCCGCCCTCGCACATGGTTTGTAGGCCGAACTCGATGTCATTCTCGCGCATGTGATGGACCATGGTCGTCATCAGCCTCGCGCCGCTCCCACCGAGGGGATGCCCTAGTGCGATTGCGCCACCGTTGGGATTCAACCGTTCTTCGTTGGCCCCGACTTCCTTCAGCCACGCCAAGGCAACCGAGGCGAAAGCTTCGTTGACCTCGTAAGTTCCGATATCGCCGATCGTGAGACCGCGCCTTGCGAGCAGTTTCTCGGTTGCGGGAATGGGTCCGGTGAGCATCGGCATCGGCGGCGATCCGATGACGACTGCTGTATCGATCGCTGCGATCGGCGTGAAACCGAGCTCGGCGGCGGTGTCGGATCCCATGATCAGCAGTGCGGCGGAGCCATCGCTGATCTGCGAGGAATTGGCTGCGGTGATCTTGCCGTCCGGGGTGAAGGCCGGCTTGAGCTTGGCGAGCGATTCGAGGGTGCCGCCGCGCCGGACCCCCTCGTCGACCGCTATTTTCTCTCCATCGACCGGGATGGATGCGATCTGGGCTTCGAATCGTCCCGCGTCGATTGCCGCGGCCGCTTTGGCGTGGGAGCCGAGGGCGAACTCGTCGAGCTGTGTTCGCGACAGTCCCCATTCGTCGGCGATCTGTTCTGCACCGATTCCTTGATTGGGGAACTCGGATCCGAACCGCTGGGAGTAGAGCTCACCGAGCGGGGAATTGCCTGCCGCTGTCGACGATCCGATGGGGATTCGGGACATGGATTCGACGCCGCCTGCGACGACGATGTCGTAGTGCCCGGCAACTACGCTCGCTGCTGCGAAGCTGACGGCCTGTTGCGATGACCCGCACTGCCGATCGATAGTGGTGCCGGGTACGTGAATGGGCCATCCTGCGGACAGCGCCGCGGTCCGCGCGATGTCGAAGCTCTGTTCACCGACCTGACTGACGCATCCCCAGATGACATCCTCGACCAACGCGGGATCGAGGCCGGTTCGTTCGACGAGAGCGCGCAACACGTACGCCGACAGATCGGCAGGATGAACGGAAGACAGCCCCCCGTTTCTTTTGCCAACTGGCGAGCGGACGGCATCGACGATGACTGCTTCACGAGACATGAACATGCTTTCTGATCGAGCGGAACATGGTATGCGGGTACTGCGGGCGGAGCCAGGCCTCATCGGTGCGGGATGACCGGACCGGCCATCCTCAGAACCAGTTGGCGGACATGTCGAGTGTCGTCCGATCGAGACTGGCGAGAAGATCGAATTGAGCTCTGGTGGCCGGGAGTTCGTAGCGGAAGAAGTAGCGCGCTGCCTGGCGCTTTCCGTCGTAGAAGTCTCCCTGTGAGTCTCCGACGGCAAGGAACTGTTCGAGCCAGATCCAGGCTACGACGACGTGGCCGACCGCTTCGAGGTAGATCGACGAGTTGGCCAGCGACTGCGCCTTGTCGGGTGCGTCGCGAAGAGTCGTCGTCACCGCTCGGGTGCGGTCGAGTGCAGCGTCGAGATCAGTTGCCAATTCGGCTGCTTCACCGCCCGCGTGCTGGGCACGTTCGATGGTGGAACCGATGGTGGTCACGAGGAGGTCCAGACCTGCACCGTTTTGCATGACCATCTTGCGGCCGAGCAGGTCGAGACCTTGGATGCCGTGTGTACCTTCGTGGATCTGGTTGAGCCGATTATCGCGGTAGAATTGTTCGACGTCGTAGTCCCGAGTGTAGCCGTAACCGCCGTGCACTTGAATGGCGAGGTCGTTGGCGCGGAGGCACCACTGGGATGGCCAACTCTTCGCGATCGGAGTCAACACATCGAGTAGCAGTGTCTTCTCGGCCTGCAGTTGTGTGTCGTCGAGGGTGTCCTGCTCATCGACGAGCTTGGAACAGTACAGTCCAAGTGCAAGAGCGCCTTCGACGTAGGATTTCTGCGCCAGCAGCATCCGTTTGACGTCGGAGTGTTCGACGATCGCAACTGGTTTTGCGGTGGAACCCGTTCCGGATTGGCTTCGGCCCTGGGTGCGGGTTTTCGCATAATCGACCGACTGAAGAAAGCCCGCATAACCGAGTGCGGTGGCCAGGAATCCAACTCCGATGCGTGCCTCGTTCATCATGTGGAACATGTACGAGAGTCCCTTATGGGGTTGTCCGACGAGGTATCCGATGGCACCCGGGCGACCACCGGGGGAGTAGCTGCCGTCCCCGAAGTTCAACAGCGCGTTCGTGGTGCCGCGATTACCCATCTTGTGGTTGAGGCCGACCAGCGCTACATCATTTCGTTCTCCCGGATTGCCTGCATCGTCGAGCAGGTATTTGGGAACGATGAAGAGGGAAATGCCCTTCACACCGGGGGGGCCGCCGGGGATCTTCGCGAGCACCAGGTGCACGATGTTGTCGCTGATCTCATGGTCTCCGCCTGAGATCCACATCTTCGTCCCCCTCAGCCGATAGCTACCGTCCTCCTGTTCGACGGCTTTCGTGCTGATATCGGCCAGGGATGATCCGGCCTGCGGCTCCGACAGGCACATGGTGCCGAAGAATCGTCCCTCGAGCATGGGGCGGACAAATCCGTCGATCTGCTCCTTGCTGGCGTGCGCCACCAATAGATTCGCATTGGCGACCGTCAGGAAGGGGTACCCGCTGGTGCCGGCGTTCGCCGCTTGGAACCAGGCGATCGAGGCGCGCATGACCGACGTCGGGAGCTGCATGCCGCCGAGGTCTTCGTCGAATGATCCGGCGAACAGGCCGGCCTGAGCGAACACCCCCAAGGCCTTCTTGGTTTCCGGGAGGGTGATGACCGTCCCGTCGGCGCCGATAGTCGGTTCGGCTGCGTCCGCGGTCTTGTTGTGCGGGGCGAAGTGCTTGACGGCGATGTCTGCGCTCAGGTCAAGGACGGCATCGAACGTATCGCGTGAATGTTCCTGGAAGCGTTCACGAGTGGTCAATGACTCGACGTCGAGCCACTCGTAGAGCAGGAAATCGAGGTCGCGTCGTGACAGGGGTGCTGTGGTCATGATCGTGGCACTCCTACATCGATACTCCGCCGTCCACCGGTAGAACCACGCCGGTGATGTACCCGGCCTCCTCGGAGGCCAGGAAGGCAATGGCATTGGCCATTTCGGCCGGGTCGGCGAATCGGGCAATCGGGCCGGTGACCTCGGAGACCTTCTCGTCGGGGATCGACGCCGTCATCCGGGTGGCAGCGTTCGGTGAGATCGCATTGACGGTGATCCCGAACGCGGCGAGCTCCTTCGCCGAGGTCTTGGTCAGGCCGATGATGCCGGCCTTGGCGGTGGAGTAGTTCGCCTGGCCCCGGTTGCCGCGGATCCCGGAATAGGACGTGACGTTGATGATGCGGCCGTAGTTCTGTGCACGGAAGTGCGGCACGACGGCACGAGTGAACCGGAACGAGCCGCCGGCGTGGACGTCGAGCACCTGCGCCCAGTCCTCGTCGGTCAGCTTCCACAGCACCCGGTCGCGCAGGATTCCGGCGTTGTTGACGATGACGTCGATTCGACCGGTCCGCTTGACGGTGTCATTGACGACGCGTTCGACGTCGTCGGTTTTGCTGACATCGGCCTGAACGGCGCTCGCGTCGATGGTCTCGGCGGCCTGTTTGACCTCGTCGCCGTCGAAGTCGACCATGACCACGTCCGCACCGGAGTTGTTGAAATGCTTCGCGACTTCGAGTCCGATGCCCCGGGCGGCGCCGGTGACGATCACGGTACGGCCGGTGAAGTCGTAGTTGATGTTGCCCATGAAGTTCCTCTGTTGTGGTCGTCCGACTCGGTGCGCCGGAGGGATATGTTGCTTCGTTCCGGTGCCGGCCGGTCAGTGTTGGTCGACAACCGATGCGCGCAGCAGCACGGTTTCGAAGATGCGGGCGGTGGCGGCATCGATCATGATTCCGTCGATGGCGACGGCTCCGTCCCCGGCGGCTTCGGCCTCGCGCATTGCGGTGACGACCTTCTTCGCCTGAGCGACTTCCGTCTCGGAGGGGGAGAAGACTGCGTTGGCGAGGGTGACCTGATTCGGGTGAATGGCCCATTTGCCAACCGCTCCGAGCTCCGCGGACCAGTTAGCCTGCTGCAGATAGGCGTCGTCGTTCTTGAAGTCTCCGAAGGGACCATCGATGGCATCGAGGCCATTGCTCCGCGCCGCGACGATCATTTTCGTCCGGGCGGAGTGCCAGATGTCACCCGGGTAGCCAGCGGCTGTTCCAATGTGTGCCGAACGCATACCGTGGCTGGCGGCGAGGTCTCCGACCCCGAGGATGAGAGCTTCCAGCCGCGGACTGCAGGCAGCGATGGCGTCCACCGCAGCGAGTGCTTCGACCTCCTCGATCAGTACCTCGAGCCCGATCGCCCCGACCTTCAGGCCGTGCTTGTACTCGAGCTGCGTCAGCAGGGTGTCGACGAACCAGACATCACGCGGGGACTTCACCTTCGGCAGGATCAGCACATCGAGGTAAGCGCCAGCGCCGGCGACGACCTCGGTGATGTCGTCGAGACACCACGTGGTCTGGACCCCGTTGACGCGGACCGCGCGAATCTTGTTTCCCCAGTCCAGGGTCTGCAAGGCGGTGACGGCCTGGCGGCGGGCGACGTCCTTCGCGTTCGGTGCGACGGCGTCTTCCAGGTCGAGGAAGACGAGATCGGCGTCGCTCGCTGCCGCCTTGGCCATCATTTTCTCACTGGTGGCGGGGGTGGAAAGTTCGGATCGGCGCCGACGAACAGGCCTGGTCTCGGACATGTGATGTTCCTCTCTAGCGGGGGTGGGGATGATGGGGCTCGCGTCAGGCTCGCCAGTGGCTGCGGCGCTTGATCAGGACCTTGCGGCAACATTCGAAGACGATCCGCATGTCGGCGGTCGCCCCCCAGTGCTGGAATTCCACGATTCCGGCATCAGGCCGATCAGACGGTTCGACCCCGATCACCTCGGTGTAGGCGTAAATCGAATCGCCGTGAAAGACACCAGATTTGAATCGGATACCGTCGAGTGAAAGCTCAGCCAGGGCGTTCTCGGCGGTGTCCTGACTGGCCAAGCCGAGCGTGAGTGACCCGGTGATCAGACCGAACACCAGGCGGCTCTTGCCCCAGGGTGAGTCGGCCATCGCGGCCTCGTTCCAATGTTCCTGAGCGGTGTTCATGACCAACTTCGTGATGAGTTGGTTCTCGACCTCATCGATGGTGGCGCCGCGGAAATGCCTCCAGCGCTGTCCCACCTCGAAGGATTCGAACCAGGCCGAATCCTCGGTCATCGTAGGCTCGCTCGGGGCAAGCGACTGGGTGTCAGTCATGTGCGGGCTCATTTCTCGAAAGTGGCGCTGCGGCAGTGTCCGGTCGGCGTCTCCACCGGGGTCATCGCAACTGCTCTTCGGCGAGCAGGTTTTTGCGGATGAAGTGGAGGACGACCTGGCCGTGCTGGTCGTACGCGGTGGTCTTCCAGGTCACGATTCCGTAGCCGGGTCTACTGCCCGAGGGCCGGGTGTCGAGTACCTCAGATTCCGCGCGCACCGTGTCACCGGCATAGAGGGGCCGCTCGAAAATGCAGTCCTCGATGCCGAGGAAGGGGCCGCCGGACTCGCTCAGGTCTTCGACCGACAGTCCGACGACCGTGCACAAGACGAGAAATGGGTTGAGCACGGCGTCCTGGTGGCCGTGTTCGCGGGCGTATTCGGCGTTGAGGTACATCGGGGACCAGTGCGCGAGGGCCGTGGAGAACAATGTGTTGTCCGCGCTGGTGATCGTCCGACCCCAATGGTGATGGAAGACGTCACCGGAGGCGAACTTCTCGAAGTACGCCCCTCTCGTGCGTACGGGAAAGTCTTCGAGGTTCGGGGACGGCACGGTCGCGGTCATGGTTCTCTCCTGACGATTCGTGGGACTGATGGCGCCCGTGCCGTGCTGGTCGGCTCGGCTGTCACAGGCGGGAGGTCGGTGCCACGGTGGGTGTGACGGGACGGTTCAGGCGACTCGACGGAGGTCGACGTCGTCGGTGCGGGGCAGACGCATGATGCAGAGACCGGCCAGAACGCAGAAGGTGGCAAGCATGGCGACTACGGCGCCGATACCGAGCCCGTTCGCGACCAGGAGGGATGCGGCGAGTGGGCCGAGACCGCCGCCGACCAGTGACGCGATCTGGTAGCACATCGACACTCCTGTGTAGCGAACCTCTGTCGGAAACAGTTCCGAGTACAGCGCGCCGATCGGAGCCAGGCACAGTGAGTGGAAGGTGAACACCAGAACGTAGGCAACGATGATGCCAGCCGGCTGTCCGCTGAGGAACAAAGGCCACAGCAAGAACAGATTGGCGGTGGCGAGAATGACACCGACGGCCAGTACGCGTCGGCGCCCGAACCGGTCCGCGAGAAGGCCGCCGATGGGAATGCTGATGAGAGCTGCGAGCATACCTAGCACGGAGGCATTAAGCAGAAATTGCCGGTCCAGGCCGAGGTCGGTGACGCCGTAGGAGATGAAGAACGTCCCCATGCACGAGTGAATCATGAAGGGGCCCGTGAAGACTCCCGCTGCGAGCAGGACCGGCTTACCGTATCCGGCGAAAAGGGTCTTGATGGGAAGGGCGGTAGCCGAACTGCGATTCTGGTGCGCCTCAACCATCACGGGGCTTTCGGTGATGCGAAGTCTCATGTAGATCGCAAGACCGAAGAGAACCACGGTGGCCAGGAACGGCAGTCGCCAGCCCCAGGTCATGAAGCCGTCCCCGGACAGCGGAACGACAACAGCAAAGGCGAGGAAGCCGAGGAGAACACCGAAGGCCGAGCCCATTGCGGTGGCGCTTCCCATGAACGACCTGCGTTCGGTCGAGGAGTGCTCGGTTGTCATCACCACGGCGCCTCCCCACTCACCTCCGACCGAGAAACCCTGCACGATGCGCAGCGTCACCAGGAGAACGGGCGCCAGAGCCCCTACCTGGTCATAGGTCGGAAGCACGCCGATCAGGACGGTGGCGACGCCCATCAAAAGCACTGTCGTGATGAGGGTGGTCTTTCGGCCGATTCGGTCGCCGAAATGCCCGAATACCGCTGCGCCGAGTGGACGGGCGAAATATCCGGCGGCGAGGGTGGCGAATGACAGCACGACGCCGATGGAGGCCTGGGCCGGGCTGAAGAACAACGGAGCGAAGACGAGGGCCGAGGCGGTGGCGTAGATGCTGAAGTCGTAGAACTCGATGGATGCACCGATGAAGCTGGAGAACCATACGCGCTTGGGTTGCGCTACCGGTGGCGACGACAGCCGGTCGAGGGGTGTGCTGAGCTCGGACATGAGCGACCTTTCGGGATGGCGAGTCGGCTCCGTGCCGTCGCGAGGGCTGCCGTGACCGGGGCGCTGGCGGTGAGCGGCGCGGAGCTGAAGAGGTGAAGGTGATTGAGCGAGCTCAGTGTGAGCTGAGTCATGTTTGTTGTCAACCACCAACCATCCCGCTGTGGTGTGCGCGGCGTTCACCATGGCAGTGCCTTACGTCAGGAAACGAAACGAATAATGGATTCCGCGATGCACGCCGGCTTGGCGAAATCATCGGCGTAGATGGATAATTCAACAATTGCGTCGACTGCTCCCGACCGTTCGACAATGTCGATCAGTCGGCCCTGGGCGTGAAGTCGACTATCAGCGGGAACCGTCGAGGGAAACCGCACCCTGTTCAGGCCATAGTTGATCGAAGCGGCGGCTCCTTCGACCTGCAGAAGGTCATTCAGAAACGGTGCCGCCAACGACAGCGTGAGAAACCCGTGCGCGATCGTCGAGCCGAACGGACCGGCGGTAGCTCGCTGCCGGTCGATATGAATCCACTGGCGGTCCTCGGTGACGTCAGCAAAGGCGTCGATTCGTGACTGGGGGACCTCGATTGTCCTGGAACGACCGAGATCGGCGCCCTTGGACTGCTTGAGGTGCTCGACCGAGGTGAAGGTCGTCAAAATGTGCTCCAATCTTCGTTGCCGTGTGGATCGCCAGAGCTGTCGGACGGTGGGGACGTTTCGAACCTTGGGGTGGACGCTGCACGCACGGCGCTCAGTAACTGTTCGGACGATGCTGTCTTCCGAATGAACACGCGCGCACCGGCCGATACCGCATTGGCCGCGTCGTCCTGCCGGACACCGAGTGCGATCACCGCTGTGGTTGGCTGGTCGCTGATGTGCCGAATCAGCTCACAGCTGCCATAGAGGTCAGGCAGGAGCGTGTCCACCAAGATCAGGTCGAACGATCTCGCCCTGGCCTCGGCGAGCGCAGTCGCGGCGTTTCCGGCCTCCACGATCGAGGCATTCGAGTGGCTGGCTTCCAGCAGTCGCCTCAGAGCGGACCGGACCCTGTGGTCCGGGTCGATGATCATGATTGATGGTCCTGGGTGCCGAATGTGCCCGGCGGCAGTCGTTGTCGTTGTCATCGCGATCCCTGTCTATGCTCTGTAGCCATACAATCAGATGTGACAGCTCTCACGGAGAGTCCTGGCGCGCGAAGTTTCCGAGTCAAATGTCTCGTCCATGAACTAACATGCCGTGCCCACTGGTCGTCCCCCAGCCTGCTGGGTACGCTTGCTGCACCGAGCGAATCCGCTCGTTCGTTCCGACGCCACCCCAGATACCCCGTGACGGGGTTGTGGCGTGTGCTGTGAATTCGATCGAAGGTGAGTTTCTCCATGACCCGTGTTTTCCGCCCCCGCCGCTCGTGCCTCGCTGTGCCGGGCAGCAATCCGAAAATGCTGACGAAGGCGCAGGGTCTGTCTGTCGACGAGGCGTTCCTGGACCTCGAAGACTCGGTAGCACCAACCGAGAAGGTCGCGGCCCGTGCAAACGTGCTCACCGCACTGCGCGAGGGAGACTGGGCGGGCAAGGTGTTGGCGGTGCGCGTCAACGACGCCGAAACGCGCTGGGCATACGACGATGTCATCGAGATCGTTCGAGGGGCCGGGCACCTGATCGACTGCATCATGTTGCCCAAGGTCGAGAAGCTGTCCCACATCCACTGGCTGGATGTTCTGCTCACCCAGCTCGAGCGGGACCTTGAGCTGCCCGAGGGCAAAATCGGTATCGAGGTTCAGATCGAGGGGCCGGCAGGCTTGAGCATTGTCGATGATATCGCGGCGTCTACACCGCGTGTGGAGACCTTGATCTTCGGTCCCGGCGATTTCATGGCCGCCATGCAGATTCCGACACTGGTCATCGGAGAGAACAGTTACGGTGGGCACAATCCCATCGACCCCGTGTTCATGAGTCTCGCTGTCGCAGCCCGCAAGCACGGCCTGCAGGTGATCGACGGGCCGTACGCCGTCATCGGGGACACCGAAGGATTCCACCGTGCCGCTCAGCGCGCCGCAGCATTCGGCTTCGACGGAAAATGGGTCCTGCACCCCACTCAGGTCGATGCCGCCAACGAGGTGTTCGCTCCGACCCAGCAGGCCTACGACAAGGCCGAGCGGATCCTCGACGCCTACGATTTCCACCGCTCGGCGGATGGTGGAGCCCGCGGCGCGGCCATGCTCGACGGCGAGATGATCGACGAGGCCACCCGCAAGCTTGCCCTCGTCACCGCGGAAAAGGGGCGGCGCGCCGAGATGGTGCGTACCAAGGAGCTCGCGCAGTGACCGATGGCGGCGCTATCGCCCAATTGGCCCACGCCGCCGCCAACCTCCGATATTCGGACTTGCCACGGGCTGTGGTCACGATGACCACTCACTGTGTCCTCGACACGCTGGGAGTTGCGCTCGCTGGTACGACCGAACCGGTGACACGTATCGTTCGCCGGACTTTGACGGCGGAGCACGCCGATGGCCCGGCCCGGATCTAGGGCAGTTCCCAGTCGGCTGCGGTCAGCGTCGCCGCAACCATCAACGGCACCGCCGCACATGCTCTCGATTTCGATGACTGGGCACCGGGTTCCGGCATCCACCCGTCTGCGCCGCTCCTTCCCGCCCTCGTCGCAGTGGGAGAGGAGATCGGCTGCAGCGGTGAAGAGCTGATTACCGCATACGTCGCCGGATACGAGCTGCAGGAGCGGCTCGGCATGGCGATCGGACCCAGTCATTACGCGCGCGGTTTCCACACGACCGGAACGGTGGGAACGTTCGGCGCGGCGACAGCGGTAAGCCACCTGCTGGGTGCGACCGCCGGCCAGTTGATGATGGCTCTCCGGATTGCCTCTACGCAGGCGGCTGGTCTCAAGGCCATGTTCGGGTCCATGGGCAAGCCCCTGCACGCCGGCTGCGCAGCGACGGCCGGCGTGCAGGCGGCGCGGCTGGCGATGAACGGGTTCCTTGCCTCGGAGGAATCGTTACTCGGGCCCCAGGGATTCGTGGCCACGCACGCGGACGAGCTCGACGAGACACCGTTACGAACACCCTTCGGAGATCCCTGGCACGTGCTCGAGACCCGGATCAAAGAACACGCGGCATGCTTTGGCACGCACGCCGCTATCGACGCCGTCCTGACCTTGCGCAACACCCCGAATTTCGATCCACGGACAATCGAGGCCATCGAACTGGACGTTCCACCGATCTGTATCGGTGTCTGCACGATCGCCGACCCCCGCACGGTGCTCGAAGCCAAGTTCAGCATCGCCTTTGCGGCGGCGCTGGCGCTGGTCAAGGGAACGGCCGCAGCGGATCAGTTCACCGAGAAGGTGCTCGGCGATCCCGAAATCGAGCGCTTGACGAAGACTGTGCGGATCTGCCCCGACCCGGACCTCGCAAAGACCGAGACACAGGTCTGTCTGCGGATGCGCGATGGATCGGCAGTGCGCGCCTTCGCAGATTCCGGACAACGGGGCTGGCTCGATGACGTCTCCGAACAGGACCAACGCATTCAGAGCAAGTTCTGTGCACTCGCCGGCACCCTCGTTTCGCCCTCGCGGGCCGCCGCGATCGCTGAACAGGTCGCTCAGTTGCAGCACTGCCCAGACATCCGCGCGCTGACACGCACATGGACGCCTTCCGAATGACGAAGTACGCCGTATCGAGGTGTTTCGACGATGCGCCTAACCCACAATCCCGTCGGATACCTCGCTTGCGGCGCAACCGATTCTTCAGCTCGGAACGAGACCGACGTGGAAGTCGATAAATGCCCGTCGCCATCCGTAATGCTGAGAGCGCATGGTGTCACAGCGGAGTTCCACCGCATGCTCCCCGATGTCGCGATCTCCCGGGCCACGGGCAGGTGGGTGGCCTTGCCGCGAGCGAACAACAGGGGTGCGCCAACCGTGATCGGGCCGGTCGAGTCAAATGGCGCGGCCCAGTAGCCCGACCGATCCCTGGAGCGGCAAATTTGGTCGCTCTTTGCCGGTCTCGCAACTTCTGCGGCGTTTGGGTTGCGTTGCGAGAGCAGCTGTTGAACTACTCCACTCACACGGCACCAGCCACACCCTCTCCCATCGGCAGACCAGCCATCTCGCGCGTCGAGCACGACAAGCGCGCGGTCGCCAAGAGCCTCCGCTTGCTCTCCGATGGGTGAATGCGCAGCGTGCGAATACGACCTTTGTCTCTGTTATCGGGGGACGTGGCGCGGTTCACTTAACGGGAAGGGTTGACTGACGTGCGACAGGGAGGAAAGGAGCGTCGGCCTAGAGGCAGGCCAGCGGGAAGATCGATACCTCGATCAGTCACCGCAATGGCCAAGCCGATGTGGACCGGCGACCGCAGCAACCATCGGCGGATGCGTTGCGGACGTCGCTACGGGGCCGGATTACACGACGCCAGTCGATCCCGAGACCGGGCGGCGCAGGAGTCCCGATCCCACGTTCGACGTGTCCAGGACAGCGGATGACCAACGTCCTTCGGGGACCGAAATAGCCAGCAATGCATCGCCAATCAAGCCCGAGAACGTAGCCGAGCGCCACACACACCTGTAAGGGACGATATGACATTGATGACCGCCGCACGGCTCGCCACCAGCACCGGTCTGTTCGACATACAGAACGTCGCCATTCCGGAGCCCACGGCATCCGAGGTGCGGTTGAGGGTCGCCTACGCCGGAATCTGTCTGACCGACATCCACTTCATCCGGGGGGAGCTGGCCGCGGGCATGCCCGATGAGGTGACTCTCGGACACGAGGTAGCCGGCACCGTCGACCGGCTCGGTGATGCCGTGACCGACTGGCAGATCGGGGATAGGGCGCTTGTCCATCCGGTCGAGGAATCCCGTACATCCACCAGAGTCCTCGGCGTGCATTACGACGGTGGCTGGGCGCAGTATGTGGTCGCTCCGGCCCAGTCCCTGGTGGCACTCGGACCCGAAATCTCAATGAAGACCGCGGCCATCATCCCCGATGCGGTGTCTACACCCTGGGCGGCCATCACCGAGACGGCGCAAGTGCAACCCACGCAGTCCGTCGCCGTATGGGGTATCGGCGGTCTGGGCTTTCACGCAATCAAATTGCTACGCATCATTGGTGCGGCACCCATTATTGCTATCGACCCGGTCGAAGCAGCACGTGATCGCGCCGTCGCTGCCGGAGCGGACTTCGCACTGGACCCTCGTCACGAGGACTTCGCCGCGGAGATCCATCGGCTCACTGACGGAGCCGGCCTCGACGTCGCTCTCGACTTCTTCGGCAGTCCCGCGATCCATCAGCAGGCTTTTGACGCACTCGGACGGAAGGGGCGGCTGGTGCTCGTCGGTGTCTCGGATACAACGTTCAGCGTTGCATCCGCACCGAATTTGGTAAGGAATGCCAAAAAGGTCCTCGGGCACTACGGATCGGAGCGCAGGCATGTCGAGGAAATCGTCAAGCTGGCCCGACTCGGACGCCTGGACCTGAGCGAGTCCATCAGCGCGGTGTACGACCTCGCAGACGTGCACCAAGCGGTCGAAAATTTCATAGCGAAAGTAGATAACCCAATTCGGATTTTACTCAAGGCCTGAGCCTGCCTTCTTCGTTACCTTCGATCGTTGTTCGAGCAGGGCGGCTGCCCGCGCCAGCCCATGCCGAGCCGTCGTTGTCCTTTCGCTCAGTGGGCGGATCTCACGCCAGAGAGTTGATGCGACGGCGACGATGTACCCGCTGACGTGACGGCATCGAAGAGCTCGGAATGAGACGGGGCCCAGGCATCTTCGGTCCACCAACTCTGCTCACGGCACTGTCCGCCACCCTGTTCCCAAAACTCGGGACCCAAGTAAACCGCCCTGGAACCGGTCGTTGTGTTGTCCGGCGAGATGACATCGACCGGCTCTGCGACGGACGTGTCGTAGCGATGCAGGTGGCGCGACTACGCCGCACGCAGACAGCGAGGCCGCGCCCATCACATCATCGTTTAGGCCGCGGAAGGATGCGGTCGCTGATGATCTTCTGCTGGATCTGGCTGGTGCCCTCGAAAATGGTGGTCAAGCGTGCATCACGCCAGTACCGCTCAACGGCGTACTCCCGGGTGTATCCGTTACCGCCGAACAACTGCATTGCTTGTCCCGTGACCTCGACGGCCATTTCGGTTGCCAACAACTTGGTCATCGCCGCCTCCCGCTCACAGGGCACCCCGTTGTCCATGAGGTTGGCGACGTACTGGTAGAACGATCGGGCTTGCGTGATTTTGGCTGCCATGTCAGCGACGGTGAATCGCAGGGCCTGGAAGTCGGCCAGCGGTGTCCCGAACTGGACTCGGGACTGCAGGTAGTTCACGGTATCCTCGAGTGCGCCGCGGGCAAGCCCGACTGCGCGGGCAGCGGTCTGTACCCGGGCCACGTTGAGTCCATTCTCCACGGCCTTGAATCCCTTCCCTTCGGCACCGGAGAATCTGAAGGGTTCGACGAGCGCATCCGCGGCAACCGGCACATCGGTCAAGGTGAGGTCCCAGCTGATGATGCCGTTGTATCCGATTTTGTCGATGGGTTCTCCAGAGATCCCCGCCGGGAAACTGTTTCGCGGCTTCTCCAGCACGAAGGTCCGGATCGGACCCGGCGCCTCGGAGTTGTCCTCGATCCGGCACAGCACGAGGATGAAGTCACCCTCGTAGGCGTTTCCACACCAGCGTTTGCGCCCGTTAATGATGTAGCGGTCGCCCACCCGTCGGGCGACGGTCTGGACGGATCCGAGGTCGGATCCTGACTCGGGCTCGGAGAACGCGGCGGCGCCGATCCACTCGCCGCGGGCGCTGCGTTCGGTCAGCGCGCGGCGTCGACAGGGATCGTCGAGCCGGGTGCCCAGTCCTTGTGCTCGGGCGATGATGGACGCGACACTCATCCACGCTCGGGACAGCTCTTCAGAAATCATGGCGTATTCGAAAACACCCAACCCGAGGCCACCGTATTCGGCCGGCACGGTGATCCCGAAGTATCCCAGCTCCGCCACACGCATCATCAACGCAGGGGGAATGGCCTCTTCCGTACGGTCGTGAGTGTTTGCGGTGGGAAGGACCTCGGTATAGCTGAACGTGCGTGCCGTGGTCAGTAGCGCCTCGCGGGCGGGCGTCGCCCATGGTGCATGCAACTGCGGAGGCTGCGCCGGGAGGGTGACGTCCTCTCGGGTTCGATTCGGGTTCGCCACTGGCACAGTAGGTTTTCCTTCTTCCTGTACGTGGGTCAACGAATGTCACCCGGGCGGCACGCCGTTCGCTCGTACTCCGATTTCGGTGAGCGGATTCTGTGCTTGATGAACGAGTTCAGGTACTCCAGTGCCCTCTTCGATTCCGGTACGCGCGAGGCGAAGAACGGAAAGATGTGAATCATCTCCGGCCATACGTCGAGATCGACGACACCGCCGGCATCTCGGAGCCTCCGGGCCAGGCGGAGCGAATCGTCGAGCAGCACTTCCGCGGTTCCCACCTGGATCAGCACCGGAGGGAGCGCATGCAGGTCGGCGTACAACGGTGATGCCAGCGGATGGCAGAGGTCACCGCCCTCACCGACGTACCGGACACCATGTGTATAGCTGCCGTCGGGGGTGACGATGGGGTCCGCGTAGGCCTTTTCCCGGACCGAGGTCCCGGTCAGGGCCAGATCGGTTTTCGGGGAGATACACACCGCTGCGGCGGGGAGTGAAAGCCCAGAGTCTCGTAGCGCGATCAGGGTCGACATGGTCAGTCCGCCGCCTGCGGAGTCGCCGGCAATGACGATGCGGTGAGCATCGACACCGTTGGCGAGCAACCACCGGTATGCGGTGACCGAATCCTCGACCGCGGCGGGAAAACGATGTTCGGGTGCGAGACGGTAGCCGACCGACAGCACCGCCGCTTCGGTGCCGTGCGAGATGCGGGCGCAGAAATCGCGGTAAGCAGGGATCGAGCCGGTGCTGAAGCCGCCGCCGTGCAGGTAGAGCACCACCTGGGAGCGGTCACAGGTGGGCGCGTAGACCCATTCGATGTCCACACCGTCGGCGTTGCCCGGAACGAAATCCACCGGCGGAGGGTCGTAGAAGCCGGCCGCAAGCTTCTCGAAATTCGCTCGGAGTTCCGCTACCGGGGTGCTGTCGGCTCGAAGCGGCGCGCTGCGCAGGCGGTCGAGAAGAGCAGTGAATTCCTGACTGACCTCGTAACCGGACATCAGCGGCTGCCCTCGGATACGTGGGTACGGCTCTCGCTGCGAATCGCATCGCCGTGCTCATCCAGCAGCGGAGCCCGAGTGCCCACCTTCGACGGAGTTCGGCTGAACTTGATCGGCTGTCCCGCGACAATGGCTTTCTGGGATGAGCCGGGGTTGTCGATTTCGACCAGCATGTCCCGAGCCCAGGCGTGCGGGTCGTCGAAGATGTCGCGGATATCGTTGACCGGACCGAACGGCACCTTGCCGCCCAGTTTCTCGGTGACCTCGGCGCGGGTGAGATCTCGTGACCAGTCGTCGAGGAGCGTGCGGATTTCCGCCCGATGTTCGACCCGACAGCCTTCATTGCGGAATCGGGCGTCCTCGATCAGTTCCGGGCGCTCCATGATTCGGCACAGTGCCTCCCACCGCAGCTGGGTGGTCGCAGCGACGGCGATCCAACCATCCTTGACCTCGAGGACATCGAAGGGAGTGAGGATCGGGTGGGTGTTGCCGATGGGTTTGGGCACCTGGCCGGTGTAGGAGTATTGGTAGACGATCCGCTCGCACAGCGAAAGCATGGCGTCGAACATCGCGACGTCGATCTGTTGGCCCTGCCCGGTGCGTTCGGCCTCGAACAGTGCGGACAGCACACCGATTGCCAGCATCGTTCCCGGGAAGATGTCGCCGATACCAGGGCCGATCTTGACGGGTTTGCCGTCCTCGGTTCCGGTGATGCTCAGCGCACCGGCCATCGCTTGAATGGTGATGTCCATGGCCGGCCAGTTCATATACGGACTTTCTCCCGACCACGTGGAGCCGAACCCGGTCAACGAGCCGTAGACCAGTCGGGGATTGACCTGCCGCATGGTGTCGTAGGAGATGTCGAGACGTTCGACAACCCCCGGTCCGAAGTTCTCCACCAGGGCGTCGGCGTTTCGAACCAGCTCGAGCAGCTCGGCGTGCCCCTCGGGAGTTTTCAAATCGAGCACGATGCTGCGCTTGCCGCGGTTGATGCTCTGAAAGTATCCGCCCAGGGTCGCCTGACCGTCGTCGCTCGGCGGATACGGGCCCACCCGCCGGGTGACCTCTCCACCGGGCGGCTCCACCTTGATGATGTCGGCGCCGAGGTCAGCGAGAATCATCGTCGAGTACGGGCCGGCGAGGGCGGCCGTGAGATCAACCACCCGAACGCCCGCAAGTGGACCGGTCATAATGAGCTCCTTCGTTGAGCTGGCAGTACATGTGCCGGGCCGGTGACGACGACCCGGTTTCGCTCCTCGAGCTGACGAGGGTGGCTACTTCGGATTGCGCCGAGCCACATCTGTCACGTCCCCGCCTCCGCGGGTCGGTGTCTCGATCCGAAAGGATCGCGGGCCGGTGCGATCAGGTCGGCGAGGCGCGCCACAGTCCGAAAGGCATCCGAGCACTCTTCGGGACAGGGATCCGCATCCCGGACGTGACGGGAATACATCTTCAGTCGCCTCTTTCCTGCAATGCCATTCGTTTCACCCAGTGAACCGTTATGAGTGACATCACAGAAGGGGCGTAGGACGCGTCTGTGGCGAGACATCTGTCGCGGTGGCACGCTCACGCGATTGTGGCGATACCCTCTCGTATCGCCCAGAGCGCCGCCTGAATACGCGACGACAACCCGAGCTTGGAAATGATGTGACTGACGTGGGTGCGTGCGGTTCGCTCGCTGATGAAGAGCGCATCGGCGATTTCTTGATTCGAGTAGCCGCGAGCCACCAGTGCCAGCACTTCGCGTTCCCGGGCAGACAAAGCGGCGCCGTGACCGGTTCTCATGGACCGCGCGAGCACCTGTGCGACAGCAGGATCGAGGTGAACCTGATCGCGTTGCGCCGACCTGATGGCGGTGATGATCTCGGCGGGATCGGAGCTCTTCAACAGGTAACCGGTGGCGCCGGCCTGCAACGCGGCGTGCACACGTTCGGTCTCCGAAAAGCTGGATAGTGCAATGATTTTCAGGTCGGGATGCGTGGTGCGCAGGGCAGTGATAGCGCCCACACCGTCGAGTTCGGGCATGACGAGGTCCATCAGGATTACATCGGGTAGTTGGCCCGCTGCGGCATGCGCCCGGAGCTTGTCGATCGCCTGTTTCCCGTTTTCGGCCTCACCAATGACGGTGACATCCTTTTGCGTGTCGAGAAATGCCCTCAGGCCGTGGCGAACCAACGTATGGTCGTCGACCAGAAATACCGAAATCTCATCCATCATGTACTACCTCACATCTTCCCGCGACCGGATTCACCGAGGGGGCTCAAGCAGGGAATTTCTGCCCGTACGGTGGTGCCGTGTGCTGGGTCGCTCCCGGCTCTGGTCTGTACGGTCAGTTGCCCGCCGTGTGCTTTCACCCGTTCCGACATCGAGACCAGACCGAACGACTGCTGATCGTCGCTCGGGCCGGAGAAGCCTATTCCGTCGTCGACGATCGACACCGTCAGAACCGATGCGTCCGTGAACGATCGTCGGATCCGCACGATCGCACCGGTCGCTTGCGCATGTTTGACGACGTTATGGATCGCCTCGCCGACAACCATGAACAGGTCTTCTTCGACGGTCTCGTCGAGCTCGTAGAATTCGTCGTCGGACTCGACCACCAGGGATAGGCCCTCACGCGCGGCAACCGCGGCCACGTGTTTACGTATAGAGGGGACCAGGCCTTCTTCGCCGAGGGCGGCCGGGCGACGGTGCATGATCAGGGCTCGCATCTCCGTCTGCGCCCCACAGACGAGTTCGTGGATCTGCCGGACCTGTTCGACCACGTCGATGTCCTCACCAGAGCCGACACTCAACTCGAGAGCTTTTGTTCGCAGCGAGAGCGAAAACAATGCTTGAGTGACGGAATCGTGCATGTCACGGGCAAGTTTCCGGCGTTCTTCACGTGCGGCTTGCAGTTCGAGTCGCTTGAACATCTGCGCGTTCGACACCGCGATCGCCGCCTGGTCGGCCATCGCGGCGATGAAACGAATATCTTCTCGGTCGGGTGCCCGTCCCTCGGTCAAGAAGCCGGCGAGCGCGCCGATTACCTTGTCCCGAACCACCAATGGAACTGCGAGGTAGGTGTCCCAGTCCATGGTGCGAAGGATGTCGTGGACGGGTTGCCATCGGGGATCTGCGAGAGCAGCCTCTCGAAAATTCGTCGAGACCACGACGCGTGCCTCGTCGATCGCTTTCGTGGTGGCCAAGGGCGCACCCTGACGCCGACACAACTCGATTCGCTCGCCGTAGTCGACGGGAAGACCTGACCTGCCGACGTGGTGAAGTACGCCGGTGGCCTCGTCGACCAGGATGACGGCGCAGGTCGCCATCCCCACGGTGTCGCGTACCTCGGCTGCGAGCCTGTCGAGAACGACGTCAAGCTGATTCTCACATGCGATGGCGGCCGCGGTCCGGGTGAAGGCGACCAGCGCACGCCGGTCGCGCACGGCCGGATCGGTAGGGCAGAACCGCACGACTCGGCACCCACCAGCGGTGTCGAGCGGGACAGTGCGGACGTGGTACTCGACTTCGGCAGTGCCGATCCACACCGTGCCGTCGACGCTGAGGCCCGGCGACCGCGGATGGTCGAGGTCGCCGAGAAACACCGACCGCTGCCCGATCAGGTCAGCCTCGCCGCAGCCGAGGATGCGCTGCCCGGCTGGGTTGACTGTCAGGTAGCGCCCGGTGGCGTCGAGGACCGCCAGCCCCTCGCTGCTCAGATCGATCAGCGCTGCCTGCTGGGTCCTGCTGTCGCTGCCAGCCCGGTCACCGGTCATCGTGTCGGTCCTCGGGTGGGGCGGCGAGTTGGGCGAGTTGACGGGCGAGTGAATCGAGTCCACGGTCGAAGTCCACACGATCCTCATCGAGCAACCACCGGTACGCGAGCCCCCGGAGAGCATTAACCGTAAGCTCGGTGATCTCGGCCGGAACGACCCCTTTGCGGAGTCGGCCGGTCCGACGACCGGCTGCTACCTGTCGGGTAAGGCTGTCGAGATACCCGGCGTGGAGGTCGGCGACGAAGGTGTGCAACTCCGGGATCGGTTTGAGACCTTCGAAGAGCAGGGCATAAAAGCCACGCAGTGATTCCGGCGAATTCGCGGAGTCCTTCCGGATCTCGTCGAGGACAGCCAGAAGTGCGTCGATACCCGTCGTATGGGCGAGGGTCTCCGGAAGCCGCTCGTGCCCGAAACGCTCACTCAGCTTCTGGATCAGGGTTTCGACCAGCGCGGATTTGCTCCCGAATCGCCGACTGACCAGACCGTGACTGTAGCCTGCCCGCTTGCCGATCTCGGCGAGCGTTGTCCGGTCGTACCCCACCTCGGCGATCAACTGTGCCGTGGCTTGCAGCAGCCGCTGGGTCGACAGACCCGAGCGTTCTTCCTGCCGGTTTTCCGAACGTACCGAGTCGGTCACCCCGCACCTCCCAAGTAAGTTGGTTGCTCACCATCTACCATACCGAGTGCGGTGTAACCACCCATCAGGACGCCTGATGGGTGGCAGATCAGGAACCGACCGGCGTGCCGGACGGCACCTCACGCAGGGCAATCGACCGGTCCGCGATGCGCCGCGGATCGACGCGGACACCGTCGGCGATCCAACGCTTGCCGGCCATGAACTCGGGCGCCGAATTGACCGTTTCGACGGCGCGCACGGTGTTGTCGTCGGCGAGATGAAACACCGCGAAGCGATCGTCTGCGGGGTTGCCGCGAACCACCGCCGTCGTTGCGCCCACCAGAAGACCGGCGATCTTGATCTTGGCATCGAACTGGTCCGACCAGAACCACGGCACCTCCGGCTTGGGAGCATCCAACCCGAGGATGGCGGCAACGGCTTGGCCGGCCTGCTCGGTAGCGCTGGGGATGCTTTCGAGACGGAACCGGCCAGGGTAGGGAGGAACCGGCCGACTCGTGACATCGCCGATCGCGTACACCCCCGGCGTGGACGTACGAGCATGGGCGTCGACGACCACGCCCGTGTTGTCGCAGTTGATGCCGGCCGCGCGGGCCAACCCGTCACAGGGGAGGACACCCACCCCCACCAGCGCGCCGTCGCAGTCGATTACCGTGCCGTCGGCCAGGCGGAGAGCGCGGACCGCCCCGTCCTCCCCGGGGAGCAACTCCTGCAGATCTGCGCCGGTCAGCAGGCGGGTGCCTCGGTCGCGGTGATATCCCGACAGCCAGGCCGACAGGTCCGGGCTGGCGACTCGACCCAACGCGCGGTCGGCGCGTTCGACGACGGTGACGTCCACCCCGTGCTCGAGGCCCGCCGCCGCCACCTCCAGGCCGACGTATCCGGCGCCGACGATGGCGACCTTGGTTCCCGGGCCGGCGCCGAGCAGATCGCGCAGCGCCAGGGAGTCCTCGTAGTTGTGCAGGCTGGTCACACCACGCAGGGAGGAGCCGGCGATGGTCAGATCTCGTGGACGGGCGCCGGTGGCCAGGATCAGCGATGAGTATTCGAGGGTCGTTCCCTCATCGAGCCGGACCATCTTCCGGTCCGTATGGACCGACGAAACCTGCTGTCCGCGAATGAGGTCGATGCCCTCGCTGCGGTAGAACTCGGACGGGCGCAGCGGATCCAGCGCGCCGTCGGGGCTGGACAGGTAGGACTTCGACAACGGGGGGCGGTGATAGGGCAGGTGTTCACTGTCCCCGACGATGGTGATCGGATCGTCGAATCCGCGTTGGCGAAGCAGTGCCGCGGCGGTGATGCCGGCGTGGCCGGCGCCGATGATGACGGCGCCGACCACGGAGGTTTGCTTACTCATCGGTCAGGCCTTCGTGATGCTGACCGGAAGGGACTTCAGACCGGAAAGGAAGTTGGCTGCCACATACTTGGGTTCACCCACAACCTCGACCTTGCGGATGCGGGGGAGCAGCTCCTCGAAGAGGATCCGCATCTCCAGCTTGGCCACGTGCTGACCGATGCACATGTGCGGACCGTGACCGAAGGCGAGGTGCTTGTTCGGGCGACGGGTGATGTCTAACTGATCCGGGTTGTCGAAGACCTCCTCGTCCCGGTTCGCGGACGGGTACAGCAGCATGACACCGTCACCACGGTGAAGCTGGCGGCCACGGAACTCGTGGTCCTCGGTGACGACACGCTTGAAGTGCTTCACCGGAGAGATGTACCGGACGGCTTCCTCCACCAGCGAGGGAATCAGCGACAGGTCACCACGGACCTTCTCGAGCTGATCGGGGCAGTCGGCAAGTGCCTTGATGGCACCGGACACCGTCGACGAGGTCGTGTCATGACCGGCCGTGGCGATCGCTATGTAGTAGCCGTTGATGAACGAGGGCGAGAGGTACTCGCCGTCGACCTTGGCGTTGGCGATGATCGAGGCGAGGTCATCGGTCGGGTTCCTTCGGCGTTCGGCGGCCAGATCGTTGAAGTACGTGGAGAAATCGTCGATAGCGGCCTTCCACATTCGGGCCATCGCATCGGGTTCCGGCACCATGTCCGCCCGCTGGGTGTCCGGGTCGGCGGTTCCGAACATTTCCTGCGTCAGGGTGAGCATCTTCGGCTCGTCCTCCGGCGGCACCCCGAACAGGCTCATGATGACCCGCAGCGGGTAAAAGATGGCGAAATCCTTGACGAAATCACATTCACCATCGAACGAGAGCAGCCGGTCAACCGCCTCCTTGGCCAACTTGCGGATATCGTCCTCACGCTTGCGCACACTCGCCGGCATGAACCAGGCGCTCGTGACGTTCTTGATCTTGGTGTGCTCCGGCGCATCCATGTAGGACAGCGTGTCCAGAGTGCGACCCCCGTCGCTGTTGACCATTTTCAGGAAGCCCGCGCTCGCACTGTCGTTGATGTTCGGCTCGTCCAATCCACTGGCGAACACCGCTGGGTTCTTTTCGATTTCGATGATGTCAGCGTGTTTGGTGGCAAGCCAGATCGGATCGTACCCCTCGACATGCGCGAGACCGAACGGATTGTTCGCACGAAGCCAGGCAAAGGCCGGATATGTGACGGCCTGCTCGTCGGTGTAGGAGTCCGGCAGTATGACCGCCTTCGCGATGTTTTCGGGAACGCGGTAGTCCTGCTCGGTCAGGTGTGCAGTCATGGTGTTCAATACCTCCTCCGGTCGAAGTGAACGACCGGATCGTTGTACAGAAGAATCTAAAATTGCTGACGTAGCGCGTGTTTCGTGACGTTTGGGGTTATACAGCGACAGCCTCGGCGGCCACGTTGCTGGACTTGCCGAGGATCAGGTCGGCTCCTCGTTCACCGATCATGATCGCCGGAGCGTTGGTGTTGCCGGACACGATTCTCGGCATGATCGAAGCGTCCACGACTCGCAGACCCTCGACTCCGTACACCTTCAGATCCGGGTCGACCACGCCCTCCCCCGAAACACCCATCCGGCAAGTGCTGGTCGGGTGGTACATGTGTTGGGTGTCGGCACGCACCCATGCGGCGAGTTCGGCCTTGCCGACACTGCGCCCCGGGTTGACCCGCTCGCCGAACGTCGCCGACAATTCCGGTCGACTCGCAATCTCTTCGGCCAAGCCAATCGCGCGAAGAACCGCGTCCACCTCGGACTGCTGCGAGAGCAGATTGCTGACGATCCGCGGAGGGGCCGTCGGATCGGACGAGCGCAGTTGCACGGAACCGGACGAGGACGGCCCGTTGTAGGACAATCCGATCGTGACACCGCCGACCGTCGGCCGCCGGAAACCGTGGTCCCAGAAATAGCCGGGGACGAACACCATCTGGAAGTCAGCGGCGGGGAGTGAGGAGTCGGATCGCCACAGCACCGCGGATTCGGCGGCGTTCGAACTCAACTTACCCGTGCCGTCCGCAAGCCACTGATCCATATAAGCGGGCTGGGCCAGGTCTCCCAGTGTGTCGGCACTGTCGGTATCCCAGTGCAGCAACGTCAATGGGTGATCCTGCAGATTCTGGCCGACGTGCGGAGAATCGACGACCGTGTCGATGCCGATGTCACGCAGATGATCGGCCGGGCCGATTCCCGAGAGCATGAGTATCTTCGGGGAGTTGTAGGCCCCGGCGCTGAGGATCACCTCACGATCGGCGACCGCCGTGTGCAAGAAGCCGTTCTCGATGTACTCCACACCCACCGCGCGGCCCGCGTCGAGGACGACGCGCCGCACGAGAGCGCCGGTAACGACCTCGACATTGGGTCGCTCCATTGCAGGACGCAGGAACGCATCTGCCGCCGAGCAACGCCGACCACGGTGCGTGGTGACCTGGAACAGCCCCGTCCCGTCCTGTTGAGCACCATTGAAGTCATCGTTGCGGGCAATGCCGCTGGCAGCGGCAGCCTCGATGAAAGGCTCCGCGTGCGGAGAAAGCCACCGCTCCCGCGTTACGTGCAAACCACCGTCACGTCCGTGATATTCATCGTGAATCTCGGCATTGTTCTCCGATCGCTTGAAGTACGGCAGAACCTCGTCGTACGACCAGCCGGAGGCGCCGAAGTCGCTGACCCAGCGGTCATAGTCCGTGCGTGCGCCGCGCATGTAGATAAGGGCGTTGAGGGATGAACAGCCGCCGAGCATCTTCCCGCGTGGCAGGAACAGGCGCCGCCCATGCAACCCAGGCTCGGGCTCGGAGTTGTAATTCCAGTCGTTAGGGCCCTGGAACATCCCGGCGAACAGAGCAGGGATCTTCACCATGGCGTCATCGTCGGAGCCGCCGGCCTCGAGGACGAGGACGCGCGATCCATCGGCGCTCAGCCGGTCGGCAAGGACGGAGCCGGCCGAGCCGGCTCCGACAATCAGGTAGTCACACTGCTTCACTACAGGTCTCCATCGAAAGTTGAAGGGTCCCGGTCGCCGGATGTGGTCGTTAAGCCGTTCCGGCAGAAAGGATTCAGAGAATGAGGCCTCGGATCACCGCGCCATGGCTAGTAATCTATGTCACATGCCAGCCGGCGGGTAGATGCAAGATTGCATCGCGTGATGCCGTACGGGAATCACGAAATTTTGACGAGGATACGCCCGCCCGCTCCTGATGAGGAAAAGTCAGGCGAGCAGGTTCGCATCGGGAATGTCGCTGACCCGATGCCGGGTAACGCGCACCGCCGTGGCGACGAAGTCGCAGACCTCATCGCGGTAGTCACCACGAGCGGTGGCCACCGCCGCGATCGATCGGGGCCCATCACGCAAGGGGACTGTGCTCAGCGACGACGGGTCCAGTCCGAGGCGCCAGGCACTGCTGACCAGCGGTGTCACCGTCCGCTGGCTACAGGCGACGGCGAGGCCTATCTCGGAGAGAGTTCGTACAGACTGCCCCGTGGGCGGCCGTCCGTGGCGCTCGTTGACCAGCAGCCAGAAATCAGTCCATGGCGTGGGCGCATCGGGCATGTCCAGCATCGGCTCGTCGACAATGTCGGCGATCTCGAGGCGGTCTTTGTCTGCGAAAAAGTGGTCCTGCCGGCAGCAGAGCATGATCGGCTCGTCGAACAGGGGAGTCAGTGCGACGTCCGGGGTGGGGCAAGGTGGACGAACCAGAGCAACATCGACGAGCCCATCGGATATCGCGGTGAACTGATTGGGGAAGTTGAGTTCGCGCAGCGTCAGCGACACATCCGGCCGATCGACCCGGTACTGACGGACGATCTCTTTGGTCAATTCCGCTGCCGCCACAACACCCGCGATGAGCCCGATTACCAGTTCACGTCCGGGCTCGCCTGCCTTACGGACTATCTCGACGGTGCGGCCCATGCGCTCGAGAATCTCCCGGGCCTGAGTGAGTAGAACCTCCCCCGCCACGGTGAGTCCGATTCCCTGCGGGGACCGGATCAGCAGTTCGGTACCGAGTTGACGCTCAAGCTTACGCAGCGCCTTCGACACTGCAGGCTGGGCAATCAGCAGTCGACGTGCCCCGCCGTGAATGCTGCCTTCCTCGGCAACCGCGACGAACATCTCCAACTGCTGTAGATCCACCTGAGCGACTCCTTCGCCATGAACCCAAACATGCACGGGATAACAACCCGACTCCTCGTAAGTGTGATCACCGACACTGCCGGAGACAAGGAGATGCTCAGATTCGAGACGATTGTCGCTCTGAACTCGGGAGCGGCTCGGAGGACTTCGTGAACTCATCCGAGCCGCTGTACCGATCTACGGCGCGGAATACACCGACTTGAGCAGCTGGAAGCCAGCCAGACCCTCCGGCCCCAACTCCCGGCCCATACCGCTTGCCTTGATTCCACCGAACGGTGAGGCAGGGTCGTTGATGTAGGAGTTGATGCCAACACTGCCGGTGCGAACACGGTTGGCTACCGACAGCGCCCGTTCTGGGTCTTCACTCCACACCGAACCACCCAAGCCGAACTCGCTGTCATTGGCCAACGCGACCGCATGGTCGACATCGTCGTAAGGAATTACCGCCAGCACCGGTCCGAAGATTTCTTCCTGGGCGATGGTGTGGTGGTTGTCAACGTTGGCGAACACGGTAGGCGAGATGAAGTAGCCGCGATCGCGATCCGCCGGCCTCGCACCTCCGGCGGTAACGCGCGCCCCCTCGGCGGTGCCTTTAGCAATATATGACTCGACGCGTTCTCGTTGTCGCGCAGACACCAGAGGACCGATCTGAGTGGCTGGATCGAGCGGGTCGCCGACGGTCAGGCTCGCCGCGAAGTCTGAGATCGTATCGACGATCTCACTGTATCGAGTACGAGGCGCAAGAATGCGGGTGCCGATGTGGCATGTCTGCCCGTTATTGAACAACGTCGCGGGAAAGAAGTCGTCGAGCCGGCTGCCCAGATCGGCGTCGTCGAGAACAATGGCGGCCGACTTGCCGCCGAGTTCGAGGGTGACCGGCCGCAGAAGGCGCCCACAGGTCTCCGCAATGCTCCGCCCGGCGGCGGTGGACCCAGTGAAGGCGACCTTGTCGATGCCCGGGTGAGCCACGAGATGGGCACCGACAACAGCGCCCGCCGGCACCACGTTCAGCACGCCGGCGGGAAGGCCGGCTTCCATGGCGGCCTCGATCATGACGTAAGAGTCCAGGACTGTCTCCGGGGAAGGCTTCATCACTACCGTGCAACCCGCCGCAAGAGCCGGTGCGATCTTCATGAATGCGAGTGCCTGAGGGAAATTCCACGGAACGATCACGGCAACGACACCGACCGGTTCCCGGCGGACGACGGTCGTACCCCCGAACATCGCCGGTCGGCGTTCATCGGCCGATTCCTTGACCAACCCGGCGTAGTACCGCAGCAGCAGTGCGGGGAAGACCGCTTCCATGCTCTGCGAGGTCTGAATCGGCATCCCGTTCTGTCGACTGACTGCTTCGGCGGTCCGGGCTCCGCGCTTGTCGAGTGCGTCGGCGAATCGTTCGAGGATCTCGGCACGGCGGTGGGGCTCGTATTGCGACCACCCTGTCGGATCATTGAATGCCGATCGAGCAGCATCGACTGCGCGATCGATGTCTGCCTCGGCGCCTTCGGGCACCGTACCGATGACCTCTTCAGTGGCCGGGGAGGTGACCGTGATGGTGGCAGGACCTGATGGGGTGGTCCAGTTGCCGCCGATGTACAGGGCGTCGAAATTGGTCGTCACTGTGTTCTCCTGGGGTGTGGTCAACGATCAGCCCTGCTGCGGCGGGACGCTGACGGTCAGACCGTCGAGTTCGGCATCCACCGCGATCTGGCACGACAGACGGGAATTGGGCTGTACGCCTTCAAGGAACTCCAGGAGCTCGAGTTCCTCCGGGGCGGCGGGCTCGAGCTTGTCGAACCACCCACCTTCCACGTACACATGGCACGTCGCGCACGAACAACCTCCGCCGCACTCCGCCACGATCCCGTTGACGTTGTTCATGGTGGCCACCGACATCACGGTGCTACCCGTGTCCGCGTGGATGCACGATTCTTCGCCGTTGTTGAGAAACTTGATGTGGGGCATAGCTACTCCGTTGGGCTTCGGGAAACGATGGAACATGTGCGCCGACCGTGGCATTTGCCCCGCCGCGCATTGCTTCTAGTTCGTAACGTAGGTCACACGCCGGAGCGTCGGTAGGCAGCAAATCGCCATCACGCGATGCCCAACGGGTATCTGCCGCGGGGCGGTGTCGGTGGACGTGCCCATCCCGGCCGCGTCCGCGATGCAATGTGTTCTCCTGGCGACCTCAGCGGCGTCCGCGCCCTACCGCCGGCTTTATGCGCCACCGGGTCCTTAAGGGCGGGTCGTGCGCACTGAATCGTTCTGCGCTGGTGGAGCCGCTACTTCCAGCGCGGCCGGGCGGTGGTATGCGCCGGGCGGAGAATCCGCAACCTGCCCCGGCGTCGGCTGCTTGCTCATCGGTGCATCGACTCGTACGCTCCCGAGTTGCTCATCCTGACAAAGACGATCCACACTGGTGGCAGCCTTCGTTGCCGCGGGATCACCACGCGGGGACCGCGCTGTACGAGAGTTGTCAACCGCCGCTGTTTGCCGTTTCCGGAGTCGCGAGAATCGGCACCGCCGAATGCGATAACACTGCAGGTGCCAACAACGGGCAATCGTCAACCCCAGCGACGGGCACCCGAGGTTGTCTTGTCCGGCGCGGTCACAGGCCTGCTCGTCGAACTCGCCGCGGGGGTAGGAAAGTCAATCTTGATTTCCTACCCCCGTCGCTTCTCGTCTGATGTCGAGACAGTACGAGAGGCCGAGACTCCTCTACTAAATTTAAGAACTGGCGCTGGTGGGTGCGATCTCCGACTGGCCGAGGAGCGTATCGATCGCCGGAATTGACACGTCACCCTCCCATCCCTGCGGCGCAACCCATGCACGTTCTCGGGCCAACTGCTCGCCAGCATGTTTCACGACTGCCTTGGCGATGGACCTCTGTGCAGGAACGCTCTTTGACGCACGTGCAGCGGACATCGCGGAGGTGATGGCACCGCGCAGCTCCGCTCCGGCGTCTTCCAGCGCCGCAGGATCAACCAACGCGCGCGATAGGACGGACTCGCTTCGCCGCGTGACCGTATCGAGTGCGGAAGCCGCCTCGTCAGCATTCGCTTCGCTGCGCAGGACATCCCGAATGGTGCCGGCGAGTTCGACCAATTGCGACAGGTCGACTGCGTCGTAGCGGAACTGCAGGCTCATGCGAGAGGCGGCGAACTGCAACGTCCCAACGGCGAGCTTACCCTGCTCCTGAGCCAGAGCATTGGCGGGATCGATAGCGGGCAGTACGACATCGACAAGCGATTTGACGGCTGCCGAGACCAGGAATGACGGTCGTAGTTCCATCAGATGAGCTCCTCGAGTTGGACCCGGAGTTCTTCCAGGTTTGGATAGGAAATGCCGGAGAGCCACGCCAGTAGAACGTCCTGGTGGGTCTTGCCGTTACGTGCCGCGCGATAGCCGGACGCTAGCGAGATTGCTACCGCTCGGTAGTTGTTGAAAACTTCGTAGAATTTCAGCGTCTGCGGGTTGACGCTGAGACCGGAAGTCTTCTCATAGGCGGCGAAAAACTCGTCCGCCGGCATGAAGCCCCCAACGAGGAATGTCGACCCCGTCTCGTCGTAGTGACCGAAGATGGACTTCGCTGCCCAAGCGAGATCTTCGTGACGGTCACCCAGATATGCCATTTCCCAATCGAGCCAAGCGCTGATTCGGATATCCTCTTCGGTAAAAAGGAAATTTCCGACACGATAGTCGCCATGAATGAATGAGATATGGTCGACCGCAGGCATGTTGTCACGCATCCATGCCATTGCCAGGCGCATCAGTGGAACGTCCTCGTTGGCGTCCTCTTCCCACACACGCTCCCAGTGATTGAGATGCAGCTCGACAGCGTGCGTACCCGCCTTCGGCGCTTCGAATGCGCTCAAATCCGCAGTGCGCCAATCGTAAGTGTGAATTCTTGCAAGGTGGTCGACGAATTGATGTCCCAGCGGCTGGCGTAGTGCGGATGGAATGAAGGTGCCGAGTCCGGTCACCGCACTATGAGAATTTGACGGCTTGCTCACTCCGGACGCAAATCCGTAGACGATGGCAGGGTACGGCAGATACTCCGCGGTGGCATCAATCCAATAGGCGGCCGGGATGGGCACCACGCCCTGCATGGCCTGGATTGCCTGAAATTCGCGCAGGCGACTTGTCTCCACAATTGATTCAGACGGCTCCATGCGTAGGACCATCGGCGTGCAGGTTCGGCCGACATCAGGTTGAACCCAATCCAAGTCGAAAGCCATCTGCAGTTTTGACGCGCCGCCGGACAACCACCGCGGACGTAGAAGTTTGATGTCGCCGCCAATCCTGTTGCGCAGCAGTAGTTCGGTGCCGGTGATGACGTCATCGAGCTGGATGGGAGCATATGCAGGTCCGCCGCGTCTGACGAGCTTGCTTGTCAGTACTCGGTCAATTTCCGCTTCGCAGGGGTAAAGTTCCCTGATCTGTTCGATCCAGTCGGTGGAGGGATGGTTCTTGTCGACTTTGAGCACGAGGCCGTTCCTAACCAGTTCGGGGAGTGCGCCGTCTGACGCACCCTGTGGTAGCTGACCGCCAGGGGGCGACTACTTTCGTTCAAGCCGCTCGCGTCCGGCGTTCATCGATGACGAACGCGGAAACGGCGCGCGGTATGGCAATGTCCCTAATAGCGTGATCTGATGGCATCACGGTTGCGCGTCAGATATGCACGACTGAGACCAATCTGCACGGTACCGCAGCCACGCTGACCATTGTGGTTCGCGCGTAGGAATGCCTGCACATACGTGTTGGATGGATATGGCGCCCAGTAGCATGCATTCAACGTCGAGTAAGTGACCGAGAATTTCTTTCCGCGGACGTCCGTAACTTCGATCTCTCCGCCCATCGGCGTGGCGCGATGATATTCCTGGATGCCACTCGAATCCACGATCCCGAAAATCTCTCCATCCTCGAATACGTACCCGCTCACGTGCGGGCCAAGTGACCGGGTCTTCGCGATGTCGTGGCCGGTGAACAGATGAATCGTAAGATCTTCACCGAAACTTGCGTGCCACCAGACGACATTTTTCAGCTCGCCTTCGGTACGTGGGCCCCAGCTCCGGTCACCGGTGTCGACGCAGTCGACGTCATACTTCTCACCACGGACGATGATTTCGCCCGTGATTCGGTAGGTCGCCTCGTAATGGCCCGACCAGTCGCCACCCGATCCGGTGCGTTCACTCGCTTTTGGATCCATTTTTGGGTCATTGATATCAAACGGCGTATGCAGATTTCGAAACGTCAGGTCCAGTTGAGTGTCGTCGACACCCTTGTAGGTGACGTGATAGCCCTTGAGCGGTTCGAGCGCCCTCACATTGAGCCCATTGGGTAGTGAAAAGTCGGTAAACGAGTCCGGACAGGGAAGATGTTGTTGGTTGTCGATGTAAAGTTGCTCTTCCCACAAGTCGGTGATGCGATCGTGCAGTGAGACATCCGCGATGCAGACGCCAAGCATCGGGCGGGCGACGATATAGACGATCCCGTTGATAGTGGTGTCCGGGATGTGGAAGGTAAGGGCGAGTGTTTCGACCCATTGCCAATGCGAATCCGGGCGGTGATGGAATTGCATGTCCTTGGGGGTGATCATCGAACACCCCCCACCGTCGGACCCTGAATCTGATCATCAGCTTCCAGGATCGCCACCAGGCGTTGACCTGGGACGCCGCCGCGTGCGAGGTCGTCTAGTCCCGACCGGACCTCATCGAATCCGATCGTTTTGGTTGCGATCTCTAAGTCGCCGCTCGCGATGAACTTGATCACCTCTGCGGTGTCCGCTGGTGTACCGCCGACTGTCCCTACGAGCTCCAGATCCTTCATGGCCAGCAAGTAGGTATTGATCGTTGCTTCCTGCTTGCCCAGACCGACCTGAACAATGCGTCCTCCGGGCCTAATCGCCTCGATGGCCGCGGCCGTCGTCGTGCCAAATCCGGCGAAATCCACGATTAGATCTAGGTCAAATGCAGCGAGCTCCTTGACATCAGTGACGACCTGTTTGACTCCTCGCTTAAGTCCCTCCGGGTGAACAACCGGATTGATTTCAGCGGCATAATCTTCTGCGCCGCTTACAACCGCCATTCGAGCCCCTGTCAAGCCAAGGCCTCCGAGTCCGACAATGCCCACTTTCATCCCTGCGCGTAACCCACCTCGCACAAAAATGGCGTGGTACGAGGTCATGCCCGCATCGGTTGCCGCGGCGGCCTGTTCGAATGTCACCGTAGAAGGGATCGGTATAAGCTCGCTCTCGGGTGCGACAGTCTTCTCGGCATAGGCGCCGTGGCGTCCCACACCGATCGTCGACTGGCCGATGACGCCGCTAGTTCCGTCTCCCATCGCGCTGATGGCCACCCGATCACCCACCCTGGCGTTGCTTACGCCCTCTCCCACTGCGGAGACGATCCCTGCTGCTTCGTGGCCCAAGACAATGGGGGTGAAGCCGAGTACTTCGGTGATTGTGCCGTCGATGATGCCAACGTCGCTGTGGCACAAGCCCGCAGCTCGGAGATCGACTACGACCTCGCCCGGCCCAGGTACGGGGTCCGGTAGGTCGACGCACTCGAGTCCTTTGGTCGTACTCTGGAAAATCCATGCCTTCATTTGCATCTCCTTCTCGCGGTGTTGCATGGCCGGTTAAGTAAGCCCAGATCGGTCAATTAACGGATATACATAGGGGCCTCGCGGGGTGGAATACGGTCTTCCGGTTCGGACGTGTGCTCCTTCCTGCATGTGGAGGAGCGGGTGTGGTGATCGTTCGGTCGAGAGGGACGTGTTAGTTCCCAAAATGAATGAACGGTTTTCTGCTGCCAGTGCAGTTCGAGGAGGACGGTCTAGTACTGCAACGGCACTTGCTTGACAGGTAGACGATACTGGTTGTGTGGTCCTTGATTTGGTTGTTTCCGAGTTGGAAGCGTTGCATGAGCGGATCTCCGGTCGGTTCGCCCGGTCGGAACCGCGGTCCCGGGTCCGTGAATATGTGACGGGTTTGGTTGCGGGTCTGGAACGCAAGAACGGGTGGACCCTCGCCGAGCGGGCCGGCGAAATGTGCCCGGACGGGATGCAACGGTTGCTGCGGCGGGCCGACTGGGACATCGACGGGGTGCGCGACGATGTGCGTGACTACGTGGTCGAACGGCTCGGTGACCGCGCCGGGGTGTTGATCGTCGATGACACCGGATTCCTCAAGAAGGGCACCCGCTCGGCCGGGGTGCAACGCCAATACTCGGGCACCGCCGGGCGGGTGGAAAACTGCCAGATCGGGGTCTTCCTCGCCTATGCGAGCGCGGCCGGGCACGCCTTGATCGACCGGGAGCTGTACCTGCCCGAGTCGTGGACCGCCGACCGGGACCGGTGCCGCGCCGCCGGGATCGGCGACGAGGTGGAGTTCGCGACCAAACCGAGACTGGCGCAACGCATGATCGAACGCGCCCTCGACGCGCAGGTCCCGTTCTCCTGGGCCACCGC
>RRBB01000948.1:0-472 GCA_006543605.1 Rhodococcus sp. WS4
AAGATATTCTGCCAAAAGTGCGCAACGATCCGGGATATCTCGAAAGCCATGGCTATACGGTGATGCGCGGCTGGAACAGCAGAGAAGCGATTGACCCATGGCAGGTTGACTGGTCTACAATCACGGCCTCGAATTTACCGTTCCGCTTCCAGCAGGCTCCAGGCCCACGGAACTCGCTGGGGCGCTATAAATTCAATATGCCGAGTTCAGAGGCCATTTATTTGCATGACACGCCGAACCACAATCTGTTCAAGCGTGATACACGCGCATTGAGCTCAGGCTGTGTACGAGTGAATAAAGCTTCCGATCTGGCGAATATGCTGTTGCAGGATGCAGGCTGGAATGACAAACGTATTTCTGATGCGCTGAAGCAGGGTGATACACGTTACGTCAATATTCGGCAGTCGATTCCGGTGAATCTCTACTACCTGACGGCCTTTGTTGGTGCAGATGGTCGTACCCAGTATCGTAC
>RRBB01000949.1:0-471 GCA_006543605.1 Rhodococcus sp. WS4
CTCGCGGATCAAGTCCCTGGAACTGCGCACCCAGGTGCTGGTACTCACTTCACAATCCGCAGAGGCGTTCTGCAAGCGCTGCATCCAGGTCGGCGCCCGTGGGTTCGTCAACAAGGAAGAAGACCTGAACAACCTGATCAACGCCCTGAACGCCGTGATTGCTGGCTACACGTTCTTTCCTTCGCTCACGTTCGATACCCTCGGCACCCCGCCGGAGCGCATTTCCGAAAGCGAGCTTATCGGCCTGCTCTCCGACCGCGAGATGATCGTCCTCCAGCATCTCGCCATGGGCTATTCGAACAAGGCCATCGGCGAGAAGCTGTTCCTCAGCAACAAGACCGTCAGCACCTACAAGACCCGCCTGCTGCAGAAGCTCGGCCTGGGTTCGCTGGTCGACCTCGCGGAGTTCGCCAAGCGCAATTCGCTGATCCACTGACCTGGCGCTTCGCTGTCGAAGCCCAGGCCCAGGGC
>RRBB01000950.1:0-471 GCA_006543605.1 Rhodococcus sp. WS4
GTGTACAGCTTCATCATCTCCAGCGGCGAAGGCGACGGCTGGCTGCACAGCCTGCAGACCTTCGGCGGGGTGATCCTCTGCGGCAGCCTGTTCGGCATCCTCGGCGGCTGGGCGCTGGGCATCGTCCTGCGCCGCCACTGGCTGCCGGACTACCTGCACAACCTGGCGACGCTGGCCGCGGTGCTGGGCGTGTTCATCGCCTCGAACCGGGTGATGCACGAATCCGGACTGCTCGCCGTCACCCTGATGGGCATGGGCCTGGCCAACATGAAGGGCGTCGACGTACGGCAGATCCTGCACTTCAAGGAAAACCTCAGCGTCCTGCTGATTTCCGGCCTGTTCATCCTCCTGGCCGCACGCCTGGACATCAATGCCCTGCTCGGCCTGGGCCCGGCGGCGCTGCTGGTGTTGCTGCTGATCCAGTTCGTCGCCCGTCCGCTGAACGTGGCGCTGTCGACCTGGGGTTCGCCG
>RRBB01000951.1:0-471 GCA_006543605.1 Rhodococcus sp. WS4
AGATAGTTGGTCTCGGTATTGCTGGCGGTCACGCTGAGGTCGTACCAGCCCTGGCTGCTGCGTAACAGCCACACTTCACTGATCGCCTGGTTCGGTTCGAGTTCATAGCGGCGGCTGCCTTCCAGGGTATAAGTAGGGTTGGGCGTCACCGTCACGCTGCACGGCAGGCGGCCGAGATTGCGGATGTTCAATTGCAGGTTGCCGTTGCGTTGATAGGTGACCGATACCTCGGGCCGCGCCATCTGCGCGGCGAGATGCAGGTTGCCGTGGAACTCGCGGAAGAAGCCGTTGGGGCCGTGCACCTCGAAGGCGTAGCGGCCGTTGGCGTCGAGCAGGTCGTCGAGTTCGTCGTTGAGGGTCCGGCCCAGTTCCTCTCCGCTTTCCTGGACCACCGGATAGCTGGTCACGGTATAGAAGCGCGGATTGCCGACTTCCCGCGGCTGCACCTGGAATACCGCAGCGGAGTGTCCC
>RRBB01000952.1:0-471 GCA_006543605.1 Rhodococcus sp. WS4
CAGTGAACCTTGACGGTGTCTTCCTGACCATCAAGCACAGCGCGGCGGCTATCGCGAATTCCGGTGGTGGATCGATCCTCACCCTCTCGTCCATTTCGGGGACCGGGGGCACACCTCTCGCGGCGGCTTACGGGGCGTCGAAAGCTGCAGTTCGTAACCTCACCGCAACAGCTGCAGGTGAACTCAGAGCACAGAACGTCCGAGTCAACGCCCTGGTGCCCGGCTACGTTGATACTCCGCTCATCGACTCTGAAGTCCCAGTTTGGGAGTCCACCATGGGCCTCGCCCCTGGCGGTTTCGCTCAGGTAATCGACCAGAAGCAGGGGCGGTTGATATCCCCAGGGGATATCGCAGATGCGGCTCTTTTCCTCACTTCGGACCAAGCTTCGATGATCACCGGGAGTGCCTTGACCGTCGACGGCGGTTTCACGAGCCAATTGTTCTGAAAAGTTCATAGGATGGGTTGTGTCA
>RRBB01000953.1:0-470 GCA_006543605.1 Rhodococcus sp. WS4
GAAAGGAAGGTGGCCATGCCTGCATCACTCGAAGGTAAGGTCGTGATCGTCACTGGATCGGGCGGCGGAATCGGCGCTGTGATCGCCGCCCGGTTCGCGAAGGAAGGCGCTCGGGTTGTCGTCTCCGATCGACACTGCGGAGCCGCCGAGGCAGTTGTTTCCCGCATCCCCGGCGCGAGCGCAATCCCGGCTGATGTGACCCGCGAGCAGGACGTTTCTGCCCTGATAGAACGGACTGTCGAAGAGCATGGGGCTTTGCATCACGTGGTCGCCAACGCTGGGATAATCAGCGCATCGCATCCGATCGCGGAGACGCCGCTCGATGTTTGGCGATCCACCATGTCAGTGAACCTTGACGGTGTCTTCCTGACCATCAAGCACAGCGCGGCGGCTATCGCGAATTCCGGTGGTGGATCGATCCTCACCCTCTCGTCCATTTCGGGGACCGGGGGCACACCTCTCGCGGCGGC
>RRBB01000954.1:0-469 GCA_006543605.1 Rhodococcus sp. WS4
ACGGTGAACTCGATTAGTTGGTGGTGCAGAGCTTTTCGTGTTCATGCGGGTGGTGTCTCTAGAGTTCGGTGGCCTCCTCGTCGGGAACCCCGTCACCCAGGGCGGCCCAGCCGCTGGTGCCCTGAGCCAGGGACCGGGATTCGTCGGCCCGGTGCATGCGATCCGAGGCGACGCCGGCGGGGTGGGCATCGAGGATCGCCATGAGGTCGCCCTCAGCGAAGCGGCCGTAGGCGGCGGCGTGCCCCAGCGCCCAGTCGACCCGGCCGGCGCCGAGCAGCTTGGCCAGGGTGACCGCGTGCTCCATCTTCACGCGGATCTTCCCGGTGCCGGCCTCGGCGGCCTCACACAACCACAGCCGGGCACCGGCACCGATGTCGCAGAACGCGTGTTCGGCGTCGGTCCGCGGGATCGGCTGACGGTCGAGGATCCCGGCCGGGGGCGGCGGGAAGTGCTCGTCGCAGATCTGCGG
>RRBB01000955.1:0-468 GCA_006543605.1 Rhodococcus sp. WS4
GTCATGCTGAAGAATAATAGCAATTCAGCATTATCATTCGAAACCTATATTGGCAATCTTGCAATAGATATGACTTGTGAATACACTGCGGAATTGCACGACATTCTTGAAGATTTGAAAATTGGCCCCGACATACCAAGAGGTGAAGAAATGAAATGCACTATCAAGGAGCTTTTGAGTAAAGTTCGTCTGGAGAACTTCAACTTGAAGCCTTTTCATAAGGCATTGATAGATAATGTACTCAATTATCTGATCACCTGCGCGTACTGCATATGCCTAGTGGTTTGTCTCGTCGGATGTTTCATCACCAAGGACGACCACGCGCCATTAAATGTCACCGTTTTTTATGCGGCGATGGGAAGCGTTTTGAGTTGCTATTCCCCTTTTTGTCAACAAGTTCCTGAGTGGGAGAATTTGCAAATTAAAGATACGTGTAAAAAGTACTGGAAGCGCTTCTGGTCTCCTCTC
>RRBB01000956.1:0-468 GCA_006543605.1 Rhodococcus sp. WS4
GCACCATGTCCGTCGATCTCGCGCACATCCGCCAAGTCATGGCGGAAGCCGACTGCCTGTTCAACAACGACGAGGTCGAGGCAGCCATCGGTCGCGTCGCCGAGGCGATCAACCGCGATCTCGGCGAGACCAACCCGGTGGTCTTCTGCGTGATGAACGGCGGCCTGATCTTCTCCGGCAAGCTGCTCCCGCTGCTCGACTTCCCCCTCGAACTTTCCTACCTGCATGCGACCCGTTACCGCAACGAGACCTCCGGCGGCGAACTGTTCTGGAAGGCCAAGCCGGAAATCTCCTTCATCGACCGTGACGTGCTGATCATCGACGACATCCTCGACGAAGGGCACACCCTCTCGGCGATCATCGACTTCTGCAAGCATGCCGGCGCACGCGCGGTGCACACCGCCGTACTGGTGGACAAGGAACATGAGCGCAAGGCCCGGCCCGACCTCAAGGCCAGCTTCACCGGCC
>RRBB01000957.1:0-467 GCA_006543605.1 Rhodococcus sp. WS4
GGAGATGCCGCTGCCAAGGCCGTTAACCTGGGCGAAGTGCACCAGACCAACCTTGAGGTTCTGGCGAAACTGTCGCCGGATCTGACCATCGGCTTACGCACGTATACGGAACCCTTCGCCAAGAAGATCGAGGAGACTGGGGCGTTCCTGGCATTCGACCTGATCACGTTGAATGATTCTGTGAGTGCAGTGGAGCGAGCCACACGAGCGCTCGGTGCGGACAGCCAGGGCGCGGCTATGAACCAGGCTTTCCTGGACGAGCTGGAGGCGACCGGCAAACGCGCGCCGGGAAAGGTCAGCGCGGTTTTCCTCTGGCATTGGGGCAATGCTCCCTATGCCTACTACAGCAACCACCTGACGACTCAGGTGATGGAGCGCCTGGGAGCAACCAACGTCCAGGGCGAACCGCCCAAGGGCATGGAATCTGCCGATTCGTCCGTGATAACCATGGAGACCCTGCTGCGGCT
>RRBB01000095.1:0-38791 GCA_006543605.1 Rhodococcus sp. WS4
ACCTGCTGGGCCCGAAGATATTCCAGGTACTCCTCCACCGGTACCACCGGGCGATGATCCGAGCCGAGCACCGTCCAGGTGTGGCCCCCGCCCTCGGGCAGGACCAGCCGCTGCACCCGACAACACGTCCCGACCGTTCCTGTGATCGTCGTCACATCCGTAGCGTATCCACCCCGGATAGAACGTCCGCGACAGACACGCCGACCGTCGCACAGAACTCTCACCATTCATTGCGGACGGTGGTCACGCAACCCCAGATAGGACGTCGGCATAAGGCGGATTATGGGGAGGTCGTGGTTATGCCGAGGGTGGGCCGATTCCGCCTGCGGTGGAGTATGAATTGACCGATAAGCTCGGCATAATCACAGCGCTTGGAGGAAGGCCATTAGGGGGTCGTTTGGGTGGTATCGGGCGGCGGTGGTGCCTGTGGGGGTCGTGCGGGCGATCGCTCTCTCCTTGATCGTGAGGTCGGCGTGAAGGTAGATCTGGGTGGTGTCACTGCGCTCGTGTCCGAGCCATAGCGCGATGGTTGTGAGGTCGACTCCGGCGTGGAGCAGACGCATTGCCGCTGTGTGTCTGAGGACGTGGGGCGTGACCTTCTTGCTGGTGAGCGATGTGCAGGCGTTCGCGGCGGCGGCGGCGTGTAGTGCGATGCGTGCGGCGAGAGCGTCGCGGCTCATGCGGGTGCCGGTGCGGTTGGGAAACAGTGGTGTGGTCGTTGGTGTCCCGGAGTCGCGGTCGTTCATCCATGCGTGCAGGACGTCGATGGTCTCGGCGGTCAGCGGGGTGGTCCGGTCCTTGCGGCCTTTGCCGTGACACCGTAGGTGCGCCCCGGCGCCGAGGTGCAGGTCTGCTCGGGTGAGGCCGGTGATTTCCGAAGCTCTCAGTCCGGTGGTGAGCGCGAGCAGCATCAGGGCGTGATCGCGTCTGCCTGTCCAGCTCGTGCGGTCAGGTGCCGCGAGTAGCGCGGCCACTTCGGGCGGGGTGAGGAAGGTGAGTTGGCTGCGCTCGTAGCGTTTGGGCGGTATCGCCAACACGCGCGCGATGAGCTCGACGTGCTCTGGGTGACGCAGCGCGGCGAAGGTAAACGTCGAATGGATGGCCGCCAACCGCATGTTTCGAGTACGGATACAGTTGCCGCGTTCGCGTTCCAGGTGGGACAGGAATGCGCTGATATGCGGGGCGTCGAGGTCGGCGATGTCCAGCGCGGTGGGCGCGGCACCCAGCCGCTCGGCGGTGAATGCGAGCAGCAGTCGCCATGTGTCGCGGTACGCGGCAATGGTGTGTTCACTGGCGCCGAGTTGGTGGGTAAGCCGATCGGTGAAGAACGCTTGGAGGGTCGGGGCGAGTGCGGTCATGACAGTGTTCCTTCCCGGTGGGTGCTCAATCGCTGTGCGGCGAGGGTGAGCAACTCGGGTGATGCGTGGAGGTACCAGTAGGTGTTGGCAGGTTCGGCGTGGCCGAGATAGGTCGACAGCAGTGGCAATCGCTCATTGGGGTCGGTGTCGGTGCGGTAGGCGTCGATGAGGGTGTTCACCGCGAACGTGTGGCGCAGATCGTGTAGCCGGGGCCGGCACGCAGACGAGCGTGGCTCGAGTCCGTTCCGGGAGCACAATTTTCGGAACGTGCGGAACACGACGTCGTAGGTCAGCCGGGTTCCGGCTACCGATATCAGCAATGCGGGGGTCGTGGCCGCCCGTGCGGCCCGTTGCCGGAGGTAGCCGCGCAGCGCCTCGATCGTGCTGGGGTGCAGCGGCAGCAGCCGGGACTTGCCGAACTTCGTGTTCCGCACGGTCAATAGGGCATCGTCCAGATCGAGGTCGTCGACGTTGAGCCGCACCACTTCCCCGGGCCGCATTCCGGTCACGGTCAACAGCCCGATTGCGGTCTGGTAGGTCGATGCCCGAAAACCCGGCACGAGCGCCCCAGCCGCGTGCATCAGTGCGTCGATCTCTTGATCGGCGTACAGGTATGGAGTGCTCCGCGTCGGCCGTAATGACAGCTGTCCGGTCGGGGGCACCTGCACGGTCGGATCAAACGTGTGCGCCCAGCACGCGAAGCCGCGGACAGCGCCGAGTCGGGCGGCATGCCACCGTGGGGTTGTGTCGACAGGCAAGCATGCCCAGGTCAGAGCGTTTTCCTGGGTGATTGTCGTGGCGCCGGTCTGCTCGAGGTAGTCGAGGTACTGGTTCAGGAAACGTTCGTGCTCGACGAGCTTGTATCCCAGGGCTCTCCGTAGCCGCAGGTAGTCGCGCACCTGCGTGCGCAGCCTGTTCACCGCTCACCTCCCGAACCCGGCCACGGCCGCACCAGTTCGCTGAGCCGATGCTGATCGACCTTTGCGTAGATCGTGGTACTCGCCCGGCTCCGGTGACGCAGCAGCTGCCCGACCTCGTCCAGCGAGGCACCGGCCCGCAGCGTTGCGCATGCCACAGTGTGGCGTAGTCGATGCGCGTGCACCGTTCCCAGCCCGGCCCGTCGCGCGGCCCGCGCCACGGCGGTGCTCGCGCTCGCGCCGCTCAAGGCCCGCAACGGCGCCCGCACCCTGAGGAACACCGACCGCGACGGCGCCGCGGCGGGCCGCCCGAACCGCAGGTAGTCCGTCAGTGCCGATCCGACGTCGACCGGAAGTGGGAGCTCGTCGTGCCGGTTTCCCTTGCCGTGCACCAGCAGTGTTCCCGCGTGCCAGTCGATATCGTCGAGGGTCATTGCGGCGATCTCACCGCAGCGAAGACCGAGCCGGACCAGCAGCATCACGATCGCGAAGTCCCGCCGACCCACCGCTGTATCGCGGTCACAGGCATCGCACAGCCTCTGGACCTGCCCCGAAGGCAATCCGGACGGCAGTCCGGTCAGCCTCCACGATGCCACCTTGGGGACCGCTGCACTCAACGGGGCAGCAGTGATGCCCTCGACATGAAGAAACCGGAGCAAAGCCCGCAACCCCGTGATCGTCGATTTCGCCGACTCGACATGCAGGGCAGGAAGCGCTGCGCTGCAAAACATGCTGACATCGGCCGCGTTCAAACTTGTAAGTTCAAGAACGCCACCATGAACCCGCCTCTGCAGAAACGGTCGTACCCGGTACGCATACGTTTCCGCGGTCGCCTCGAGCAACCCGCGTTCCACCTGTAGATATCCCCGAAACTGATCCAGCAACACCTCCACGGGGGTGACCGCCACCGCGACGGCAGAACGCGGCACGACATCCGATCGGCGCAGGTACTCGAGCCCCGGCGCCAACGCCGCCGCTGAGTACAAGCTCGCACGCGTCGCTCGACGCACCGCTAGGAATCTGGTGATCTCCGATTCGGTCAGCTCCGACAGTGGCACTTGCTCATTCGCGAGCCACCGACTCAAGTGGGCCCACATCTCCAGATGCCCACGTGCTGTCGATTTGGGATACCCCAACCGCGCCAGCTCTGCGGCCAGCCCTCCGGAATACGGGGTCACTGGACCGGCGAACCGGACATTCAACGCATCATTCATGATCGCTCTCCTTCTGCAGACACCGGAGAACAAATCATCGAACGGATCCGGATTATGCCGAGTTCGTCCGGTCAATTCCCGCTGGCACGCAGCCAGAAACTGACTACCCTCGGCATAACCGCGACCTCCGCATAATCTGCCTTCTACGGTCATCCCACCCTCGGTGCCGCGATCGCAGCGGGAGCCGACGTCTCGGTCACCGTGCGCCTGACCTCGACCATCAAGCGAGCGATCGAATCGATCGACGACGACGATGCCTGGACGCCGATCGAGTACACCGACGCGATCTACGACGAGGACACCGATACCTGGATCTCGCGTGCGGAGGTCGCCGAAATCGACTTCACCGCGTTCGCCTCCCAGCTCAAGGCGCACCGGATTCCGGGGCGGTTGGTGGTGCGCCGTATCCCCGACTTGCGACCGAAGAAAGACCAGGACCAAGGCACGTTGTTCGACATCTGGCGGTTCCACGCCTTCTTCACCACCACCGACCCCGACGAGGTCGGTACCGTCGCTCGCCGCCGACAAGACCCACCGTCAGCACGCCGTCATCGAGCAGGTACACGCGGACCTGAAGAACTCCGCCCTCGCGCACCTGCCCCCTCGAATTCGTTTTCGGCGAACGCCGCCTGGCTCGTCTGCGCGGTGATGGCATTCAACCTGACCCGTGCCGCCGGCACCCTCACGGCTGACCCGAAGCTGAGGAAAGCGACCACCGGCACCCTCCGCCGCACCATTGTGTCGGTCCCCGCGCGCATCGCGTCTTCGGCCCGACGGTTGACGCTGCACCTGCCGACCGGCTGGCCGTGGGAACCCGCGTGGAACACCCTGTTCGACTGCATGTTCGGTCGAAATCAGCCGATCATCGCCTAACGCCCGCGACAACTGCCCACCCTCGACGCGAAAGGGCCAGTGGAACAACCCGACACGAGAGGTCGGACGATCACCGATGCCCGCACCCCACCCGCTGCCGCACAACCACATTCACACCGACCTCATCAGTTGATCGGTGCATCTGGGCTTAGACATCAGGAGGTCCTCCATTCCGGCAATACGCGCTACCCGACAGTCCAGCACCGCGCACCCTCAGGCGCACGTCAACTCTGCCGCTCTGTGGCACCGCTGCCTGATGCTTCTGTGCATCGCAGTTGTGTTGTGCGCCATCACCGCTGTGGTTCTCTACTCTCCCGCTCCGGAGGTAGGAGTGAACGTCCTGATCGTTCTCCTCAGCGGAGGAGGGTTGGCCGCTCTCGTGCAGAAGATGATGACCTAACCGTCCGGTGGAACGACGAAGCCCCCACCCTTGAGTGAGAGTGGGGGCGAGTTCGTTGTGTGCGTGCGCTTTACGGCGTGGCCTTGAGCCAGTTCGCGGTGGGGGGTCGACGATGCGGCGGTTCGATGTCGCAGATGGGACGTGTCATATCCGCAGTTCATCACCACTTTTCGCGAGAACGGCGGTGCAATTGGCCTCGTGAGCTACACCGTACGATCCGGGCCCGAGCAATATCGGTACAGCGCATCACACCCGCGCTACCGTTCTACCTATGGGGACGACATTTCGCGGGCCGAGTCCCTGGCCGCACATCACCCGCGCCATTCGAGTGAGGAGGTGTGTTGTCTTGCGGCAGCGGGGCGATCGGATGAGGCGCAGCGGTCGATCGCATCGGTCGTTTCCCATTGCGCGTCGCTCCGGCTACCGCGGATCCTCCTCGATGCCGGGTTCCAAATTCCGGATGTTCTGTCCATGCTGCTTACCGCCGTTCATTCGGGTGCACCATGGTTACAGCAGCGGCCCGATGTGACAGTTCCCTTTCTCGTCGACCTTTCTCGAAGGAGATTCGAACGCCAGAGGTAGTAGCGAATCCGGGAGCGTGTGAGCGGTGACCGCCCGACATACGCCGTCGGGGGTACGAAGATATCCCCTTCGGCCGGTGCCATTATGGGCTGCCTTTTGGTTGACTCGCAGAGAAGATACGGAGTCTCGTCGAGGTGATGCCGGACGGGTCTCCATCGCACATGAGGAGCGTTCATGACCCCGGGCCCCGTCGACCTGCTGCCACCCGAACTCTTGCGTGGACATACCGCATTCGTCACGGGCGGGGGTAGCGGTATCAACCTGGGCATCGCGCGTGCCTTTGCTCGTGCGGGCGCAAATGTGGCGATCTGCGGGCGCTCGGAGCCGAAACTGCAGGCTGCTGCTGCCGAACTGACGGGGCTCGGTGCCAGTGTGAGTTACTCGCAAGCCGACGTCCGAGATCCCGACGCGGTCGAGGCAGCGCTGGAGCGGACCGCGGCCGAACTGGCGCCCGTCTCCATCGTCGTCGCAGGCGCCGCGGGCAACTTCTTCTCCCCGGCTGAAGCATTATCCCCGAAGGGGTTTCGAACAGTCGTCGAGATCGACCTGCTCGGCAGCTCCACACAGCGCATGCGGCCTTCGAACAATTGCGGGAAACCCGCGGCACACTGCTGTTCATCTCGGCGGGCCAGGCGTATTTGCCGTTCGCACAGCAAGCGCACGTCGGCGCCGCGAAGGCAGGCGTCGAGAACCTGATGCGTAATCTGGCGCTCGAGTGGGGCCGATTCGGCATCCGAGCGAACGCTCTCGTCCCGGGACCGATCGAAGGAACCGAGGGAATGAAGAGGCTCGCCGGACCCGTCGGAGAGCAGGTGTGGACAGACGCGATCCCGCTCGGCCGCTTCGGTTCTGTCGACGAGATGGCGGCGATGGCGGTGGTCTTGTCTTCACCGCTCGCGTCCTTCGTGACCGGAGCGCAGATCGTGGTGGACGGGGGCCTCGGTTTGTCCGGCCTGGGGTCGCTGAGCAGCGCGGTCGCGGATGCAGCAGCGTTGGACTGAAACGCGGCGGAGATCCGCGTGTGAGACATTCCGACTACTCCGTCGGCGTCCGCCTCTCCTGGCTGCGACAGTTTCGCGCGGCTACGTCGTAACTGACCGCCTGTGGCACCCGACCCGAATCGGGTGCGGTGCTCCTTTGGGGCAGGTCGTCGACAATCCCGCAGATCGCTAGGCGATCTGCGCCCCCTTCCGCTTGCGTCTGATCGGCTCAGCCGGGCTCGAGAGTTTCACTGCACACTGTTCGAGTAGCTGCTGGCGCGTAGCGAATTCAATCCCGAGGAAAGCTCGACTGATCAGCATAGTTTGCAGACGCTGGTAGAACGCAGAAGGAACCAGCCCGAACTCGGGCAGCATTTGCTCGTCTCCCCCGCCGTATGGCAACCACTTCATGGCGAAGGCCAGCATCGAGTGTTCGTCGTGAGTCATGATTCCTCGCATGTCGTCGCGGAGTTGAAAGGTGAACGGCCGGTGTCTCCACTGCCGTAGAAAGTCAAACACCGTTCCTACGCCCGCGGCAGCCCCTGCCGGGGATATCTACCTACCCCCTTCGGGGTATGTCCCAGGTCACAGGTAGCGGCGCCCTTCCGGCTCGGCCTGCCCGGAATTCGGATCAGATCACGACAGAAGCTGTGATCGCCGTCCTTCCCGTAATCCGCTGTGACCTGCTTCATACCTCTTTGGGGGTACGAAGAGTCCCCCAACGGGATCTGCCGTTCGTAGCGGCCCGCTGATTGCATTGAATCCATCAACCCGCACAACCCTTAGGAGCAATTGAGATGGGATTCTTCAAGGACGCCGACGAGCTCGACGAGTACATCGGCGGGGTCTTCCGCGACGCCGGCGACCATCCGGAGGCGGGTCCGAAGTTCCGCGCAGCGAACATCGTGATGCGCGTGGTCTACACCGACCCCGAGTGTGAGGTGACGATCGCGTTCCGCGAGGACTACAAGGTCGTCGTGGGCCCCTCCGACATCAACCCCGACATCACCTTGCTCATGCGAGGCGACACCGCCGACCAGTTCTGGCGTGGCGACTACAACCTCGCCGTCGGCCTGGCGAAGGGCCAGGTCAAGGCGAAGGGCCCGGTCAACAAGATCCTCAAGCTGGTGCCGCTCACCAAGCCACTGTTCCCGATGTACCGGGAACGGGTGGCCAAGAAGGACGCGCAGGTCTGATCCCATGGCAAAAACGATGAAGGCGGCCGTTCTCAAGGCGCCGCACCTGGTCGAGGTCGAGGACGTACCCGTCCCGACGATCACCGAACCCACCGACATCCTTCTGCGGGTTGAACGCACCGCGATCTGCGGTACCGACCTTCATCCGTACGAGGGCCGGCTCGAGATCGAATCCGATGTCATCCTCGGTCACGAGTTCCTGGGCACCGTCGAAGCGGTCGGCAGCGCCGTCGGCCAGCTCACGGAGGGAGACCGGGTGGTCTCCTCCTGTGTGGTCAGCTGCGGCGCGTGTTACCAGTGCCGGCGTCACCAGCCCGGCAACTGCGCTGGAAGCCGCATCTTCGGCCTCGGGCTGGCGCTCGGTGATCTCGACGGCGGACAGGCGGAATACGTGGTGGTTCCCTCCGCGGACCTGACCACCCGCAAGATCCCCGACAGCGGCACCGCCAACGACGACGACATTCTGTTCGCCGGCGACATCATGACCACCGGCTACGAAGCGGTGGCTCGCGCCATGCGACCCGGCGACACCGTCGCCGTGGTCGGCGCCGGTCCCGTGGGCCTGTGCGCGGCCATGGCCGCCGTCGCCCTCGGTGCCGGGCAGGTCATCGTCGTCGACCGAGTCGCCGCACGGCTGAAGGAGGCGGAAAGCTACGGCGCCGTCGGAGTCGACGCCAGCCACGGTGATCCCTCGGATGCCGTTCTCGACCTGACGAACTGGCGCGGCGCGGACGTCGTTGTCGACGCGGTCGGTCACGAATCCGCATTGATCTCGGCGATCTCCCTGGTGCGCGCCGGCGGCACCTTGTCGATCCCCGGTGTCTATACCGAAGAATCACTCACCTTGCCGTTCTCCGAGCTCTATCTCAAGGGTGTGAAGGTGGAGATGGGCGTCTCGCACATCACCGAGTACATGGACGAGGTCATCGCTCTCATGGCGGCCGGCAAGTTGAACCCGAGCACCATGATCTCGCACCGGATGGGCCTGTCGGAGTCCGCCGAAGCCTACAAGCTCTTCGAGGCCCGTGAGGCCACGAAGATCATCCTCGATCCCAGGAGCTGACAACGATGACAACACTGGAGGTTCAACACCACCTCATGCGCATCGGCGGCACGGATGTCGATTCCGAGCGCCGCATGGACATTTACGACCCGAGCGACGAATCCGTAGTCGCGACAGTGGCGCAGGGCGATGCCTCGCACATCGACGCCGCCGTCGCCGCCGCGCAGGCCGCGTTCGAGGAAGGGTCGTGGTCGCGGGCCACCCCGCAGGAACGCGCTGCCGTGATGCGCCGCATCGCGAACGCGGCCAACGACGCCGTCGAGGAACTCGTCGAACTGGAGATGTCCGCGAACGGCGCGACCGTGCGCCAGGCCACCGGATTCCACGTTGGATATGCGTTGTCCCACTTCAACTATTTCGCCGAGCTCGCCGAGAGCTACCAGTGGTCCCGGCCGGCACCGATGTCGAGTTTTCCGACCCTCGCGCAGAGCACCATCCACCGTGAGCCGATCGGCGTCGTCGGAGCGATCGCACCCTGGAACTTCCCGCTGCTGCTGACTCTGTGGAAGGTCGGGCCGGCGCTGGCGGCCGGAAACAGTGTCGTGGTCAAACCCGACGAGCACACCCCGCTGTCGATCCTGGCGTTCGCCCGGATCGCCGAGGCCAACGGCCTGCCCAAAGGCGTTCTGAACGTGGTACCCGGCGACGGTCGCGACGCCGGTGCACGTCTGGCGTCGCACCCGGGCATCGGCAAGATCGCCTTCACCGGCTCGACCGAGGTCGGCCGCGAGATCATGCGGTTGGCGTCGGGGACCGTCAAGAAGGTCACCCTCGAACTCGGAGGCAAGGGTCCCTCGATCGTTCTCGACGACGCCGATCTCGACATGGCCGTCGACGGTGTCCTCTACGGTTGTTTCGTCTACTCCGGTCAGGTCTGCGAATCAGGCACTCGAGCCCTGGTGCCGGCGTCGATTCACGATCAGTTCGTCCAGCGTCTCGTCGAGCGAGCCAGGACCATCCAGATCGGCCCCACCCGGGATTGGGACACCGATCTCGGACCGGTCATCGACGGTAAGCAGAAGGCCCGCATTCTCTCCTACATCGAGGGTGCAGTCGCGGAGGGCGCGACCGTTGCTCTCGGCGGAGACACCCCGCGCGGAGAGGGTTTCGACAAGGGGCATTGGGTGGAGCCGACCATCCTCACCGGTGTGCACAACAACATGCGCATCGCCCGCGAGGAAGTCTTCGGACCGGTGCTCGTGGTGATTCCCTACGGCGACGAGAACGAAGCGGTTGCCATCGCCAACGATAGCGAGTATGGGCTGGCGGCCAGCGTCTGGTCCTCGGACAATGAACGCGCCCTGAATGTTTCGGCGCAGATTCAGTCCGGCAGTGTGTGGATCAACGACGCCCACCAGATCAATTGCCAGGTGCCGTTCGGCGGCTACAAGCAGAGCGGCGTCGGCCGCGAACTCGGCCCAGACGCGTTGGACGAGTACACCGAAACCAAAGTGGTGCACCTCGATTTGTCCGGTGGCCGCGATCGCAAGCCGTACGACATTCTGCTCAGCCACGCCGACGACTGATCCGTTCACCTTCACAGACATGGAGCACACCATGACCACATCTTTCGACGACACCGAACTGAGTTTCGACGACGACGATCAGGACATCGTCCCGACCAACGACGTCGCGGCAACACGCGACTACGACGACATCAACATTTCCAGTGACGCCTTCTGGGCCCAGGATGCCCCGGCACGGGAGATCCTGTTCCGCGAGCTGCGCGAGAAGCGTCCGGTATCCTGGCAGCGGCCGATCGAGTCCGCGGTCGTTCCCGACCCGGACGACCCCGGCTTCTGGGCGGTCGTCAAACACAAGGACATCGTCGAGGTCAGCCAGCGCAACGACGTATTCGTCTCCGGCTACGGCGTCATGTTCGACCTCCTCCCGCCGATGTTCCTCGAACTTGCGCTGTCGTTCCTGTCGATGGACAACCCCCAACACGACAAGATCCGCAAGCTGGTCAGCTCAGCGTTTACCCCGAAGCAGATTCGGCGCATTGAGGCTGATGTCGCAATGCGGGCGAAGCGAATTGTCTCTGCCGCAGCGGAAAAGGACACGATCGACTTCGTCGCCGACATCGCGCGGCACCTGCCTGTCGAGATGTACGGCGACATGTTCGGAATTCCGGAGGAGCTTCGAGAAAAGGCGGCTCACGCGGCCGATGAGATCGTTGCGTGGGCGGACCCGGTGCTGCTCGCCGGCCGTGATGCCGCCGAGGTTCAGCTGGAGGCGACAGCAGTGGTCCACGAGATCGCCGAACAGCTCATCGCCGAACGCCGTGAAACCCCGGCCGACGACCTCATCACCGCGTTGGTGCACGCCGAGGTCGATGGTGAGCACCTCACCGATGAAGAGATCGGCGCCGTCATGACGCTGTTCTCAGTGGCAGCCACGGACACGACACGGCATACATCGAGTTTCGCAGTCAAGGCCCTTACAGACTTTCCGGAGCAGCGGGCCTGGCTGTGGGAGGACTTCGAGGGCCGGATCAACACCGCCATCGAGGAATTCCTTCGCTACGGCTCGGTCGTCCTCAACTTCCGACGCACCGCGATCGCCGAGTACGACCTCGATGGACACAAGATCCTGCCCGGCGACAAAGTCGTCATGATGTACGGGTCCGGGAACTGGGACACCGATGTGTTCACCGACCCGGACAAGTTCGACCTCCAACGCAGCCCCAACCCCCATATTGCCTTCGGCGGCGGCGGTATCCACTACTGCGTCGGCAACCAGCTCGCCAAGACGATGCTGCGATCCCTCTTCCGTGAATTGCATCAGCAGATGCCGAACTTCGTTGCCGGCGAACCCTCCCTGATGAAGACCAACTTCATGCGCGGTGTCCTGAGTCTGCCGTTCGAGACGAATGTGAGGAAGTGATGACGATGACAACCGGGAAGTGCCGTGTCGTTGTCGACATGAGCAAATGCTCCGGTCTTGGCCTGTGTGAGGCGGTATCGCCCGATGTGTTCGAGATCGGTGACGACGGTGATCTCATTGTCCACACCACTGATGTGGATGCCGAGCGAACCGCCGAACTTCAAGAGGCCGCCGCTGCGTGCCCGACTCAAGCGATCACGATCGAGGTCGACGCAGAGCAATGAGCGAGGACGTGAAGTTGGTAGTGATCGGCGCCGGGTTGGCCGGGCTGCGTGCCTGTGAGGCAGCACGCCGAGCGGGGCATCACGGTCTTCTCGTGTTGCTCGGCGAGGAGACACACCTGCCGTACGACCGGCCGCCGTTGTCGAAGGAGTTCCTGGCGGCAGAGGGAGCTGATGTGGGCGATCCCCTTCTTCGGCCGGCCGAGGTGATCTACGAGGAACTCGACATCGACGTGCGGACCGGTATGCGGGCGGTCGGACTCGACGCCATTGAGAAGACAGTGGCCGTCGAGTCCGGCTACCCGCCACAGGTGGATCACATCAGCTACGACGAACTCGTGGTCGCCACCGGGGCCGCCGCGCGGACACTCCCCGGTGTCGAGGACCTCACCGGTGTCCTCGCGCTCCGCACCCTCGACGACGCGCACGCCGTGCGCGTCGGTCTGGACGCGGGAGCGAACATCGTTGTGGTCGGCGCCGGTTTCATCGGGTCGGAGGTGGCGTCGGCGGCGCGCAAGCGCGGCCTACCGGTCACCATCGTCGAAGCTCTCGACGCCCCGCTTGTGCGCTCGCTCGGAGTGGAGGTGGGGGCCCTGTGCTCGCGGCTGCATCTCGAAAACGGCGCCGACCTGCGGCTGGGTGTCGGCGTTGCGGCACTCACCCCACTTGCGGGTTCGGTACCGGACGACGCCGGCAGGCGCCCGGTGGGCACTGTCGAACTATCCGACGGATCGTCCTTGGCCGCCGATCTGGTGGTCGTGGGTGTTGGTGCCGCCCCGTCTACAGCGTGGCTTCGTGGCAGCGGGGTCAAGCTGCACGAACGAGACGGTGGGATCGTCTGCGACGGAACCATGGGCGTCCTGCACGAGGACGGATCACGGCTCGAGCACGTCTGGGCCGCGGGAGACGTCGCTCACTGGGACAACCCGCTGTTCGATCGAACGATGCGACTAGAGCATTGGACCAGCGCCGCCGAACAGGGCGCCACCGCGGCGCGCAATGCACTGACCACCCCCGACCAGTGGAAGCAGTACACAACTGTTCCGTACTTCTGGTCGGACTGGTACGACACCCGATTGCAGTTCGTCGGGGTCCCCCAGGCCGACGAGATCCTGGTTCAGCATCGCACCGACAACAAGGGCGGCACGGTCGTGCTCTATCGCGAGGAAGACCGGTTGGTCGGAACGTTGACGATTGGGCGCCCGGACCTGGTGATGAAGTACCGGCGTTTGATCGCTCAGAAGACCAGCTGGTTCGACGGGGTGCAGTTCGGTGCGGCGGCCAGCTGATCCGGCCGCGGCCTCACCTGCCGGCCTGGAACCACAGGGCGATGGCCTCCGCCCGGTTCCCGGCCTGCATCTTCCGCAGGATGTGCTTCACATGCTGCTTGACGGTGCCGTCGGAGATGACCAGTTCCTTCGCAATCGCCGAGTTCGTCCGGCCCTCCGCCATCAGCTCGAGGACCTGCAGCTCCCGGTTGGTCAGCTCCGCGGGGAGCGTGCGCGGCGTGTTTCGTATCAGCGCGGGCCGGGACTGCGCATGATCGTTGACCGGCTCTCTCGCAGGAGCGCCGGTCAGCCTCAACGACACGTCATGCACACCCGCGGCCGCGTCCTCGAGAGATGCGGTCAGCCGCGCGAGCGTGTCTCCGGTTGCTTCCAACTGCTCAGTAATCTGGGCTCTGCTGAGTGCAAGGCGGAGGCCGTGGGAGAACGACAGGAGCAGCTCGCTGTCGCGCTCGTCGGTGTCTCTCCCCTGGTTGTAGCGGTCAGCATGCAACAGACCCACCACACGGCCGCGGGACACGATGGGGGCGGCTACGTACGACCGCGACATCGACGCGTCAGCGATCCGCTTGTGGACACGAGACTGGTGCTGGACGTCGGTAACCACGATCGGCTCGCGACGTCTCACGGCCTCCGTCTCGAACAGCCCCGCCACGAGTGGTTGCGGTTGCTCCTGTCCAATTCTGTTGATGTCGGCGGCCCACTGCGGGTCGTCCATCACGAACACCGATTCGGAAACCCACAGGCCGTCGGCGACGTGCGAGACGATCGCGCGGTCGAAGCCGAGTTCGCACACCAGACGCGGAGCGAGTTCGACGAGAGCAGGGATCGAGCATGGCGCGGCCTCGAGGCGCGCCAGGGCCTCGCCGAGTCGACGGCTGGAGGCCGACGCGTCGAAGTCGGGCCCGGCATGCAGCAGCGCCTGGTCGAGCCCTCGCAGTCGACGCAGCGCCGCCAGCACCTCGGTGGCGCTAACGTGGTCGGTCTCACCCAAAACCGCTGCGAGCGTGCCCCACGCCTGTTCCACCACGGCACGGGCTTGCACCGACTGCAGGGCAGTCGACGGGTCGTCCGCGTCGAGCACAGAGCGAAGTCCCGCGAGGACGTCTCGTATAGCTTCCTGGTCGCCCATGGCAGGCGCTTCACCTCCGTCGAAATGGTGATCCACACCACAATCCTATGTCATTCCGTTCACGCGCTATCCGAGTAGTCGCACCCGACGCACGAACCATCGAAGAGGAGCTCCTGTGTATCCCGCAGCACATGCCGCCATCACCCCCGACAGACCGGCAGTCATCGTCGCCGGCACGGATCAGCGTCTGACCTACAGCCAGCTGGAGTCCCGGTCGTGTCGGCTCGCCAACGCGTTTCGCGACGCGGGCCTGATCGAAGGCGATGGCGTCGCCCTGTTGTCGACCAACGCTGTCGAAATATTCGAGGCGTACTGGGCGTGCCTGCGCTCAGGACTGTACTTGACTCCCATCAACTCCCACCTGGCGGTGCCCGAAGTCGCCTACGTGGTCGACGACTGCGACGCAAAGGCTCTCATCGTCTCAGCCGATCTCGGCGACATCGCAGCCGAACTGGTGGGTTCGGTACCGAAGGTGAGGACATTCCTCGCTTTTGGCGGCGAGGTACCAGGTTATGGCGACTACCAGGAATTTGTTGCCGGCGGGTCTCCGGTCGCACCCGATCACCAGCCTCGCGGCGCCGACATGCTGTACAGCTCAGGAACGACCGGACGGCCGAAGGGCGTCAAACCACCCCTTCCAGCCCGTCAGGTCGGCGATCCTGGAGACCCGTATGTCGCGGTCTTCGGTGGCGGGTATGCGATGGGCCCGGACAGTGTCTACCTCTCGCCGGCACCGCTCTATCACGCCGCGCCGCTCCGGTTCGGGATGGTGATCCACTCGCTCGGCGGAACGGTGATCACTACTCGCAAGTTCGATCCCGAACAGTGCCTTTCAATCATCGACGAATACGGTGTCACCCACAGCCAGTGGGTACCAACACACTTCGTTCGGATGCTGCGCCTTCCGCGCGGTGTACGCGAGTCGTACGACCTCACCAGTCAGACCCACTCCATTCATGCCGCAGCACCGTGCCCGGTTGAGGTCAAGCGGGAAATGATGGCGTGGTTCGGGCCGATCCTGCACGAGTACTATGCGTCGACCGAAGCGAACGGTGTCACAATGATCGGCCCCGACGAGTGGGCCGACAAGCCCGGATCGGTGGGCCGGGCCAAACTCGGTGTCATCCACGTGTGCGATGACGACGGCGCCGAGGTTCCTCAGGGTGAGACCGGTCTGGTGTACTTCGAACGCGAAGCAATGCCGTTCGCGTATCACGGAGACCCGGACAAGACTGCGTCCGCGCAGCATCCCGCTCATCCGAACTGGTCGACGTGCGGTGATATCGGGTTCGTCGACGAAGAGGGGTTCCTGTTCCTGCGGGACCGTAAGGCGTTCACGATCATTTCCGGGGGTGTGAACATCTACCCGCAAGAGATCGAGGACTGCCTCGTCCTGCATCCGGATGTCTTCGACGTCGCGGTCGTCGGCATTCCGGACCCGGAATTCGGTGAATCCGTGCTCGCCGTCGTCCAATTGGGTTCCGAGATCCAGGAAGGCCCGGAGGTTTCCGATCGGCTGATCGCGCATCTGCGGGCGAACATTGCCGGCTACAAGGTGCCGCGCCGCATCGAGTTCGCCAACAGCCTCCCCCGAACACCGACCGGCAAGCTGGTCAAACGTGATCTCCAGCAGAAGTATTCTCCCCTTGCCTCCAGCCCGTCGGCTTCGGCCGAACCCGTCAGCCAGTAGGGAAACACCATGTCCACCGCAACCCCAGTTGTTTCATCCTCGCTGCGTCGCACCGCGAACGACCTCTTCGACGACTTTTTGCTACCGCCCGAAATCGTCACGCTCCGTCAGCAAGTGCGCGAGTTCGCAGACACCGTCCTTGCGCCACGCGCAGTCGAACTGAACACTGCAGAAGAGAGCAAGGACGCCTTTCCGCACGACATCCTGCGGAAGATGGCGGCGGCGGGTCTCTACGAGATTCCCTATCCCGAGGACGTCGGTGGCCGCGGGCTCGAGCACCGGATGTTGGCCACTGCGACCGTTCTCGAAGAGCTCGCCTACTACTCGCCCGGCGTCGCCTCCGCGCTGTACGACGGCCAGGCCATCCTGGTCGGCAAGACCCTCGAAGCCGCGCCCTCCCATATCCGGAACGACTATCTTCCGATGCTCATACGCGGCGATATCGTCGGATCGTTCGCCACGAGCGAGCCGGCAGCGAGCACCGATCTGAGTGCACAGGCGATGAAGACCATCGCCCGCCGCGTCGAGGGTGGCTTCCGGCTCTCGGGGCAGAAGCGATGGATCACCAATTCCTGTGTTGCGGACATCATGACTGTCCTCTGCGTAGTCGACGGAGAACAGGCAATGCTCCTGGTCGACATGCATGAGGACGGGGTGCACGTCGGTGATCCCGACCGCAAGATGGGCAATCGGCTGCAGCTCACCTCGGACGTGTACTTCGATGACGTCTTCGTGGCGAACGACCAGGTCATCGCTGCGCCCGGGTCCGGGTTGCGTGCAGCTCTCGCGAGTCTGGCGCTCGGCCGGATCGGAATCGGCGCGGTGGGGGTGGGTATGGCGCAGCGGTCCTTCGACCTTGCGGTAGCTCATATGCGCGAGCGGAGCGCATTCGGCAAGAAGCTGGCGGAATTTCAGCATTGGCAGTTTCGTTTTGCCGAACACGCCATCGCGATCGAATCCGCGAGGTCCCTGTACCAGAAGGCGGCACTCAAGGTTGATTCACGCCGGGTGCCGGAGCCTGAGGCGTCCATGGCCAAGGTCAGTGGGAGCCGGGTTCCGGTCGATGTCACCCGGGACGCCATCCAGGTGCACGGCGGCTACGGATTCCTGCGCGAGCTCAGCGCAGACGGCTGCTCGTACCCCCTGGAATCGATCTGGCGGGACTGCAAGATCGGCGAAATCTACGAAGGCGCCAACGAAGTTCAGCTGTGGAGCATTGCTCGTACCGCGCTGGGGAGGGACCTGACTGGATGAGCGACGCTGCCCGCGTTGGTGCCGGTTCTCTATGAATCGGCACCAACCTCGGGCGCCGGTGTGAGCAGAGTTTCGGTGGCGTACTTCTTCCAGAGGCGAAGGTGAGCATCGCGCCCAGGAGGTCGGCGGTCGAACGAATATGTCAGGGCGACGCCGCGCATGCTGGTGTTGAGAAGTTCGCGCACATCGGTATAACTCGGGTGCTCGTTCAGCGGTGTTCCGAACATCGAATCCGCTGCGGCGCGGATCTTTTGGTAGAGAGCGCGTTCCTCGTTGACCAGTACACTTCGGATCTGCTCATTGTGCCGCGCACCCATCCAGAGCTCGGTAGCGGCCCAAAAGTAGTCTTGCTGGTAGGTCGACCACATGGCGTCAATGGCTGCCGAAATCCGTTTCTTCGGACTAGGCGGCCATTTCACTGCATGTGCCATCGCATCGACCCGGGCAGAGGCGAGGTGCTGGACAGCTGCGACCAGGAGATCATCGCGCGACGGGAAGTGATGCAGGAGCCGGCCACGGCTTACCCCGGCTATTTCCTGAATGCGCAGGGTTGATGCCCCAGCATATCCATGTTCGACCAAGGCGGTGACGGCGGCATCGAGGATACGCCCTTGGGTAATCGTGCTGCGCGGCTGCATGTTCACAGCATGCCCCATTCAACCGACGGTGCGGTAGACCAGGTCCGAACCTATTCCAGCGGTCCTGACGGGATCTCGACGTTTGTCGGGGTTGCTGCGAAAACGGGCTCGTCCCAACACTTCACTTCCGCAACTGCACGTTTCACCGAACGGTCAGGATTGACTGTATTGGGTGTGATGCGGCATGCTGAACACATCGAACGTGTCGTGCCTCACATGCGGGGCGGCATCCGCAATTTAGGCACCTCAATCATCAGCGCGGAGGACAACGTGCAATTGCTCGACAAATCCGGCTCGGCGGGTGCGACAAGTACCCGGGCGACGGCCGCGCTACGGGTCGCACCGCGCGCAGTGGGCGCCTTCTATGCCACCTCGCTCGAAACGTATCGCTTCATGTTCCGCCGGCCGTTCCACTTGCGAGAGTTCCTCCTGCAAGCCTGGTTCATCGCCAGCGTGTCGATCATGCCCGCGCTCCTGATGGCGATCCCGTTCTGCATGATGTTCGTCTATCAGATCAACATCCTGCTGGCGGAAATCGGAGCGGTCGACCTCAGCGGCGCCGGCGCGGGCGTCGCGATCATCCGAGAGATCGGGCCGGTCGTCACAGTCCTCGTCGTTGCCGGCGCCGGATCGACGGCAATTTGCGCAGACCTGGGCTCGCGGACCATCCGTGAAGAGATCGATGCGATGAAGGTGCTCGGCATCGACCCCATTCACCGCCTCTGCGTTCCCCGGGTCTTGGCGTCCACCGTCATCGCAATGTTTCTCAACGGTCTCGTCTCCGCTGTCGGCCTCGTCGGCGGCTACATCGCCACGGTGTACATGCAGGGGGCCTCTCCGGGGCAGTACGTCACGGCGATCTCGATCCTCACCGGTCTCGGAGACTTCTGCATCAGCGAAATCAAGGCCGCAGTTTTCGGAATGCTCGCCGGTCTGGTGGCCTGCCATCTCGGTCTCAATGTTCGAGGTGGTCCGAAGGGTGTCGGTGACGCGGTCAATCAGACGGTCGTCTTCAGCTTCCTACTGCTCTTTCTCGCGAACTCGATCATCACGACCTTGGCTCTGCACTGAGAACACTCGGGCAACTGACAACATCCGCACGATAAGGACGACGGGAATCTCGTGTCGAAATCGAACAAACCCATCGGGCTCCGGGCAACTGGCGCCGTGGCGATCAAAGTTCTTGATGCACCAGTCGGCCATCTCGAGGAGATGGGCAGGCAGTTCTCGTTCTACAACCACACGATCACCTCGATCCCCCGAACCTTCCGACGCTACCGCGCCGAGACGGTGCGGCTGCTGGCCGAAGTGAGCATGGGCACGGGAGCGCTCGCCGTGATCGGCGGAACTCTCGTAGTGATTTCCATGCTCACCGCCGCGGTCGGCTACGAAGTAGGCCAGCAGGGTTCCACTTCGCTCGGGCGAATCGGTCTCGGCGCGCTGTCCGGCTTCATTTCCGCCTTCTTCAACACACGTGAAGCTATTCCGGTGATCGCCGGTATCGCGTTGACCGCCACCGTGGGTGCCGGATTCACTGCACAACTCGGTGCCATGCGTGTGAGTGAAGAGATCGACGCGATGGAGACCATGTCGATCCCCTCCCTTCCCTATCTGGTCACCACCCGCGTGATCGCCGGCGTGATCGCCGTGATCCCGCTGTATTCGGTGGCGCTGTTCGTCGGGTACGCCGCTACCCAACTGGTCACCGTCTACATGGTCGGAGAGGCAGAAGGAACGTTCTGGCACTACTTCAACGTCTTCCTCGTGCCGAGCGACGTGATCTGGTCCGCGGTCAAGGTGCTGGCGATGTCCGTTGTGGTGATGTGCGTGCACTGCTACCACGGGTACAACGCCAGCGGCGGGCCCGCAGGCGTGGGTGTCGCGGTCGGTCGAGCAGTCCGCACATCGCTGATTTCCATCATGGTCATCGACCTGCTCATCGGTATCGCCGTGTACGGCGGCACCGCTGGTGCGGTAAGGGTGTCGGGCTGACATGAGTGGACATCTTGCAGAACGCAGCCGCAAGGCCTACGTCGGACTCGGCCTCGTTCTGGTCGTGGTGGGGGTGCTCGCGACGGCTACCTCGATCGCCGTCTATCGGGGAACTTTCTCCGCGGCGATCCCGGTCAAGCTGTACTCCGCGCGCGCCGGTTTGATGCTCGAACCCGGGTCCGATGTGAAGATGCGCGAGGTCGTCGTCGGCCGCGTCACCGAGGTGAACTTGGTCGATGGGCAGGCCGAGATATTCATGGACATCGACAAGAGTCGGGCGAACTCGATCGCCGCGAACGTCTCGGCGGCGATCGACACCACGACCTTGTTCGGTCGCAAGGTCGTGACCCTCGCCCAACCGGAATCCCCTTCTGGAGAAACGATCTCGGCGGGAACGGTGTTGTCGACCGGTCAGGTGGCGACCGAGGTGAACGATCTCCTCGAGTCGCTGGTCAGGGTGTTGCGCACGGTGGAGCCGGAAAAGGTCAATGGATCGCTCAATGCCTTGGCGACCTCGCTGCACGGGCGCGGCGACCAGCTCGGCGACACGCTCGTCGAACTCGACACCTACCTGTCGAGTTTCAACGACAGTATTCCCACCTTGCAGCGCGACCTGGTGCAAGGAGCACAGACCACCGACATTCTGGCGGCCGCCACTCCTGATGGGATGGCGACCGTGGATCACGCGAGCACAACGGCATCAACGATCACCGAACGCCAGGATCAACTCAATGCGTTCATCCTCAGCTTCACCGGCTTCGGCAACAGTGGCCGCTCGTTCTTCGACGCCAGCGGCACACCGCTGACGGAGTCACTGTCCTCCTTGGCGCCGACCACAGCACTACTCGCCGAGCGGGCACCCACCCTGTCGTGCCTCGTCGAGAGCCTCGAGCAGACCAACACCTACCTCGAGCGCACCGTCGGCGGCAGTGACCAGCCCGGTCTAAACATCCTCGGAACGCTGTTGATGGGTGATCCGCCCTACACGAACCCCGCCAACCTCCCGGTGGTGCAGGCCGACGGTCCCGTCGCCTGCTACGACTCGACACAGCCGCAGGGCCACACCGATTTCAACGACGGAAGCGCCGCCTACCGCCCCGCGCGCACCCCAATGGACTTGATCGGAAACCCCTTCGCGCAGTTCTTCCTAGGAGGTCTGCGATGACCAAGAGCACACCCGTCATCAAATTACTGATCTTCGTGCTGGTGACCACGCTGACCGGATTCGGTGTAGCAACGGTCGTGGGTAACCTTCGGTTCGGCAGCTCGCACACCTACAGTGCCGTCTTCACCAGTGCTTCCGGTCTGGGAAACGGTGAGGACGTGCGGGTGGCCGGAGTGCCCATGGGCAAGGTCACCGATGTTGCCCTCAACTCCGATGGCACGGCAGTGGTCACCTTTTCCCTCTCCACCGAGCGACCGCTGACCTCCACCACCGAAGCGAAAATCAAGTACAAGAACCTGATCGGGGACCGGTACGTCGACCTGGCGCAAGGCGCGTTCGACACACAGCCGCTCGACGGCCCCATCCCCCTCGAGCAGACGACCTCGGCCCTGGATCTCGACCAGGTCGTGAACGGCTTCCGACCCCTTCTTCAGGGTCTGGATCCGGATCAGACCAATCAGCTGTCCGCCTCCCTGATTCAGGTTCTCAACGGTCAGGAAGCGAGTATCAGCACGTTGATCTCTCAGATCGACACCTTCACCAACGCCCTCGCCGACCGGGACCAGGCCATCGGTCAGGTCATCACCAACTTCAACACCGTCCTCGGCACGGTCAACAACCGGCAGGACCAATTTGCGACGCTGGTCGACCAGCTACAGCAGCTCGTTGCCGGCCTCAACGGTGATCGGGATTTGATCACCCGCTCCCTGGGACAGATCGACGACGTCACCGCGACCCTGGGAGAGGTCCTGACCGAAAACCGTCCCACCATCGCGCAGGACGTGTCCGCCCTCGGTGACCTCGCGGGACAACTCAATGCCAAAACCGACACGCTGAATTTGATCCTCTCCAAGCTGCCGGAAACCTACCGATTGACCGGCAGGGCGGCCGGTTACGGCAACTTCGTCAACTTCTTCGTGTGCGGTCTGGCGATCAAGTACACGCAAGGCCCGGGCGGAGTCACACCGATGTTCACCGCGCCCGCCGAAAGGTGCAAGTAATGGCAACCAAGTCGTTCCTCGAACGGAACCCAATCCGCATCGGCGTCGTCGGCACTCTTGTCCTCGTCGGCGCCCTCGCCCTGGCCCTCAACTTCGACACCCTCCCCGGCGTCGCGGCGAAGTCCTATCACGCCGAGTTCGGCGACGCGAGCGGCCTGGCGGTCGGCGATACCACCCAGATCGCCGGCGTCAAGGTCGGCGAGGTGCGCGAGATCTCGCTGCACGGTGACAAGGTCGATGTCGAGTTCGATGCCGACAGCGGCGACGTGCGACTCGGCGACGACACCCGTGCGGCAATCAAAGTCGAAACTGCTCTCGGTCGACGGTACGTCGAGCTCACCCCGGGCGGTGACGGCGAAATAGGCAGTGTCGACACGATCCCGCTCGCCCGCACCACATCCGGATACGACGTGACTCGCTCGCTCGAGGAGGTGACCGACAAGGTCTCCAAGACGAACACTGTCGATCTCTCGGGCGCCCTCGATCAACTCTCGAAGGTCGAGCAGGCTCTGCCGCCCAACCTGCAGTCGTCGCTGACCGGACTCTCGCGGCTGTCCGAGACAGTGGCCAGTCGCGACGCCGACCTGCGGCACCTGCTGACGAACACCGCCGGGGTCAGCGCAGTGCTCGCCGATCGCAGTCAGCGTGTCGCCGAACTGCTCGGGCAGGGCCAGACCCTGTTCGACGCACTCAATCAGCGCGCCGATTCCATTCACCACATTCTCGTGCAAGCCAGACAGATCGCGGACGAACTCACCGCGTTGAAGCGAGACAACGCGGACACCCTCGGACCCACCCTCGCGCAGATGGACACCCTGGTAACCACCTTGAACAACAACTACGACAACATCAACGCCTCCCTGACCGGCCTCGAGCGCTACTCCCAGCAGATCGGGGACGTCGTGGGCAGCGGACCGTTCTTCGGGGTCCTGTTGCACAACATCCTCCCCGCCAACTTGGCCGGTCAGCTGCCCGGCAGCCTCGGAGGTCCTCGATGAAGGCCATGCGCACACCCACCTCGCGGGTGCCGGCGAAGGCACTGCTGCTGATCGTGGTCATTGCGGCCCTCGTGGTCGGCACCGGCGCCTGGTTCGCCGGGAACTCCGCCCACCACGTCACCGCCTACTTCCGCAGTACGACGGGACTGTATGTCGGCGACCGCATCATGATCCTCGGCGTCCAGGTCGGCCGGGTCAACGAGATCGTCCCGGAAGGCGATCAGGTCCGCGTCGGATTCGAGTACGACGGCGACTACGACGTCCCGGCCGACGCGCGAGCAGCGATCGTGGCGCCGGTGCTGGTCACCGGCCGATACATCCAACTGGCGCCCGCCTACACCGGGGGCGAGAAGATGCAAGACGGACAGACGATCCCCGTCGAACGCACCGCGGTACCGGTGGAATTCGACGAGGTCAAGGAGCAGGTCGTCAAGCTGGCCCAGGACGTCGGGCAAACGCCCGAGAACCCGGACGGATCACTCAACGATTTCGTGGCGAACACTGCAGACACCCTGCGGGGCAACGGGCAGACTCTGCACGATTCGCTCGTTCAACTCTCCGATGCGACCAGCACACTCAGCAAAGGCGGCGAGGACCTGTTCGCCTCTGTCCGGAACCTGCAGTCGTTCACCAGTGCACTCGCCGCCAACGAGCAGCAGATCACGGCCTTCAGCCGGGAACTCGCGACCACGTCTTCGGTATTGAACGGCAACCGTACCGAGCTTGATGCCCTGCTCACCAGCATGCTCACGACCTTCAACGAGGTCACCCAGTTTCTCCAGGACAATCGTGGAGCACTGACGACCGACGTGGGCAAACTGACTGACGTCACCCGACAGTTGGTCGACCGTGAGGACACGCTCGCGTCGATCCTCCACACGGGTCCGACCTCGATGGCGAACTTCTACAACATCTACGACCCCGACTCGAACTCGCTTACCGGCGCGCTGGCTGTCGCGGACGCACCCGACCCTCGGTCGTTGATCTGCGCTCTGCTCACCACGGCCAATGCCCCGGCCGACGAATGCATCAAGGCGACAGGTGCACTCGCCAACGGCCTGGTCCAGCACGCCGGCGCACCGGCTCCGAGCGGAGGAACACGATGAACTCGATCAGACGACTCACCGCCTGGTCCGCCCTGGCGCTCGGGGTTGCGGTCACCGCCACCGGATGCCGATTCGACGGAATCAATTCCATTCCACTACCGGGCAACGCGATCAGTGGCGACACCTACGAGGTCACTGTCGAGATCGCCGACATTCAGAACCTGGTCGGCAACTCTCCGGTGAAGGCCGACAACGTCATCGTCGGGAACATCGCGGGCATCGGCGGGAAGGACTGGATCGCCCGCCTGACCCTCGAGTTGCGCGACGACGCCGAGATTCCCGCCAACGTCGGCGCCAAGTTGGCGCAGACCAGTGTGCTCGGATCCCAATATCTGGAGCTGACGGTTCCCGACGGCGAAGAGCCGATCGGAACCTTGCAGGACGGGGCCGTCATTCCCCTCTCCCGCACCAGCCAGTACGCCTCCACCGAAGAGGTCCTCTCCGCCCTCTCACTCGTCCTCAATGGCAGTGGACTGCAACAGATCCGCACCGTTACCTCCGAACTCGTTCGGGTCCTGGACGGTCGGGAGCAGAACTTGCACGAGCTGTTCGGGAACCTGGAGAGCCTGATGGGCGGGCTCGATCAACAGCGCGCCGACATCGTGCGCGCGATCGACGGGCTCGACCGGCTCGGTGCCGAACTTGCGGCGCAGAACGGAACACTCGATCGGGGCATCGAGACGATCACCCCGGCGGTGCAGGTCCTCAACGATCAGCAGAAGCAACTGACGACGATGCTGACCAGTGTCGGCGAATTCGGTCAGGTTGCAACCCAAGTGCTTCAGAGCAGCCGCGATGATCTGCACGCCAATCTGACGGCCCTGCAGCCGACGTTGAGCCAGCTGGCCTCAGTCGGCGATTCGATTCCCGAGGCATTGAAGATCGCCGGGACCATCCCGTTCCCGGTCGAGACGGCGGATCGGGCGTTGCGCGGCGACTACATGAACCTGTTCCTCACCCTCGACCTGAGTGCCGAAACGGTGGGCGGGAAGGTCCTCGGCAGCATCCCGGTCGCCGAGCTCGCCGGGCTCAACCCGGCGCGGCAAGCCGCCAACCCGCTGCTGGTACCCACGCAGCCGCGCACGGACACCCCACCGACCGTCGCTACAGCCGCCGGCACACCTCGACAGCAGGGAGGTCAGCGCTGATGCGCACGAAACTGGTCCGCGCCCAACTCGTCATCTTCACCGTCGTCGCGGTCGTCGCCGTCGGCAACTCCGTCTACAGCTACATGGGCTTGAAGCGGGTTTCGGGTATCGGAATGTACTCGGTGGACGTCGAACTCGATCGTGCCGGAGGGCTCTACACGAACGCGCTCGTCACCTACCGCGGTGTCGACGTCGGAGTAGTCGAATCCCTCGACGTCAACCCCGACCACGTCACCGTGCACCTGCAGCTGGACTCCGACCACAAGGTCCCCCAGTCCACCGACGCCTACGTGCGCAGCGTCTCCGCGATCGGTGAACAATACGTCGACCTGGTGCCGACCACCTCGGATGGCCCGTTTCTGGCCGACGGCGCCGTGATCGACCGATCCCGCACCACCCTGCCCGTGCCAGCGGCAAAGGTGGTCGACGAGGTCAACACTCTCCTTGAGGGACTGCCGAAGGAAGATCTGAAGACCACCGTCGACGAGGCGTACACCGCCTTCAACGGCGCCGGCCCCGCCCTGTCCCGGTTGATCGACTCCGCCCGACCACTTATCGCCCTCGCGCAGGCCGAGCTGAAACCGACCACCACCCTGATCAACGACGCCGAACCGGTCCTCGGGGCCGCCAACGAGGCAGGTCCGGACATCGCCAGCTTCTCCACCAATCTGGCTTCGTTCACCGAGCAACTGACGATGAACGACACTCAGATTCGCGGCGCATTGGACACCGGACCCGCCTTCTTCGATGCGTTCGGTGGGACCATAGCCGACCTGCAACCCTCGCTGCCGCTGCTGTTGGCAAACCTGCAGAGCACCGGGGAAGTGCTGCGCGTCAACGTTCCCGGTCTCCGCCAGATTCTGGTGATCTACCCGGCATTGTCGGCCGCAATCAACCACATGCATCTCGGTATGCAAGGCGAGGACCGCACCTACGGTCAGGGACCGCTCGATATCAAGCTGGGCAACACCGCCAATCCCCTGCCCTGCACCGAGGGATACGAGCAGACCCAGCGACGCGACCCGGGCGATCTGTCCCCTGCCGAACCTGCCGCCGACCCGTACTGCAAGTTGCCGCCGAACGAGCCTCGCGTCGTCCGCGGCGCCCGCAACCTTCCCTGCGCCACCGACCCCTCTGTGCGGACCGCCGAAGTCGGGGAATGCCCCGGTGGCTTGCCCTCGACCTGGCCGCAGGTGCTGGCTCGGCCCGGGCAGCCCTACTCCCCAGCCCCGAGCGCACTACCCGCCGAGGCGCCCCCCGCGCCGGAACCGGCGGAGGCTCCTAACCAGGCTCCGGTCGTTGCGACCCCGGCGTCTTGGCAGGGCGGTCAGAACACCACCGCCGCCACCGCCCCCTATGACCCGATCACCGGTACCTTCCGCGCCCCAGACGGCGCCCTGTACTCCATCGACACCAAGTCCCCAACCCAGTCCGAGGAGGAACTGACATGGCAAAGTCTGCTGCTGCGCTAGCAACCGCGACGATCGACGAGGAAGCCGTCCTCGATCGACCGGAGCCGCCACCGGAAAGTGAGTCGGACCGTACCGAAGATGTGGACGGGACCGCCCGACCGCGGGTCGGCCGAATCACCGTCGCCGCGATCGTGTTCCTCGGCGTCGTCGCGCTGGCAGGCGGCGTGCTGGGGGTGAGATCGTGGAGCGACTGGCGGACCACCGAGGCGGCCGCCACCCGCGATGTCACGATCCTCGACACCGCAACCCAGATGGCAACCAACTTGGTCACCCTCCGCCACCAGAGCATCGACGACGACATCAAAAGGGTCGCCGACGGAACCACCGGCCCGTTCCACGACCAGTTCGCCACTTCCTCAGGCGGGTTCGGAGATGTCCTGAACGAGGGGCAGGTCGAGTCGACCGGCGAAGTCAAATCCGCCGGGATCGTCGACTCGACGGACGATCACGCCACCGTCCTTGCGGCAGTGACGTCGACGGTCAAGAACACCGAGGCCCCCGACGGTGAAATGCGCGTCTACCGCTTGAAAATGACCCTCGACCTCGTCGATGGCCACTGGCTCGTATCCAACGTGGAGTTCGTCGCATGATCACCTACCTCGCTCGCATCACCTCGCTCCTCGAAGCCTGGAGCAGTCGCAAGCGCACACTCTTGGTCGCCGGCCTCGCCATTGTGGCCGTGGCGGTGACGGTCACCAGCGTGACGCTGACTATCCGGGCCCACGACGGCCGGAGCCAGGAGGAGACCAGAGCGCAGGCCCTCACGCAGGCCGCGCAATTGGTTCCCGACATCCTGTCTTACGACTTCAACACGGTCGACGACCACTTCACGAGTTCGCTCGAGCACCTCGGGGGCGAGTTCCGTAATCAGTTCGAAAGCGTGAGCAAAGACGTCATCATCCCCTCGGCGAAGGAGCGGCAGGTCGTCACCTCGGCCACCGTCGTCGAGTCGTCGGTCGTCTCGGTCGACGCCGATGCCGCCACCGTGCTGATGTTCCTCAATCAGTCCACGACCAGTACCGACAGCCCCGCCCCCAAGCTGGACGGCAGCCGCGTCCAGGTTTCGCTGCACCGCGACGGCGATTCCTGGCAGATCACCGAGATGACGCCGGTGTGAATCGCAGAGCACCGACTGCGTGATGTGTTCCAACCCGAAAATTCACGAATCGACGTAAGGAAGACTCGATGGGTGTCGAAGTTTCAGTCAGCGACCTGACCAAGTCGTTCGGCTCGCAGAGGATCTGGCAGGACGTGTCGTTGACCCTTCCGGCCGGTGAAGTCAGCGCGTTGCTGGGCCCGTCGGGCACGGGTAAGTCGGTGTTCTTGAAGTCGTTGATCGGTCTGCTCCGCCCGGAGCAGGGCTCGATCGTGATCGACGGCACCAACATTCTCGAGTGCTCGAGCAAGGAGCTCTACGAGATCCGCAAGCTGTTCGGGGTGCTGTTCCAGGACGGCGCCCTGTTCGGGTCGATGAACCTCTACGACAACGTCGCGTTCCCCCTGCGCGAACACACCAAGAAGTCCGAGTCCGACGTCCGCAAGATCGTGATGGAGAAGATGGAACTCGTCGGCCTGCTCGGGGCCGAGGACAAGCTGCCCGGCGAGATCTCCGGCGGTATGCGCAAGCGTGCCGGCCTGGCCCGGGCCCTGGTGCTGGACCCGCAGATCATCCTCGTCGACGAGCCGGACTCCGGTCTGGATCCGGTGCGCACCACCTACATTTCGCAAACGTTGATCGACATCAACGCCGAGATCGACGCCACGATCCTGATCGTCTCGCACAACATCAACCTCGCCCGCACGGTGCCCGACAACATCGGCATGCTCTTCCGCCGGAAGCTGGTGATGTTCGGCCCCCGCGAGGTGCTACTCACCTCGGACGAACCGGTCGTCAAACAGTTCCTCAACGGCACCATGATCGGCCCGATCGGGATGTCCGAGGAAAAGGACGAGGCCACCATGGCCGCCGAGCAGGCCATGGTCGATGCCGGCCACCACGCCGGTGGTGTCGACGACGTCGAGGGCATCGTCCCGCAGATGAAGGCCACCCCGGGGATGCCGTTCCGGCAGGCCGTCGCGCGCCGGCAGGAACGCGTCCGCGAGATCATGCATACCCTGCCGGAGAACGCCCAGATCGCGATCCAAGAAAGCTTCGACGAACACGAACTCTACAGCGACTTCGATTCCGTGACAGAGGAGCTCGGCGCCGTCGACGTTCACGATTGGAGCACTCCGTGACCGAACTCGCCGCACGAGCGAGCCCGGCACCGGAACCCGACGACGACTGTCCGATGTAGAGAAACGAGCGAAAGATGTCCGACCCCTCCGCCATCATCGCGGCGATCGTGATCGCCGCTGGTGGCGCCGCAAGCAACACTGACCTGCCGCCCGAGGTGACAACGCCGGTCACCGATACCCTGGCCGCCGTCGAGGAGGCAGCACCAGCCCTGGATCAGCAGGTCGGGGATGTGTTGGCAACACTTCCCACCCCCGTACAGCAACTCGCGCAGCAGGGCATCGACAACGCCGCGCAGGCGATATCGGAGGTGATACCCCCTGAGCCCCCGCCCGAGCCGCCGCTCCCGCTCCCTCCGGCGGACACCCCACCACGCGCGGACTCTTCGCCCGTGGGACCCGCATCCTCGACCGAGAGTGCCGTCGTACCAAGCCCCGTCGACGCCACCGAATCCGGCGGCTCGAACTGGGCGGGTGCACCATCCGCCGACACCGCGTTTTTCGCACCGACCAGTAGCGTGCTGCCCCGCCTCACCTTCGCACACGGTAACGCCTTCGCCACCTTCGTGCCCTGGTTGACCAAGGCCGGCACCTTGTGCGACGGGATCAAGGCGCCGACACTGGCGGCGCTCTATTCAGCGGAGAACGGGTTCCGCTACGGTTTGTCCGCGCCGGTGTCACCCGTAGGCGCCAAGGGACCCGGACAGTTCATGGACGGCACCTGGCGCACCTACGGCAAGGACGCCGATGGAGACGGCACCGCCGATGTTCTCGGTGTCGCGGACTCGGTCATGGCTTCCGGACATTTGTTGTGCGACATGTACAACCAGATCGACAAGTGGAAGCGCCAGGGACGGGTCCGCGGCGACACGCTCGATCTGACGATCGCCGGATACAATGCGGGTGCCGGCGCCGTACTCGCCTCCGGCGGCATGCCCTCAGGAAGCCCCGACTACGAAAATCAGACGAAACCGTACGTCGCGAAGATCCGCGCGGCCGAAGACTACTTCGCCCGACTGCTCTCACCCTTCGGCGGAGCCGCGCTGTCGGAGATGGGCACGCGGGTTGTCGAAAGCGCCATGACTTTCCTCGGCCTTCCCTACGTGTGGGGTGGCGGCAACATCAACGGACCTTCCCAGGGCGGATTCGACTGCTCCGGCCTGACCTCGTACGCGGTGTACGCCGCATCTGCCGGCAAGGTGGCGCTGCCCCGCACCTCCGAAACCCAATGGAACGTAGGGGTCGAACGGCCGCTGTCGGAGGCCGTACCCGGTGACCTCCTGTTCGGGAACTGGGGCCCGAACGGACCAGGCCACGTCGCGATCTTCATCGGAAACGGGCAGATGATCCACGCGCCCACCACCGGTGACGTGGTACGCGTGGCATCCGTGTTCGACGACATGCGGGCGCGTCACGTGATGTGAGTGCTGTGAAGTACACCGGCACGGTGAATGCACCGTGGGGGTCGACAAAGCCGAGGACGCCCATCACACCATAACAGTCAGTATTGACTGGTTGCGGGCGGCGATCTACGGTAGAGGACATTGTGCGCGCCCACTTGCACTGGCTGCGTACACATCCACCGGATCCGCGGCGTTGCCCGTCGATCACACCGTCCACGCGATGTGGAACGCCAAAATGCCAGGAGGGCAGCGACTGTGTCGGAACAAGCATTCATCTATGAGGCGATTCGAACGCCCCGCGGAAAGGGTAAGCGAGGCGCTCTGCACGGGGTCAAACCTGTCGATCTCGTTGTCGGCCTGATTCGGGAACTGTCCGTGCGCTTCCCTCAGCTCGACCCGGCCGCCATCGATGACATCGTGCTCGGAGTCGTTTCACCCGTCGGCGACCAGGGTGGCGTCATCTCCCGCGCCGCAGCCTTGACCGCCGGACTACCCAACACCGTGGCGGGGGTTCAAATAAACCGGTTCTGCGCATCGGGACTCGAGGCAACCAACCTCGCCGCGCAGAAGGTGCGGTCCGGGTTCGAACAGCTGGTGATCGCCGGTGGTGTGGAGTCGATGTCGCGAGTGCCGATGGGCTCCGACGGAGGAGCACTGTTCAACGACCCGACCACCAATTACGATCTGCACTTCGCCCCGCAAGGCATCGGCGCCGACCTGATAGCGACGCTCGAGGGCTTTACTCGTGAGGACGTCGATGCGTATGCCGTTCGATCACAGACCCGCGCCGAGCACGCGTGGTCCGGCGGGTATTTCGCGAAATCGGTCGTACCGGTGAAGGACTTGAACGGAATCACCGTTCTCGATCACGACGAGCATCGACGACCCACGACGACACTCGAATCGCTCGCAGGCCTCAAACCTGCCTTTGCCGGTCTCGGCGATGCCGGAGGCTTCGACGCCGTCGCGCTCCAGAAGTACACGTCCGTCGAGAAGATCAACCACGTTCATCACGGCGGCAACAGTTCCGGCATCGTCGACGGCGCGGCGGTGATTCTGCTCGGGACCGAGGCTGCGGGTGAGAGGTTCGGCCTGCTCCCTCGTGCGCGCGTCCTCGCCACCGCGGTGACCGGCGCCGACCCGACCATCATGCTCACCGGCCCGACTCCGGCTACGCAGAAGGCACTCGATCTCGCCGGGCTGTCGGTCGATGACATCGATCTGTTCGAGCTGAACGAAGCGTTCGCCTCGGTAGTGCTCAAGTTCCAAAAGGATCTCGACATTCCCGACGAGAAGCTGAACGTCAACGGCGGCTCCATCGCAATGGGGCATCCGCTCGGCGCCACAGGGGCAATGCTGGTCGGGACCGTCCTCGACGAACTCGAGCGACGTGGTGACCGACGCGCCCTCGTCACCCTGTGCGTCGCAGGCGGAATGGGCATTGCAACCATCATCGAGCGAGTCTGAGGACCAGATCATCATGAACAACACCGAAACAATTCGCTGGCAGCAGGATACGGACGGAATCGTCGTTCTCACCTTCGACGACCCGAATCAGTCGGCGAACACGATGACCACGAACTACTTCTCCTCGATGAATACCGTTCTCGATCGACTCGAAGCCGAGGTCAATTCGATCACCGGCGTAATTTTGACGTCGGCGAAGAAGACGTTCTTCGCCGGCGGAGACCTGAACGACTTGGCCACAGCCGGCCCCGGCGATGCCCAGAAGTTCACCGATTTCGCGAACGGCCTCAAGGCGCAACTGCGCCGACTGGAGACCCTCGACCGACCCGTCGTCGCGGCGATCAATGGTGCCGCGCTCGGCGGCGGCCTCGAGATCGCCCTGGCGGCACACCACCGCATCGCCGTCGACCACCGCGCGACCACGGTCGGCCTACCCGAGGTCACCTTGGGTCTGCTGCCGGGCGCCGGCGGCATCGTGCGCACGGTACGTCTGCTCGGCATTCAGAAGGCATTGACCGCACTGCTGCTGCAAGGACAGCGTCACGGCGCTACTCGAGCCGCCGAACTCGGGTTGATCGACGATCTGGTCACCACGGTCGACGGTCTGCTGCCGGCCGCGAAGGCCTGGATCCATGCCCACCCCGACGCCCAGCAACCTTGGGATGCAAAGAAATACCGGATCCCCGGCGGCACCCCGGCCGACCCGGCTTTCGCCGCCAACCTTCCGGCTCTTCCCGCGCACCTGCGCAAGCAGTTGCGTGGCGCACCACTGGCCGCGCCGCGCGCCATTCTTGCGGCCGCTGTCGAGGGCTCCCAGGTCGACTTCGACACCGCGTCGCTGATCGAGACCCGGTATTTTGTCAGCCTGGCAACCGACCAGATTTCCTCCAACATGATCAAAGCGAACTTCTTCGATCTCGCTCGGATCAACTCGGGAGAGAGCCGACCGGACGGGATCGACCCGGTTCCGGTCACCAAGGTCGGGATCCTGGGCGCCGGCATGATGGGTGCGGGCATCGCCTACGTCTCCGCGCAGGCGGGAATCGACGTTGTCATCAAGGACGTCACGCTCGAGGCAGCAGAGCGCGGGAAGGCGTACGCCGAGAGTGTGGAGGCGAAACGCCTTGCGACCGGGCGCACCGACGAAGTCACCTCGCAGGCATTGCTCGCGCGGATTCGGCCGACAGACGACCCCACCGACTTCGCCGGAGTGGACTTCGTCATCGAAGCGGTGTTCGAGGACCCCGTCCTCAAGCAGGCCGTGTTCCAAGAGATTCAAGATGTCGTCGACCCGGAAGCCGTGCTCGCCTCCAACACCTCGACACTTCCGATCTCCGACCTCGCCGAGGAAATAAAGAAGCAGGACAAATTCGTCGGGGTGCACTTCTTCTCGCCCGTGGAGAAGATGCCGTTGATCGAGATCGTTCGTGGACAGAACACCTCGGACGAGACCCTTGCACGGGCCTTCGACTACGCACGGCAGATCCGCAAGACTCCGATCGTCGTCAACGATGCGCGCGGCTTCTTCACCACCCGTGTCATCATCGCCTTCTTCAACGAGGCAATCGGTGCGGTGGCGGAAGGTGTCGACCCGGCCACCATAGAGCAGGCCGCATTGCAAGTCGGATACCCCGCCGGGCCGCTTCAGCTGATCGACGAACTCACCGCACGGCTCGTGCGCAAGATCAGACTCGAGACTCGGGCCGCCACAGAGGCTGCTGGTAAGACGTGGACGCCACATCACAGCGAGGCCGTCATCGACAAACTCGTAGAGCAGTTCGCGCGCCTCGGCCGTTCTGCGGGCGCAGGGTTCTACGACTACGACGCCAACGGTGTTCGCACCGGACTCTGGCCCGGGTTGCGGACCGAGTTCGCCAAGAGCGAGGTGACGATCCCCTTCGTCGATCTGCAGGAGCGGATGCTGTTCGCCGAGGCGATCGAGACCGTTCGATGCTTCGACGAAGGGGTGCTGACCTCGGTTGCTGACGCAAATGTCGGCTCCCTGCTCGGCATCGGATACCCGACCTGGACCGGCGGCGTGGTGCAATACATCAACGGCTACGCCGACGGACCCGCCGGCTTCGTCGCCCGCGCACACGAACTCGCCGCCCGATACGGCGACCACCTGCTGCCTCCCCCGTCACTGGAAGCCGTCGCCGCTGCCGGCGGAATCCTCGAGTAGGGACAAAACCAGATGACGAACACCGCACTGACCACCAAGTTCAGCGAAGCCTTCGGCGTCGAACACCCGATCGTGCAGGGCGGCATGCAATGGGTGGGCCGCGCACCCCTTGCCGCCGCCGTCTCCGAGGCCGGCGGCCTGGGTATGATCACCGCACTGACCCAACCCACCCCGCAGGACCTCGTCGCAGAGATCGAACGGGCACGAGCCCTGACAGACAAGCCGTTCGGCGTCAACCTGACCATCCTTCCCTCGATCACACCGCCGCCCTATGACGAGTACCGGCGTGCGATCATCGACGCGGGCATCACGATCGTCGAAACCGCCGGCTCCAATCCCGAACCCCACATGGAGCTGTTCAAGGATCACGGCGTCAAGGTGCTGCACAAGTGCACCAGCGTCCGGCACGCTCTCAAAGCCGAACGGGTGGGAGTCGACGCGGTCAGTATCGACGGGTTCGAGTGCGCCGGGCATCCCGGTGAAGACGACATTCCAGGCCTTGTTCTGATTCCCGCCGCGGCGCGCGAGCTGAACATTCCGATGATCGCGTCGGGCGGATTCGCCGACGGTCGAGGTTTGGCCGCAGCATTGGTACTCGGTGCTGACGGCATCAACATGGGAACACGATTCATGTGCACAGCGGAGTCACCGATTCACCAGAACATCAAGGATGCAATAGTCGCAGCTGATGAGCGAGATACCGAACTCATCTTCAGGCCTCTACGCAACTCGGCTCGTGTTTCCAGCAACACCGCTAGCCGTGAAGTCGTCGACATCCTCGACCGGGGCGGACAGTTCCCCGACGTTCAAGAGTTGGTCGCAGGCGCACGTGGCCGCACGGTGTACGAGCTCGGCGACCCCGAGGCCGGAATCTGGACTGTCGGAATGGTGCAGGGCCTCATCGAGGACATACCCACAGCCGGGGACCTGGTGCGCCGTATCGTCACGCAGGCCCACACCGAGCTGTCCCGCACACAAACCCTCTTCCGGGAATTCGTGATGCCATCGTCCGCGGCACCCTAGAGAACGACCACCGAAGCAGACCTCGGCCTTTCCACGCGCTGAAAGCCAACAGCCGAAGGGCCGAGGACTTGCCCTCCTACCGCCCGACGTTCGCCGTGTGCGGTCCGGAACTCCAGAACAAGACGGTTACAAATGATTGCTCTCTTCATCCAGCTAATGATTACACTTGCGCATTTGTTTCTTCGGGGGCCCGCGGGACTCGCACAAGATCTGGGATCGCGCACTCAACTCTTTCTCTTGTACATCAGAATGATTGCTCTTCTTCGTCATTCGTCTATCCAAACAGCGTCCGAAGCGACCGATACCCACGATTTCGGACCGGCGAAGGCTCAATCTGGCTTGAATCGTAACTGGTGACCGGTGATGCCCAAATGCAAGCCCATGGACGGGACCGCACCGCAGATACGCGACAGGGCGGCGCAGAAGTTCACACGATTAGGCTACTGCAAAACCACGATCCGAGGCATCGCGGAAGCCCTACAGCTAACCGAAGGCGCCGTCTACTTCCACTACCCGTCGAAGATCTCGCTCGCACGAGCCGTGATCGAGGAAGGCACACTCCAGCTCGCCACTCTGTGTACAAGTCCCCTACACGCGCGGTCCCCGGCCCTCGAAGCGCTTATCGACATTTCCTTCGTGGTAGCAGTAGCCGGTGCGCGGAATACTCTGATCCAGAATGCATTCAGATTGTCCGTCGAAGTCGCAGACTGTCTTACTGGCATCGCTCCGATATTGACCACGCTGGCGACGGCGATCCGAGACCTCGTCTGTCGAGCGATCTCGCAGGCGGATCTTCGCGATGATGCCGACCCTGACGATGTCGCACGGTTGGTTGTAGAACTGGCCTATGGAGTCCGTCACTTGACGGTGGGCGCACCCTGTTCGCCTGTTCGCATTGCGCAATGTTGGTTGCTGCTACCGGGCCCGGTAGATGAAGAACACGTCGAATATTTCCGCCAGTTCGTAACTCGCAGGGCTCGCACCGCAGAGACGGCATCCGCGCACAGTCCTGATCGGCGATTCGCACGAAAAGGCGTCACTATCACCAAATTTTCCGATCCATAGTGTGGACCACTACGCCGGTAGCAATCATGGAACTTCCGCGGCAGCGATTACCGTGTAGCACCACGCGCGCAGACCTCCTACCTCCTATACCGAGCCGCGTATCGACAAAGTTCGAGTCCGACACCCCTCCAGCGGATCCGCGCACGACACGAGCAACTCGATTCGACATGAAAGGCACAAATGATGGTTGGACCTCTTCAGGGCTTGAAAGTGCTCGAGCTGGCCGGAATCGGCCCAGCGCCCCACGCTGCAATGATCCTCGGTGACCTCGGCGCCGATGTGGTGCGGGTCGAGCGCCCCTCGGGCAGGTTGGACATAGTCGGCGGGCAACCCGACCAAATGCTTCGCAACCGACGGTCCGTCCATGTCGATCTGAAGTCGCCCAAGGGCCGCGAGGAGGTCCTCGCACTCGCCGCTGTCGCCGATGTCATGATCGAAGGCTTTCGGCCTGGGACTGCAGAGCGCCTCGGTGTCGGCCCGGACGAGTGCGCGGGTGTGAATACGCGACTCATCTACGCGCGCATGACGGGATGGGGACAGAGCGGTCCCTTGAGCGCCCGCGCAGGGCACGACATCAACTACATCGCCCTCAGCGGCGCACTGCATTCGATCGGAACTGCTGGGAACAAACCGGTCGCGCCCCTCAACCTGGTGGGTGACTTCGGCGGTGGATCGATGTTTCTTCTCGTGGGCATACTCTCCGCACTGTTCGAGAGGCAGACCTCCGGCTACGGTCAGGTCATCGACGCGGCCATGGTCGACGGCACAAGCGTCCTGATGCAGATGATCTGGGCGATGCGCAACGCAGGGGTCTGGGCCGATCAACGAGGAGTCAATTTGCTCGATGGCGGCGCTCCCTTCTATGACACCTATCAATGCGCTGACGGCAAGTGGATCGCCGTGGGTGCGCTGGAGCCGCAGTTCTATGTGCAGCTGCTCAACGGACTGGGACTGAGCGCCGACGTTCTGCCCGAACAGAATGACCGGGACCAGTGGCCGGTCCTCCGCAAACATTTCTCGGACGTGATTGCGAGCGAGAATCGAGATCACTGGTGTGCAGTGTTTTCCGGCGCTGATGCCTGCGTTTCACCCGTCTTGTCGCTGGACGAGGTCGCCTCGGAACCGCACATGGCACACCGCGCGATCATCACCGATGTCGACGGTGTGCCTCAGCCTGCACCGGCGCCGCGCTTTTCCCGGACACCTGCGTCCGCGCCGTCCGGGCCACGCCCGCCAGGTGCGGACACACAGGATGTGTTTCATGACTGGTTGGGGCGCGCTGCCGATTAGGCCGAAGTTACGGCGAGTCTGAGTGCCGGGTTCGCCTCTGATCTGCCCGTTCTCAGGTTCGGAGCTCTGCGAATGTAGTCAGAATGGTTGGCGTGTCGCGGCGACTGTTCGTCGTGAATTGCAGTACCGTGATAGGTATGGCAAAGCGTGGTGACGCGGTCCATGTGGTCAGAGTGCGGAAGTCGCATGTGGACAAACAGGGGCAACACCGCGACTACGAGTCCGCCTATCTGCGGCGGACGTTCCGCGAGGGCACCCGGGTGCGCAACGAGACCGTGGCAAACCTGTCCACGCTGCCCGCGCACGTGATCGACTGGGTCGAGGCCGGGCTGAAGGGGCAGACGCTGGTGCCGGCAGACACCGCGGCCACGGTGCTCCGCTCGGTGCCGCACGGGCACGTGGCCGCGGTCTGGGCCCAGGCCAAGGCTCTGGGCCTGCCGGCCCTGCTCGGCCCGGCCGGCCGGCAGCGGGATCTGGCGATGGCGCTGATCCTCGCCCGGGCGGTGGCCCCGGCCTCGAAACTGGCGACCGCCTCCTGGTGGGCCGACACCACCCTCGGGGTGGACCTCGAGGTCGCCGGGGCGGGCACCGACGAGATCTACGCGGCGATGGACTGGCTGGTGGGTCGCCAGGACCGCATCGAAAAACAGCTCGCCGGAAAGCATCTCGATCCGGTGGTGAATCCCTCGCGGATCGCGATGTTCGACCTGTCCTCCTCCTGGGTGACCGGCCGGCACTGCGACCTGGCCGCCCGCGGCTACTCCCGCGACGGGAAGAAGGGCTGCGAGCAGATCGAATACGGGCTGCTCACCGACCCCGAGGGTCGTCCGGTCGCGGTCCGGGTGTTTCCCGGCAACACCGCCGACCCGGCCGCCTTCACCCACGCCGTGACCGCGGTCAAGGACACTTTCGGGCTGGAGAACATGCTGATGGTCGGCGACCGCGGCATGATCACCGCCGCCCGCATCACCGCCCTCAAAGAACTCGGCGGACTCGGGTGGTTGACCGCGCTGCGGGCCCCGCAGATCGCCGCCCTCGCCGCCGATGACGGGCCGCTGCAGATGTCGCTGTTCGACACCCAGAACTTCGCCGAGATCAGCCACCCGGACTACCCCGGGGAACGGTTGATCGTGTGCCGCAACCCGGCGCTGGCCGACGAGCGGGCCCGCAAACGCGGCGAACTGCTCGACGCCACCGAGGCGGAACTGGGCAAGATCGTCGCCGCGGTGACCGGGGGCCGGTTGTCCGGGGCCGGGAAGATCGGCCTACGGGTCGGCCGGGTGCTGGGAAAATACAAGGTGGGCAAACACTTCCACCTCGAGATCGCCGACACCACGCTGACGGTGACCCGCAACCGGGAGCGGATCGACGCCGAGGCCGCGCTCGACGGGATCTACACCCTGCGCACCACCGCCAGCGCCAACGAGCTCGGCACCGCCGCCGTGATCGACGCCTACAAGAACCTCTCCCGGGTCGAACGCGACTTCCGGTCCCTCAAGGCCATCGACCTGGACCTGCGCCCGATCCACCACCGCCTCACCGACCGGGTGAAGG
>RRBB01000958.1:0-466 GCA_006543605.1 Rhodococcus sp. WS4
CAGGCTGTCGTCGCGGATCAGCACCCGCGCACCGTTGATCAACGGGTGCATCCAGCCTTCATGGGAGCCGTCGAAGGCGAACGACATGAAGTGCAGCTCGCAGTCCGCCGGGGTCATCTCGTAGCGCTCGCCGGTAGCCACGATGTGCGCGGCCAGCGGGCCGTGGGACACTGCCACGCCCTTGGGCATTCCGGTGGAGCCGGAGGTGTAGATCACGTAGGCCAGGTTGTCGCCATGCAGCGCCACCTCTGGATCATGGGCGGGGAAACCGGCCCACTCCTGTTCGCGGTCCAGGCACAGGCAGGACAGTCCGTCGGGAATCGGCAGTCGGTCGAGCAGGTGGTTCTGGGTCAGCAGCAGGTGCGCGCGGCTGTCCTGCATCATGTACAGCAGGCGTTCGCGCGGGTACTCGATGTCCAGGGGCACGTAGGCGCCGCCGGACTTCAGCACGGCGAGGAAGGCAATC
>RRBB01000959.1:0-466 GCA_006543605.1 Rhodococcus sp. WS4
CCTCCAGGCGCGCATAGACACGCGCCAGGTAGCCGAGGCTGGTCGCCACGTCCTGGTTGCGCAGCAGGCCGACCAGGGCCATCTGCTGGGTCTGGCGCAGCTTGCGCAGCAAGCCGCCGAGTTCGTCGGTGCGCAGTTGCGCGATGGCCTCGCCGTCCAGTTGCGGCTGGCGCTGCGACAGGTCGGGCGCGAACAGGCTGGTTTCCGAGAGCAGCTTCTCGCCGCGCGCGGCGCGCAGGTCGTTGAGCAGCGGCAGGACCACCATCGGCAGGTCGCGCCGGGCGGTCTGGATCCGGTCGAGGTAGACCGGCAGTTGCAGGATCGCCTGCATCAGCACTTCCAGGGCCTCGCCCTGGTTCGGCACGCGACCGTCCAGCAAGGCCTGGACCAACTGCTCCATTTCCTCGGCGAGCAGGGCCGCGCCGTAGAACTCGACCATCTGCAGGGTGCCCTGCACCTGGTGCAC
>RRBB01000960.1:0-464 GCA_006543605.1 Rhodococcus sp. WS4
GGGCAGATCTCAACCTGAGTTATGAACGCGGTAACACGTTGATGTTTGGCTTCACGTTACGGACCAATTTCAACGATCTGCGCCCTGCCCTGCGCGATACGCCAAAACCGGCATATCAACCTGCGCCTGAATCTGAAGGATTGCAGTACACCACGGTAGCAAACCAACTTACCGCCCTGAAGTATAACGCGGGCTTTGACGCGCCAGAAATTCAGCTACGCGATAAGACACTGTATATGTCTGGTCAGCAATACAAATACCGTGACTCTCGTGAAGCGGTCGATCGTGCCAACCGGATTCTGGTGAATAACCTGCCGCAAGGCGTTGAGAAGATTAGCGTGACGCAAAAGCGCGAGCATATGGCGATGGTGACTACCGAAACCGACGTAGCCAGCCTGCGCAAACAGCTGGCAGGTACAGCGCCTGGTCAATCAGAGCCACTGCAACAACAACGTGTTGAAGCT
>RRBB01000961.1:0-425 GCA_006543605.1 Rhodococcus sp. WS4
CTGCAGTCTCGTGGGCTCGGCGATACGGGGCCTGGCCGGCTTCCGCGCGGCGCGGGGCCGCGCCGGAGGCGCTGGCGGGGTTTCGTCGGCGGAGGCCGCGGATCGCTCCTGCGGCAGTTCTTCAGGCTGGTCGCTTTTCATCGTTCATGCACGTAGGTTCCGGGCGCGGCTTCGCCGGCCGGATAGGTCTTGTTGCCCAGGCTGGCGGGCGCCTTGCGGGTCTTGCCGGAGCGTTCGGCCAGCCATTGCTGCCAGTGCAGCCACCACGAATCGGCGTGCTTGCCGGCCTGTTCCAGCCAGGCCTTGGGCTCGGCGGGCAGTTCCGGATTGGTCATGAAGCGTGCCTTGGGGTTGCCCGGTGGGTTGAGGATGCTCTGGATGTGGCCGCTGTTGGAGAGGATGAACTCGCACTTGCCGCCCAGCAG
>RRBB01000962.1:0-462 GCA_006543605.1 Rhodococcus sp. WS4
GCTCAACAGCCCACCTCGGCAAGGCCGCCTATCATTCGGCAAACCCGGTATTCACAAGGAAGCAGCCCCATGACCGATAGCCCTCGTCCAGAACTGGATATGGAAACCCAGGAGTTCGTCCACCAGCTGTTCGACCTGGCCCGCCAGGGCAACAGCCAGCGCCTCGAGCAACTGCTGCAACAGGGCCTGCCGCCGAACCTGCGCAACCACAAGGGCGATAGCCTGCTGATGCTGGCCAGCTACCATGGCCACGCCGACACGGTACGCCTGCTGCTGGCCTACAAGGCCGACCCGGACCTGCGCAACCTGGCCGGGCAGACACCGCTGGCCGGCGCTGCGTTCAAGGGCGACCTGGCGATGGTCGAACTGCTCCTCGCTGGCGGCGCCGACGTCGAGGGCGCCTCGGCCGACGGCAAGACCGCACTGATGATGGCGGCCATGTTCAACCAGGCCGAGGTCGCC
>RRBB01000963.1:0-461 GCA_006543605.1 Rhodococcus sp. WS4
CGCCGGAAAGGAACGCCTGCTGCCAGAGCACTTCGCCGTCGCGCAGGATCCGGCTCTCGCCCTGCAGGTGGCGCGGCAGTTCGCCGACTCGCAGCTCCGGCCCGTAGCAGCAGGCGCGTAGCTTGGAATGCGCCAGGTACAGGTAGTTGCGGCGCTCCATCAGGTGGTCGGAGAACTCGTTGCCCAGGGCGTAGCCGAGCCGGTAAGGCCGGCGGTCATCGCCGATCAGGTAGAGCCCGACCAGCTCCGGTTCCTCGCCGGCGTCCTCGGCGAAGGCCGGTAGCGGGAAGTCCGCGCCGGGGCGCACGACGATGCCGCCGTCGCCCTTGTAGAACCATTCGGGCTGCGCGCCGACCTGACCCGCCGGTGGCTTGCCGCCCTCCAGGCCCCACCTGAAGATGCGCATGGTGTCGGTCAGCGCGGCCTCGTCGCCCTGGTTCTGCTGGTGCATGCGGTCGCGC
>RRBB01000964.1:0-460 GCA_006543605.1 Rhodococcus sp. WS4
CCATCCTGGGGCTCCCGGCCCCGTCATCGTCGATGGAAGAACGGTAAGGTCGTGCGCGCCGTGGATAAACGCGCAACCCTGGCCATGACTGTTTGTAGAATCCAAACAATCCTCCACGACCCGGAGTCCCGATGGACCGTTTCGATGCGATGCAGGCCTTTGCCCGTGTGGTGGAGACCGGCAGCTTCACCAAGGCGGCGGAGACGCTGCACATGAGCCGCACCAGCGTCACCCAGTTGGTCCAGCAACTGGAAGCGCGGCTGCGGGTACGCCTGCTCAACCGCACCACGCGCAAGCTCAACCTGACCGCCGACGGCGCCGCCTACTACGAGCGGGTGATACGCCTGCTGGCGGAACTGGACGATGCCGAGACCAGCCTCTCCAGCGCCGCCCTGGCGCCCCGCGGGCGTCTCCGGATCGACGTGCCGAGCCCACGAGACGCGTAGTAATCTCGTATGCC
>RRBB01000965.1:0-459 GCA_006543605.1 Rhodococcus sp. WS4
CACCCTGGGAGCGCCTGCCGCCCTCGGCGAGGTCCAGGACGTGCTCCTGGACCCGGTACGCCAGCGCGCCTGGAAGGCGTTTGTGGACCGCTCCACGTCGCCCCAGGGACAGACGATGTCGGTCGGCGTCCTCGATCCGACCGACATCACCTACGCGGCTGCCCAGGGTGCCCAGCTCCAGGCTGGCGTGGTATCGGCCAGCGACACCGTGATCCGTAACAGCCCGGTCGCTCGCGAGCAGTTGGCGAACCTGCCGCAGCGCCTGGCCCAGCCCGCCATGGTGCTGTGGGAGCGTGGCAGCGAGTCGCTGGTCTATGTCGTCCAGGATGGCGACTCGACCCTGGCGGTTCGGCTGCGCGGTGGCGTCTATGGGCCGGGCCAAATGGAGAACATCAGCCAGGTTACAGAGGTGACGATGGAAAGCATCGACGACGGGCTCGCCCTGGGCCGTTACAGGAG
>RRBB01000966.1:0-458 GCA_006543605.1 Rhodococcus sp. WS4
CCAATGATTTTCATCGTGAATAGATGATGGCGTGTGGTCAAAAAATAATTGGAACCTTATCTTGACCACACAGTTAATTTATTTCTTTACATGGTTTCATGGTTCAAAAAACTACTTTAGAGGTGGTCCTTAAGAAATTTCAAATACAGGCTGCGCTCTCTTATGCTTCTTGACAGACGCTTCTGCGATATCAACACTTTTGCGACACACACAACACTCTTGGCGAGGTGGGAGAGCTCAGGACACTATTTCGGGTAAAACCAAGGCTAGCTAAAATATATTTGGTGGGATAAAAGCAAATTCTGATTTTTAGTGGTGCTTTCAAATTCTATATTCTTGGTCGCTTAGTGAAACTGTACAAATCTTGCAGAACGCATAGTCATCTTTCCGTAAACTATTAGATTCGCATAAATTGACTTTTGACAAACTTATATCTCTTGGTTACGATTAGATACTAG
>RRBB01000967.1:0-458 GCA_006543605.1 Rhodococcus sp. WS4
CCCCCAGTCCGTGGCTCTTTCGCTACCACCCTTCCAAAGTTACTGCCATTTACCTGCCTAACACAATTCAACCGCAGTCTTCCCACCTCATTCATCCACGTCGACCACTTTGCTCATAGCACCTTCCGACCCTTTATGCACAGACCACTTAAATGACCACTTTTCTACCCACGTCGAGTGCTTGCCACTTGCTACAGTTGCCCCCCACAGAAAAGGATGACAGACTCAACTTGAACGTGCGGACGGGCTCTGCGCTGATTCTTCACCACTCCATGGTGTTCACGTTTGGTGGGCTCACGGTCGGGTTGGACTTGAACACCAACGTGCATGTCCAGAACATTCTGAAGACGTTTTTGCTGAGGCTAGGGCCCAACAAGCTGAAGAAGATAAGAAAGTACTTGTCGGGTGAGTTGTTTTACTTGAATCTTCTCTCAAAGACATGGTTCAGAGTGAACATC
>RRBB01000096.1:0-38485 GCA_006543605.1 Rhodococcus sp. WS4
GATGGAGACCGTGAGCCTGAGCCTGTGGAACGCCCCCCGTGCCGAAGCGCCCGTCGTCGCGACAGTCGCCCTCCCCGGATCGAAGTCGATCACCAATCGCGCGCTGATCCTCGCCGCACTCGCGGACGGTCCGTCCACCCTCACCGGGGCACTGCGCAGCCGGGACACCGACCTCATGATCGACGCCCTCCGCACACTGGGAACGGGCATCGACGCCGTCGACACGGACACGACGCTGCGGATCACCCCGGGCCGGTTCCGGGGGGGCGCCGTCGACTGCGGCCTCGCGGGCACCGTGATGCGGTTCCTTCCGCCGGTCGCCGCGCTCGCCGACGGAACGGTCCACTTCGACGGCGACGAGCAGGCCCGGACCCGTCCCCTCGACACCATCCTGAACGCGTTGCGCGGTCTCGGCGCGGACATCGACGGGGACTCCCTTCCGTTCACCGTCCGCGGCGCGGGCTCGCTGCGCGGTGGGCGGGTCACGATCGACGCGTCGGGCTCGTCGCAGTTCGTCTCCGGGCTGCTGCTCTCGGCGGCCGCGTTCGACGAGGGCGTCACGGTCCATCACGACGGCAAGACGGTCCCGTCCATGCCGCACATCGACATGACCGTCGAGATGCTCCGCGAATCGGGTGTCGAGGTGTCCACCCCCGCGACCGGCGGGGAGGCCGACACGTGGCGGGTCGCCCCCGGCGTGGTGCGGGCCGTCGACCGGGCGATCGAGCCCGACCTGTCGAATGCCACCGCCTTCCTGGCCGCCGCCGCCGTCACCGGCGGCGAGGTGACGGTGCCGCTGTGGCCGAGCAGGACGACGCAGCCCGGCGACGCGATCCGCGAGATCCTCCTGGCGATGGGCGCGGTCGTCCGGCTGGACGGGTCGAACCTCACCGTCCGCGGCCCGCAGAAGCTGAACGGAATCGACATCGACCTGCACGACGTGGGCGAACTCACCCCCACCGTCGCGGCGCTCGCCGCCCTCGCCGACGGCCCCTCCCACCTGCGCGGCATTGCGCACCTGCGCGGTCACGAGACCGACCGGCTGGCCGCTCTCGCACACGAGATCAACTCGCTGGGCGGCAATGCCACCGAGACCGAGGACGGCCTCACCATCGTCCCGGCCGACCTGCACGGTGGGACGTGGCGCTCCTACGCCGACCACCGGATGGCGACCGCGGGGGCCATCGTCGGCCTGACCGTCGACGGCATCGAGATCGAGGACATCGGCACCACGGCCAAGACCCTGCCCGGTTTCGAGAACCTGTGGGCCACAATGCTGTCCGCAGCCGCGGGGACCGAACGGAAGGCGAGCTTCTGAGCCGCAGGCAGTACGACGAGTCCGACGTCCGGGTGCGCCCGGGCCGAGGCACGCGTCCGCGCACGAAGACCCGGCCGGAACACCTCGCCGCGGAGTCGGCGATGGTCGTCTCGGTCGACCGTGGCCGGTGGGGGTGCGTGCTGGGCGGCGACCCCGACCGTCCCCTCGTCACGATGCGCGCCCGCGAACTGGGCCGCACCCCCATCGTGGTGGGCGACGAAGTGAGCGTCGTCGGCGATCTGTCCGGCAAACCCGACACGCTGGCGCGGATCGTACGGGTGGCCGAACGCTCCACCGTGCTGCGGCGCACCGCCGACGACACCGATCCGTACGAGCGCATCGTCGTGGCCAACGCCCAGCAGCTGCTGATCGTCGTAGCGCTCGCCGACCCGCCACCCCGGACCGGGTTCGTCGAACGCGCACTGGTCGCCGCGTACGCGGGCGGGTTGAGCCCCATCGTGTGCCTGACGAAGAGCGACCTCGAGTCACCAGAGGAGTTCGCGAGCGCGTTCGCCGACCTCGACGTTCCCGTCGTCGTCGCCGGTCGTGACGATCCGGTCGACGAGGTCGTGTCGATGCTGTCCGGCAGGCTCACCGCGCTGATCGGTCATTCGGGGGTCGGAAAGTCGACTCTCGTCAACCGTCTCGTGCCCGACGCCGACCGCGCGGTCGGCGTGGTCTCCGGCGTCGGCAAGGGCCGCCACACCTCCACCCAGTCGGTCGCGCTGCCGCTCCCGACCGGCGGCTGGGCGATCGACACTCCCGGCATCCGCTCGTTCGGGCTGGCCCACATCTCCCCGGAGAACGTGGTGGCCGCGTTCTCCGACCTGGCTGCGGCCATCGAGGACTGCCCGAGAGGATGCACCCACCTCGGCCCGCCTGCCGACCCGGAGTGTGCTCTCGACCAGCTCGAAGGAAAGGCCGCCAAACGCGTCGGCGCGGTCCGTCACCTCCTCACGGCCATCGCGTCCAACGAAGCCTGGTGAGGGACGAACCGCGCCTGTAGCGGAACTTTCTAGCGGGAGAGCAGCGCGCGCAGACCGCGACGCGTGCGGGTGCGCTTGATCGCGCTACGCAGCCCCTGACGGCGACCGGTCACGGGATCGATTGTCGCCGTGGTGTTTCCACCGAACTTGCGCTCCGATGCGGTCTCGGGAGCGTCGTCCGCCGTCGCCTTGAGGTACTTGTTCGGCAACGACAACTTGGCGATGGTGCGCCACGACTTCGCGTACTGCACGAGGAAGGGCCCGGTCGTGTACGGCAGGTCGTACTTGTCGCACAGTTCCCGCACCCGCACGGCGATCTCCGCGTAGCGGTTGCTCGGCAGGTCGGGGAACAGGTGGTGCTCGATCTGGTAGCTGAGGTTGCCGGACATGAAGTCCATGAGCTTGCCGCCCTCGATGTTCGCGCTACCGAGCATCTGCCGCAGGTACCACTGGGCCGGCGTTTCCTTGTCGATGTCCGCCTTGGTGAACTTCTCGGCGCCGTCGGGGAAGTGCCCGCAGAAGATGATCGCGTTGGTCCACACGTTGCGGATCATGTTCGCGGCGATGTTGGCCGTGAGCGTGCTCTTCCACGCGGGACCGGTGACCGCGGGGTGGACGACATAATCCTTCAGGATCTGCTTGCCGACCTTCTCGCCGACCTCGCGGAGCTTGCGCTGGGTCTCCTCGCTCGGCACGCGCCCCTTGGCGACCTTGCCGAGTTCGAGGTGCTGCGCCGCGATTCCGTACTCGAAGAACAGCGCGAGCAGGGTGTTGTACACGAGGTTGCCGGTGTTGAACGGCTTCCACCGCTGGTCACGCGTGACGCGCAGCAGTCCGTATCCGACGTCGTCGTCCATGCCGAGGACGTTGGTGTACTTGTGGTGGATGTAGTTGTGGGTCTGCTTCCAGTGAGCGGACGGTCCCGTGACGTCCCACTCCCACGAGGTGGAGTGGATCTCGGGGTCGTTCATCCAATCCCACTGGCCGTGCATGACGTTGTGGCCGAGTTCCATGTTCTCGATGATCTTCGAGAGCGAGAGCAAGGCCGTGCCCGCCAGCCAGGCGGGTCGACGCTTGCTGGCGAAGAGAACGGCACGTCCACCGATTTCGAGGGAACGCTGCAATCTGATGGTGTTGCGCACGTACCGCGCGTCGCGCTCCCCGCGGGACTCTTCGATATCGCGCCGGATCGCATCCAGCTCGCGTCCGAGCGACTCGATGTCGGCTTCGGTGAGATGTGCGTATTCCTTGACGTCTGCAATCGCCATGGGGGACCTCCTCCTGGCTGGGTCGACAGTTCACACCCGATAGGCGCTGACTGGACCTACCGTACCGTAAGTTACGACACCGTAGGTTACCTGAGTGTAGGTGTGAGTGAAATCACCGACGGCGGCGAGGAATCTTGGCCTCCGCACGGGCCCGCAGCGCCGACAGCAGACCCCGGCGCTGCCCCGTCACAGGGTCCGTACGCAACGTCTCGACCATCGCGGCACCCGCGTCGCGGGCATCGCGGAACTTGCGTTCCGAGGACGTCTCGGGGGCGTCGTCCGCCGTCGCCCGCAGGAAGCGGTCGGGCAGCGCGAGCTTGTGGATCGTGCGCAGGGCCAGCAGGTACTGCTTGGCGAGCGAACCCGTGGTGTACGGCAGGTCGTACTTCTCGCACAGCGCCCGCACCTTCACCGCGATCTCGGGGTACCGGTTGCTGGGCAGATCCGGGAACAGGTGATGCTCGATCTGGTAGCTGAGATTCCCGCTCATGAAGCCCATGATCTTGCCGGAATCGAAATTGGCGCTGCCGAGCATCTGCCGGAGGTACCACTCGTGCCGGGTCTCGTTCTCGTACTCCGCAACGGTGAACTTCTCGGCGCCGTCCGGGAAGTGGCCGCAGAAGATCACGACGTACGCCCACAGATTCCGGACGAGGTTGGCGGTGGTGTTCGCCGACAGCGTCGACTTCCAAGCGGGGCCCGCGAGTACCGGGAACAGGAGGAAATCCTTGCCGACCTGACGGAAGATCTTGCGAGCGAAATCCTTGTTGGCCTGGGAGTTGAGCTGCCCCTTCTCCGCACCCTCGAGTTCTGCGGCGAAGGTGAGGTCGTGGAGAGCGATCCCCCACTCGAAGGTGGCGGCCAGGATGATGTTGGCGAGAGGCTGCAGCAGATTGATCGGCCGCCACTCCTCGTCGCGGGTCATCCGCAGGATCCCGAATCCGACGTCGGAGTCCATTCCCACGATGTTGGTGAACGTGTGGTGGGAGTAGTTGTGGGCCCGCTTCCAGTGCTCCGAGGGGCCCGTCTGATCCCACTCCCACGACATGGAGTGGATCTCCGGATCGTTCATCCAGTCCCACTGGCCGTGCATCACGTTGTGGCCGAGTTCCATGTTCTCGATGATCTTCGAGAGGGAGAGCATGGCGGTGCCGGCGAGCCACGCCGGCCGGTATCGGCTGCCGAACAGCGCGAGCCGGCCACCGAGCTCGAGCAATCGTTGAGCACGAATGGCCCGGCGGATATAGCGGGCGTCGCGGACGCCCCGCGAATCTTCCACGTCGAGCCGGATCGCATCCAACTCACGCCCGAGCGATTCGATGTCCGCTTCGGTCAGATGCGCGAACTCTTTGATGTCGGTGATCGCCACCGTGCTCCTCCGTCTGGTGAGAGTCCGAGAATAGCGGAGTCAGATGAACAACACGCTGACGCTCACGCGTCGAGCGTGCAGTCCCCTGCCGCCGCGGAGATGCAGGTCTGGACTCGGTCACCTTCGGCATGCTGCTTGCCGGACCTCAGATCGATGGCGTGCCCGGCGAGAATCGGCACGACACAGGTCTGACAGATACCCATCCGGCAGCCGAACGGCATCAGCGCGCCCACCTGCTCCCCGGCCTCGAGGAGCGTGGTGGCGCCGTCGATCGCAACGGTCTTCTCGGCTTTGGCGAACGTGACCGTTCCGCCCTCGCCCGAGGTGTCCGCCCGGGAGACGGCGAACCGCTCGAGGTGGAGCTTGCCCTCGATGCCCTCGTCGCGCCACAACGTCTCGATCTCGTCGAGCATCGGCAGCGGCCCACAGGCCCACGTCTGGCGTTCACGCCAGTCGGGGCACACCTCGTCGAGCGAGGACAGCGCGAACTTGCCCTGACTGCGGGTGAGCTGGATCTTGCACCGGAAGTCGTCGTGCTCCTCGTGGAGCCGGGTGAGCTCGTCGGCGAACATCACGTCGGTTTCGGTCGGCGCCGAGTGGACATGGAAGACGTCGGGGAGCTGACCGCGCCGGTTCATCGTGCGGAGCATCGCCATGACGGGAGTGATACCGCTGCCGGCGGTGAGGAACAGGATCCGCTCCGGCGGCGGGTCGGGCAGCGCGAAGTTGCCGGTGGGTGTCGCGAGCCGCACGATCGTTCCCGAGGGCACGCCGTTCACGAGGTGACTCGACAGGAATCCCTCGGGCATCGCCTTGACTGCGATGGAGATGAGCTTGTCGTCCCAGTTCGGCGGCGACGTGAGGGAGTACGAACGCCAGTGCCAGCGCCCGTCGATGTGCAGGCCGATGCCGATGTACTGACCCGGCTCGTAGTCGAAGTCGAATCCCCAGCCCGGTTTGATGACGATCGTGGCCGAATCCGCCGTCTCGGCGCGTACCTCGACGATCTGCCCGCGCAGTTCGCGGGCCGACCACAGCGGGTTGGCCAGGTGCAGGTAGTCGTCGGGCAGCAACGGCGTCGTGAGCCGTGCAGCCGCACCACGCAACCAATTGAGCTTGGACCGCTTGGCGGGCACGACCGCTGCTGCGGGCGCCTCGATCCAATCCTTCAGACCCATCCGACCTCCACCTTTTCCGTCACGACCTACGCTACCGTAGGTTATACAAGCTACGGTACCGTAGGTTACCCCGAGGTAAGTGGATGTACCCGGTCAGAGCAGTTCGAGCAGGAACGGAAGCTCCTGGGTGGCGTACCACGCCAGAACATGATCCTCCGCGTCACCGAGGACGAACTCGGCGTCCGGATCCCCGAGGTCGGCCTCGTCGATCGCCGACACGGCCCGCTCGATGTCCGGTTCCGCCTCCGCCAGATCCACGTGCACCGACGCGACCCGGCCGATCGTCACGGGACCGGGCAGCCGCACCACCGCGTCGTCGAGATCCGGTCGCGGCGTCACGTCGTCCACGTCCGCGGCGACCACTGCGCGCCGGAAGCGCACACCGTCGGTCCCGCTCTCCGCGACCCGGCCGGCGATCAGTCGCAGCGAGGCCCGGGCGGCCTCCGCCATCGCGACCTCGGCCAGTTCGTCGTCGTCACCCGACGAGTACGCCTCACGGAGGGTGGCGGTGACAGCGAAGGCGGTACGGCTCATCGGATCGAATTCCTGGTCGGCAACGAGCCGCTGGAGGATCTCGATCGTCGCGGGAACGTACACCCTCGTCATGCGTCACCCGTCATTCGCACCGCGGACTTCTCACCGGCTGGCATCCAACAACTCCTCGAGAGATTCGTACAGCAGCGCCGCCACCACGTCCACGTCGGCCATGGCGTCACGGTCTGCATTCAAACCGTAGTAGACGTTGCCGTCGTAGGACGTCAGCGCAATGCTCAAAGTCTGGTTTTTCAGCAGCGGCGACACCGGATACATCTCGAGCATCCGCGCTCCCCCGACGTACAGCGGCATCTGCGGACCCGGCGCATTGGTGATCATCAGATTGAACATCCGCTGCGAGAAACTGCTCGCCACACGGGCACTCATCGCGTGCAGCGTGGCCGGCGCGAAACCCGACAAACGCACCAGGGTCTCCGCGGTGACCCGCTGACTCTGCTTCGCGTGCGCCTCCATCGCGTGCGCCACGTGCGAAAGTCGCACCACGGCATTCGGTTCCCCCACCGGCAGGTCGATGAGGAACGACGACACCATGCTCCGCGGATCCGCCCACTCGCCGCGGCGCGACGCCTCCTCCGCATCGTCCGGGTCCGTCGCGTACACCGACATCGGGACCATCGCCCGGACCGTCGTCGACTCGGCCACCGGTTCGCCGCGGGAGAGCAACCAGTACCGCATCGCACCCGACACGACGGCGAGGATGACGTCGTTGACCTCGCACCCGTACTGCGCGCGGATCTTCCGGTAGTCGCCCAATTCGGTCTTGACCACGGCGAAGCGCCGGTTGCGGGAAATGGTCGCGTTGAGCGGACTCGCCGGCGCCACCTGGGTGGCGGTGCGCACCACGGCGGCGAGTTTGCCGACCGCGCGCACGGTTTCGCCGAGCGCCGAGGCCATGTCACCCAGCGTCATCCGCAGCGCCGTCAGTCCCTCGCCCGGCCGCGCCACCATCTCCGCCAGCGCCCCGGCGAGGAGCGTGGACTCACTGGGCGCGGGGCTCGGCATCCACAACTCCTCGGCCATCGGCCGCCGGGTCTTCGCCGGGTCCAGGATCACCTGACCGATCTCGAGCGCCGTCTCGCCGTCGACGAGCGACGAATGGGACTTCGTGAAGATGGCGAAGCGGTTGTTCGACAACCCCTCCACCAGGTACATCTCCCACAGCGGACGCGTGTTGTCGAGCGGGCGGGACGTGAGGCGCGCGACCAGGTCGTGCAACTGGGCATCCGATCCGGGCTTCGGCAGCGCCGACCGCCGGACGTGGTACTCGATGTCGAAGTCCTGATCGTCCACCCACACCGGACGCGACAGCCCCAGCGCCACCTCCCGCACCTTCTGGCGGTAGCGTGGCACCAGACTCAGCCGCTCCTCGACGAGGCTCAGTAATTCCTCGTAGGACAATCCGTTTCGCGGCTTCCGGAAGATCGCGAGCGAACCCACGTGCATCGGCGTGCTGCTCGCCTCGAGGAAGTAGAACGACGCATCCTGCGTAGTCAGTCTCGTCACCATGTCGGCGCCTGTCCCCCTTGCATCCCGTCTCGATCCACGTCGAGAAGTATCGCTATCTCCCCCGCGGTGGCCGCACCGTCGACGTGGTGGACCCCGACCATCCCGACCGCCACCGCACCCCGGACGTTGACCGGCAGGTCGTCGACGAAGATACAGTCTCCCGGGGCCAGGCCGAGTGCGTCGGCGGTCAGCCGGTAGATCCGCGGATCAGGTTTGGCGACACCGACATCCCCGGACAGCACGACCCGGTCGACGAACCGGCCGTCGCCGAGTTCCCGCAGCCACTGCGCGCCGGGTCCACCTGGATCGTTGCTGAGGATCGCGGTCCGCACACCACGGTTCCGGGCACCGGCGAGGACGGACGACAGGCCGTCCATGTCCGAACCGGGACCCGCCAGTACGCCGCCGAAGTCCAATATCAATCCCCGCACGTCACCACCCTAGGGTCCGCTCCACGGTTCGGCGACACGACGACCGGATCCGTGCGAGTATGACCGCTACGACGGCCGTCTCATGCCGAAACCGGGGGGTAAGAAATGAGTGAGTCCTACACGTTCCTGTGACGGGTGCCGCACTTCGAGCCGACTGCCCGCGACGTTCCCGCACCGACGTTGCCGGCGCGTCCGGACGCGCCTTCGGGCGGGCGCCATGCACCGGGCCGCGGTCGGCACCGTCCGTCGCCCCACTCGGGGGCGTCGCCGAGAACCACCGCGCCGGCGCAGCCCGAGACGCTGCCGCTTCCCCCACGGGATGTCCAGCGATTCACGGAGCAGGCGTTCCGGCTCGTGCTCGAGGTGCTGGATCGGCGTCGCAACGTGCGGCAACTGCGGCCGCCGGTGTCGCCGTCGCTCGTCGACGTCGTGCGCACGCTGGCGCTGGCGGATTCGCCGGGCAGGCGGCTCGGCGTCGCGACGCTCGCGTGCACCTGCGCGCGGTGGACCCCGGCGCGTTCGAGGCGTTCGGCACCTACGGCCGGGGACCCCGGGTCTTCGTGATCGCAGCCCGTGTCGAACGAGCGTCCGACACGGGCTGGATCGTCACCTCTCTGGTGATCGGCTGATCAGGCGCTCCGCGGTCAGCGCTTTCGCTTGGTCCGCGGGGCCTTCTTGCCCTTCGTCTGCGACCGCGCGGCCTCACGCCGCTGGCGACGGGTTCCCGCGTCGGCGGCGTCGTCCGACTCGGCCGCTCCGCGGCGGCTGAGCTGGGCGTTGCCGTTCTCGGCGGGCCCCGAGTACGTGAGCCCGCGCGGCTCGCCGTCGTCCAGTCCCTTCGCACGGAGGGCGGACGGCGCCGCCGTGCCCTGAGACTGCTGCGCGGCCTCCTGGGTGGGCAGCGGACGCGGTGCCGCCGGAGCGGGTGCGGCCGATGCCGTTGCCGCTGCGGACGCCGCGGTGACGCTGACACCCGCGGCCGGTGCAGCCTGCGGTGCCTGCGCCTCGACCTGGAGATTGAACAGGAATCCGACCGACTCCTCCTTCAGGCCCTCGAGCATGCCGCCGAACATGTCGAAACCTTCGCGCTGGTATTCGACGAGCGGATCACGCTGGGCCATCGCCCGCAGACCGATGCCCTCCTTGAGGTAATCCATCTCGTAGAGGTGTTCGCGCCACTTGCGGTCGAGCACGCTCAGCAGGACCCGGCGTTCCAGCTCACGCATGGATCCCTCGCCGGCCACACCGTCGATCTCCGCCTCACGACGGGTGTACGCCTCGTGTGCGTCCTTCAGCAGGGTCTCGCGCAGTTGGTCGGCGGTGATGTCGTTCGTCTCGCCGTCGTCGCTGTCGCCGACCAGTTCCTTGTAGTCGACGCCGACCGGGTACAGCGTCCTGAGCGCCGTCCAGAGCTGTTCGAGATCCCAGTCCTCGACGTATCCCTCGGCGGTGGCGCCGTCGACGTAGGCGGTGACCACGTCGGTGATCATCTTCTCGACCTGGCCCTCCATGTCCTTGCCCTCGAGGATCTGGCGGCGCTCGTTGTAGATTACCGTGCGCTGCTGGTTCATCACCTCGTCGTACTTGAGGACGTTCTTGCGGATCTCGAAGTTCTGCTGCTCGACCTGCGTCTGAGCGCTCTTGATGGCCTTCGAGACCATCTTCGCCTCGATGGGAACGTCGTCGGGCAGGTTGAGCCGGGTCATGATCGACTCGAGCGCCGCACCGTTGAACCGTCGCATCAACTCGTCGCCGAGCGACAGGTAGAACCGCGACTCACCGGGATCGCCCTGACGGCCCGACCGGCCGCGCAACTGGTTGTCGATACGCCGGGACTCGTGCCGCTCGGTGCCGAGAACATACAGCCCGCCCGCCTCGCGGACCTTGTCCGCGTCGGCCTTCACCTCGGCCTTGACCTGGTCGAGGACGTCGTCCCACGCCGCCTCGTACTCCTCCGGCGTGTGCACGGGGTCGAGTCCCTGCTTACGCAGGGCGATGTCCGCGATGATGTCGGGGTTGCCGCCGAGCACGACGTCGGTGCCACGACCGGCCATGTTGGTCGCCACGGTGACCGCGCCCGACCGGCCGGCCTCGGCGATGATCTGGGCTTCCTGCTCGTGGAATTTCGCGTTCAGCACGTTGTGGGCCACGCCGCGCTTGGTGAACTGCTTCGACAGGTACTCGGACCGCTCGACGCTGGTGGTACCGATCAGGACGGGCTGGCCGTTCTGGTGGCGCTCGACCACGTCGTCGACGACCGCGTCGAACTTGGCTTCCTCGGTCTTGTAGATCAGGTCACCGTTGTCGACGCGGACCATCGGCCGGTTGGTGGGGATCGGGATGACGCCCAGGTTGTAGATCTGATGCAGCTCGGCGGCCTCGGTCTCGGCCGTACCCGTCATGCCCGACAGCTTGTCGTACAGGCGGAAGTAGTTCTGCAGGGTGATCGTGGCGAGGGTCTGGTTCTCGGCCTTGATCTCGACCTTCTCCTTGGCCTCGATCGCCTGGTGCATGCCCTCGTTGTAGCGGCGGCCGACGAGGACGCGGCCGGTGAACTCGTCGACGATGATCACTTCGCCGTCGCGGACGATGTAGTCCTTGTCCTTCGTGTAGAGCTCCTTGGCCTTGATGGCGTTGTTCAGGTAGCTCACGAGGGGCGAGTTGGCGGCCTCGTACAGGTTGTCGATGCCGAGCTGGTCCTCGACCAGTTCGACGCCGGCCTCGTGGACGCCGATGGTGCGCTTGCGGATGTCGACCTCGTAGTGCACGTCACGCTTGAGCAGCGGCGCGATGCGAGCGAACTCCGCGTACCACTTGCTCGAGGCGTCGGCGGGGCCGGAGATGATGAGAGGGGTGCGAGCCTCGTCGATCAGGATGGAGTCGACCTCGTCGACCACGGCGAAACTGTGACCGCGCTGGACGAGATCGTCCAGGGAGTGCGTCATGTTGTCGCGCAGATAGTCGAACCCGAACTCGTTGTTGGTGCCGTATGTGATGTCGGCCGCATATGCCGCGCGGCGCTCCGCGGGCGACATGCCGGACAGGATCACGCTGGTGTCGAGGCCGAGGAAGCGGTGAACGCGGCCCATCCACTCGGAGTCGCGCTTGGCGAGGTAGTCGTTGACCGTGACGACGTGCACGCCGTCACCGGCGATCGCATTGAGGTAGGCGGGCAACACGCAGGTCAGGGTCTTGCCCTCACCCGTCTTCATCTCGGCGATGTTGCCGAAGTGCAGGGCCGCGCCGCCCATGATCTGCACGTGGAAGTGCCGCTGGTCGATGACCCGCCAGGACGCCTCGCGGGCCACCGCGAACGCCTCGGGCAGCAGTTCGTCGAGCGTCTCGCCGTCCCGGTAGCGGGCGCGGAACTCCGCGGTCTTCGCGCGGAGCTGCTCGTCGGTCAGGTCTTCGACCTCGGGTGACAGCGAGGAAACGTGGTCGGCGATGTGCTTGAGCCGCTTGACCATGCGACCTTCACCAACACGGAGCAGCTTCGATAGCGACAGCGACGGCACAGTCTTGTTCGTCCTCAATCTTCGGCAATGGATGGGTGACACACAAAATCCGGCCGGAGGTCCGAGAACCCCGGCCGGATTCCATGGTAGGCGCTTCCGCGATCGGACGAGTAGACCGACCGCTCAGATCGTCAAGCGGAACGGGAGTACATCACGCCAGACGTATCAATCCGTAGTCGAACGCGTGCCGCCGGTAGACGACGGCCGCCTTGTCCGATTCCTTGTCGTGGAACAGGAAGAAATCGTGTCCTACCAGCTCCATCTCGTACAAAGCGTCGTCGATGGTCATCGGCGTGGCCTTGTGTTCCTTGGTGCGCACGACATGACCCGGTGCGTGCTCTTCCGACACCTGGCCGTCCAGGGAGATGTCGGGACTGATGCCGAGACTGTCGTCCTCGGCGAGTTCGGCGGTGGCCTCCGCCACCGACACCGGGGTCTTTTCCCCGTAGTGGACCTTCTTCCGATCCTTGGTGCGGCGGAGCCTGCTCTCGAGCTTGGCGGTCACCGACTCGAATGCTGCGTAGAAACTGTCGGCGCTTGCCTCGGCTCGGGCTACCGGCCCCTTGCCTCGGGCAGTGATCTCGACGCGCTGGCAGTTCTTCCTCTGGCGTCGATTGGGTTCGTGTTGAAGTTCGACATCGAACAGGAATATGGAGGGATCGAAGCGCTCGAGGCGCGACAGCTTCTCGGAGACGTACACGCGGAAGTGGTCGGGTACCTCGACGTTGCGTCCCTTGACGACGATCTCGGCGTGGGGGGTATCCGTCTTCTCTTGTGCATCCGTAGTGCGGTCGTCGACGAAAACCGAGGCTTGCGAAGGGGTCGTCACTCGTACCTCCCGATTACGGCCCCGCCCCTTGGTGGGCGGCGGCGAGTTTGAGCAATGCCGGAAGGGGGTCCGCCCGGCACCAGGTTCGAAGTTCCACCTCCTACCTGTGTTTTCGGGTGTGTCCGCGACGCTAGTACGTAACGCGCGCGAGTGCCACTGTTCGGCAGAATTTCATCCGACACCCGCCACGACGACCACCGCGCCCACTCGGATACCCACCCGCGACAGCACCCGAACCGACTCGGCAGCGGTCGCCCCGGTGGTCGACACGTCATCCACCAGCACCACCGAGGTGCGTTGCGGCGCAGCCGGTTCCGAGGCGAGATGGCGAGCGAATCCTGCACCGCTTCGCGTCAACCGGACGCCACCCTCGAGGTTTACTCGACGTTGATCGGCGCTCAGTCCGACCGAATCGCGCACGCCCCGCCGCATGACGAGCGCCGGGCACACCCGCCGGGCCCCCACCGCGGCGACGGCGATCCGCGTGACGGGGTCGCCGCCGCGCGCACGAGCCGCCCGGGGACGCGTCGGAGCCGGCACGAGAACCACCGGCGCCACGTCCGGCGGATCGAGTTCGCCCCACTGCTGGAGGCGGCTCACCGCGCCCGCCACGGCGGCTCCGAGCGGCACCGCGAGATCTCGGCGGCCCCGTTCCTTCGCGGCGATCACCGCCCGCCGGCGTGGACCCGAGTAGGGCCCGAGCGCCCACACGTCGACACCCGGATCCACGCGGGGCCGGAGCAGCACGGGATCGTCGGCCAGCTCCGCGGCGCAGCGGGCACACCACTGCGTGCCCGGCACCCCGCACCCGCCGTATTCGGCGGGCAGGATCAGGTCGAGCAGGCTCCGAAGGCCGGGCAGGGCTGGCATGCGGCCTCAGCCCGGCAGGATCGGGATCGCCTTCACACCCGTCAACCCGGGAACCTCCCGCCAGTACCGGTCGCCCGCCGGATCGTTGTTGTTCAACTGGAACACCGCGCGCGAGTCGGCGACGAACTCGGTGGTCGTCGACGCGTCCACGGCCACCACCGGCGCGGTCAGGTTGCGGCTCGGCAGCGCGTCCATCCGCGAGCCGTCGACGGCCACCTGCACCACCGGGATGTCGGAGGCCGCGCGCGCCACGACGATCGTGTCGCTCGTGCTCCAGTCGAGGGAGAGCGCCGGGCTGCCCAGTCCGATCGCGACCGCTCGGGGATTCGTCAGCGCGTACTCACCGCCCGGCATCTGCGTCACGATCGCCAGATACACCTTCCCGTCCACGATCAGCGCCGCACGCACCCCGTCCCGGGACAGCCGCAGCTCCGTGATCGTCGTGCCCAGCGCGGTGACGGCACCGGCGTCCACGTTCACCACCGACGTCCGGCCCGTGCCGGGTTCGCGCAGCACGCGAATGACCGTGTTGCCGTTGACCGCAGCCCAGATCGCCGAATTGTCGGGGGCCCACGTGGGCCGGGTGATCGCGCCGCCCTCGAGCACCGACGCCGCACCGTCCTCGTACGCGCCGACCATCAGGGAGCTCGCGGGTTCCGGCGCGGGGCGGCCGGTGTCCGCGACCGCGGCAACCAGCTTGCCGTCCTGCGACAGCGCGAGCGAGCGCATGTTGCGGGCCGAACCGAAGTATCCGGGGACCGGCGTGACACCGGTTTCGGTGACACTCACCAGCGAACCCTCACGCAACGCGTGCAGTCCGACGGTCGCGCTCGACGTCGCGAACGGGTTCATCGACGCGACGTCCGCGGTGGTCCACCCGTTCGGGAACCGGTCGTCGAACGGCTCGCCGTCGGCGAGCAACACGTAGGGTCCCGAGATCTCCGCGTTGGCGAGAGTCCAGATCACCTGCGCCGCGAACAGCTGTTTCGCCTGTTCGTCCATCGGCGGCACCCCGGCGAAGTCGATCCTGATCCCGCCGAGCCCCACGCCCACCTGCGCGGTGCGGCCGTCGGCCTTCGTGATCGGGCCGCGCACCGACACGCCGGCGAGTTCGTTCCGCACGGCCGGGGCCAGGGCCGCCTTCGGCCCGTCGATCAGCAGGCTGACCAGCTGCGATGCCATCTGGTCCTGGGCGCCCGACACCCACCGCGGATCCGGCACGACCGTCGTCCCGGCCGGGTCGAGGAAGTACAGCGATTTGCGCTGGTACGTGTTCAGGAACTGCGCCCGGTCCAGGATCACCCCGGCGGGAAGCTCGGAGATGCGCCACTCCCCGTCGAGTAGCTCGAGACTGATCTTCGTCTCGAAGCTGCCCTCCTCCGCCACGTACAGTCCGCCGGGCTCGAGCTGCCCCACCTTGTTGGCGCGGATCGTGTACGTCGCCTTGTCGGTGGACCGTGTCTCCGGCAGCACGTCGACCTTGTCGACGATGGTTGCGCTGGCCGCGTCGTCCCAGTTGCCGGACACCCCGGCGGTGAGGAATTGGCGGGCCGCCAGATGCCGGTCGGACGGGTCCGTGCTGGCCTTGAAGAAGTCGCGCAGCAACAGGTCGGGCTCACGCCCGGGCGCCGGGGCGGCGACACTCGATCCCGGTGAGTCACGGTTGATCGTGCCGATCGCCTGCGGCGTCGAGGAATCCGGCAGGCTCGCGCAGCCACTGACCGCCACGAGCACCGCCAGGACGATCGCACCGCATACCGACCGCGATACGAGAGCAGTCCTGCGGTGGGGCGTCACAGGTCCTGCTCCGGCCGCTGCGAACCCTCACGGTCACCGACGTGCGCCCGCTCACGCTCACGCTTCTGCGGAACTGTGCGTGAGTCGTCGACCGCCGTCTCCCGGCTCTCGTTTCGGACCGGCAACGTCGAGTCGTCCGGGACCGGCTGTCCTTGAACATATTTCGCGGTACCCGGTTTCAGCGGCAGCGGACTCGACACGACCTTGCGGCCCCGCACCCGGGGCAACGTCAGACGGAAGCAGGCGCCGTGGCCGGGTTCACCCCACGCCTCGAGCCTGCCGTCGTGGAGGTTCGCGTCCTCCACACTGATCGCAAGACCGAGGCCGGTACCGCCCGACCGCCGCACGCGCGACGGGTCGGACCGCCAGAACCTGTTGAACACCAACTTCTCCTCGCCCGGCCGCAGCCCCACGCCCTGGTCGCGCACGATGAACGCCGCGGCGCTGTCGTCGGCGCGCAGGCGCAGCAGCACCGGTTTGCCTTCTCCGTGATCGATCGCGTTGGCCAGGAGGTTCCGCAGAATCCGCTCGACGCGACGGGGGTCCACCTCGGCCATCACTGCCTGATCGGGCAGATCCACGATCAGTTCGGTCCCGCTCTCGCGCGCGAGATGCCGCACGGTCGAGATCGCCGCGCGCGCACACATCCGGACGTCCAGTTGCTCGGCGGCCAGTTCCGCGACGCCGGCGTCGTGCCTGCTGATCTCGAGGAGATCGGCGAGCAGACCTTCGAACCGGTCGAGTTCCGCGACCAGCAACTCCGACGACCGCCGGAGCACGGGGTCGAGGTCGTCGCTGCCGTCGTGGATCAGGTCGGCCGCCATGCGCACCGTCGTCAGCGGTGTCCGCAGTTCGTGGCTCACGTCGGACGTGAACCGCTTCTGCAGATTTCCGAACTCCTCGAGCTGGGTGATCTGTTTGGACAGGCTCTCCGCCATCTCGTTGAACGACATCGCCAGCCGGGCCATGTCGTCCTCGCCGCGCACGGGCATGCGTTCCTTCAACCGGCCGTCGGCGAAACGCACCGCGATCCGCGACGCCGACCGGATGGGCAGGACCACCTGCCGGGCGACGAGGAGCGCGATGGCCGCGAGCAGCACGGCGAGCACTGCACCACCCACCAGCAGCGTGCCGCGGACCAGCGACAGGCTGCGGTCCTCACTGGCCAGCGGGAACACGAGGTACAGCTCGAGCGTCGAGATGGCCGACGCGGTCGGGCTGCCGACGATCAGCGCGGGGCCTGAATAGCCCTCGGGGTCGTTCACGGTGGCGAACTGGTACGCCACCTGACCGGCCTGGACGAATGCACGCAGCGATTCCGGGATCTGGTCCGCCGGACCACTCGACGTCGGCGCGCGGGGGCCGTCGCCGGGCACGATCAGCACCGGATCGAAGGTGCCCGCCGAACCCGACGCCTGCCCGGCGTCGGGTTCCCGGTTGGTCAGCGCGGCCCGGGCGCCGTCGAGCTGGGTGGTGGGCGAACTACTGTCGTCCGCGCCGGCCAGCTGGCCCTCGACCGTGCTGCGGGCACGGTCCATCTCCTCGGTGGCCGCGTTGATCTTCGTTTCGAGCAGACGGTCGGTGATCTGGCTCGTCAGCACGACGCCGAGCACGACGATGACGATGAGCGACAACGTCAACGTCGAGACGACGACCCTCAGCTGCAGCGAACGGCGCCACGTGTGCGCGAGGGTATTGCTCAGTGAGTGACCCCACCGAAGGATCGGCGAAACGCGTCGATTGACACGACGCCGCCATCGGGAAACACCTGTCACGGCGGTCCGGCCTTGTAGCCGACCCCCCTGACCGTCAAAACCACTTCGGGATTCTCGGGATCAGTCTCGACCTTGGCCCGCAGACGCTGAACGTGCACGTTGACCAGGCGGGTGTCGGCTGCATGTCGGTAACCCCACACCTGCTCGAGGAGCACCTCGCGGGTGAACACCTGACGGGGCTTACGCGCCAGGGCCACCAGGAGGTCGAACTCGAGGGGGGTGAGGGAGATCAGTTCTTCGCCCCGGCTCACCTTGTGGGCGGGGACGTCGATGACGATGTCGGCGATGCTGAGCAGCTCGGCCGGCTCGTCCTCGGTGCGGCGGAGCCGGGCCCGGACCCGCGCCACCAATTCCTTCGGCTTGAAGGGCTTCATGATGTAGTCGTCGGCGCCGGATTCCAACCCCAGGACCACGTCGACGGTGTCCGTCTTCGCGGTCAGCATCACGATGGGAACACCGGAATCGGCCCGCAGGACGCGGCACACGTCGATGCCGTTCATGCCGGGCAGCATCAGGTCGAGCAACACCAGGTCGGGGCGTGTCTCCCGGACCGCGGTGAGCGCCTGCGTCCCGTCCCCCACCACATACGGATCGAAACCTTCGCCGCGGAGCACGATCGTGAGCATCTCCGCGAGCGCAGTGTCGTCGTCGACAACCAGAATCCTTGGCTTCATGTCCCTATCGTTGCATCTTCGGAGGCCGTAACAGCCCGTTCGCCGTTACGGCGTGCCGTGTTCTTTCTCGTCACGGCGTGCCGTGCTGTCTTTCCAGAGTGCCAGGTTTTCGGCGAGCGTGACCGGATCGGTGTCCGGGGTGAGCACCCACCACGGGGAAATCCACTCTTTCGCGGCCAGTTCGCGGTACACCTCGCCGGTGCGTTCCTGCAGTCCGCGGTCGCGCTCGTAGGCGTCGAGCGCCCGGCTCGCGTCGGCCGATTCGCGGCCCCGGGCGCGCTGCTCGGCCAGTGCGACGGGAACGTCCAGATACAGCTGCAGGTCGGGCCGGGGAAGCCCCAGCCGCTCGAATTCGAGGTTCTCGACCCAGCCCACGAACTCCTCGTCCGCCCGCTGATGCAGCCGGGCCGCACCGTAGGCGGCGTTGGACGCCACGTAGCGGTCGAGGATCACCAGGTCGTGATCGGCGAGCAGGGCGGCCAACTCCCCGACGGCGCCGGACCGGTCCATGGCGAACATCACAGCCATCGCGTGCACGGATTCACTCAGGTCGCCGTGTGCGCCCTTGAGGGCCTCGGACGCCAGGTCGGCGTGCACGGACCTGCCGTACCGGGGGAAGTCCAGCGTGCCGACCGTCAGACCCTGCTGGGTGAGGTGTGTCACCGCTGCGCCGACGAGTGTTCGCTTGCCCGCGCCGTCGAGGCCTTCCAGCGCAATGAGTGTTCCCACGAGGAAGAAGGCTATCCCCCGGCCCGTACGCACCGGACCGGGGGACGCCGTGATCTCTAGTAGCGGTAGTGCTCGGGCTTGAACGGGCCCTCGACGTCGACGCCGATGTACTCCGCCTGCTCCTTCGTGAGCTTGGTGAGCGTGCCACCGAGAGCCTCGACGTGGATCTTCGCGACCTTCTCGTCGAGGTGCTTCGGGAGGCGGTACACCTCGTTGTCGTACTCCTCGGGCTTCGTCCACAGTTCGATCTGCGCGATCACCTGGTTGGAGAAGCTGTTGCTCATCACGAACGACGGGTGGCCGGTAGCGTTGCCGAGGTTCAGCAGACGTCCCTCGGACAGCACGATGATCGAGTGGCCGTCCTTGAACCGGAACTCGTCCACCTGCGGCTTGATGTTGATGCGGGTGACGTCGCCGGAACGTTCGAGCCCGGCCATGTCGATCTCGTTGTCGAAGTGGCCGATGTTGCCCAGGATCGCCTGGTGCTTCATCTGCTTCATGTGGTCGAACGTGATGATGTCCTTGTTGCCCGTGGACGTGATGACGATGTCGGCCCAGCCGATGGCCTGCTCGACCGTCTTCACCTCGAAGCCGTCCATCAGAGCCTGCAGGGCGTTGATGGGGTCGACCTCGGTGACCGCGACGCGGGCACCCTGTCCGCGCAGAGCCTCGGCGCATCCCTTGCCGACGTCGCCGTAACCGCAGACGAGCGCCGCCTTGCCGCCGATCAGCACATCGGTGCCGCGGTTGATGCCGTCGAGCAGCGAGTGGCGCGTGCCGTACTTGTTGTCGAACTTGCTCTTGGTGACCGAGTCGTTGACATTGATGGCCGGGAACGCGAGCTCACCGGCGGCCGCGACCTGGTAGAGACGCAGAACGCCGGTCGTGGTCTCCTCGGTGACACCCTGGACGGACTCCGCGACCGTGGTCCACTTGGTCTTGTCTGCTTCGAGGGACTGACGCAGTAGGGCGAGGAACACCTTGTACTCGTCGGAATCCCGCTCGTCGTCGGTGGGCGGGACGACGCCGGCCTTCTCGAACTGCGCACCCTTGAGGACGAGCATTGTGGCGTCGCCGCCGTCGTCGAGGATCATGTTCGCGGGCTTGTCCGCCTCCGGCCAGGTGAGCATCTGCTCGGCGGCCCACCAGTACTCCTCGAGGGTTTCGCCCTTCCACGCGAAGACCGGGGTGCCCTGCGGCTCCTCGGGCGTTCCGTGCGGTCCGACGACGATCGCGGCGGCGGCGTGGTCCTGCGTGGAGAAGATGTTGCACGAGGCCCAGCGGACCTCTGCACCCAGCGCGGTGAGCGTCTCGATGAGGACGGCCGTCTGGATGGTCATGTGCAGCGAACCGGAGATACGAGCACCCTTGAGCGGCAGCACCTCTGCGTACTCGCGGCGAAGCGCCATCAGTCCCGGCATCTCGTGCTCGGCGAGCCGGATCTCCTTGCGGCCGAACTCGGCGAGCGAAAGGTCCGCCACCTTGAAATCGATCCCGTTTCGGCTCTCGGCCACGGGCGTGGTTGAAACTGAGGTCGTCATCTGCCTCTCCTGGTTGACTGCTGTTTCGATCAAGGCTATCGGTACGACGGCCCGGGGGTGACACTCACACGACGCCGCGCCATCGAGCGGTCACTCCCGGTCGGCCCCGTCGACGGCGTTGTCGACGAAAGGCCCCAGGAGAGCACCCAGATCCTCGGCGACGTTGGCCTCGGATTCGGGGGGCATCGAGATGTAACTCATAGCCAGGCGCACGATGGCCCGGCTGAGAATCCCGGCGTCCGACGGGTTCGCCCGCACCCAGCCCCGCTGGAAGACCTCGGCCAGTCTCGTGGACGCCCGCTCGATGATCGGGGCGCTCTCGGTGGTGATCAGCCGGAGGAGGTCGGGCTTGGTCTCACCCCGCAGGAGCGACTGCACCAGCGGATCGGACAGGCTGCCGGCGAAGAACGCGGTGAATCCGTGGAGCAGTGCGGCCCGGCCCTCCCCGACGTTCGCCACCAGCGCCTCGTCCACGGCGTCGACCAGTTCGTCGGCCAGCCGCAGGGCGTACGCCTCGGCGAGGCCCTGCCGGGACTTGAACTCGTTGTAGAGCGTCTGCCTGCTCACCCCGGCGCCGGCCGCGACATCCGACATCGTGATGTCCGACCAGTCCTTCTCGAACAGAAGATCCCGCATCGCATCGAGCACCGACTGACGCAGCAGCAGCCGCGCGGCCTCCTGATAGGGCACCCTGACACGCGACGAAGTCATGGCGAAGACATTAGTGCCCGCCGCCTTCGGGGTACTCGCCCGGTACTGCCGCTCCGGCCCCCGGACGTCGAATCCCGTTGCGTGTCAGACCTCGCCGCGGCTGCGTCGCTCCATCATCGAGTGCCTGCGGCTGTAGGCGAAGTAGATGATCACACCGAGCGCCATCCAGACGATGAACCGGATCCACGTCTCGACCGACAGGTTGAACATCAACCACAGGCACGCGAGGACGGCGAGGATCGGTACCAACGGAACCAGCGGCACACGGAATCCGCGGGGCAGATCCGGGCGGGTCCTGCGCAACACGATCACACCGATCGACACGAGGACGAACGCGAACAGCGTTCCGATGTTCACCATCTCCTCGAGGGTGCCGATCGGGAAGACGCCCGCGAGCACCGCCACCACGACACCGACGAGCACGGTGATCCGAACGGGTGTGCCGTGCTTGCCGGTCGGCGCCAGCCGTCTCGGCATCAGTCCGTCCCGGGACATGGCGAACAGCACCCGGGTCTGCCCGAGCATCAGCACCATCACCACGGTGGTCAGGCCCGCCAGGGCACCGAACGAGATCAGGTTCTTCGCCCATGTGATCCCGTGGATGCCGAACGCGGTAGCCAGATTGGAAGTGTCCCCGGCCAATTCGTGGTAGTCGACCATGCCGGTGAGCACCAGTGTCACCGCCACGTAGAGGACCGTCACGATGAGCAGGGATCCCAGGATTCCGCGGGGCAGCGCCTTCTGCGGATCCTTCGTCTCCTCGGCGGTGGTGGCGACGATGTCGAAACCGATGAACGCGAAGAACACCAGGCTCGCCGCCGCGAGCAAGCCGTACCAGCCGAACGTGCTGCCGCCGGCGCCCGTGACGTAGGAGAACAGCGACTGGTGGATGCCCTCGCCCGTGCTGCCCGCCTCGGACGGCGGGATGTATGGGGAGTAGTTGTCGGCGTCGATGTAGAACGCACCGACGACGACCACCACCAGCACCACGGCCACCTTGATCGAGGTGATCACGAGTGAGACCCGCGACGACAGCTTTGTGCCCGTGGCCAGCACGACGGTGATGATCGCGACGATCAGGACCGCGCCCCAGTCGAACTTCACGGAACCGATCTGGGCTATCGGCGTGTGATTGCCGATCACCTCGCCGAGATACAGCGACCAGCCCTTCGCCACGACCGACGCGGCGAGCGCGAATTCGAGGATGAGGTCCCAGCCGATGATCCACGCGACGAGTTCACCGAACGTCGCATACGAGAACGTGTAGGCGCTGCCTGCGACGGGGACGGTCGAGGCGAACTCGGCGTAGCAGAGGGCCGCGAGACCACACGCGATGGCAGCGATGACGAACGCGGCCGACACCGCGGGCCCCGCGACGTTGCCTGCGGTACGCGCGGTGAGCGTGAAGATACCGGCACCGATGACGACCGCGACACCGAAAACGGTGAGATCCCACGCGGTCAGATCCTTGCGGAGCTTGGTTTCCGGTTCGTCGGTGTCTCGGATCGACTGCTCGATCGACTTGGTGCGGAACAACCCGGTCGGCCTACCGCCGAGGTGCGGTTCTCCGCCGCCTTTGTCCTGGATGGCCACATCAGCCTCCTCAATCGAAAGTTGCCGTTCAGCCTATGCCTTCGGTCGCCCGGAACAGGTCGGGTTCGATGTAGATGCGGCGAGCCGCCGGGACGGCTTCGCGGACCCGCGCCTCGGCTCCGTCGATGGCGTCGGCGACCGCGCTGATGTCCGATCCGGCGGCCACCGCGACCTTCGCCGCCACGAGGATTTCCTCGGGTCCGAGGTACTGGGTCTTGCAGTGGATGACGCGTTCGATCCTGTCGCCGTCGACGAGGGCGGCGAGGATGCGCGCCTCCTCGTCGGCGGTGGCCCCCTCCCCGATCAGCAGGCTCTGCATCTCGACGATGAGGATGATCGCGATGATTCCGAGCAGCGCGCCGATGCAGAGGGTGCCGACGCCGTCCCACACGGGGTCGCCCGTGAGCATTGTCAGGCCGACACCACCGAGCGCGAGGACCAGACCGACCAGCGCACCGGTGTCCTCGAGCAGCACCACGGGCAGCTCGGGGCTGCGCGACGTGCGGATGAACCCCCACCAGCTCGCCCGCCCCTTGAGCGGACGCGATTCCCGCACTGCGGTGACGAAGCTGAACGTTTCCAACCCGATCGCGATCACCAGGATGACCACCGCGACGAGCGGCGACGTCAATTCCTCGGGGTGCTGGATCTTGTGGATGCCCTCGTAGATGGCGAACAGCGAACCGAGGCTGAACAACACGAGCGCGACGACGAAGGAATAGAAGTATCGGCTACGGCCGTAACCGAACTGGTGCAGATCGTCGGCGGCGCGTTCGGCCTTCTTCTGGCCGAGCAGGAGCAGGCCCTGGTTGGAGGTATCGGCCACCGAGTGCACGGATTCCGCCAGCATGGACGACGAACCGGTGATCAGGAAGCCGGCGAACTTGGCTACCGCGATACCGGCATTGGCGCCGAGAGCGGCGAGGATCGCCTTCTTTCCCCCATGAGCCGACAACTGACTTCTCCTCTCGGTCGCACACGGCCCACATGACGGGCCGCGGTGCCCTTCTCGGATCGCAGGGCGGCTCACAGGCTACGCGATCGGCGACCCGACCCTCGCACTGAACAATTGGGCGTGATCCGTGCCCGCCGTCACCACCACTTCGGGGTCCTCGGCCGCGATCCAGACGGCATTGCCCTGCGACAGTGCGAGCGTGTCGGCTCCGCATCGCAGCTCCACCGAACCCGACGTGCACAGCAGGATGTGCGGGCCCTCCGTGTCGAGTCGGTGTTCCGCAGGACCGTCGGGCGACAGGTCGATCCGGGCGAGCACGAACTCGGGCGCCGGTGTCGAGTACACGAACTCGCCACTGCGCGGGCATTCTTCCGCCTCCAGGATGGGAATGTCTACGGTGTCGAAGTCGAGGACACGCAGCAACTCCGGAACGTCGACGTGCTTGGGAGTGAGTCCCCCGCGCAGCACGTTGTCGGAGTTGGCCATGATCTCGACGGCCATCCCGTGCAGATAGGCGTGGAGGTTGCCGGCGTCGAGGTACAGGCCCTGCCCCGGTTCGAGAGTGACCCGGTTCAGGAGGAGCGCGGCAAGCACGCCGGCGTCGCCGGGGTACACCTCGCTCAGTTCGAGGGCCGTGCGCACCTCCGCCGTGAACTCACCGTCCCTGGTGTTCGACAGGTAGTCGACGCAACCGTCGAGCACCCTCGGCATCAGCGCGCCGAGCACCGGCTGCGGCAGCGTGATCCACGTGGTGAACAACGCGCGGAGACCGTCCGAGTCGGGTTGCCCGGCAATCAGTCCGACATAGGGCTGCAGTTCCGGAACCGCGATCGCCTCGAGCAGCTTGACGGTGCGCTGCGGGTCCCGGAAACCGGCGAGCGCGTGGAACCGGCTGAGCGCCACGACCAGTTCCGGTTTGTGGCTGGGGTCCTTGTAGTTGCGCACCGACGACTCGAGAGGGATGCCCGCGTCGTTCTCCCGCGCGAACCCCTCCCACGCCTGGTCCGCGCTCGGGTGCGCTTGCAACGACAGCGGCTCCTCCGAGGCGAGCAACTTCAGCAGAAACGGGAGGCGGTCGCCGAACGACTCCACACTCCGCTTGCCGAGCTGGCGTTCGGGCTCCGAGTGCACCAGGTCCAGAAGCGACCGGGGACCCTCGTCGGTGAGGACGCGGGCCGGATCGCCGGGGTGCGCACCCAGCCAGAGTTCCGCCTCCGGATGCGCCGTCGGAACCGGAAGTCCGCGCAACTGAGCGATGGCTGTGCGCGATCCCCAAGCGTAGGACCGAAGCGCACCTTCGAGTCGGTGCACTAGATACCGCCCATCAATTGCAGATATGCGGCAGTCATGTCGAGCCGGCCGACGAGAACCGCCGCCTGTTCCAGTTCGGGACGCTGTGCGGGCACCTGCCCCTCGTCGGACGACGCGACGACGAGGTCGGCGTCGCCCAGTACGACGATCTTGCGCTCGGTGATCATGCGGTCCGCATCGGCCGAGAACACGAACGTGCGGACCGGGCTCGCGGGCGGCGGGCCGTCCAGTTCGGGATCGTGAAATATCGAGTCGTGCGCCGCGAGCGCCTGGTCGACGCGGAACGTGCCCGCCGCACTCAGAACGTCCGGCAACTCGGAGGCGGTGGCCACCCGGCCGGCGTGGAGCAGGGCCTCGGCGCCGTGCCGGGCCAGTTCCACCGCGCTCTCGGTATCGCCCGTGAGCACGATGCGGCGCCCCTGCATGCGGGAGGCCAGCGACTTCGCCGGGTTGTGGAACACCTCGTTGTTCGGCCTGTCGCGCAACGCCTCACCGTCGACGGCGTCGGCGAGTTGCTCGAGGTCGGGGACCTCGTCGCCCCAGCGCTCCGAACCGACCACCCGGAGGACGGCGAGCAGGACGGCGAAGTACCGCAACAGTCCGTGCCGGGTGAGAGCGTGCACACGCGGCGCGAACATCACGACGCGTCCGGCGGCCGCAGCCTGCAAGGGTCCCTCGTCCGGTGCGGCTACCACCACTTCGGCGCCGCGCCGCACCGCGGCGTCGATGGCCTGTACGAGCCGGGGGTCGCCGGCGTCGTCGCCGGCCACCACGACCACGTCGAGGGGGCCGACCCACACGGGGGTGCGGGTGGCGCGCAGCAGCGGGAATCCGATCCGTTCGGCGAGGACCGCCGTGAGGATCGCCGCGCCGCGGCTGGCCCGGCCGGCGCCGGTGACCACGACGACACTGCGGGGACGCAGGCCGCGCAGTCGCTCGAGGGTGCCTTCCTCGACCGCGGAGCGAGTGGCCCGGATCTGGGCGCCCCCCATCGCCGCGGACCGCAGTACGCCCTCGGTGTCCGCGGAGACCAGTGCGTCCCCGTCGTCCAGATCGAGCAGGGGCGTCGGCGCTGTCATGACACCGCACCCCCTTTCTTCATCGGTGCACGCCACATTCGCAGCACGCAGATCGTGTGGTTTCAACTATGGCAGTCAGGCTCGGACGATGCCCACTATCTCGGTAACGAGTGCATCTACGTCTGCCGTGGTGGGCGCTTCGACGTTGAGTCGTAGCAGCGGTTCGGTGTTGGAGGCGCGCAGGTTGAACCACGCGTCGCCCGTCAGTTCGACCGTGACACCGTCGAGCCGGTCCACGCCCGTGGTGCGACCGGCGAACGCCGCCACCACCGCGTCGGTCCGCTCGGCGGCGTCCGCGACCGTCGAGTTGATCTCTCCCGACGCCGCGTACCGCTCGTACTTGGCCATCATTTCGGACAGCGGGCGGTCCTGCTCCCCCAGTGCGGCGAGGACGTGCAGTCCGGCGAGCATGCCCGAGTCGGCGCCCCAGAAATCGCGGAAGTAGTAGTGCGCGGAGTGCTCACCGCCGAAGATCGCACCCGTCTCGGCCATCTGCTGCTTGATGAACGAGTGCCCCACCCGGGTGCGCACCGGGTGTCCGCCCAGTTCGGTGACCAGTTCCGGTACCGCACGGGAGGTGATCAGATTGTGGATGACGGTCGCGCCGGGCTCCTTGGCCAGCTCACGCTCGGCGACGAGGGCAGTCACGGCGGACGGCGACACCGGGTTGCCGAGTTCGTCCACGACGAAGCAGCGGTCGGCGTCGCCGTCGAAGGCCAGACCGATGTCGGCGCCGGTCTCCTGCACGTACCGCTGCAGGTCGACGAGGTTCGCGGGGTCGAGCGGATTCGCCTCGTGGTTCGGGAATGTTCCGTCGAGCTCGAAGTACAGCGGTTCCAGCTTCACCGGCATCGGCTCGAATACCGCGGGGACCGTGTGGCCGCCCATGCCGTTGCCCGCGTCGACGGCCACCGTCAGCGGACGGAGGCCGGAGAGGTTCACGAGTCCGCGGACGAAACTCGCGTACTGCTCGAGGACGTCCTCCTCGGACCCCGTGCCGGGAGCGCCGTCGTACTCGGGGACCCCGTCGATGACCTCGGCCGAAATCGTGGCGAGACCCGTCTCCTGTCCCACCGGCTTCGCGCCCGCACGGCACAGCTTGATCCCGTTGTACTTCGCCGGGTTGTGGCTCGCCGTGAACATCGCACCCGGGCAGTCGTACAGCCCCGACGCGAAGTACAGCTGGTCGGTCGACGCGAGGCCGACGAGAACGACATCCAGGCCCTGGGCGGTGACGCCGTCGGCGAACGCGCGGGCCAGCTCCGGGGACGATGCGCGCATGTCGTGGCCGATCACGACCTTCGTGGCGCTCTCCTCGCGAACGAGCCGTGCGAATGCGCCACCCACGTCCTGCACGAACGCGGCGTCGATGAGTTCACCGACGACTCCCCGCACGTCGTAAGCCTTGATCACAGCATGTACGGACTCGGCTGATCGCGCCACTTCTGTTTTCTCCTTTACGAGCACCAGTGCTGGCGCAAGCCTAGTGCCTGCCCGTCGCGGGCACGGCACACCGCGGGCCTCCGGCCCGGGACGAGCGGGGACTTCAGTTGGCGGGGTCGGGAAGAACCCGCAGGTGGCCACGGCGACCGGTACGCGCCGGGCCGGGCTGGGTGCCGGTCTCCGCGCGATCCTCCGTGGACGCAGCCCGTTCGGACCGTCCGCGATCACCGAGGCCCGCTTCCCGCACGGCTTCCGCCAGCGCGGTCAGATCGTCCTCGTCCGGGGTGCTCGACGAAAATCCACCCTCGTACCGAACCAGTTCCCAGCCCTTGGGTGCGGTGATCCTCGACCCGTGCGTGTCGCACAGATCCCACGAGTGCGGTTCGTCGACCGTCGCGAGCGGGCCGACGACGGCGGTGGAGTCCGAGTAGACGTACGTGAGCGTCGCGACAGCGGGGTTCTTGCACCCGGGGCGGCAGCATCGACGCAGAGATCTCACAGCTAGGAAGCCTAGCCCACGAAGGCCCGACACCTACTCGGACACACCGAGAGTGTGCGGCTGTCGTAATGTCCACACCATGTCCAGAGCACGACGCAGGCGTCCCGTCACCACCCGATCCGTCGACCGACGGGGACGTGGAATCCGCGGATCCGTGTTCCCTCCGGACGCGCCGGCGCGTCGAAGCCGCGCGGAGAAATTCGACCTGGTGGTCCTGGAAGCGTTCGCGCCGATCGACGCCCGCTGGCGCGAACGCCTGACGAAGCTGGACATCGCCGTCGACGAGGTCCCGAAGATCCATGCGCTCGACCCGGATTCGGTCAACTGGCCCGCCGAGGTCGTGGCAGACGGGCCCGTACCACTGTCACGATTGATCCCAGCGGGAATCGACCGTCACGGAGCCACTACGCGGGCGCGAGTCGTCCTGTTCCGGCGACCGCTCGAACAGCGCGCCAAGGACCCGGACGACCTCACCGACCTGGTGCACGACGTGCTCGTACAGCAGGTGAGTACGTACCTCGGGGTCGAACCCGAGGTCATCGACCCGGACCTACCGGGCGACGAAGACTGAACTAGACGATTCCCCGCTTCAGGCGCCGGCGCTCACGCTCCGACAGGCCACCCCAGATACCGAACCGCTCGTCGTTGGCCAGTGCGTAGTCGAGGCACTCGTCCCGGACCTCGCAGCCCAGGCAGATGCGCTTCGCCTCCCTGGTGGAGCCTCCCTTTTCGGGGAAGAAGGCCTCAGGGTCGGTCTGCGCGCACAGCGCGCGTTCCTGCCACTGATCCTCGATGGTCTCGAAAAGCTCGTCGAAACCGGTCACCAGACTCAACGCCGGGCGGGTGCCCGTCGTCTCGACTTCCTGTGCGACGAGCTCCGGCACAGGACTTTCCTTCACACGGTCTTCTTGCACAACACTGTCTTCTTGCACACAGACTTCTCGAGCAAAGACGCCGTCCACTGCGCCTGCTTCGGAATTGGTCTGCGGTTCGTCGCTTACTGTGCTCCAGCGAGTCTCCGACTCGACCTGCTCATTGGGCATCGTTCCGCCTCCTCACCTGTGATAGCGCAGAAAATTTCGATTGATCACGCACCCCGAACCGAACACCCCTGCCACCCGTTCGAACAACCGTTCGAATTGATCCCCGCTGCAAGTGATTCCACGCCCACAACGTTGGAATGACATATTTGTGATTAGACACGCCCAGCGTGTCGCGGTCAAGCTAAGCGCCGAAAGTCCATTACTATTTCGCGCTCGCGAATCGCTCGGGGGAAGCACTCACAGGAAGCCGACGGCCACCGCCTAGGCTTGCATCGTGAACGTGACTGTTTTGGTGGGCGGGGTCGGCGGGGCCCGATTCTTGCAAGGCGTGCGCAGGCTTCTCGGGGCCGATACGCCCGGTCGTGGGGGCGCCGATTCCGGCCATGGCATCACCGCGGTGGTCAATGTCGGTGACGACGTGTGGATGCACGGGCTGCGTATCTGCCCGGACCTGGACACCTGCATGTACACCCTCGGTGGTGGTATCGACACCGTCCGTGGGTGGGGTCATGCGGGTGAAACCTGGAACGCGAAGGAGGAACTCGCGGCGTACGGGGCGAAGCCCGACTGGTTCGGGCTCGGCGACCGCGACATCGCGACCCATCTGATCCGTTCCCAGATGCTGCGTACCGGGTATCCGTTGTCGGCGGTGACCGAGGCGTTGTGCAACCGGTGGCAGCCGGGTGTGACCTTGCTGCCGGTGACCGATGATCGTAGTGAAACTCACGTCGTGATCACCGATCCCGAGGACGGTGAGCAGCGCGCGATCCACTTCCAGGAGTGGTGGGTTCGGTACCGCGCACAGGTGCCGACGCACAGCTTCGCGCACATCGGGTCGGAGCAGGCGACGCCGGCGCCGGGGGTGGTCGAGGCGATCGAGGGCGCCGACATCGTGCTGCTGGCGCCGTCGAATCCGGTGGTCAGTGTCGGTGCGATCCTGGCGGTACCCGGCATCCGGGGTGCGTTGCGCACCACCGCGGCGAAGGTGGTCGGGATCTCCCCGATCGTCGGTGGAAAACCGTTGCGCGGCATGGCCGACGAATGCCTCGACGTGATCGGTGTGGAGACGTCGGCGGAGGCGATCGGCCGGTGGTACGGGGCGCGGTCCGGGACCGGGATCCTCGACGGCTGGCTGGTCCACGACACCGATACCGCGGACGTGCCCGGCGTCGAGGTGCGCAGTGTCCCGCTGATCATGACCGACCCCGACGTCACCGCGGCGATGGTCCAGGCGGCACTCGACGTGGCGGGGGTGACGCTGTGAGCGACCCCCGCGCCCCGCAGCTCGATCACGCGCCCGGCGGTGCCGTCGAGATCCTGCCCGTCACCGGTCTGCCCGAGTTCCGGCCCGGCGACGATCTGGCGGCCGCGATCGTCGCGGCGGCGCCGTGGCTCGAGGACGGCGACGTCCTGGTGGTCACCAGCAAGGTGTTCTCGAAGGTCGAGGGCCGGATCGTGCCCTCCCCGACCGATCCCGACGAGCGGGACGCGGCCCGGCGCCTCCTCGTCGAGCAGGAAGCGGTGCGGATCGTGGCCCGCAAGGGCCGGACCCTGATCACCGAGAACCGGCTCGGGATCGTGCAGGCGGCGTCGGGGATCGACGGGTCGAACGTCGACGGCGCCGAACTCGCTCTGCTACCGGAGGATCCGGACGCCAGCGCCCGAACCCTGCGCGGCGCGGTGAAGGCCGCGCTCGGTGTCACCGTCGCGGTGGTGGTCACCGACACCATGGGACGGGCGTGGCGCAACGGCCAGATCGACGCCGCCATCGGTGCGGTCGGGCTTCCGGTCCTGCACGGGTACGCCGGTTCCCGGGACAGTCAAGGCAACGAACTCGTCGTGACGGAGGTGGCGGTCGCCGACGAGATCGCCGCCGCCGGCGACCTGGTCAAGGGCAAGCTCGGTGGGGTGCCGGTCGCGGTCGTGCGCGGACTCGACCTGTCCGACGACGGTTCGCGCGGACAGGACCTGATCCGGCGCGGCTCCGAGGACCTGTTCTGGCTGGGCACCGCCGAGTCCCTCGAGATGGGACGTTCCGAGGCGCTGCTGCTACGCCGCTCCATCCGCCGGTTCTCCGCCGACCCGGTCGACCCCGACGCGGTCCGCGCGTCGATCGCCGACGCCCTCACCGCGCCGGCGCCGCACCACACCCGACCGGTCCGCTTCGTCTGGATCCGCACCCGCGACGTCCGCGACGTACTGCTGTCCCGGATGGGCGAGCAGTGGCGCACCGACCTCGCCTCCGACGGTCTGAGCGCCGACGCCGTTCAGGCGCGGGTGGCCCGCGGAAACATTCTCGTCGACGCACCCGAGGTGATCATCCCGTTCTGCGTCCCGGACGGCGCCCACACCTACCCCGACCCGCGCCGGCAGGCGGCCGAATCGACGATGTTCACCGTCGCGGTCGGCGCCGCGGTCCAGGGCCTGCTGGTCTCGTTGGCCACCAAGGGAATCGGTAGCTGCTGGATCGGGTCGACGATCTTCGCCGCCGACATCGTCCGCGACGTCCTCGACCTCCCCGACGACTGGCGACCACTCGGTGCGATCGCGGTCGGCCACCCCGTCGAGCCGCTCGAACCCCGCACCGCCGCCGACCCCGGCGACGCCCTGCTGGAGAGATGAGCTCCGGGGCATGACCGCGGAATCACTGCACCGCACCGCGACCGCCGCGCTCGAGGGCTGGAAGACACTCGACGAGAACGACGAATCGCTGCGGCACACCATGCTCGCGTTCCTCGCATCAGCGCCGCTCGGATGCCTGCGTGAGCACGTGCCCGGACACATCACGGCGTCCTCCCTCGTCCTGGACGAGGGCGGGTGCCACGTGCTGCTCACCCTGCATCCGCGGGTCGGCAGGTGGATCCAATTGGGTGGGCACTGTGAGCCTTCCGACGACACGGTCGTCGATGCCGCGCTGCGCGAGGCGTGCGAGGAATCGGGAATCCCCGACCTCCGGATCGATCCCGACCTGCTGTCGGCACACACGCACCCGATCACGTGCTCACTCGGACAGCCCACCCGCCACCTGGATCTCCGGTTCCTCGTCCGCGCGCGTCCCGACGCCCACATCGTGCGGAGTTCCGAATCCACGGATCTCCGCTGGTGGCCCGTGGACGCGCTCCCGCCGAACGCGGAGAAGTCCACGATCGACCACCTCGTGTACCTGGCCGGACTGCGCTAGCGGAGCGGTTCCAGCGTCGGGCGTTTCGCCGAGATACGGTCGCCGGAGGATGTTCCCCAGATCGCCGGGTCGGCGTAGCCGAGATCCCCCGAACGGGCCGCAAGTTGCTCGGCAACCTGATCCGATCGTCCGCGTAATCCGTTGGGACGCCTCGGGTCCGGATCGCCGATCCCTCCGTAAACGAATCGTCGAGCGCCACTTAGCGTGTGAAGCCGTGCGTCACTTCACCAGCGCTTCGGCGGAAGCCGGGCCCTTCATGGCCGGAGGTAGCCGATCAGAGTTGCGTGGTAGAGCCGGGACTGCACGACTCCCCCGGGATCAGGGCTGTTTCTGGTTGGTGATGTATGGGGCGACGTTTGATAGCGGGGTCTCCGGCGGAGGCAACGAAATATGGTGGTGGCGAAGAGTGACTGCAGAGGTTTGCCCGGGTGTGGTCGGGGAATTGCTGTCGCGGATGCCGTGCCGAGACACCCTCGAGGCTGGTGACCAGAATTGACGGTTGAACTGTCGGTGGGTCGTGGATCGGCAGATGCACGTGATCGTGCTTCGCGTTGAATTCGGTCAGCGCCACACCGAACGTGTCACACACCTCTGCCATGATCTCCTCACAGTGGGTGAGCATCGGATCGGTGAACGCGCCTCGACGATATTTGATGACGCACGGGAGGGTGGTGAGGGTGTGAAACGGGTGGTGAAGATCAAACTTGCCCCCACCGACGCGCAGGCGCGTGCGCTGCACGACACGCTGATGTTGTGTAACACTGCCGCAGGCGTGGTGTCACGGGTCGCGCAAGCGAGCGAGGATCGCCGCGCGTTCGCCCTGCAGAAGGCCGTCTACCACCAGTTGAAGGCGTTGGGACTGTCGGCGCAACCGGCGGTCCGCACGATCAAGAAGGTCGCGGACGCCTACGCGACGCGGGCCGCGAACCTTGAGACCGGGAATTACGGCCCGCGTGGAGGCAAACGCGCCACGGATATCGCCGCCACGGCGATCTGCTTCCGGGCGTTGGCGGCGCAACCGTTCGACGATCGGTGCCTGTCCTGGCAACAGCAGGACTCGACGATCAGTATCTGGACAAGCGAAGGCCGACTCAAAGCGGTGCGGTACGTGTGCGCGCCGTGGCAGCGTGCACTCCTGGAACACCGTTGCGGTGAGACAGATCTCGTGTTCCGCGACAACATGTGGTTCCTCCACGCGACGGTCGACGTCCCGGCACCCGAACCGGTAGTGGTCGAGGAGTTCCTCGGCGTGGACCTGGGGATAGTGAACCTCGCGGTCACCTCCGATGACACCGCTGCGTCGGCGGACTGGTCCAGTGGGGCGGTCACCGCACGCCGCGGCAAGTACACGCGGACACGGCGGACCTTGCAGAAGGTCGGGTCGAAGTCGGCGAAGCGGAAGCTGCGACGGCGTCGCGAGAAGGAGCATCGGTACGCCACCGATATCAACCATCAGATTTCGAAGACCATTGTTGCTCAGGCGCAACGCACCGGTCGTGGAATCGTCCTGGAAGACCTTTCCGGGATCCGCGAGCGGGTACGGCTGGCCAAGGCACAGCGGCAACAACTGCACTCGTGGGCGTATGCACAGTTGCGGGACTTCGTCACCTACAAAGCCGCGTCGGTGGGTGTCCCTGTGGAGGTCATTAACCCGCGGAACACCTCGCGGACGTGCTACCCGTGCGGGCACGTCGACAAGGCGAACCGGATCACACAGGATCGGTTTGTGTGCCGGGTGTGTGGACATGTCGATCAGGCAGATCACAATGCCGCGTTGAACATCGCCTACCTGGGGTACGTGAAGTACATGACCACGACGCACGGCTATTGGGCCGCCTAATCAACCGGCCTACAGTCGGCGCGCACCTGACAGCCAGTCGGGGACGCGACTGGCAAACCCGGCCCTTCAGGGCAGGGTACGTTGATCTCTCACACGTCCGTGCTGAACCTGACCCCGCCGTCGGGCAGCATCACGCCGGGCCACACGCGGGCCCCGCGCAGGAGTTCGCACCGGGCGCCGACGTCGGCTCCGTCACCGATCACCGCGTCACGCACGAGCGCCCGCGGACCGATCCGCGCGCCGAATCCGATGATGGACCGTTCTACGGTCGCTCCGGCCTCGACCACGGCACCGTCGAACAGCACCGCACCGTCGAGGCGCGCACCCGCACCCACCTCGGCGCCGCGGCCGACGACGGTTCCGCCGATCAGCAGCGCACCGGGGGCGACACCCGCGCCCGGGTGGACGAGCGATTCACCGCGGGGGCCGTCCAGCGCCGGCGACGGGGCGATGCCGCGGACCAGGTCCGCGGAACCGCGCACGAAGTCCTCGGGGGTGCCCATGTCGCGCCAGTACGAGGAGTCGACGTGGCCGTACACCTTGGCGCCGTCGGCCAGCAGCGACGGGAACACCTCGCGCTCCACCGACACCGGGCGTCCCGCGGGGATCTGCTCGATGATCTCCCGCTTGAACACGTAGCAACCGGCGTTGATCTGGTCGGTCGGCGGGTCCTGCGTCTTCTCGAGGAAGGCGGTGACGCGGCCGTCCGCATCGGTGGGCACGCAGCCGAACGCGCGCGGATCCCCGACCCGCACGAGGTGCAGGGTGACGTCGGCGTCCCGGGTCCGGTGAGTGTCGAGGATCGCTCCGAGGTCGGTGCCGCCGAGGACGTCCCCGTTGAAGACCATGGTGTGGTCGCCGCGCAACTTCGGCAGCACGTTCCGGATGCCGCCGCCGGTTCCGAGCGGCTCGGTCTCGGTGACGTAGTCGATCTCCAGACCCAGCTTGGAGCCGTCGCCGAAGTACTCCTCGAAGACCTCCGCCTTGAACGACGTCCCGAGGACCACGTGGGTGATCCCGGCCGCCCCGATCCGCGCGAGCAGATGCTGGAGGAACGGCAGGCCCGCGGTGGGCAGCATGGGCTTGGGCGCCGACAGGGTCAGCGGACGAAGCCTCGTCCCCTTGCCGCCGACCAGCACCACCGCATCGGTCGTCTTCTCAATTGCCATGAGTCGTTCCCCCCTCGTTCTCGTTCTTCCGACGTTCCCGGACCGCGGCGGCCACGGCGATCTTCGACCGCACTGCCAATCCTCCCCGAAGTGCCCACCGCAGGGGCGCCTGCCACCAGTGGGGGTGGCGGTCGGCCTGGAACCGGTAGGCACTCTGATGGTGGGCGGGCAGCATCAGTTCCGGGTGCTTGCCCGCGGCATGTCCCTTCGCGTGGGTGACCTCGGCGGAGGGCACGTACACGTTGAGCCACCCGGCCTTGCCCAGGCGGTCGCCGAGGTCGACGTCCTCCATGTACATGAAGTAGCGGGAATCGAAACCGTTGATCGAGTCGAACGCGGCGCGCCGCATCAGCAGGCACGAGCCGGACAGCCAGCCGACCGACCGCTCGCTGACGGTTTCGTTCTCCTGCCGGTAGCCGGCAGTCCACGGGTTGGACGGCCACACCGTACCCAGGACGGCGTGACCCGCCCCCGACACGAGGTCGGGGACCTGACGCGCCGACGGGTAGATGCTTCCGTCGGGTTCCAGAACGAGCGGTCCGAGCGCTCCCGCCCGCGGCCAGCGCTCGGCAGCCGCGAGGAGAACGTCGATCGATCCGGGCGCCCAGCGCACATCCGGATTGGCGATGACGACGAACTCGATGTCCTCGTCTATCTCCGCCACAGCCCTGTTGATGGCACCGCCGTAGCCGATGTTCCCGCCGGTGCGCAGCAGACGCACGTGCTCGTGCGCCGCGTCCGCGGCCTCGGGGGCGCCGTCCGTCGATCCGTTGTCGGCCATCACGACCTGCGGATCTTCTTTCGTCGCCTCGGCGAGAGTGCCCAGGAACTGCTCCAGATGCTCACCTGGCGAATAGGTCACCGTCACCACGGCCAGCTTCGAACTCACGCGGGCAAGCGTAGCCGTTGAAAGAGGGTCCGCCTCACACCACTGCATGCAGAGCCGCATGCAACGCGTCACGCCACGGCCGCAACGGGGTCAGCCCGGCGTCGGCCCACGCGCTGCCCGACAGGACCGAGAAGGCCGGTCTCGGGGCGGGCCGCACGAACTGGGCGCTCGTGCACGGGTGCACTCTGTGCGGGTCGGCACCTGCCTCCTCGAACACGGCGCGCGCGAGGTCGAACCAACTCGCCCGGCCCGCATTGGTGGCGTGGAGCACCGGTGCGTCGATGTCGCTGCGACCGGCCAATTCGAGTAGCGCGTCGGCCAGGTCGCCGGCAAATGTGGGCGAGCCCACCTGGTCGTCCACGACGTCGACCGTGTCACGTTCACGCTCGAGCCTTCGCATGGTGGACACGAAGTCGGAACCGACCCCCGTGTACACCCACGCGGTGCGCACGACGTGGGCGGACGGAAGCGCAGCGTGCACGGCCCGCTCGCCCGCGAGCTTGGTGCGTCCGTACGCGGTCGCGGGACCGGTCGGGGCGTCCACCTCGTACGGCGTGTCGCCCTGCCCGGCGAAGACGTAGTCGGTGGAGACGTGAATCAGCCGGGCACCCACCCGGGCGCACGCCGCCGCCAGGTTCGCCGGCCCGAGTTCGTTGACCGCCGACGCCGTCTGTTCGTCCGACTCCGCAGCATCGACCGCCGTGTAGGCCGCGCAGTTGATCACCACCGATCCGCCTTCGACCTGCGCATCCACCGCGGCACGGTTCGTGATGTCGAGCTCGTCCGATCCCACGCCGCGGGCCGGAATGCCCATTGCCTCGGCTCGTCGGAGGAGGTGTCCGCCCAGCTGCCCCCGGGCACCGGTCACAAGGATGTTGGTCACGGGGGCCAGTCTGGCACGCCGATCCACGCCTCCCTGTTCCCGGCGCGCCGACCAGTAGCCTGGTTTCCGTGTCACACGAGCAACCCGCACCAGACGCACCCCCGAGCACGGCTCGGCGGCCGATTCACATCGCTGTCGCGGTGCTGTCGGTGCTCGCCCTCGTCGTCACGGGATTCGCGTGGCGGAGCATCGACTCGCTGCGCAACAATCTGGCAACCGCGGGCGGTCTGGGGCTCGGCGGTAGCGCCGACGGCGCCGTCGACATCCTCATGGTCGGCACGGACAGCCGCACCGACGCCCATGGCAACCCCCTCTCACAGGAGGAGCTCGACTCGCTGCGCGCCGGCGAGGAGGTCGCGTCCAACACCGACACCATCGTCCTCATCCGCGTCCCGAACGACGGCAGCTCCGCCACCGCCATCTCGATCCCCCGCGACTCCTACGTGAACGTGCCGGGCATCGGCATGTCGAAGATCAACGCCGCCTACGGCGCCACCAAGGAAACCGAGCGGCTGAAACTCGTCGAGGACGGAGCCACCGACAAGGAGGCCGAGGAGGAGTCGACGAAGGCCGGTCGTGAGGCGCTCATCGAATCGGTGACGGACCTCACCGGCATCACCGTCGACCACTACGCCGAGGTCGGGCTGCTCGGGTTCGTCCTCCTGACCAACGCGGTCGGCGGGGTCGACGTCTGCCTCAACGAACCGGCGGACGAGGACATGTCGGGCGCGCACTTCCCCGCCGGGGAGCAGACGTTGAAGGGTGCGGACGCGCTGAGCTTCGTCCGCCAGCGCCACAACCTCCCGCGCGGCGACCTCGACCGCATCGTGCGCCAGCAGGTGTTCATGGCCTCGCTCGTCGGCAAGGTGCTGTCCGCGAAGACCCTCAGCGACCCGGGCAAGCTGAACGAACTCAGCGACGCGGTGCAACGCTCGGTGGTGCTCGACGACGACTGGGACATCATCGAGTTCGCCACCCAGCTGCAGGACCTCGCCGGCGGCAAGGTGCAATTCGAGACGATTCCGGTGGCCGACCTGAACGGCATGACCGACTACGGCGAGTCCATCGTCGAGGTCAAGCCGAAGGACGTGAAGAAATACGTGGCCGGACTCGTCGGCGAGGAGCCCACCGACTCGGAGGAGACGACCACGCCGGAGACGCCCAAGGTCGACACGTCCACCGTCACCGTCGACGTCGCCAACGCCAGCGACGTCGGAGGCCTCGCGAACGGTGTCGCTGAAGCGCTGAACTCGCTCGGCTACGGCCAGGGCGAAGTCGGCAACTACACGGGCACCTCGGTGAACGAGACCACCGTCTTCTCGCACTCCGCGGACGACGACAGCGCGAAGGCCGTCGCCGCCGCACTCGGCGGGCTCCCCACCGACACCGACGCGACCCTTCCCGAGGGCTCGGTGCGGGTGGTGCTGTCGAGCGACTACCAGGGTCCGACGTCCGCCGAAACCACCAGCACCACGTCTTCTTCGTCCGAGTCCTCGGAGACAGGCCTCGAGCCCGTGTCCACGGGAGGAACGACGCCCACCCCGGCAC
>RRBB01000968.1:0-456 GCA_006543605.1 Rhodococcus sp. WS4
TCGACAGCCTGAACCAGGAAATCCTCAAGGAGGCGCAGCAATGATCGCTCGTCTCCTTGCCGCGCTCGGCCTTGCGGCCTTCGCTCCGGCCCTCTGGGCCGACGCGCTGACCGGCGACGTGCAGCGCCAGCCGCTGAACGTCTCGGCCATCGTCATGTTCGTCGCCTTCGTCGGCGCGACCCTCTGCATCACCTACTGGGCATCCAAGCGCAACCGCTCGGCGGCCGACTACTATGCCGCAGGCGGCCGCATCACCGGCTTCCAGAATGGCCTGGCGATCGCCGGCGACTACATGTCGGCGGCATCCTTCCTGGGTATTTCGGCGCTGGTCTTCACTTCCGGCTACGACGGCCTGATCTACTCGATCGGCTTCCTGGTCGGCTGGCCGATCATCCTCTTCCTCATCGCCGAGCGCCTGCGCAACCTGGGCAAATACACCTTCGCCGACGTCGCCTC
>RRBB01000969.1:0-456 GCA_006543605.1 Rhodococcus sp. WS4
ATATTTACGATCTTAAAGTCATGCAGATTGACCCGCTGGAAGCGCCGGATTTGATCTGGCTGCTGCAACAGACGGGAGATGAAGTGCTGGATTACCGCCAGGCGGTGGCGTACTACGCTTCCTGCCGCCAGACTGTCATAGAAGGCGGCAACCACGCATTCACGGGCTTCGAAGATTATTTCAACCCGATCGTCGATTTTCTTGGTCTGCACCATCTCTGACGATCAACTCGAATTACTAACTTAAACCATGACGCAAACTTATAACGCTGATGCCATTGAGGTACTCACCGGGCTTGAGCCGGTTCGCCGCCGTCCGGGGATGTATACCGATACCACTCGCCCTAACCATTTGGGGCAAGAAGTCATTGATAACAGTGTGGATGAAGCACTGGCGGGTCACGCAAAACGCGTGGACGTTATTTTACATGCTGACCAGTCGTTAGAAGTTATTGAC
>RRBB01000970.1:0-456 GCA_006543605.1 Rhodococcus sp. WS4
AGTATAGAGAGTTTGAGTCGCCAATCTGGTTCAGAGTTCAGTGGATCGACGACCTGAATGTGAATTTAGTGTTCAAGACCCATGAGCACGCTGCTGAGGCGCTCAGAGCCTTGTCGATCTCGGGAGGTCCCTCAGATAATGAGATCAAAGAGTTCAGTCAGGAGTACGTCTCTTCGATTGTCCAAGAAAGAGAAACCAAACCATACGCAGCAAGTATTTCATTCCAAAAGTACCAGAAAGAACTCCAAAAACAGTCAGAGGAAAAGGATCTCTTTGAGGACAAAAAACCTAAGGAGGAACTTCAGGAGAACGGAATGGATGAGGATGACAGCTCTGTTGTCTTGTACATCAGACAGAGTTTCCAGTCGGACAGAAAAGTGAAAAACGCTGCTGCGTATTCGAGGTACTATTTGCTTCATGGAGAACCAGACAGAACGCAGAGACAGAGTACTGCAA
>RRBB01000971.1:0-455 GCA_006543605.1 Rhodococcus sp. WS4
GGGCCAGGCTGCGGATGTTCTGGTGCTGGAACAGGTCGCGCGGGCTCAGTTGCAATCCGGCCTGGCGCGCACGGCTGACTACCTGGATCGAGACGATCGAGTCGCCGCCGAGGCTGAAGAAGTTGTCGTCCAGGCCGACCCGTTCCACTCCCAGGATCTCCGACCAGATCGCTGCGATGCGCTGCTCCAGCTCGCTACCGGGCGCTCGATAGGCCTGTTGCGACAGGCTCGCATCCGGTTGCGGCAACGCCTGCCGGTCGAGCTTGCCATTGACCGTCAGCGGCATCCGCTCCAGCAGCATCAGGTGCGCCGGCACCATGTAGTCCGGCAGGTGCCGCTTCAGCGACTCCCGCAGCGACTCCCGCAGACGCTCAGCATCCTCCGCCGAGTCCGCCACCACGTATCCCACCAGTTGCGTGCCGCCGACTCCGTCATGGGCCAGCACCACGGCATCG
>RRBB01000972.1:0-454 GCA_006543605.1 Rhodococcus sp. WS4
GTGGTTACTGCGGGCATGAAATGTATCCGAGCAAAACCGAATGGGCGATGCTGTGCAGCCATTGCCGTGAGCGTTACTACCCGCAAATCGCCCCCTGCATTATTGTTGCCATCCGTCGCGATGATTCGATCCTCCTCGCCCAGCATACCCGCCATCGTAGCGGTGTCCATACAGTACTTGCCGGATTCGTCGAAGTGGGCGAAACCCTCGAGCAGGCAGTCGCGCGGGAAGTGATGGAAGAGAGCGGAATTAAAGTTAAAAACTTGCGTTACGTGACTTCTCAGCCGTGGCCGTTTCCTCAGTCTTTAATGACCGCGTTTATGGCGGAATATGACAGCGGCGACATCGTGATCGACCCGAAAGAATTGCTCGAGGCGAACTGGTATCGCTATGACGATTTGCCGTTACTCCCGCCGCCCGGCACCGTAGCGCGCCGTCTGATAGAAGATACGGT
>RRBB01000973.1:0-452 GCA_006543605.1 Rhodococcus sp. WS4
CCAGCCCCACATCGATGCCGCCTTCGGCGATCTGCGCCCATTGCGCCGCCGAAGCGCCTTCGAGCAGCTCCAGTTGCACCTCCGGATGGCGCTCGCGGAACAGTCGGATCGCCTCGGTGAACAGGTCCGACAGGGCGATGGAGCTGGCGTAGCCGAGGGTCAGGTGGCCGGCCAACCCCTGCGCCAACTTGCGGGCGAAGCCGGCGGTGCGCTCCAGTTGGTCCAGCAGGCCGCGTGCGTAAGGCAGGAACAGGCTGCCCTCGGCGGTGAGGGTCACCGCCCGGCTGGAGCGGTCGAACAGGCGAAAGCCCAGCTCTTCCTCCAGCGCGGATATCTGCCGGGTCAAGGGCGGCTGCGCCATGTGCAGGCGCTGGGCGGCGCGGCCGAAATGCAGGGTTTCGGCAACGGCTGCGAAGCAGCGCAGGCGGCGTAGGTCGAGCATGCGGTTCCTC
>RRBB01000974.1:0-452 GCA_006543605.1 Rhodococcus sp. WS4
GCGCTGTTCTGGCCGGCCATGCTCGAAGGCGCCGGCTACCGCAAGCCGACCGCGCTGAACGTGCACGGCTACCTGACCGTGAACGGCCAGAAGATGTCCAAGTCGCGCGGCACCTTCGTCAAGGCGCGCACCTACCTCGACCACCTGGACCCGGAATACCTGCGCTACTACTACGCCTCCAAGCTCGGCCGCGGCGTCGAGGACCTCGACCTGAACCTCGAGGACTTCGTGCAGAAGGTCAACTCCGACCTGGTCGGCAAGGTCGTCAACATCGCCAGCCGCTGCGCCGGCTTCATCCACAAGGGCAACGCCGGCGTGCTGGTCGGCGCCGATCCGGCGCCGGAGCTGCTCGCCGCCTTCCGCGAGGCCGCCCCGGGCATCGCCGAGGCCTATGAGGCCCGCGACTTCAATCGCGCCATGCGCGAGATCATGGCCCTCGCCGACCGCGCCAA
>RRBB01000975.1:0-451 GCA_006543605.1 Rhodococcus sp. WS4
GATGGAGTGGGCCGGCTATGCGCCGAAGCTGGTGGAAGGGCGCGCCGACAACCTGAAGATCACCACCCCGGAAGACCTGCTGCGCCTGCAGCGCAGTTTTCCGCACTGAACCCTGGCACAAGAAAGCCGACCCGAGGGTCGGCTTTCTTGTCGTTGCAGGCTCGCTCGTTCAGCTTTCCAGCGGCACCTCTATGAGGAAGCGGAACAGCGCGCCATGCTGCTCCACCGCCAGGCATTTGTAGCCCTGGCGCTGGGTATCTTCGGGAATCCCGTGGACCGATTGCGAGCAGTCGGTGACCACTTCCAGGCGTTCGCCCGGCTGCATGGTCGCCAGGGTTTCCAGGGTGGCGATGGCGTTGTACGGGCAATGTTCGCCGCGCAGGTCAAGCGACAGGGTCGGTTTGTCGGTCTGGCTCATGGTTCGGTTTCCGCGGTCGGGTGAATCGGGAGG
>RRBB01000976.1:0-451 GCA_006543605.1 Rhodococcus sp. WS4
GCTCATTTCACCGGCCCGCTCGGCGAGGGTCCACCCGTTCTTGCGTTCCAGACCCGCAACCAAACCCGTCACATATTCACGGACCCGGGACCGCGGTTCCGACCGGGCGAACCGACCGGAGATCCGCTCATGCAACGCTTCCAACTCGGAAACAACCAAATCAAGGACCACACAACCAGTATCGTCTACCTGTCAAGCAAGTGCCGTTGCAGTACTAGGGTGTGTCTCCCAATGATTTGTGGTGTTGTGCTGCAGACTCTTCGGTGTGGCAGACGTTGTTGATCGGTTTGAGGTGTTGACGGACAAGCAGTGGGAGTTGCTCGCGCTGCTGTTGCCCAGTTCCGATGGGCTCCGGGGGCGGAAGTTCCGGAACAATCGTGTGGTGGTCGAGGGGATGCTGTATCGACTGCGGACCGGGTTGCCCTGGCGAGATCTCCCGTCGCATTTCGGG
>RRBB01000977.1:0-450 GCA_006543605.1 Rhodococcus sp. WS4
GCACTTTCCAGGGCTGCGACTGCTTGTCCTGGCGGGCGCTGTATTCGGCGGCGTGGTCGCGGATGCGCAGGGTGCGGAACAGACGGTCGGTATCCACCAGCTTGGGTCCGAGCACTTCGGCCAGCTCGCCGCGCGCCAGGCGCCGCAGCATTTCCATCTGGAACAGGCGGTCCTGGGCGTGCACGTAGCCGAGGGCGCGGTAGAGGTCGGTCTGGTTCTGCGCGTACAGGTGCGGAACCCCGCGCTCGTCGTAGCGCACGTCGACCGGCGCCTGCAGGTGGGCCAGGGCGAGCGAGCCGTTGCGGAGCGGCTGCTTGGCATGGAGGTACCAGGCGCCGCCGGCAGCCGCGGCGGCGACCGCCACGGCGATCACGGTCAGGGTGCGTTTCATCGATCCTTTCTCCTTGTTGTAGTGCCGAGCATTCTGCGGATGCCGCCGGCCCGCGGCAT
>RRBB01000097.1:0-38457 GCA_006543605.1 Rhodococcus sp. WS4
GGTGTGGCTCGGCGCGATGTTCTACCTGGTGCTCGGGCTTCTCCTGATCGCGTTGATGTCCCAGCTGACGCAGCTCGTCCACCGCCTACGCGGCACCGGGAACGACGAACAGGTCGATCTGTCGCGCCGGCGAAGTCTGCGCATCGCGACCGCCGTGGTCGTGGTGGGTGCCGTCGGCGCCGCCGGTTACGGGGTGTCGGAGGCGGCTCGCCCGCGGATCGTGCGGGTTCGGGTGCCCCTGCAGCGCCTGCCCGCCGAGTTCGACGGTGTGCGCGTGGCACTCGTGTCCGACCTGCACGTGGGCCCGGCTCGGGGAGTGGATTTCACCCGCCGCGTCGTCGACCTGGTGAACTCGGAGAAACCGGATTTGGTCGCGATCGCGGGCGATCTGGTCGACGGGACCGTCGCGAAGGTGTCGCCCGACCTGCAACCGCTCGGCGACCTCGACGCCCCGATGGGGGTGTTCGGGGTCAGCGGCAACCACGAGTTCTACGCCGACGACGGTGGCCGGTGGCTGGACGTGTGGGACCGGCTCGGCATCCGGACGCTGCGCAACGAGCGCGCGACGCTCACCCGCGGGGGCGCGAGTATCGACATCGCCGGCATCCACGACTATTCGTCGCCGGACCCGTATGAACCGGATCTTCCCGCCGCGCTCGCCGGACGCGATCCGTCGACGTTCGTGGTACTGCTCGCGCACGAACCGCGGCAGGCACTGGAAGCGTCGGATCTCGGTGTGGACCTGCAACTGTCGGGGCACACGCACGGCGGACAGATGTGGCCGCTGCGCTACCTGGTACCGCTGCAGCAGCCGTCGGTGACGGGTCTCGACCGGATCGGGAACACCGTCCTCTACACCACCCGCGGCGTGGGCACGTGGGGCCCACCGGTGCGTGTGGGCGCCCCACCGGAGATCACGATCCTCGAGCTGGTGCGCGAGGACTGACCCCGGCGGTGGCCCGTCCCGCCCGAGCGGGACGGGCCACCCGCTGTCAGGCGCCTTCGAACGCCGAGATCGGCGGGCAGGAGCACACGAGGTTGCGGTCGCCGTGGGCGCCGTCGATGCGCCGCACCGCGGGCCAGACCTTCGGCCGGGCCTTGCCGCGGGGGAACACGGCCGTCTCCCTTGTGTAGGGGTGGTTCCACTCCGCGGCCAGGCAGCCGGCCGTGTGCGGGGCGCCGCGCAGCGGGTTGTCGTCCACCGGCCACTCCCCCGCGCCCACGCGGTCGATCTCGGCGCGGATCGCGATCATCGCCTCGCAGAAGGCGTCGATCTCTTCCAGGTTCTCGCTCTCGGTGGGCTCGACCATCAGCGTGCCCGCCACCGGGAAGCTCATGGTCGGTGCGTGGAAACCGTAGTCGGCGAGGCGCTTTGCGACGTCGTCGACGGTGACCCCGGTGTCCTTGGTGATCGGCCGGAGGTCCAGGATGCACTCGTGGGCCACCATTCCGCCCTCGCCGGTGTAGAGGACGGGGAAGTACTCGTCCAGGCGGCGCGCGATGTAGTTGGCCGAGGCGATGGCGGTCAGGCTGGCGCGGCGCAGTCCGACGGCGCCCATCATCCGGATGTACGCCCAGGTGATGGGGAGGATCGACGCGCTGCCGTAGGGGGCGGCGGAGATCGGCCCGGCGGTGCCGAGTTCGGGTGCGAGCGGGTGTCCGGGGAGGAACGGGGTGAGGTGGGACCGCACGCCGATCGGTCCCACGCCGGGACCGCCACCGCCGTGCGGGATGCAGAACGTCTTGTGCAGGTTGAGGTGGCTCACGTCGCCGCCGAACCGGCCCGGCCGGGCGAGGCCGACCAGGGCGTTGAGGTTGGCACCGTCGACGTAGACCTGGCCGCCGGCGTCGTGGACGGCGGCGCAGATGTCGGCGATCTCGTGCTCGTACACACCGTGTGTGGACGGGTAGGTGATCATGATCGCCGCGAGACGTTCGGCATGGTCGGCGATCTTCGCCCGCAGGTCGTCCACGTCCACGTCACCGTTGGGGCGGCAGGCGACGACCTCGACGCGCATCCCGGCCATGACGGCGGACGCGGCATTGGTGCCGTGGGCGCTCGACGGGATGAGGCAGGTGTCGCGGTGATCGTCTCCGCGGCTGAGGTGGTAGTTGCGGATCGCCAGCAGTCCCGCGTACTCGCCCTGACTTCCGGCGTTCGGCTGCAGACTGACCGCGTCGTAGCCGGTGACGGCGACGAGCCAGTTCTCGAGGTCTTTGATGATGCGGAGGATGCCCGGTGTGTCGCCGGTGGGGGCGAACGGATGCAGTCCGGCGAACGCGGGCCAGGTGATCGCCTCCATCTCGGCGGTGGCGTTGAGTTTCATCGTGCACGAGCCGAGCGGGATCATGCTGCGGTCGAGTGCGATGTCCTTGTCGGACAACGCCCGCAGGTAGCGCAGCATCGCCGTCTCGGTGCGGTAGCGGGTGAACGCCTCGTGCTGGAGGTAGTCGGACCCGCGGAGCTGCGCATCGGGGACGGAGGTGCCCGCTTCCGGGGTCACGGCACCGTCGCCGCCGAACGCGGCCAGCACGCGGGCGACGTCGTCGTCGGTGGTGGCCTCGTCGCAGGCGATGGCGACATGATCGGCGTCGGCGAGCCGCAGGTTGACGCCCGCCTCCTTCGCCTTCGCCACGACGTCCGCGGCCCGGCCGTCGACACGCACGAGAATCGTGTCGAAGAAGTGCTCGTGGACGACGGAAGCCCCGGTCTTGCGGAGCGCGGCAGCCAGCGAGTGTGCGGAGTTCGCGACGCGCAGGGCGATCGCCTTCAGGCCCTCGGCGCCGTGGTAGCTGGCGTACATGGCCGCGAGAATCGCCAGCAACACCTGCGCGGTGCAGATGTTCGACGTCGCCTTCTCGCGGCGGATGTGCTGCTCGCGGGTCTGCAGGGCCAGCCGGTAGGCCTTGTCGCCGTCGGCGTCGACGGAGACGCCGACCAGACGGCCGGGGAGTTGCCGCGCGTGCTTGGTGTGCACGGCGAGGTAACCGGCGTGCGGGCCGCCGAAGCCCATCGGGACACCGAACCGCTGGGTGGTGCCGAAACAGGCGTCGGCACCGATCTCGCCGGGCGGGGTGAGGAGGGTGAGCGCCAGCAGGTCGGCACCGACCGCGACCAGTGCGCCACGCTCGTGGGCGGCGGCGATCACGTCGGTGTAGTCGACGATGCGACCGGATGCGCCGGGCATCTGTCCGAGGACGCCGAAGAAGTCACCGTCCGGCAGTCCGGTGGACAGGTCGGCGACCACGATCTCGATGCCGAGCGGTTCCGCGCGGGTCCCGACGACGGCGAGGGTCTGCGGGAACAGGTCGGCGTCGACCACGAATCGCGGCGACTTGCTCTTGCTCGCGCGGCGCAGCAGCGTCATCGCCTCGGCGGCGGCGGTCGCCTCGTCGAGCATCGACGAGTTGGCGACCTCCATGCCGGTGAGGTCGGCGACCATCGTCTGGAAGTTGAGGAGGGCCTCGAGGCGGCCCTGGCTGATCTCGGGCTGGTACGGCGTGTAGGCCGTGTACCAGGCCGGGTTCTCGATGATGTTCCTGATCAGGACCGGCGGGGTCAGGGTGTCGTAGTAGCCGAGACCGATCATCGACGTCGCCACGGTGTTCTGCGCGGCGAGTGCGGACAGTTCGGCGAGCGCTTCGTGCTCGGACACCGGCGCCGGCAGGGCATCGAGACCGTCGGCGATGCCACCTTCGACTGCGTCCAGGATGACGGCGGGGACGGCCTTCGACGCGAGGTCGTCGAGCGAATCGGCTCCGACCAGTTCGAGAATGTGCGCGAGTTCCGCAGCGTTCGGGCCGACATGACGATCGGCGAATGTACGGCTTCCAGCGTCGATCACGACAACTCCCAAGCAGTTCGGAGGATCAGGACACGCCCCGCGTCAGCGGAACGTTCCTCCCCCTCTGTCGCCTGCTCGCGTCGAGCGCCTGAGAGATTCGGTACCGTCGTTCGCGTGCGAAGACGGCCCTTTCCCCGTGGGCGGGTGGGTGCTCCCACCGCTTTCCAGAGACGTCGGAGCCCGCACGGTCCTGTCTGCCTGAGAGATTGACGGGGAGGTGTTGCTCCTTCGGCGCCCGAACTCCCGCACACACTGTTTCTGTGCATGCAGTGCCCGGAACTCTCCCGCACGGCGTCGACGCACCGCCAGTCTATGTCACGACCGCCGAAGGCGGCGCCGCCGCCGGCGGGGCCTAGCCCGTCTTGCGGCTGGCACGGTTCTTGCGCCGCGACGCCAGTTCGTCCTCCGGGCTCTGCTCGCTCGCGCCGCCGTCGGCACGCTCAGCCGGGAAATCGGCGATGGTGCCGGTCAGTTCGCGCATGGCACCGCTCACCGCGATACCGAAGACACCTTGCCCGCCCTGGAGCAGATCGACGACCTCTTCGGCGGACGTGCACTCGTAGACCGTGGTCCCGTCCGAGAAGAGTGTGATCTTCGCCAAGTCCCGCACTCCGCGCTTACGGAGGTGGTCGACGGCCACGCGAATGTTCTGCAAGGATATTCCGGTGTCGAGCAGACGCTTGACGATCTTGAGGACGAGGATGTCTTTGAACGAGTACAGCCGTTGGCTTCCCGAACCCGCTGCGCCACGAATGGACGGCACCACGAGCGATGTGCGAGCCCAGTAATCGAGCTGGCGGTAGGTGATTCCCGCGATCTGGCAGGCGATGGGGACGCGGTATCCGACGAGGTCGTCGGGCACGGAATCGTCCGGGAAGAGGCCCGGCTGGATCTCCTCGGAGCTGAACTCGGGCTCGGCAACGACGTCGCCGGGCGCAAGGTTCAGCGCATTCTCCTGCGGCCGATCTCCCACTGACTACTCCCTCTCGCATGTTGCACTGAACCCGACGATCAGTGCGCCTGTGACGCGCGTCGCCAGTGTCCGCGGCGAACCGCAGCCCATCGAGCGGCGCGAGCGCCACCAGTGACATCGAGCAAGTCCGTACCCTGAACCTATTCAGCGTACGCCCGATACAATCTGCAGGGCAGAAAATCACTGCACCGAACGCTATGACTCCGAAGAGACGGGGTCAACGCAACGCGCCGGAAGAACCTCAACCGTTACTGCGCGCCCGAGGCTCAACCGCAGGTGCAATCTAGCCGTCAGTGGCCTTGAAATCGTCCGGCGACACGGACTCGAGGAATTCCTTGAACTTCTCGACCTCGTCTTCGCGCTCGTCCGGCATGACCAGACCGGCCTCGGTGAGCACCGCTTCCTCCGCGAAGATCGGCACTCCGATCCGCAGTGCGATGGCGATGGAGTCGGACGGCCGCGCCGAGACCCTGGTGTTCTGGTCGAACACGAGGTCGGCGTAGAACGTGCCCTCGCGGAGGTCGACGATGCGCACCTCTTTCAGGGTGCGGCCGAAGGCTTCGATCAGGTTCTTGATCAGATCGTGGGTCAGCGGGCGCGCCGGCTCGACCCCCTGCTGTTCGAGCGCGATCGCGGTGGCTTCCGTCTGACCGATCCAGATGGGGAGGTACCGCTCGCCGTCGGTTTCACGCAACAGCAGGACAGGTTGATTTTGGGGCTGCTCGACACGAACTCCGATCACGTGCATTTCGCTCATCGCGTCTGCCTCCACCCTGCAATGGTCCGTCCGCGGCACACAATGCCGTACCAGGATTCTATTCGATTCGTGTCTGCTCTTCGACCGTACAGCCGTTCGAGCGCAGCGTCGTTGGGAAGTTCCGAGGTGGGACTGTCGGTGAACTCACCTCACCGGTCGAGCGCACCTCGGACTGCAGACTTCACCAGGCAGGTGTGCAGCGTCAGAGACAACGCGGCCAGTTCGCGCACCATCTCCTCGGCGCGGTCCCGTGCGCCTGCATCGCGGCTCTTGGCGACCGGCCCGGCGATCTGCGCGACCAACCCGGCCTCACGGTCTGCCGCCAGCTTGAACGCCCTCAGATGCCGCACCTCGAGTCCGAACTCGGACATCGCCCTCGCGGTGCGTGCCAGCGTCACCGCGTCCTCGTCGAAGAATCCCGCCGGTCCGGGAACGACCAGTCCCCCTCGGGTCAGTTCGCCGAGGAACTTCTCGTCGATCCCCGCTCGTGCGATCAGATCGTCGCGACTGATCCGCACCTCTCGGTCGGTGAGGAACTCCTCGGGCGACACCTCACCCGGTGCCACCGTGAGCGTGCGCGGCCGGCGCGGCGAAGAATCGCCGGCGCCGACCGTGGCCACACCTCTGTCGATGGCCTCGAGCTGCTCCTTGATGACCTTCAGCGGCAGATACTGATCGCGCTGCGCGGTAAGGACGTAGCGCAGTCGTTCACAGTCGGCGATCGAGAAACGCCGATACCCCGAGGGAGTGCGCTGCGGGCTGATGAGACCCTCGGCTTCGAGGAATCGGATCTTCGAGATCGTCACATCAGGAAAATCGGGGCGCAGTCGATCGAGCACGGAGCCGATCGACATCCCCGGTTGTGCCTGCTGCTGCCGCACCGCGGTCATTGGCTACCCGCACCAGCTGACGTCTCACCGATCTGCGAGCCACCGGCCGTGGTTCGGGGGCCGGTCAGGAAGACCAGCCGGAACTTGCCGATCTGGACCTCGTCACCGTTCGCCAGGACAGCCGAGTCGACCGGCTCACGGTTGACGTACGTGCCGTTGAGGCTGCCGACGTCTACCACCTGGAACTCGTCGTCCTCCTGGCGGAACTCCGCGTGACGGCGGCTGACCGTCACGTCGTCGAGGAAGATGTCGCTGTCGGGATGCCGTCCCGCCGACGTCGTCGGCTGGTCGAGCAGGAAGCGCGACCCTGCGTTCGGTCCACGCTTGACGACGAGCAGAGCAGAGCCTGCGGGCAGTCCCTCCACACCCGACACCGGAGCCTCCGGAGCCTGGGTTGCCGAGGAGTTGTCGAGCTCGTTGAGAAAGTCCGCGCGGAAGACCGACGTCGTTTCCGCCGGCGTCTCCCCATAGACCGCGTCGTTGCCGTTCTCGCTCACCGTTTCTCCTCCTAGTTCGATCATCCAGCAAGATTCGCTGGACTACGCAATGCCACTCGGTACTACATAATTCGGTTCCCGTGCACATTAACTTCTGTGCAAACTCCCACGATCACATTCAAACTACGGACCTGCGCCCCGACACGGCACATGCGTTCAGTTCGACCGTACCCTGCGCACGCCGGTGCGTGTAGTGAGACAGGCCGCCAGCACATTACGAACCGGTATTCCGACAGCGGATTTCTCCGGCATCCCGGATTTCCGCGCTGTCGGCGCCGTCCGAAAACTGTCCATTACCGTTTCGCGGGTGCCCGGGAAATTATCCTGCCGCGATCTCGCCGTAGCCGGCGGCGTCCAGCATGTCGCCGAGGGCCGCGTCGAGGGTCGCCTCGTCGGCGACGCCGAGTTCCACCAGCCACCCCTGCCCGTAGGGGGCGGAGTTCACGAGTTCCGGGTTGCCGTCCAGATCAGCGTTGGCGGCAACGACTTTCGCGGTCAGCGGGGCGTAGATGTCGGAGACGCTCTTGGTGGACTCCACCTCGCCGAACGATTCGCCCGCCGTCACGTCCTCGTCGACTGCCGGAAGCTGGACGAACACGACGTCGCCGAGCTGGGACTGCGCGAAATCGGTGATGCCGACGCGTACCGTCGTGGGCCCCGTCCGCTCGACCCACTCGTGTTCGGCGGTGTACCGACGATCGGCGGGGATTTCGAGCTCACTCACAGTGGCTTCCTTTCGATGGCAATCCGCGGGCGGATGCGAAGATCAATTTCCGGGCTGAGCGTATTGGCGAGGTTTCGCCTCTCGCAAGGCGGAGATCGTGACCTGCTGTGATTGTTCGATCGTCAGCTGTCCCCCGCTGCGCGCGACCGTGTCGACGACCCCTCCGGGAATGTTCAGGGCCGCCGCCAGAGTCGGCGGATCACCGATCGCGACCACTCCGTACGGCGCGCCGACCTTCCGGCCGTCGACCGAGACACCGCCCGGCGAACCCGACACCCAGGAGTCGACGCCGATCCGGATGGGGGCGCCGTCCGCGCCCTGGATCTGGACGGCTTCGGCGCCTGCGGCACGCAATTCCTGCACGAGGTCGAGCAGAACCTCGGAGCCGACCCCCTTGTTGGGGTCTGTGATGCGCATCGTCACTCCGGGGCCGGTGGCCGGTGCACTCCCGACCTGGATCGACAGGGCGGTCAACCGCGCCTGCGCCTCGTCGAGAGCGGCACCGGAACTCCCACTCTGTTGCAACGTTGCCAAGGTCTGTTCCAGCCCCGCGATCTCCTGCCGCAGGGCCGCCTCGCGTTGATTCAGGGTGTCCAGGACCACCAGCAGATCGGCGGGGCTCGCCGAGTCCAGGGTGTCACCGGACCCGGTGTTCTTCACCTGCGTCACGATCGCGATTCCCAGTCCGGCGAGCAGGATCGCGGCCAGGAGCGCGAAGACGACGTGCGAGCGCCGCGACGTCGCCGGTTCGTCCCCGTGCAGTTCGTGCCTGCCTTCGTGCCCGCTCATGTGCCGCTCACGCCCCGAACAGGCGCCGCCGGAGCGCCGCCGCGTTGCCGAAGATGCGGATGCCCAGCACCACCACGATCGCAGTGGACAACTGGGTTCCGACACCGAGTTGGTCACCGAGCCACACGATCAGCGCCGCCACCAGCACGTTGAACACGAAGGAGACGACGAACACCTTCGAGTCGAAGATCTCGTCGAGGTACGCACGCAACCCACCGAACACCGCGTCGAGGGCTGCGACGACGGCGATGGGCAGGTAGGGCTGCACGGCGTCGGGCACTTGCGGGCTGAACACCACTCCCAGCACGATGCCCACCATCAGGGCGAGCACCCCGTAGATCGCGGATCCACCCTTCAGTGCTGCCTTCATTCGTGTGACGCCTCCATTCGACTCCGCCGTTGTCATCGTGTTCCCACTTCCCGGGCCGCGCGCACTTCCCGCGCCGGGGCGGCAGGCAAGTGGACATCGTCGGCTTCGGCCACTGCGAATCCGATGCCGTACAGCTGCGCCACGCTGGACATCCGCAGGTAGGCGTCGCTCACCACGAACCCGGTCTGCATCGGCCCCTGGGGGCCGATCGCCGACACCACATAGGGCGAGAACACCGGCTGATTGTCCACGAGCATCGCGCCGCCGGCCTGCCGGATCGTCACGGACGGGCCTACCCGGACATCGCCGACCGCGATGGCCTCCGCTCCGCTCGCCCACAGCGAGTTGACCACCGATTGCAGGTCGCGATCGAGCACCACGGCCTTCCCCCCGACACTGCGCTGCGACGAATCGGACAGGTTGGGTTTGGCCGCCGGATCCGTCAAGGTCACGGTCAGCCCCGGACCGTGCACGGCCTCGAGTGCGGCGTCCCCCTCCAGCCCACGGAGTTCACCGAGCAGCGCCGCACCGCGGGCGTCGCCCGCGAGCGCGGTGGCACGGGCGCCGTCGGCCTGCGTCGACAGCGTGTCCCGGGTGCCGGCGAGCGCGCTCGCACGATCCTCGGCGTCCTGCACCTTGCTCAGAAGTTCGGAGCGCACCTGCTCGGTGCCCGGGATCCGTTCGGTGGCCTGCCGGTACGCCACCGACAACACGAGACCGACGAGCAGCGCTCCGATCGCGATCCACACCTGCTGACCGACTCGGGTCTGTCGTGAATGGCCCTGCTCACGATCCTCGGCGGCGCCCTCGTACCCGGGGTCCAGGTGATCGTTCATCAGCGATCTGAGCAGGGACGGCACCGGATTCCTGCGGACGCCGGACTCTGTCGGTTTCATCAATGGGCCTCGCGTTCATCGCCGCCCGGTCCTCGCACGGGAACGGTGCGCGCGACGGTCAGCGCGTTGACGGTGTAGAGCAGCCCTGTCCAGACGTACAGCACCGTGCCCCAGATCAGCAGAGCCGTACCGAGCGGTTGCGCCACGGTCGCGATGCTCCAGTCACCGTGCGCCGCGAGGATCATCGGCAGCGCGAACATCAGCAGGAACGTCGCGCCCTTGCCGAGATACATGACGTCGGGGGGCGGCAGACCGCGGCGGCGGTAGATCAACAGGGTGAGTGCGAGTACGGCGTCGCGGCCGATCAGGATCGCCGCCACCCACCAGGGGATGAATCCGCGCACGACGAACGTCACCAGCGTCGTGACGACGTACAGGCGATCGACGAACGGGTCGAGGAGCGCACCCAGCTTCGACGACTGGTCGAGAATCCGCGCCAGCTTCCCGTCGAGCCAGTCGGTGAAACCGCTGATCATGAGGATCGCGAGAGCCCACCCGTCGGAGTGGGTGACCAGCAGCAGGTACACGAACAACGGCACGCCGAGGAGCCGGACCACGCTCAGGAGGTTCGGAACCGTCACGATCCGGTCCGACCGCGCTGTGTCCCGGTCCACCGAATTCACCAAAATCTCCCCAGCGTCGAGTGCGGACCTGTTTTCGGGCGCTCGTCGCACCGCTCTCGCCACTCTTCCACAACCCGGATGGTGCCCGGTCGATCGTCCCGTTCGCCCGGCTGTGTCACGCGCCGGGCGCGACGTCCGGTGATGGCGGCAACGGGACGCGTGCAACGGAGTCCGCGGACAGACTTCCCAGGTACAGCCACCCGTCGTGCTCCCGCACCCCGGTCACGGGTGAGTAGCTGCCCTTGCCTCCGCGCAGGCTGTGCACGATCCGGCCCTCGCCGTCGAGCGCGATCACCCAGCCGGCGTGCTCGGGATCCGGTTGGACGGCGTCCGGCAGGTTCGCCGTCACGATCCGCAGCGTGGGGTAGGGCGCGATCATGTCCAGCAGCCTCATCCGCGGACTGTAGAGCGCCACCCAGAACAGCCCGTCGCGCGTCTGGGACGTCATGTTGTCCGGGATGCCGGGCAGATTCTCCGCCCATACCGACGTCCGACCCTGTGACGGACCGGTCAAATCAACGCGGGAGACCTGGTAGGACCCGGTTTCGGCGACGAGGACGAACGATTCGTCCGACGCCAGACCGACGCCGTTCGCGAACTGCAGTCCCTCGGCCAGGAGGTCGGTCTCTCCCGTCCTCGGGTCGAGCCGCACCAGGCGACCGGTCCCCCGGTGCTCGAGGAGGTCGTAGCGGTGGTCGGCGATCGTGAAGTGCGCGGACGAGTCGGTGAAGTACACGATCCCGTCCCGGCCGACCGCCGAGTTGTTGCACGCCACGAGCGGGCGTCCGACCGCGGAGTCGGCCAGCACGTCGACGCGCCCCTTCTCGTCGACCCTCAGCACGCCACGCTCGGCGTCGCAGATCAGGAACCGGCCGTCGTCGAGTACCTCCACACCGAGGGGTCGCCCGTGCGTGTTCGCGAGTTCAGTGGCCGCACCCTGGTGGTCGAACCGCCAGATCCGCCCGTCGTTCCCCCCGGTCACCACCCGGCCGTCGTGATCGACGGCCACGTCTTCCGGACCTTCACCGGTGGGCAGAGCCCATCGTTGGACGTCGTCGAGAATCCGGTTGGGAGCGAGCACTCCCGTGAGCGGTGGCGGCGACGGCGGATGCCAGGCGACGGGATCGACACCGGTGCGGTCGAGCTTTCGGGCGAGGGACTCGAAGAGGGTCACGAACTGTGAGATTAGTCGCCTGCGCCGGTCGGCGTGTGTCGCTAACGCCAGGCGAACACCGGCTGGTCGAAACCGTCGATGCGCGTGTGTCTCCCGTGCAGCGCGACCTCCCGGAACTGGTACACGACCGCGCCGGTCGGGGCGTGCACGAGGTGCCGCCGGAACGGCCACTGGATCACCGGTTTCGACGATTCGGGGATCTCGACGAACCGCGGCTCCGCATCGATCTCGGGGACGGCCACCGAGAACACTTCCGCTACTTCCTCACGATTGGGGACGAGGGACGTGATCGGCTGGTCCGACCACACGACGAACGGTGTGATGACGTAACCGGATCGGGTGACGTAGTCGTCGAGCCGGCCGAGCACCGCGGACGGTTCCACGTCGAGGCCGAGTTCCTCGTGCAGCTCGCGCCGGGCGGCGTCCTCCCCGGTCTCCCCCGGATCCACTCCGCCGCCGGGCAACGCGAACTGCCCAGGATGCGCGCGCATCTTGCTCGGACGCATGGTCAGCGGAACGGCCTGACCGTCGGCGCCGTCGTTCATCACGGCGATCACGACCGCCGCGGACCGCCGATTCGTCGGGTCCACGATCCGTGGCTCGAAGCGTGCCAGCGCGGCGGCGAGCCGTTCCCTGCTCAGTGCGTGCCCATTCACCATCACCCGACAGTATCGCCAGTCGCGGCGAAACCCACGCTCCGATCCCCCGCGTTTCGAACCCCGCGCCGGCCGTCAGCCGAGCAGCTGCTGCCTGATCTCGTTCTTGAGGACCTTCCCGAGTTTGGACCGAGGCAGATCGGGCCAGACCAGGATCTCCTTCGGGGTTTTCACGCTGCCGATGCGGGCCTTCACGAATGCCGTGAGTGTGTCGGTCTCGATCGGTGTTCCGGCTCGGGACTGGACCACGGCGACGACCCGTTCACCCCATTTCTCGTCGGGAAGCCCGATCACGCCGCAGTCCTGAATTCCCGGGTACGCCATGAGCGCCTGTTCCACCTCGACGGAGTAGACGTTGAATCCGCCGGTGATGATCATGTCCTTGGCGCGGTCGACGATGTACAGGAAGTTGTCGTCGTCGAGGTACCCGATGTCGCCCGTGTGATGCCAGCCGTGCGCCGACGCCTCCTGCGTCGCAACGGGATTCTTGTAGTACCCCGTCATGACGAGCGAACTGCGCACGACCACTTCGCCTCGCTCACCGGCCGGGAGCAGCGTCCCCTGCCCGTCCATGATCGCGACGGTGACCAGCGGGGAGGGCCTGCCCGCGGAGCTCAGCCGGGCGGTCGCGACCGAGCCGTCCGCACGGAAATGGTCTTTCGGCGCCATCGTCGCGATCATCATCGGCGCCTCGCTCTGCCCGAACAGCTGGGCCATCACCGGACCGATGCGGGTCAGCGCTTCTTCGAGCCGGGTCGGCGAGACCGGCGCCGCGCCGTACCAGAAGCATTGCAGCGAACTCAGGTCCGTCGTCTCCAGGTCTGCGTGGTCCAGCAGCATGTAGATCAGGGTCGGCGGAAGGAAGGTGTGGGTGACCCGGTCCCGGTCGATGTGCGCGAGGAACTGCCCCAGGTCGGGCGCGGGCATGATGACCACCTGCCCGCCGAGGGTGAGGATCGGGAAACACAGGACACCGGCCGCGTGCGTCAACGGCGCGAGGGCGAGGTAGACCGGTCTGCCGTCGAACGGGTAGCTCATCAGGGTCAGCGCAGACATCGTCTCGATGTTCCGGCCGGTGAGCATCACCCCCTTCGGCTTCCCCGTCGTCCCGCCGGTGCCGACGATCAGCGCGAGGTCGTCGACGGGCTCGGCGTCGAGACGTTCGGTACCCAGCCAGTCGTCGAACGGGTGGGCGTACTCCTCGTCGCCGTCGAGACACACGAGGGTCGTCAGCAGCGGCAACTGCTGCCGGATCCGATCGACCAAGGGCGCGAACGCCTTCTGGAAGATCAGGCAGCGACAGTCGAAGAGGTCGAGCAGGTCCCGATTCTCCGCCGCCTCGTTCCGCGGGTTGATCGGGCACCACACCGCACCCGCCCGGCTGATCCCGAACACGCAGGAGAATGCGGTCGGGTCGTTGCCGGAGAGGACGGCCACCTTGTCGCCCGCGGCGATCCCCGACCGTGCCAGCGCGGCCGCGACGCGCCGGCTCAGGTCCTGGACATCGGCGTACGTCAGTGTCCGGTCGCCCATCGTCAGGCACGGCGACGACGGACCGAGTGAGGCACCCTTGTCGAGGTAGTCGGTCAAGCGCATCGTGCGGTCCTCCTCGAAGTCGCGGCCGGGACGGTCAGCTCTGCACGGTGAGAACCGGCTCCATCACGAGACCGAAGCTGCGCAGGATTCCCAGGAGTTCGCGATGCCCGAACGCCTGGCACGCCGACGCGAGACCGGTTCGCTTCGGGGGTTGCTGCAACAGGGAGTACGCGGCGTACGCCTGCAGGAGCCCCGTCTGTTTGTAGTTGCAGTTTCCGTGGATGACGCAGTGCGCCCGACCCAGCGGGCCCGACGCGTACACGGAGTCGAGCGACGTGTTGACGCGCGGGTTCTCCCTCGGCGGCATTCCCGCCTGCACGGAGCCGGCGATCTCCGCGAGCGCCGCGTCCTGCTGGTCCGCGGGAAGGGTCTTGATCTGCTCCTCGACCATCTTCTGCGTCGCGACGACGCCCTCCATCACGGAACGATCGAACACGCCGCCTGCCGCCTTCACGTTCGCCACCCGCGGGTCGTCCTTGAACCACACGGGATGGCAGGTGCCGCCCCAGGGCAGCGCGAGGGCCATCTGGTGCTGTCCCGGCACCACGACCTCGAACGTGGTACCGGGGTCCCACTTCTCGTATCGGTTCTGTTCCAGGTAGTACCAGTCGGCCTTGAGGATCGTGAAGATCGTCTGCGTGGATGCATAGGTGGGAAAACCCTTCCACAACACCAGGATGTCGAGAGTGTCCAACCCCGGCGTCTCCAGCGCGATGTTCGCGGCGATCTCACCGGTGGTGTACATCTGCGCGACGCCCGGAGACAGCAGCAGCCCCTTCTCCGCGAACTTGTCGCCGAACTTTGCCTGTACGTCCAGAACCCAGTCCTGCTCACCGGTCGTGTCGGTGTAGTGGCATCCCGCGGCGAGGGCCGCCTCGACGACGACGGCACCGTGCTTGATGAACGGGCCGACCATGTTGCTGACCACGTGTGCCCCGCTGAACAGTTCGGTCAGCGCCGCGACGGTGTGCTCGACTTCGACGACTTCGTGGTCGACGGTGTCGAGGCCGGGAATGCGGTCGAGCACTTCCTGGATCCGCTTCTTGTCGCGGCCCGCCGCGATGAACGGAATGTTGAACTCGCGCAGATATTCACACACGAGCCTCCCGGTGTATCCGGAGACTCCGTAGACGATGACGGGTTTCTTGTCGGTCATGACGTGCCTTTCAGAATGTGAGAAAGTCCGGGGAGATCGGTTACATGCCCATGCCACCGTCGACCGGCAGGCCGATGCCGGTGACGAAGCGGGCGGCGTCGGAGGCCAGAAAGACGACGGTGTCGGCGATGTCCGCGACCTCGCCGAGGCGCCCGAGGGGGGTCAGGCCGATCACGTCGGTGACCGCGGCGTCGGCACTGGGCCACAGCCCGAGTCTTTCCATGTCCGCCGCCAGGCCGAGACCCATCTCCGTGGCGACGAGCCCGGGGTACACACAGTTCACACGCACGCCGTATCCGAGCTTGCCGGCCTCCTGGGCCGCGACCCGGGTCAGTCGGTCGACGGCGGACTTCGTGGCGGAGTAGCCGGCGATGCCGGGGAACGGGATCGTCGCGGCGACCGAGGAGACGTTGACGATTGCCCCGCCCGCTCCGGCAGCTCCTCCCGGACGCATGGCGCGCAGGCCGTGCTTCAGACCGAGCGCGACACCGAGAATGTTCACGTCGCACATCCGGCGGACGTCGGCGGGATCGATGTCGACCACGAGTGACGAGATCTCGATACCCGCGTTGTTGACCAGGATGTCGAGTCCACCGAGTTGCTCCACGGTGGCCGCGACGGCGCGCTCCCAGTTGCCGTCGTCGGTGACGTCGAGGGCGACGAACCCGGTGTCGACCCCGGATTTTCCGACGGTGTCGGCCGTCGCGCGCCCTTCGTCCTCCAAGACGTCGCCGATCATCACCGCCGCCCCGGCGTCGGCGAGGGCGGCAGCCATTCCGGCCCCCAGACCTTTCGCACCACCGGTGACCAGCGCTTTCCGTCCTGCAAGATCACACACGCTCATTCCGACCTGCCTTCGCACCGAGACGATTCGCGGAAACCACGTCGCGTGACCGAAGCCGCATTGTGGTGTGGGTCACAGAGTATTCGACTTTGGACGACTGTCAAGAATTCTCTTGACGACTGTCAAACTTTTGTTACACAGTCGTCAAGGAACCCGGGCTACACTGAGCCACACCGTGCTGGACCTCGCGAGCCGAACAGGAAGAACGCCGTGACACCCGTCGCCGAGAAGAACGCCGACCGGGTTTCGCGCCGTCAGGTCGACAAATTCGCCGAGCGCCGGGATCAACTCGCCGAGGCCGCATTGCAGACCCTTTCGGAACTCGGCTACGCCCGCACCAGTCTTCGCGAGATCGCACAGAACTCCGAGTTCTCTCACGGGGTCCTGCACTACTACTTCAGCGACAAGGTCGATCTGATCACGCACTGTGTCCGGCACTACAAGGCGCGCTGCGTCACGCGGTACGACAGCGTGGTCGCCACGGCGCAGACCCCCGAGGAGTTGAAGGCAGGATTCGGTCGGGTGCTGGTGGAATCACTGCGCGACGAGGCGTCCATGCACCGCCTCTGGTACGACCTCCGCTCGCAGTCGCTGTTCGAGGAGTCGTTCCGCGCCGATGTCGCCGCGATCGACCTGAGCCTGGAAAACATGATCTGGCGCATCGTGTCCCGGTACGCGGAACTGGCGGGGCGCCCGATCACCCTTGCCCCGTCCACCATGTACGCGGTCTTCGACGGACTCTTCCAGCAGAGCCTCGCGAGGCATCTGTCCGGCGACGCCACAGCGGCAGACGCTCTCGCGGACAACGTCGATCAGGTTCTGGCACTGGTTGTTCCGGCGCCGTAGAGCCCGCTACTTCTCGGCGGCGGCCTTGATTCGCTGCGCGAAATCGGGTGCGTCCTTGCGGGCCGCCCGAAGCGCGAGAGGCGCGATCAACTTTCCGATTCCGTGGCCTTCCAGCACGTTGAAGATCGTCACCTTGGTGCCGGCGCCCGAGGGTTCGAGATCGTAACCGCCTTCCTTCGCGGTCACGGTGTTCGTCGAGCGCTCGGCCCAGCGGATCTTCCGCGGTGCCTCGAACTCGGTGATCTCGAACTCCCGCTTCGTGGTCATCCCGGCGTCCTTCACGGTGCTGACGAAGACGGTCCCGACTCCGGGCGGGCCGTCGGTCTTCTTCACGATCTCCTGCACCCGGGGGCTGAAGTCCCGGTCGTTGACGCCGGCAGCGAGGTACTCGAACACTTCCTCGATGGGGCGATCGATCACCACAGTGCCTTCGAACCGTCCAGCCATGCCAGCCTCCCGTTTCCGTGACCTGCCGGGTTCCGACAGTACCCGCGACTCGGTCGAGGCGCGGTCACATCGCCGCCGCCCGGCCGGTCATAGAAGTGACGCCCCACAACGCCGGCGTCTCCCCCAGGGACCCTGAACACAGGAAGGCTTCGACATGGACATCTCGGTCACCGGCGCGGCCGGGTCGCGACAATCGACTTCGGCGCCCCGGTTTCTCTCCACCGCCCGCGGCAGACTCACCCTGACGTTGTTGTGCGCCGTGGCGTTTCTCGACTTCGTCGACGCGTCCATCGTCAACATCGCCCTGCCCGACATACGTAGCGAACTCGACTTCTCGGTGCAGGAACTGCAGTGGGTGCCGAGCGCTTATCTCCTCACGTACGGCGGGTTCATGCTGCTCGGCGGTCGCCTCGCCGACCTGCTCGGTCGCCGTCGCATTCTCGTCACCGGCACCGTCGTGATCGGATTGTCGTCGTTGATCGGTGGTTTCGCCGGCAACGCGGAGGTCCTGATCGGCGCCCGGCTCGCACAGGGTGTCGGTGCGGCGCTGATGCTTCCGGCCGCCCTGTCCATCCTGACGACGACGTTCGAGGAGGGTCCCGAACGTCATACCGCGCTGGGTGTCTGGGCAGGCGTGGGTGGTCTCGCGTCCGCTGTCGGCGTGTTTCTCGGTGGTGCGCTCACCGAGGGCCCGGGCTGGCGATGGGTGCTGTTCGTCAACCCGCTGGCGTGCGTTCTCGTGCTACCCGCGGTCTATGCGCTGATTCCGGGTGACCGGCGCCGCGCCAGGTTCGCGAACTTCGACGTCGTGGGCAGCGTGCTCGGTACCGGCGGGATGCTGCTGCTCGTCTACGCCCTGGTCGAGGCTCCCGACCAAGGCTGGGGTGCTGCCCGCACGATCGGCGAGTTCATCGGCGCGTTCGTGCTGATCGCCGCTTTCGTCGTGAACGAACAGCGCAACCCGGATCCTCTGCTGCCGCTGTCGATCTTCCGAATCAAGGGGCTGGCGGCTGCCAATGTCACGGGTCTGATCGCCTTCGCGGGTCTACTCGCGATGTTCTTCTTCCTCACGCTCTACATGCAGAATGTGCTCGGCTACTCCCCGATGCAGACCGGGGCGGCTTACCTTCCGCTCTGCCTGGGCGTCGCCGTCGCGGCCGGAATTTCCTCCCAGTTGCTCACTCGGACAGGAACCCGCCCCGTCGTCGTGGTGGGCGCGCTGGTGGCGGCGGCGGGCCTCTACCTGCTGTCCCGGATTCCCGTCGACGGCTCCTATCTCGCCGATCTGCTTCCGGGGCTGATGATCGTGTCGTTCGGGCTCGGTGCGGTCTTCGTCGGCGTCACCACCGCGGCCAACGCGGGTGTGCCGGCGGACGAGGCCGGGCTCGCGGCGGCGTTGCTGAACGCCTCCCAACAGGTCGGCAGCGCACTCGGGCTGGCGATCCTCGCCGCCATCGCCACCTCGCGTTCCCGGCACCTGATGGAGACGAATTCTCCTGTGCCCGAGGCACTCACGTCCGGTTTCCAGCGAGCCCTGCTGACCGGCAGCGTCTTTCTCGTCGCCGCAGCACTGATCGCGCTGCGCACCGGCAACACCCGCGGAGACGACGGGCAACGAACGGAATGACCCGGCGGGCCCGTCAGTCGAGGTTCTCGACGACGAGCCCGGCAAGGCGCGCCCGGTCGGCGAGGATGTCGATCTCCACGATCATCCCCTGCCGGATCGTGACGCCCAAGACGGACAGCAGCTGTCCCTCGGAGATCGCGACCACTCCCGCAGCGCCGTTCACGAGTGCCGGATGCGCGAACCGAGCCAGCCGCGCGAATCCGAGAACGCGGCCCGCGACGGACTCCGCACCGCGCACCGTCGTCGAAGCGCCGGCCGGCAGTGCTCCCGTATCGGCCCGAAGCACGACGTCCGGATCGAGTACCGACACGAGTGCGTCGAAGTCGCCGCCCCTCGCGGCCGCGAGGAACGCGTCGACGACCGGACGCTGCCGGACCGGATCGGTGTCGGGAACGGGCGCTCCCTGCAGTCGGCGGCGTGCGCGGCTGGCCAGTTGCCGGGCGGCCGCCGGGGATCGCTCGACGATCGGGGCGATGTCCTCGAACGGCACCGCGAACATGTCGTGCAGCACGAACGCCAGCCGCTCCGACGGACCGAGCGTGCCGAGGACCACGAGCAGCGCGAGACCGACCGAATCGGCGAGCACCGCCTCCTGTTCGGGATCGCTGCCGTCCGAGAGGGTCACGATCGGGTCGGGCACCGCCGCATCCAGGGGATCTTCCCGCCGCGACCTGCGTGACTGCAGCATGTTCAGGCACACCCGTGCCACTACCGTCGTCAGCCAGCCGCCCAGGTTCTCCACCGAATCGGTGTCCGTGCGGCTCAATCGCAGCCAGGATTCCTGTACGGCGTCCTCCGCCTCGCTGAGCGAGCCGAGCATCCGGTAGGCCACCGCCCGCAGGTGCGGACGATGGGACTCGAACTGCTCCGCCAGCACGTCGTTCTCGTTCATCGGTCACATCCCTCCGTCGTCGTCTGTCAACTATGTGACCGACGAAACGCGGCCGATGTGACAGCGGCGCGTCGTCCGTGGCACACCGGTGCGCGGAATACGACCAGTTTCCCCGGTTCCGCTGTCCGATATCGCCGTGGTTAACTGAAATGACGCTCACAGTCTCTGAAGGGCTGGACGGCATGTGGAAAGCACAGCAGGTCGGACGTCTGTTTCTCGTCTCGGTACTCGCGGCCTTGGCCGTGTGCGGAGTGAGCGCCACCGCGTCGGCGCATTCCCCGGCAATCACCGGGAAGGTCATCGCGCCGACTCTCTCCCCCGCGAGCGGGCAGGTCGTCGGCATCGCGCATCCTGTCGTCGTCCAGTTTGCGTCGCCGGTGTCCGATCGCGCACTCGCCGAGCGTGGTGTCCAGGTCACCCCCTCGAAACCCGTGCCCGGGCAGTTCTCCTGGATCGACGACCGCACCGTGCAGTGGACTCCGGACCACTTCTGGCCGGCGAACACCGAGGTGACCGTCCGGGCGGCCGGCGTGAGAACCCAGTTCCAGGTGGGTGACGCACTAATCGCGGTCGCGAACACGACGACGCACCAGTTCACGGTCAGCGTCAACGATCAGGTGGTGCAGACGATGCCGGCGTCGATGGGCAAACCCGGTTACGAGACACCGCTCGGCACGTTCCCCGTCATCGAGCAGTTCCGGGACATGATCATGGACTCGTCGACGTACGGCGTCCCGATCGACTCGGAGGAGGGCTACCGGCTGTACGTCGAGTACGCCACCCGCATCACGTGGGGTGGGATCTTCGTGCACGCCGCGCCGTGGTCGGTGAACTCGCAGGGCTACGAGAACGTCAGCCACGGGTGCATCAACCTCAGCACCGAGAACGCGCAGTGGTTCTACGACAACGCCAAGATCGGCGACCCCGTCATCGTCACGGACTGAGTCCCGCACGGTGTCGGAGACCCGAAATGCACGAGGCCCGAGAGACAGAAAAGGCGGTTTCCCGTTTCCGGGAAACCGCCTTCGCTGATCATCTGGTCGGGCTGACAGGATTTGAACCTGCGACCACTTGACCCCCAGTCAAGTGCGCTACCAAGCTGCGCCACAGCCCGTCCACACCCTCGTTCAGGTGCTCGATGAGATTACATCAGTGGCAGTCCGTAACGCTAATCGCCTGGTCAGAGCCTATTCGGTCAGATCAGCGACTGCGCCGCTCGCGCTTTTCCCGCACCCGCACCGAGATACGGACCGGGCTGCCGTCGAAATTGAACTCCTCACGCAGACGCCGCTCGAGGAACCGGCGGTAACCGGCCTCGAGGAACCCCGTCGTGAACAGCACGAACGTCGGCGGGCGCGTCCCGGCCTGGGTGGCGAACATCACGCGAGGCAGTCGTCCACCGCGCATCGGGGGCGGAGTCGCCGCAATGACCTCCTTGAGCCACGTGTTGAGACGGCCGGTGGGGATCCGCTTGTCCCAGGATTCCAGCGCCGTGTCGAGGGCGGGTACGAGCTTCTGCACCGCGCGCCCCGTCTGCGCCGAGATGTTGACGCGCTGCGCCCACGGCACCCGCACCAGATCCCGATCCACTTCGCGGTCGAGCTGGAGGCGACGGTCTTCGTCGACGAGATCCCATTTGTTGAACGCGATGACGAGGGCCCGTCCGGCGTCGGCGACCATGCTGAGCACACGCAGGTCCTGCTCCGAGATCGGCTCGGACGCGTCGATCAGCAGAATCGCGACCTCGGCGGCCTCGATGGCGCTCTTGGTCCGCAGCGACGCGTAGAACTCGGCGCCGCTGGCGTGACTGACCCGCTTGCGCAGACCGGCGGTGTCGACGAAACGCCACGGCCTGCCGCCGAGTTCCACGATCGAGTCGACCGGGTCGACGGTGGTGCCCGCGACGTTGTGGACCACCGAACGTTCGTCGCCCGACAGCTTGTTCAGCAGGCTCGACTTCCCGACATTCGGCTTGCCGACCAGAGCCACACGCCGCGGGCCGCCGCCGGGGATTCCCTCGCGGGGCGTTTCCGGGAGCGCGGCGAGCACCTCGTCGAGGAGGTCGCCGGTGCCGCGGCCGTGCGTCGCACTGACCGAGTGCGGCTGCCCGAGACCCAGCGACCACAGCGCGGCCACCTCGGATTCGGTGCGGCCGTCGTCGACTTTGTTGGCCACCAGGAGAACCGGAGTCTTGGAGCGGCGCAGCACCTTGGCCACCGCCTCGTCCGTGGCGGTGGCGCCGACGACGGCATCGACCACGAGGAGGATCGCGTCCGCGGTCTGCATTGCCAGTTCCGCCTGCCGCGCCACGGACTGCTGCAGGCCCTTGGCGTCGGGTTCCCACCCGCCGGTGTCCTGCACCATGAATCGGCGTCCACTCCAGTTCGCCTCGTAGGAGACGCGGTCCCGGGTGACACCGGGAATGTCTTCGACGACGGCTTCGCGTCGGCCGATGATCCGGTTGACGAGCGTCGACTTGCCGACGTTCGGGCGCCCGACCACGGCGAGGGTGGGAACCGGGACGTGGGATTCGCCGTCACCACCGTCTTCGAGGTCCAGGACCTCCCAGTCCGATTCCTCACTCCAGGTTCCGTCGCCTGCGAACTCGGTTGTGAATTGTTCGGTCACTGCCCTGCTCCACTTCTGTCGCTTACCACCAGCAGCAACCTGCCGATCACGTCGTCGATTCCGAGTTCGCTGGTGTCGACCAGCACAGAATCGTCGGCCGGCCGCAGCGGCGACACGGCGCGCGTGGAGTCGAGGTGGTCACGACGCTGCACGTCGGCCAGTACGGCCGCATAGTCGTCGCCTCGCCCTTCCGCGAGATTTTGCGCATTCCTGCGCTGGGCCCGGGCTTCCGCCGAGGCGGTCAGGTAGATCTTCACGTCGGCGTCCGGGAGCACGACGGTGCCGATGTCCCGGCCTTCGACGACGATCCGCTCGGCCTCGCCGGTGAGCCGACGTTGCGCCTCGACCAGCAGTGCGCGCACGGCCGGGACGGCGGAGACGGCCGAGACGGCCTTGGTCACCGCGTCACCGCGGATCTCCTCCCCCACGTCCTCACCGTCGAGCAGCACCTGCTCGCGCGTCGGGTCGGTGCCGATCGACCACGGCGGACCGGCTGTCGCGTCGGCGATCGCGTCGGGATCGGTGAGATCCACACCCTTACGCAGTGCATGCAGCGTCGCGATCCGGTACATGGCGCCGGTGTCGAGGTACCGAGCGCCGAGCCGCTGCGCCAGCAGACGCGAGACGCTCGACTTCCCAGTTCCGGACGGACCGTCCATCGCGACGATCAACGACGAGGTGCTCACAGGCCCACCGCCCCGTAGAGTCCGCCGACCTCGCCGCGACCGAGGACCCGCAGCGTGCCGGGACGCTGATCGCCGAGAGCGACCGCACCGATATCCGTCCGGACGAGCCGGATCACGGGGTGACCCACGGCGTCGAACAGGCGGCGCACGATGTGCTTGCGACCTTCGTGCAGCGTGACGCGCACCAGCGACTTGCCCTCGTTGATGTCGAGGAGCGTGAACGTGTCGACCTTTGCCGGTCCGTCCTCGAGCTCGACGCCCTCCTTGAGCTTCTTTCCGACACCGCGTTCGAGGGCGCCCGACACGGTCGCCAGGTACGTCTTCGACACCTCGAACGAGGGGTGCATCAGTCGATGCGCCAGATCGCCGTCGTTGGTGAGCAGCAGCAGACCCTCCGTGTCGGCGTCCAGACGACCGACGTGGAACAACCGCTGACCGGCGGCGACGCGCTCGGAGACGATGTCGCCGACGCACGGGCGACCGAGGTCGTCCGACATCGTCGACTGCCAGCCGCGGGGCTTGTTCAGTGCGAGGTGGACGAGATCCTTCTGCACGACGACGCGGATACCGTCGACGCGCACGACCGCGTTCTCGGGGTCGATGCGCAGTCCCTGCTCGATGACGATACGGCCGTCGACCTCGACGCGCCCCTGGGAAATCAGTTCTTCGGCCGCGCGACGCGAAGCGACTCCGGCCTGCGCCAGAACCTTCTGCAACCGCATGCCGTCGCCCTGCGGGGGTCCTGCCGGCCGATCGGCATCGGCGTACTGGTGCCGGGCCGGCTTGGCGTTGCTGACCTTCGGCGCCTGGGCCTGGGCGCGTTGCGGCTTTGCCGACTTGGGTTTGCCACGCTTGTTCTTCGCGGCAGGATCGGGCCTGCCGGGCTTGCCTTTCGCGGCGTCGGGCCGACCTGATCGGTGACCGGTCTCAGCCCTGTCCGAGCGCCCTCCGGTCTCCGACCTGGTGGGGCGCTGCTTCTTGTTGCGATCCGGTGTGCCATCTCGGCGAGCGGGTTTCTTCACTTTTGTACTATCCCTGTCAGTCTTCGGTGTCCAGCCCGGTGTCCAACTCTTCTGTGGAAGCCGTAGCTTTATTCATTCTCGCAAATCGTGGATCAGATTCCAGACTCTCACTGATGTCATCTATCAGATCCACGTCCGGCAACAGCGGAGCCAAGGCAGGAAGATCGGCGAGAGACGCCAAGCCGAGCCGTTCCAGGAAGAGCTCCGTCGTCGAATACTGCGTGGCGTTGGTATCGGGATCGGCGCCGGCTTCGGCGATCAATCCGCGAGCGAGAAGTGTGCGCACCACACCATCCACGTTGACGCCGCGCACCGCACTGATCCGTGCGCGGGTCAACGGTTGACGGTATGCCACCACGGCCAGAGTTTCCAACGCCGCCCTCGTCAGTTTGGAACGGGCGCCGTCGAGCAGGAGCCGCTCCACATAGGGCGCATACGCGGTGCGGGTGTAGAGACGCCAACCGTCACCGGCATATCGGAGGTCCATCCCGCTTGCACGGGCGGTGAGCTCGGCGGACATGCGGTTCAGTGTCTCCGTGATGCGATTCACAGACGCGCCGGTCGCGGAGGCGAGCTGGTCCGCTCCGGCGGGAGAGTCGACGATCAGCAGCAGCGACTCGAGTACCGCTTCGAGTTCGGTGTCCGACAGCTCGGGTTCCGCGTCGACGCCGCCCTGGTCGTCCGACTCGTCGAACGGGGTCGAACTCATCCGTAATCCTCCTCGGTCACCGGGGCGAGCGTGCCCTCCCCGGTCCAGCTCACCAACAGTTCCCCGAGCGGCTCGGGCTGTTCGAACAGCACCGACTGCTCCCGATACAGCTCGAGCAGCGCGAGAAATCTTGCCACGATCAGGGCGGTCACCTCACACTCCGACACCAGGTCGCCGAAGCTTGCCCACTCCCCCGCTCCGCGTTCGCGGAGTAGCTCCAGCATCCGCGCCGCCTGTTCGGGCACCGACACCGCGTGCATGTCGTGCAGGTGGTCGAGTCCTACCGTGGGTTTCGGACGGGGCGTGAACACGGTCGCGGCGATCTCCGCGAACCGCTGCGGGTCGACACCGAGCAACACTTCGGGCAGCAACTGGGTGAAGTGGTCCTCCAGTGCCACCGAACGCGGGTACCGGCGCAGCGCGGCCGCCTCGAGCTCGCCGAACAGTTGCGCCACCTGCTTGTACGCACGGTACTGCAGCAACCGGGCGAACAGCAGGTCGCGCGCCTCGAGAAGCGCCAGGTCCTCCGCGTCCTCCACCTGCCCGGCGGGCAGCAGCCGGGCCGCCTTCAGGTCCAGCAAGGTCGCGGCGACCACCAGGAATTCGGTGGTCTGATCGAGTTCCATCTCGGCGCCGAGTGTCCGGGTGTAGGCGATGAAGTCGTCCGTCACCTGGTGCAGCGCGACTTCCGTCACGTCCAGCTGTCGCTGATTGATGAGGGTGAGGAGCAGATCGAACGGTCCCTCGAAGTTCCGCAGGGTGACCCGGAAACCGGGCTTGGCCGCGTTCTGAGGTTCCTCGATCTTCGAGTCCCCGATCTGCGAGTCCCCGGTCTGCAAATTCTCGGTCTGCAAATTCTCGGTCTGCAAATCCTCGGTCTGCAAATCCTCGGTCTGCGAATCCTCGGTCTGCGAATCCTCGGTCTGCGAATCCTCGGTCTGCGGTGGAGCCGGAATGTCCTGCGTGTCCACCACTTACCGGCCGGACCGGTGAATGACCTCGCGTGCCAGCGCACGGTACGCCTCGGCGCCGGTTGACTTCGGCGCCCAGGTGGTGATCGGCTCCCCGGCGACCGAGGTCTCGGGGAACCGGACGGTGCGGTTGATCACGGTGTCGTACACGAGATCACCGAACACCTCCACCACCCGCGCCATCACCTCGCGGGCGTGCAGCGTCCGCGCGTCGAACATCGTCACGACGATGCCGGCGAGTACCAGTCGCGGATTGAGCCGGTCGTGGACCTTCTCGACCGTGTCGTTGAGCAACGCCAGGCCACGCAGGCTGAAGTACTCGCACTCCATCGGGATGATCACCGCGTCCGCGCACGCCAGCGCGTTGACAGTGAGCAGACCCAGCGACGGCTGGCAGTCGATGAGGACGTAGTCGTACCGGTCGAGGACGGGATGCAGCACCCGCCCGAGCGTCTGCTCCCGGCCGACCTCGGTGACGAGCTGGATCTCCGCCGCCGACAGGTCGATGTTGCTGGGCAGAAGGTCGAGGCCCTCGACCCTGGTCCGCATCAGGACGTCGTCGATCGAGACGCGGGGTTCGACGAGCAGGTTGTGGACGGTCAGTTCGAGATCGTTATGCGCCACACCGAGGCCTGCGGACAGGGCGCCCTGCGGGTCGAGGTCGACGAGCAGGACACGGCGACCGTACTCGGCGAGTGATGCGCCCAGGTTGATCGTCGACGTCGTCTTGCCGACGCCACCCTTCTGGTTGCACATCGCGATGATCTTGGCGGGGCCGTGAGAAGGCAGCGGGGCCGGTTCCGGCACCTCACGCGTCGGGCGCCCCGTGGGCCCGAGCTCACCCTGAACTACCACAGCGTCGTTCTCTTCGAACAAGGCTGCGGTACCGGTCTGCCGCGCGTCGAACATGTCGCCCTCCAGTTGCGAGTGCTCTGACTCCGCCGCTGGCGGCTGCGGTGTCACCACGGTCCGATGATCCCCTGTTCTCTCGATGGTCGCTGCCGATCTCACATCGTTATACGAACGCTACCGCTTCGTACCGTGAAATTTCCCCTCGACACGCGTTGGGTCAGCGCGCCCGGGGGTGCGCGCCGGCCCACACCTCGCGCAGCGCACCCACTGTCACCAGCGTATATATCTGCGTGGTCGTGACCGACGCATGCCCCAGCAGCTCCTGGACGACCCGCACGTCGGCGCCGCCGTCCAATAGGTGCGTCGCGAACGAGTGCCGCAGTGTGTGCGGTGACACCGCGGCGGTGATTCCCGCGGCGTCCGCGGCCGTCTGCAACACCTTCCACGCACTCTGGCGAGACAACCGTCCGCCGCGCACGTTGAGGAACAGGGCGGGTGTTCCCCTGGACACGAGCGCCGGCCGGCCCCGGATCAAGTAGGCGTCGAGGGACTCGACGGCAGGTCGCCCCACCGGCACCACCCGCTGCTTGCCGCCCTTGCCGCGCAGCAGCACCGACCGGGTCTCGGTGTCGATGTCGTCGACGTCCAGTCCGACGGCCTCGGAGATGCGGGCACCGGTCGAGTACAGCAGCTCGAGCAGCGCGCGGTCACGGACGGCACGCGGTCCGTCCGCGGGACCGGTACCTCCGACGGCCTCGAGCAGCGCCAGCACCTCGTTCACCGGCAGCGACTTGGGGAGCCGTTTGGCCGGTGACGGCGGCCGGACGTCGCGCGCCACGTCCACGGCGATCACGCCTTCCGCGGCGGCGAACCGGTGGAATCCGCGCACCGCGATCAGGGCGCGGGCTGCGGAGCTCGCGGCCAGTGCGGGCAGTTCGCGGGCGGGGTCACCGGTCCGCAGAGCGATGACGAAGTCACTGACGTCCTGCTCCCGGACCCGGCCGATGTCGGTGACGCCCCGGTCTGCGAGGAACTGCGTGTACCGCGCGAGGTCGCGGCGATATGAACCGAGGGTGTTGCGGGCGGCTCCGCGTTCGACGGCCATGTGGTCGAGGTACGAATCCACCTGCCGCGTCATCACCACGTCATGCTCGCGCGGTTTCGTCCCCGGCGGCGCGTGCGCGTTTCCTCTCGCCGAACCTCTCGGGGCGATCGACCCACGGTGCGGTCACGTCGCGGAGTTCGCCGAGACCGCCGGGGCGCGACCGGGCGGCCGCGAGGGCCATCACCCCGGACACGGCCGTCGCGTTGACAATGGTCCCGTTCGACACCATCGACACGACCTCGTCGAGCGGAATCCGCTCGATCTCGAGGTCGGCCTCCTCGTCCTCGGGGTCGGGCCGGTCCACCTCGTACAGATCCTGGGCGAGGAACACGCGCACGGACTCGTCCGTGAACCCGGGTGACAGAACGACATCCACGAGAACGGACCAACGACGGGCCCCGAGTCCGGTCTCCTCCGCCAGCTCGCGTGCGGCGGCGTCGACGGGGTCCTCCCCCGGTTCGTCGAGCAGGCCGGCCGGGATCTCCCACAACCGGCGTCCCACCGGGTGCCGGTACTGGTGGATGAGGACGACCCGGTCCTCGTCGTCGAGCACCACGACGGCGACTGCCCCGTGATGCTCGACGACCTCACGTTCCGCTGTCCGCCCGTCCGGCATCGCGACGTGATCCACCCGCAGGGCGAGGATGGCGCCGCTGTAGACGGCGCGTGAATCGAGCGTCGCGAATTCGTGCCGGCCGGTGTCGGTCATGCTCCGTGTCGCTCCTATCCGGCGCTGTCGACCGACGCGACCTCGTCGCGGTCGGCGGACTCTTCGAGCTCGTCGGCGACGGCAGCGTGTCCACGCTCCTCGCCGTGCACGTCCACGGGAAGACGCTCTTCGAGCTTGTGCTTCAGCGCAGCGTCGACGAACGCCGCGAACAGCGGGTGCGGACGCGTCGGACGGCTCTTCAGCTCGGGGTGCGCCTGCGTCGCGACGAAGAAGGGGTGCTGGTCGACCGGGTATTCCACGAACTCGACGAGGTGGCCGTCGGGAGAGGTCCCGCTGAACCGGAGTCCGCTCTTCGCGATCCGGTCGCGGTACGCGTTGTTGACCTCGTAGCGATGACGGTGACGCTCCGACACCTCTTCGCTGCCGTACGCTCTGGCAACGACCGAGCCCTTCGTCAGAACGGCCGGGTACGCACCGAGGCGCATCGTGCCGCCGAGATCCGCCTCGCCGGCGATGACGTCTTCCTGGTCGGCCATCGTCGAGATCACGGGATGTGTGGTCTCGGGCTCGAACTCTGCGGAGTTGGCGTCGTCGAGACCCACGCTGCGTGCGGCCTCGATCACGACGCACTGCAGTCCGAGGCACAGTCCGAGCAGCGGGATCTTCCGGTGGCGCGCGTACCGGATCGCGCCGAGCTTGCCCTCGATACCGCGGATGCCGAAGCCGCCGGGAATCAGCACGCCGTCGACGTCACCGAGCGCGGCCTGCGCTCCGGCCTCCGTCTCGCACGCGTCCGAGGGAACCCAGGAGATCTCGACCTTCGAACGGTTCGCGAATCCGCCGGCGCGGAGCGCTTCGGTGACGGACAGGTAGGCGTCCGGCAGGTCGACGTACTTCCCGACCAGGGCGATCCGCACCGTCTCGCGGGGCTGGTGGACCCGCTCGAGCAGGTTGCCCCACACCGTCCAGTCGACATCGCGGAACGGAAGGCCCAGCTGGCGCACGACGTACGCGTCGAGTCCCTCGCTGTGCAGCACCTTCGGGATGTCATAGATCGAGGGGGCGTCGGGAGTCGAGATGCAGCCGTCGACGTCGACGTCGCACATGAGCGCAATCTTGTTCTTCAGGCCAGGGGGAACCTCTCGGTCGCAGCGCAGGATCAGCGCGTCCGGCTGGATACCGATGTTCCGCAGCGCGGCAACCGAGTGCTGGGTCGGCTTCGTCTTGAGCTCACCCGACGGCGCCAGGTACGGCACCAGGGAGACGTGGAGGAAGAAGACGTTGTCGCGTCCGACGTCGTGACGCACCTGACGTGCCGCCTCGAGGAACGGCTGCGACTCGATGTCGCCCACGGTGCCACCGATCTCCGTGATGACGACGTCGGGGCGGTGGCCCTGGAGGTCCGGACCGCTCATCGCCAGGATGCGGCTCTTGATCTCGTCCGTGATGTGCGGAATGACCTGGACGGTGTCGCCCAGGTATTCGCCGCGGCGCTCCTTGGCGATGACGGTCGAATACACCTGGCCGGTGGTCACATTCGCCTGACCGGACAGGTCGCGGTCGAGGAAACGCTCGTAGTGGCCGACGTCGAGGTCGGTCTCGGCACCATCCTCGGTGACGAACACTTCACCGTGCTGGAACGGGTTCATCGTGCCCGGATCGACGTTGAGATACGGATCCAGTTTCTGCATGGTCACGCGCATTCCCCGCGCGGTGAGCAATTGCCCGAGGCTCGAGGCTGTGAGGCCCTTGCCGAGTGAGGAGGCGACGCCGCCGCTCACGAAGATGTGCTTGGTAGCGGTACGCGAATGAGTGCGTGACTGTGGCAAAGGGGCTCCCGTGACGACTGTGCAGGGCTTGGTCTGTTCGAGCAATGCTGGGGCCTGCCGACCCACGGGACTTCACGGTAACACCTCTGTGGACGTCCAGGAAACAACGCGCCGCGATTGCCCGCCCCGATGTGACCCGCGCTACGCCGGCGTGGCCCCCACGGTGACTCCGGTGGTGCCGGGACCGGTGCCGTACCGGCCGGCGCCGCCGCCCAGTTGCTCCTGGAGTGCGAGCGGAACGGTGATCTTGCCCGCCTCCCGGTCGATGTTGTCGATCGTCGTGAGCGCCGCCGAGAGGGCCGCGTCGGCCCGGGCCACGGCGACGGCCCCGTTCCCCTGTGCCGAGGCCGGACGTCCGGCGAGCACCGCCCCGGCGCCGCGAGAGTCCAGCGCGCCCGCAAATCGGGCCACGACCGCACCACGGTTGCCGCTGACGCCGTCCTCCACGTCACGGTCCCCGGTCAGGACCACGGCGAGTTGCGCCGGTTGGACGGCACCGTCGTCGTAGCTGACGAAGCCCGCACCGCGGAGGGTCTCGAGCGCGAGGACCATCTCCTGCGCGGAACTCTGCGGTTGGCTGGTCTCCTTGCCGAGCATGAGGACGGAGCCCAGCAGATCGCCCGCCAGGCTGCCCTGATCGACGGCGCCCGTCTTCAGGGTGACCCCGGCGGGGATCACGTTGTTGACGACGGTGCGCAACCGGTCGCCGCCCGTGGCGTCCACGAACGAATCGGTCAACGACACCCGTCCGGTCACCGACCCGCCTGCCTGGGCGATCATGCGGTTGACCCCGTCGAGGTCCGCGGGGTCGGCGTCGGGGGTCGTCACGACCATCACGGTGCGTTGCGCGAGCGAATCGGCCACCACCCGGCCGCCCACCGCGGAGTCGAAGCCGTCCGCCGAGTTCAACTGCTCGGTCAGTTGGTTGTTGCGTTCGTTCGCCTTCTCCACGTCGGTCTGCAGGTCCGCCTTGTCGTCGCGCAGTCCCGAGACGAGACCGCTCGACAGCAAGCCGGAGCCCATGACCACGCCGATCGCCAGAGCCAGGAAGATCGCCGCTATGGAAATGGCATGTTGACGCAGAGAAATCACTTGAAGAACCCCTGAACCCACAACGCAAAGCTGTTCCACGTCGCGACGGCCCAGTCGAGTGCCTCCCCGCCGATGTTGGACACGACCAGGGCGACGATCACCGCGATCAGCGCGGCCAGTACGAGCAGCGCGATCGCGCCGCCCGACACCCGGCTCCGGTACAGCGTCGCCACGGCCTTGGCGTCCACCAGTTTCGGTCCCACCTTCAGGCGGGTCATGAACGCCGACGGGTTGCTGTCGCGGCGGCCGCGGTCGAAGAACTCGTCGAGGGAGACGGTGCTGCCGACGGTGACGATCAGCGACGCACCGTGGTGGTCGGCCAGCAGCAGCGCCAGGTCGGACGGCGATCCGGAGGCGGGGAACGTCATCGCTCCGATGCCGAGGTCCTGGATGCGCGACAGACCGGGTGCGTGACCGTCCTGGTCGGCGGGGAGCACCACCTCGGCGCCCGACTTCAGCGTCGCGCTCGTGATGTCCTCGGGGTCGCCGACGATGAGGTCGGGACGATAGCCCGCCGATTTCAGGACGTCCGCGCCGGCGCCGACGCCGATCAGGATCGGCGAATACTCCTTGATGAACGGCTTGAGGTTCTTGAGGTCGGACGCGTGGTCCGGGCCGTCGGACACGATCACGACGTGCCGTTCCTTCATGTCGACGTCCACGTCGGGCACTCCGACACCGTCGATCAGCAGTGGACTTTCGGTGCGGATGAACTCGATGGTGTTGCCGGAGAACGCCTCGAGGTGGTCGACCAGACCGGTCTTCGCCTCGATCATCCGGTCGGAGATCTCCGCCTCGGTCTGCTCGTCGCCCTTGGCGATGCGCCGCTCCCCGGAGTAGACCCCTCCCCCGTTCACCCGGACTTTGCTGCCGTCCTTGATGCTCTTGAAGACCTCGGCGCCCGCCGAATCGACCAGGAGGATCCCGTTGGCGACGATCACCTCCGGGCCCAGGTTGGGGTAGCGCCCCGAGATGGAGGGCGACGCGTTGATCACTGCGAGAACGCCGGCCTTCACCAGTGCGTCCGCGGTTCCGCGATCGAGGTCGAGCTCGTCGAGAACGACGATGTCACCGGGTCCGACGCGTCGCAGCAACTTGGCCGTGTTGCGATCCACCCTGGCGATGCCGCTGACCCCAGGCAAAGTTTCGGTGTTACGTGACAGCAGTGCCGGCATCTTCATGGATTCGATGATGGACCGGAAGCGGGACCGACCTGTGGAGGCGCGCCGAACCGTTTACCACATCAGTCACACCATTACCACGGGCCCGGCCGACGCTGCGCCGGGCCTGTTCAGGCGGAGCGCTCTGCGTTGGCGGTGGCCAACAGCTCCTCCGCGTGGGCGCGACCGGTTTCCGTGTCGTCGAGTCCGGCCAGCATCCGGGCCAGTTCCACCACCCGTTCGTCGTCGGTGAGCGTGTGCACGCCGCTGCTGACGACGCCGTCCGCGTCGTCGACCTTGTCGACCACCAGGTGCGTGTCCGCGAATGCCGCGACCTGCGGTAGGTGCGTCACCACGATCACCTGGTGTGTCCTGGCCAGCCGGGCCAGCCGCCGGCCGATCTCGACCGCGGCCCGGCCGCCGACGCCGGCGTCGACCTCGTCGAACACCATCGTCGCGCCCGAGTCGGACCCGGCGAGGACCACCTCGAGTGCGAGCATGACCCGCGAGAGTTCGCCGCCGGACGCGCTCTTGCTGATGGGCAGCGACTGCGCGCCGCTGTGCGCCGACAGCCGGAATTCCACCTCGTCGACGCCCGACGATCCCGCGTGCAGTTCCGTGCCGTCGACGGCGAGCGGCGCCGTGTCCTGTGGCCCGGCGATCCGAGGCCGGACGGTCACCTCGAGCGCGGCCCGGCCCATCGCCAGTCCCGCGAGTTCGGCACTGACGGCCTTGGCGAGCTTGGTCGCCGCCTTGACACGGGCCGCGGTCAGTTTCGACGCGGCCTCCGCGGTGGACGCGGCCGACTCCTCGACCTGCTTCGTCAGCGCCGCCAACGCGTCGGAGGACACGTCGATCTTCTCGAGCCTCGCGCGGGCGTTGTCTGCCCACTCCAGTACGCCGTCGACGTCGGCGGCGTACTTGCGGGTGAGGTTCTTCAGTTCCGCCTGCCGCGACAGCAACGAGTCCAGTGCCCCCGGATCCGCCGGAAGCCCGGCGAGATACGTGGTCAGGTCGGCCGAGACGTCGGTGACCACCGCGATTGCGTCGGCGAGGCGCGGTCCGAGCCCGTCGAGTTCGGGGTCGGTGGCCGATTCGATGCGCGCCCGCGCCTCCGACAGCAAGTCCAGCGCGGGTGCCGCCCCGGAGTCGCCGTCCATGTCGTCGCCACCGGCGAGGGCGGCGTGCGCTTCCTCCGCCGCCGAGCGCAGCGAGTCGAGCTCGCTGAGCCTGCGCACCTCCGACACGATCGATTCGTCCTCACCCGGAGTGGGCGCGACGCCGTCGATCTCGTTGAGGGCGAACGTCAGTTGGTCGGCTTCCTGCGCGAGTTCCCGGGTACGGCCGGTCCGTTCGATCAGCTCCGAACGTGCTGTCACCCATTCGTCGCGGTGCTTGCGGTACCGGGCCAGCAGCGGGCCGACCGTCTTGTCGGCGAATCTGTCCAGGGCTGCGCACTGCTGGTCCGGGCGCAGCAGCCGCAATTGATCGTTCTGCCCATGGACGGTGAGCAGTGGATCGGTGAACTCGGACAGGACTCCCGCCGGAACGCTGCGCCCACCCAGATGAGCCCGGGACCTGCCGTCGCTTCCGACGGTGCGGACGGCGATGATGGTGCCGTCCTCGTCCCGCTCGGCGCCGGTGGATTCGAGCAACCGGGTGACGGCACGTTCGACGTGTTCCGAGCCCTCGTCCGTCATGAACCGGCCCTCCACCACGGCACGGGGCGCGCCGAGACGTACCCGGCCCGCGTCCGCCCGCGCGCCGCTGAGCAGATGCAGGCTCGTCACCACCATCGTCTTGCCCGCACCGGTCTCACCGGTGAGCACCGTCAAACCTTCGTGGAATTGCGCCGACGCCTCGGAGATCACGCCGAGGTTGTCGATCCTGATCTCTGCCAGCACGTCTAGGGCTTCCTTCCTCGCCACCCGGTGACGGGCAGCTCGAACTTTCGCACCATCCGGTCCGCGAACGGAGCCGAATCCAGTCGTACCCAACGAACGGGTTCCTTGCCACGCACGACTTCGACGCGAGCTCCTGCGGGCAACTCCAGTGTTCGGCGACCGTCGCAGAAGACCAGTCCGTCGTGGCTGCCGGCCACCGTCTCCACGGCGATCAGTGAATCCGGGCTCGTCACGAGGGGCCGCGCGAACAACGCGTGTGCGTTGCTCGGGACCACCAGCAAGGCCTCGAGTTCCGGCCACACCACGGGACCGCCCGCGGAGAACGCGTACGCCGTCGACCCGGTGGGTGTGGAGATGAGTACCCCGTCGCAGCCGAAAGCCGACACGGGGCGGCCGTCCACCTCGAGAACCACCTCGAGGACACCGAGCCGGGACCGGTTCTCGATGCTCGCCTCGTTGAGAGCCCACCCACGTTCGATGATCTCGTCGTCCACGCGGACCAGCACGTCCAGCGTCATCCGATGCTCGATGCGGTATTCACGACGCACCACCTGGGCGAGAGCCTCGTCGAGGTGCTCGGCCTCGGTTTCCGCGAGGAACCCGATCCGGCCCAGATTGATGCCCAGAACCGGAATCGATGCGGCCTGCGCGAGTTCCGCTGCCCGGAGGAACGTCCCGTCCCCTCCGAGGACGAGCACCATCTCGCAACCGAGGGCCGCGTCGGGGCCGGCCTGCACGATGGTGACTTCCAGCCCGGGCACCAGGAATTCGTCGGCCGCCATGGCGTCCATCGGTTCGATGCGGGTGCTGTCGACCTCGTCGACGAGCACGCGCAGTCCGATACCGGCGCGCTCGAAGATCTTGCCGACCCGTCGCGCGGTCTCCGTGATCTCGGCGCGGCCCGGGTGCGCCACGAGCAGGATCTCCCGCTCGCGTTGCTGGGTGCCGCTGCTTCCCCCGCTCACTGTGGTCCCTCCTGCACCGCGGTGCGGATCAACTCTTCCACCGATTCGACCGGTACATCATCCGTCCCGGGTGTGACATCCGCGCGCAGCCACAGGAAGTATTCGACGTTCCCCGACGGTCCCGGCAGCGGACTGGCCACAGCACCGACGGTACGCAGTCCCAGCGACGCCGCGGTCTTCGCGACATCCAGTACCGCCGCGACCCGCAGTTCCGGGTCGCGCACTACTCCACCGGATCCCACGTGATCCTTGCCGACCTCGAACTGAGGTTTCACCATCGGAACCAGATCCGCACCCTCCGCAACGCAGGCGACGAATGCGGGAAGAACGAGCTTCAGGGAGATGAACGACAGATCCGCGACCACCAGATCCACCGGCCCGCCGATCTGCTCGGCGTCGATGGATCGCACATTGGTCCGGTCCACGACGTGGACGCGGTCGTCCGATTGCAGTCGCCACACCAGCTGGCCGTAGCCGACGTCCACCGCCACGACCTCCCGCGCACCGTGGTGAAGCAGCACATCGGTGAAACCGCCGGTGGACGCGCCGGCGTCGAGGCAGCGTTTCGCCTCGATCGCGAGTCCGCGGGGCCCGAAAGCCTCCAGTGCCCCGAGCAGTTTGTGTGCCCCACGCGATGCCCAGGACACTTCGTTGTCGACCTCGACCACGCGTAGCGGTGTTCCCGCCTCGACGGCGGTGGCGGGCTTGGTAGCCGCCGCGCCCGAGATCAGTACTCGCCCTGATGCAATGAGTTCCTGCGCGTGTTCTCGAGACCGGGCCAGTCCCCGCCGAACGAGTTCGGCATCCACCCTTGCTCTTCGGGCCACGTCAGATCTTGTCCACGGTGGCCAGTGCCTCCACCAGCACTTCGTGCGCCTTCTCGAGAAGATGGGCCTTGCGCGGAATGACCCCGACGCCGTGCTCGTCATCGGGATCGGGTTCGACGGCTCCGAGCCGCGACAACAATCCGTCGACCTCCGTGTGGATCTTGTCGGGGTCGACACTCTGAGGAGGCCCAGGTAGATGGGCTCCCGGGCGCGGTAGTGGCGTGCTCATCGGGCACAACGCTAGTCCATCGCGTTCCGATACGCATACAGCGAATCGCGTGACGAACAACGCGGGTTTCCGGGTGTCAGGCACCCCAGCCGGACACGACCGCGCTCACAGCGGGAGTCGTCGACGTGATTCGCGTGAAGTCGGGGAACTTCCAGGCACCGACAGTCACTGCTCGCAGCAGCGCAGCCGAATCCACCGGCTCCGCCGAATCGGTGGTCGGTTCGATCACCAGGTCGGTGCCGTCGAACTCGACGGACCAGCGGCTGTCCTCACCGATGCGCGACTCCTCGGCCGGCCGGTTGAGGGCGTCCAGTTCGGTTGCCAGATACGTGGGGCGTTGAGCTGGGGCGGCACGCAGCACGTCGGCTGCGGTGCTCACTCCGGTCAGCACCAGCAACGAGTCGAGACCGACGTTGTCGGCGCCTTCGATGTCGGTGTCGAGCCGGTCGCCGACGACGAGCGGGCGCACACAGCCACTACGCCGCATCGCATCTTCCATCAGCGGCGCGGCAGGCTTACCCGCCACGAGCGGTTCGCGGGACGTCGCCGTCCGCAGCGCCGCAACCATCGATCCATTGCCCAGCACGAGACCGCGCTCGGTGGGCAGGGTCGAATCCAGGTTCGCCGCCACCCAGACCGCACCGGCGCGGATCGCCAGGGTCGCCTCGGCGAGGATCGCCCAGTCCGTGGTCGGTGAATGCCCCTGAACCACAGCCGCGGGCGCATCCTCGAACGACCGCACCGGACGCAACCCGACGTTCCGAACTTCGTCGGCAAGCGCTTCGGTTCCGACGATGAGCACCGGCGAACCGGGTGCGAGGTTCTCCGCGAGTAGCCTGGCCGCGGTCTGCGAACTCGTCACCACTGTCGACTCGTCGGCAGCGAAGCCGAGTTCGGTCAGGTGTTCCGCGACCTCGCCGGGTCTGCGACTGGCGTTGTTGGTCACGTAGTAGAGCGGCTGATCCCCGGCCGCCAAAGCCTCACGTGCACCGGGGATTTCGAGCGGACCCTGGTACAGGGTGCCGTCGAGGTCGAGCAGCAGAGCGTCGTAACCGTCGCGCAGAGCCGTCACTGATCGTCTCCGGTCAGCTCGGCCACACGCTCCTCCGCATCGGTGTCACCCTCGAGATCCGCCGCCGCGGAATTGAGGAACCACTTCAGTCCGTCCTCGATGCGACCGGCCGCCACCAAGGCATCCGCATACGCGTAGAACAGGCGAGCAGCACCGGGACCGGTCCGCGAAGCGTCGAGGTCGGGGGTCTGCAGCGTGACGACGGCCTGATCGAACTGGCCGAGGTCCATGCGCGCTCCGGCCACCACCATGCGCAGCTCGGCGGCCTCATCGCCCGACAACGCGGCAGCCTCTTCGCTTCGTCCGAGTTCGATCGCACGCTCCGGACGGCCGAGTCCACGTTCGCAGTCCGCCATCACCGCAAGCAGTCCGGGTCCGCCCGCCATGCGACGAGCAGCACGCAACTCCGAAAGAGCCTCCGCCCATTCGCCGGCGTGATACGCGGTGATACCTGCGGCCTCACGGACGATGGCGATTCGGCCCGCACGCTGGCGCGCGGCGCGGGCATGCGCGAGCGCAAGTCGCGGATCGTCGTCGACGAGCTTGCCGGCCATCACCAGGTGACGCGCAACCGTGTTCGCGTTCGTCTTGTCCAGGCTCAGCAGGTCGCGGCGTACAGCGGGATCGAGCTCGCCGGCCTCGACGTTCTCGGGCAGATCCGGTTCGTCCGGACGGGCCTGCTGCCGCTGCGGACGGTCACCTTCACGTCCGCGGGGCGCGAAGCCGCCCTCGCCGCCACGACGCGGGGCGCCACCACGACGATCGCCGCCGCCACCTCGATTGTCGCGCGAATCGCGACGGGGACCGCCGGACGAGCCGCCACGACCCGAACCTCCGGCGCCGCCGCGGTTGCCGCCGGAGGCGCCGCCTCGATCGCTGGAGGAGGCGCTGCCACGATTGCCGTTGGAGGCACTGCCTCCGCGGAAGGATCGACGTCCGTCGTCACTCTCCGACACAGTCATTCCTTTCACACAAACCACGAAAGGGGACCCAGTATATTGGGTCCCCTTTCGGTAACGGATGTTCGGCGGTGTCCTACTCTCCCACACCCTGTCGGGTGCAGTACCATCGGCGCTGGAGGGCTTAGCTTCCGGGTTCGGAATGGGACCGGGCGTTTCCCCTCCGCTATGGCCG
>RRBB01000978.1:0-449 GCA_006543605.1 Rhodococcus sp. WS4
GAAATAGCCCTCGCCGCTTCCCTCTACAGGAATGGCGAAGGGCTGTCGGTTTCGACATGGTTGGCCATCGTATGATGGCCTTTTTTGTGCTTATCGCGATGATTTTCGCTGCGCTATCAGGGTAAATTTATAGTCATCGGTATTAAAAGCGTTGCGGCTATATTCAAACACCCGACCATCAACTAAATATCCACGCGATACTTTTTCAAGAATCGGCTTTGTCTGGCTGATATTAAGCAGACGGCTCATCTCTTCGGTTGGCATCAGAGGAATGATTTCCTGTTCGCTACGATCGATAACCATTTTCTTCACTTCTTCGATAAAGTGATATTTCGAATTTTCCATGACCTGCCAGGTGAGATCCGGGAACAACGCAAGCGGCATCCAGGTTTCTTCCAGCGCCATTGGCTTTTGCTTGCGATAGCGCACGCGCTTCACATGCCACACAC
>RRBB01000979.1:0-449 GCA_006543605.1 Rhodococcus sp. WS4
CGCGGGCTCGCAAATGCCGATTGCTGTCTCTCATGGTGAAGGGCGCGTGGAAGTGCGTGATGCGGCGCATCTGGCGGCACTGGAAAGCAAAGGGCTGGTGGCACTGCGCTATGTCGATAACTTCGGCAAAGTCACTGAAACCTACCCGGCTAACCCGAACGGTTCACCGAACGGTATTACGGCAGTCACGACTGAAAGTGGTCGAGTCACCATTATGATGCCGCACCCGGAACGTGTTTTCCGTACTGTCAGCAACTCCTGGCATCCGGAAAACTGGGGCGAGGATGGCCCATGGATGCGCATTTTCCGCAATGCGCGTAAGCAGTTGGGGTAAGTCGTCAGCCCATTGGTTTTGCAGCCCGGATAAGGCATTCACGCCGCATCCGGCATTAAGCACCAACCGCTATTATAAGCTCCCAACTTCGGGAGCTTTTTTGTGTCTGTAAATC
>RRBB01000980.1:0-448 GCA_006543605.1 Rhodococcus sp. WS4
GGCGGTGGGGGCCTTCCACCACCGGTTGTCCGGGCTCTACTACCAACCCCTGTTCCGCGAGGAGCAGAACCTCTATTGCGGCAGCGCGCACCCCTTCTTCGCCCGGGCGGACGACGAACCGGCGCTGGACGAGATCTGCGCCGCCGACTATGTCGGCCGCGGCTACATGGCGGAAAACCATCGCCCGCACGACCTGCGCTTCAACCAGGGGACCGACGCCTACACCATGGAGGCCATCGCTACCCTGGTCTTCAGCGGCACCTACATCGGCTACCTGCCGACGCACTATGCCGCCACCTGGGTCGCCGAAGGGCGCATGCGGGCGATCCGGCCACGGCAACTGGCCTACGACTCGGAATTCCATTGCATTACCCGCCAGGGACACGAAGAACGACCGACCCTGACCCTGTTCCTGCGCTCGCTGTTCGAGGCGCAGAAACAATTGGGC
>RRBB01000981.1:0-447 GCA_006543605.1 Rhodococcus sp. WS4
TCGATGCGAATTGGTGAGGCTGCGGAATACTTGGGCATGTCGGTAGTGGGGGTGCGCAAGGCGGCATCGGAGGGCCGGTTGCCCTCTCGGCGCACCGGTTCGGGTCACCGAATCTTTGACCGCGCGGACCTCGACGCCTATCTGGGCAGGCCTGCATCGGCGTGTGCGGGAGCGACGCCGGAGAGGGTGGAGGCATTGTATTGCCGGGTGTCGGGCTCGACAGGGCAAGAGGCGTCGCTGGCCAATCAGGAAAAGATGTTGCGGGAGAGCGCTACTGGTGAGATATATCGGGTCTACAAGGATCGCGGTTCGGGCCTGAGGGAGCAGCGGGCGGGGCTGGACCGGATGCTCGACGACGCGGCCAAGGGCCGGTTCACGGTGGTGCGGGTGGTGTGGCGGGATCGATTGGCCCGATTCGGGGTGGCGTGGATCGACCGGTACTTGTCG
>RRBB01000982.1:0-446 GCA_006543605.1 Rhodococcus sp. WS4
GGGCAGCAAGGCGCAGAAGACTCGCTCCGAAGTCTCTGGTGGTGGCAAGAAGCCGTGGCGTCAGAAGGGCACCGGTCGTGCTCGCGCTGGCACCATCCGTAGCCCCATCTGGCGTGGGGGCGGCACCACTTTCGCCGCTAAACCGCGTAGCCACGAACAGAAGCTGAACAAGAAGATGTACCGCGCAGCACTGCGCTCCATCCTTGCCGAGCTCGTTCGTCTGGACCGTCTGGTCGTCGTTGCCGACTTCGCTGTCGATGCACCGAAAACCAAGGGCCTGGTTGCCAAGCTGGACACCCTGGGTCTGAAAGACGTGCTGATCGTGACCGATGGTGTCGACGAGAACCTGTACCTCGCTGCGCGCAACCTGGCGCACGTCGATGTACGTGATGTCCAAGGTTCCGACCCCGTCAGCCTGATCGCCTACGACAAGGTGCTGGTCACCG
>RRBB01000983.1:0-446 GCA_006543605.1 Rhodococcus sp. WS4
CGAGCCGCGCGGATATCAACAACCTCGGCGCCTCGGTCGGCGCGCTGGTGCAGTCGCCGTCCGACGCGGATGCCCAGGCCATTCCCAGCGGCGATCTCGAGACCGTGAAGCTCTACGCCGCTCGCGTCGCCAGGATCGGACAACAGCTGCATGCCTGAGCCAGGCGCCGATGAATCACCGGCGCACCCTGCGCGCGTCGCTTGAACCTGCAACTACCTCGAAGGATATCGATCATGAAACTGTACTACTCCCCCGGCTCTTGCTCACTGGCCATCCACATCGTGCTTCGCGAGGCCAACGTGCCTCACGAACTGGCCAAGGTCGACCTGTGGCAGCACAAGACCGCCTCGGGCGGCGATTACTTCCAGATCAACCCGAAGGGCACGGCGCCCGCCCTCGAGTTCGAAGGCGGCTTGCTGACCGAAGGCGCCGCCATCAGCCAATAC
>RRBB01000984.1:0-446 GCA_006543605.1 Rhodococcus sp. WS4
GATGGATGGGTTCCGGCAGAATGCCGACCTATCCGGGCAGGTGACTGGCTGGTCTGACAAGTTTTCCCGGCGAGACGGTCATAGGCGCTGCCCATGCGGCGGCGCATGATCCGGGCATCCCATCCTGCGTGGAGCAAGATGCCCATGAGCACCGATGTACAGGGCCGTGCCCTGGCTGTACTGAACCGTGTCGCCCAGGCCGACTGGCCGGATCGCTTCAATCTTCGCAAACCCTTCGAGAAACTGCTCTACAGCGGCAGCCGTACCGGCTTCCGCCTGGCCAGCGAGCGTTCGGCGAAGCAGGCGAAGGGACCGCGCAAGGCCGATCCGGACGGGTTGTTCGACCTGTCGTTCTCCGACGACCAGCAGATGCTGGTGGACATGCTCGAAGGCTTCGCCCTGGAGGTGTTGCGTCCGCTGGCTCATGACGCGGATGCCGAGGCCAG
>RRBB01000985.1:0-446 GCA_006543605.1 Rhodococcus sp. WS4
CTCGAAAGCCTGTAATTATCCCGACGACACGTCACGCCCACACACCCCAGAACCCCACCCGAACAACACATCCGGTCACCACCCCGATACCCATGTCGGGATAATTCCGTGGTCGGGATAAGTCGAGCATCTGCGCGACGCGGAACAGATACACATCGGTCGGTTTGAGCGTGCCGGCCTGCTCCTTGGCGAAGAAACCGCCGCAGGCCTGGTCGACCCATTCCATCGCCAGATTCACCGAGAACTCCTGGACCCCACGGGATGCGAAGAACCTCTCCAGGCGACGCCAGCAGCCCCGGTACCACACCATCGTCGAGGGCTTATACCTTGATGGCTCACGGTCTTGATCTGGCGAGTGCCGAGTGGTTTCGATCTTGTTTCATCATGACCCGTCGGGGTGTGGGCATGGCCGATGCCCGGCTGTCGCGTCAGGTGAGCGCCGGATT
>RRBB01000986.1:0-446 GCA_006543605.1 Rhodococcus sp. WS4
CCCGGCACCTGCGAACCAAGTCCGAATTCTGGTCCCGCGTGGCCGAGCTGGAGCCGGAGCAGGCCCGCGAGGAACTGGCCAGGGTCGCCAAGTGCCAGGCGCGCACCCAGGAACAGGTGGCCGAACTGGCCGGCAAGCTGGAGACGGCTTCGGCATTGGCGAAGAGCGCCTGGCCGAACTGGCAGCGGGGCATGGCGACGCTGCTCGCCAGCGGCGGGCTGGCCGGCTTCGAGCCGATCCCCGAGGTCCTCGAATGCCTCTGGCAACCTCTCTGCCGGCTGGACGACGACGTCGGCGCGGCGGACGCCGTCCAGGCCTGGCTGCACGAACGCAACCTGTGCCAGGCACAGGATCACTTCTACTGGCAGAGCTGAGCGGCCGGCGAAAGCCGGCCCTACCGAGGAATCATGGATCATCTGTTGAGCGGATTGGCCACTCGCCTGGGC
>RRBB01000987.1:0-445 GCA_006543605.1 Rhodococcus sp. WS4
GTTATATGAAGATCTTGCCGGACATGCTGCTTTTGATGGCATATTGTTCCACGATGATGCTTTGCTTTCAGATTATGAAGATGCCAGTGCACCGGCTATCACGGCTTATCAGCAAGCAGGCTTTAGCGGGAGTCTGAGCGAAATTCGACAAAACCCGGAGCAATTTAAACAGTGGGCCCGCTTTAAAAGTCGTGCGTTAACTGACTTCACTTTAGAACTTAGTGCGCGCGTAAAAGCCATTCGCGGTCCACATATTAAAACTGCACGAAATATTTTTGCACTTCCGGTAATACAACCTGAAAGTGAAGCCTGGTTTGCACAGAATTATGCTGATTTCCTAAAAAGCTATGACTGGACCGCTATTATGGCTATGCCTTATCTGGAAGGTGTCGCAGAAAAATCGGCTGACCAATGGTTAATACAATTGACCAATCAAATTAAAAAC
>RRBB01000098.1:0-38406 GCA_006543605.1 Rhodococcus sp. WS4
CACAACCATACACGATGGTGAACTTCAGATTAACCAGGCGCCTTCGTCCAACCTCGTGTCCCCCGCCTTCCGGCCGGGGTCGGTGTCCGTGTCGCTCTGACCTGGAATAAGTTACGCGAAGGGAAACTGCTTGCCAAATCGCCAGGTCACGGTGTTCGTCCGTCGGGAGTCCGCAGGTCAGAACCGTGAGCCGGCCCGGATTCGCGGCGCGGACGCTCGCACCGGAGACTGTGACGCCGGACTCACCGGCGCGAACCGGGATCGGCGTCCACCCTCTCGATCCGACCACCGAGTTCCTGGAGGATCTCGACGAAGCGGGGATAACCGCGGTCGATGTGGAAGACGTCGTGCACTTCGGTCACCCCGTCGGCGACGAGCCCCGCGAGCACCAGTCCCGCGCCGGCCCGGATGTCGGACGACCACACCGGTGCACTCGACAGCTGCGCGATTCCCCGGATCACTGCGTGGTGACCGTCCGTCCGCGCATCGGCACCCAACCGGATCATCTCCTCGACGAAGCGGAACCGCGCCTCGAAGACGTTCTCGGTGATCATCGATGTTCCCTCCGCGACCGCGGCGAGGCCGATGGCCATCGGCTGCAGGTCGGTGGGGAAACCCGGATACGGCAGCGTTGCGAAGTTGACCGCGGTCGGCCGTGCCTCCTGGACGACCCGGAAGCCGTCGGACTCGGGTGTCACTTCGGCGCCGGCAACGCGCAGTTTGTCGAGCACCAAGCCGAGGTGTTTCGGATTGACCCCGCGAACCCGCACGTCACCGCGGGTCATCGACGCGGCGATCCCCCACGTCGCCGCGACGATTCGATCGCCGATGACGCGGTGCGTGGTCGGCTCGAGTTTGGCGACGCCCTGGATCGTCAGCGTGGACGTTCCGGCCCCGCGGACCTTCGCGCCCATCTGATTCAGCATGTTGCACAGGTCGACGATCTCGGGTTCGCGGGCCGCGTTGTCGATCACCGTCTCGCCCTTGGCGAGCACGGCGGCCATCAAGATGTTCTCGGTCGCTCCCACTGACGGGAAGGCGAGCCGGATGTTCGCGCCGTGCAGATCTTCGGCCTGGGCGACCACGCACCCGTGTTCGATCGTGCTGTGCGCGCCGAGCAACCGGAGCCCCGACTGGTGCATGTCGAGGGGCCTCGAACCGATGGCGTCGCCACCGGGGAGTGCCACCACGGCCCGTCGGCACCGCGCGACCAACGGTCCCAGCACGCACACCGACGCGCGGAACTGGCGTACCGCCGCGAAATCGGCGTGATGTTTGGGCTCGGCGGGTGTGGTGATCCGGACGACGGAATCGTCGAGATCTACTTCGCACCCGAGGCCTCGCAGGACGTCGGCCATCAAGGGGACGTCCAGGATGTCCGGACAATTGGTGACGGTGGTGGTGCCCTCAGCCAACAGCGCTGCGGCCATCAGCTTGAGAACGCTGTTCTTCGCGCCCCCGACAGACACTTCACCTACGAGGCGGTTACCGCCGGTGACAAGGAAGCGTTCGCTCACAGAGCACAGCCTAGAGCCAGGGAGGCCGAGCCCGGAGGCCGGTACCGTAACGCTATGGCCGTACACCTCACCAAGATCTACACCAGGACCGGCGACGACGGGACCACCGGACTGAGCGACTTCTCCCGTGTGTCGAAGAACGATCCGCGCCTGATCGCGTACGCCGACTGCGACGAGGCCAACGCCTCGATCGGTGTCGCGGTCGCGCTCGGCAACCCTCCGGAGGAGATCCGGTCGATCCTGCGACAGATCCAGAACGACCTGTTCGACGCCGGCGCAGACCTGTCTACCCCGGTGGTAGACGAACCCAAGTACCCGCCGCTGCGCATCACCGCCGAGTACGTCGACCGTCTCGAAGACTGGTGCGACGAGCTGAACGAGCGCCTGGAACCGCTGAATTCGTTCATTCTCCCCGGCGGCACCGCCCTGGGGGCTCTGCTGCACGTGGCGCGGACCGTGACCCGGCGCGCCGAACGGTCCGCGTGGGCCGCCGTCGACGCGAATCCCGAGAACACCAACGCGCTGCCGGCGAAGTATCTCAACCGGCTGTCGGATCTGCTGTTCATCATGAGCAGACTGGCGAACCCCGAAGGCGACGTGCTCTGGAAGCCTGGAGCCGGGAAGGCCTGATCAGAGTCGGCGTCCGCGCACCGATCGGCCGGACGGCCGGGATTCGACCCAGGACAGGAACGCGGTCAGCGCTCCCCCGTCCAATGCGATCTCGTACGAAGACCCGCGGTCCTTGACCGACAGGATGACGATTTCTTCGGACATGATGTCGAATTCGGAGCCCTCGGGGCTGCGACGACCGTCGACTTCGATGCCCTGGCGCTCGATGCGCGAATCCGGGCCGGGACGCAGACTCGACAATTTGAAGAAGACGAGAGAACCCTCGCCGTAGCGGATGACGCCGTGGCGCCACCCGGTGTCCCCTGGGGCGGGCGTCACCCGGAGGATCGCCGCGGTTCCACCGCGGCGCAGTACTGCAAGCCGATACAAAAAGACCGCGACGAAGGCCGCGAGCAGGACAACCAGAATGATCAACACAGTCATTCCGATTGACACTGTTCGTCGGCTCCGTCGCGGTCTTTCTCGAGCAACCTAGGCGCGCTCTACGGCACGGATCCGGCCCTTGGCGACAGCAATCGCCTCGAGGTCGTCTCCGCTCTCTTCGAGCACGGCCTTGGCCGCTTCCACATCGATGTCCTCGGCCAAGTCGGCTGACTCGGCGAGGATGGTGACTGTCTTCGCGGTCACGGACAGGAACCCGCCGTGCACAGCAGCGACGATACGCTCACCGTCGGCGGTCGTGATCGCAACCACTCCGCCCTCGACCAGCTGTCCGAGAACCGGCTCATGCCCAGGCATGACACCGATCTCGCCTTCGGTCGTCTGTGCACTGACGAGAGTCGCCGAACCAGACCACAACCGTCGCTCCACGGCGACGAGTTCCACGGTCATCTCAGCCATCGTCGACTACTTCCCGGCGATCTTCTTGGCTGCAGCCTCGACGTCGTCGAGTCCACCACAGCTGTTGAACGCCTGCTCGGGCAGGTGATCGAACTCGCCCTTGCAGATGCGGTCGAACGCCTCGATGGTGTCGCGGAGCGGCACCACGGAACCGGGCTGACCGGTGAACTTCTCGGCGACGATGAAGTTCTGTCCGAGGAACTTCTGCAGACGGCGGGCGCGCCCGACGAGCACCTTGTCCTCTTCCTGCAGCTCGTCCATACCGAGGATGGCGATGATGTCCTGCAGTTCCTTGTACTTCTGCAGGATGCGCTTGACCTCGTTGGCGACCCGGAAGTGCTCTTCACCGACGATGCCGGGCTCCAGGATGCGGGACGTGGAGGTCAGCGGGTCCACAGCGGGGTAGATACCCATCTGCGAGATCGGACGCGACAGCTCGGTGGTGGCATCGAGGTGCGCGAACGTCGTGGCCGGCGCCGGGTCGGTGTAGTCGTCGGCGGGCACGTAGATCGCCTGCAGCGAGGTGATGGAGCGGCCTCGCGTCGAGGTGATGCGCTCCTGCAGCTCACCCATCTCGTCAGCCAGGGTCGGCTGGTAACCCACGGCCGACGGCATACGACCGAGCAGGGTCGACACCTCGGAACCGGCCTGGGTGAAACGGAAGATGTTGTCGATGAACAGCAGAACGTCCTGGCCCTGGACATCGCGGAAGTACTCCGCCATGGTCAGTGCGGACAGGGCGACGCGCATACGCGTTCCCGGCGGCTCGTCCATCTGGCCGAAGACAAGGGCGGTGTCCTGGAGGACGCCCATCTCTTCCATCTCGAGGTGAAGGTCGGTGCCCTCACGGGTGCGCTCACCGACGCCTGCGAACACCGAGGTTCCGGAGAACTCGCGGGCGATACGGGTGATCATTTCCTGGATCAGAACGGTCTTGCCGACACCGGCACCACCGAACAGACCGATCTTTCCACCCTTGACGTACGGGGTGAGGAGGTCGATGACCTTGATGCCGGTCTCGAGGATCTCCGTCTTGCCCTCGAGCTGGTCGAAGGCCGGTGGCTTGCGGTGGATGCCCCACTGCTCGCCGTCGCGACCCGTGCCTGGAGCGTCGAGGCAGTCGCCCAGTGCGTTGAACACGTGGCCCTTGACGACGTCGCCGACGGGAACCGAGATCGGCTTGCCGGTGTCGGACACCGAGGTGCCACGGACCAGGCCGTCGGTGGGCTGCATCGAGACGGTGCGCACCAGGTTGTCGCCGAGGTGCTGTGCGACCTCGAGGGTCAGCGTCTTGGCGACCGAGGGGAGCGTGATCTCGGCGTGCAGGGCGTTGAACAGTTCAGGAATAGCGCCACGCGGGAATTCAACGTCCACGACGGGACCGATGACCCGCACGACGCGGCCGGCGACGGACGAATCCGAGCCTGCCCCGTTGTTTTCGGTTACTGCTGCGGTCATTGCTTAGTCACTTCCTGCGCTCGAGGCTAGCGCATTCGCGCCGCCGACGATCTCGCTGATTTCCTGGGTGATCTGGGCCTGGCGAGCCTGGTTTGCCTGACGGCTCAACGTGTTCACCAGTTCGTTTGCGTTGTCCGTCGCGGCCTTCATGGCGGTACGACGGGCAGCCGACTCCGACGCCGCAGCATCCAGCAGCGAGGAGTAGATGCGGGTGCTGATGTACTTCGGCAGCAGGGCACCGAGCAACTTGTCGGGTTCCGGCTCGAAGTTGTATCCGGCGACCGGTTCCGAGTTGCTGGATCCGTGACCGTTCGACAACATGTCTTCGCCGAGTTCGACGTGCTCCTCGGAGACCATCACCTCGAGGGGAGCCATCCGGCGAACCTCGGGGGACTGGTTCAGCATCGATACGAAACGGGTGTACACGATGTGCAGCTCGTCGACGCCTTCGATGGTGCCCTCACCGTTCGGCGCGGGCACCTCCTGGCCGGATCCGGCCATGAACAGGTCGACCAGGTGCCGGCTCGCCTTGGCAGCGTCGGAATAGCCCGGATCCTGGGAGAACCCGGTCCACGCACCTCCCAAGCCGCGGCCGCGGAACGTGTAGTACCCCAGCCCCTTCGATCCGAGCACGTAGATGACCGGATCCTTGCCCTCGCTGCGCAGCAGCTGGAACAGCTCCTCGGCCTCCTTGAGGACGTTGGAGTTGTATCCACCGCACATACCGCGGTCACTGGTGACAACCAGGACCGCAGCTCGCTTGGGATCCGTGCGCTCGTTGAGCAACGGGTGGTCCAGCGAAGCGGACGCGCTGGCCAGCTCCGACAGAACCTTCGTGATCTCCTCGGCGTACGGCTTCGCCGCAGCGACACGGGCCTGCGCCTTCGTAATGCGCGAAGTCGCGATCAGTTCCTGGGCCTTGGTGATCTTCTTGGTCGAGTTGACCGACTTGATGCGAGACCTCAGTTCGAGAATGCTTGCCATCGATCGATCACTCTCCCTTCATGTTTCGCAGCATCATTGGCTGGCCGCTCACTTGCTGACGGTGGTGCGCTTGACGTTGATCTGCTCGTGGCCGACCTCACCGGCGTCGAGAGCCTCGGCCTCGGCTTCGTTCACGACCCGGCTTCCGTCGGACGCGAGGAAGGTTTCCTTGAACTTCTCGGTGGCCTCGAGCAGCGCCTTGGCGTTGTCGGCGTCGAGCGCCTTGCCGCCCTTGATGCTCTCGTACACGCCGGAGGCGCTGCGGTGCAGCTCGTCGAGCAGCTCGGCCTCGAAGCGGCGGACGTCACCGACGGGCACGCTGTCGAAGACACCTTCACCGGCGAGGTAGATCGACACGATCTGGTCCTCGACGGGGATCGGGCTGTACTGATCCTGCTTGAGCAGCTCGACCAGGCGGGCACCACGCTCGAGCTGAGCCTTCGAGGCGGCGTCCAGGTCGGAAGCGAAGGCGGAGAACGCTTCGAGCTCACGGAACTGAGCCAGCTCCAGACGCAGCGAACCGGAGACCTTCTTCATACCCTTGGTCTGCGCGGCGCCACCGACACGGGACACCGAGATGCCGACGTTGATGGCGGGGCGGACACCCTTGTTGAACAGGTCCGACTCGAGGAACACCTGACCGTCGGTGATGGAGATGACGTTGGTCGGGATGTAGGCCGAGACGTCGTTGGCCTTGGTCTCGATGATCGGCAGCGCGGTCAGCGAGCCTCCACCCAGGGCGTCGGACAGCTTGGCCGAGCGCTCCAGCAAGCGGGAGTGCAGGTAGAAGACGTCACCGGGGTATGCCTCACGTCCCGGCGGGCGACGCAGCAGCAGCGAGATGGCGCGGTACGCCTCGGCCTGCTTGGTCAGGTCGTCGAACACGACCAGGACGTGCTTGCCCTGGTACATCCAGTGCTGACCGATGGCGGAGCCGGTGTAGGGCGCGAGCCACTTGAAACCGGCGGAGTCGGAGGCAGGGGCGGCGACGATGGTGGTGTACTCCATCGCGCCCTGCTCCTCGAGGGCAGCCTTGACGCCCGCGATGGTGGAGCCCTTCTGGCCGATCGCGACGTAGATGCAGCGAACCTGCTGCTTCTCGTCGCCGGTCTCCCAGTTGGCCTTCTGGTTCAGGATCGCGTCGATGCAGACGGCGGTCTTGCCCGTCTTACGGTCGCCGATGATGAGCTGACGCTGTCCGCGGCCGATCGGGGTCATCGCGTCGATGGCCTTGATGCCGGTCTGCAGCGGCTCCTCGACGGGCTGACGCTCGAGCACCGAGGCGGCCTGCAGCTCGAGGGCGCGGGTCTCGTTGCTCTCGATCTCGCCCAGGCCGTCGATCGGCTGGCCGAGTGGGTTGATGACACGGCCCAGGAACGCGTCTCCGACGGGTACCGACAGCACGTCGCCGGTCCGCTTGACTTCCTGGCCTTCCTGGATGTTCTCGTAATCGCCCAGGATGACGGCACCGATCTCGGTGGCATCCAGGTTGAGCGCGACGCCCAGAACTCCGCCGGGGAACTCCAGCAGTTCGTTGGCCATCGCCGAAGGCAGGCCACTGACGTGCGCGATGCCGTCGCCGGTGTCGGTCACAGCGCCGACCTCTTCGCGGGAGGCCTCCGGGGAGTAGCTCGCGGTGTAGTTCTCGATCGCGCTACGGATCTCGTCGGAGGAGATCGTCAGCTCCGCCATGTTTTTCCTGCTCTCGGTGTCTGGTCTTCGAAAAGATCTGGGGTATGGGGTTCGGTTGCGGACTACTTGAGGGACTTCCGCAACGCTGCGAGACGTCCCGCTCCGCTGCCGTCGATCACCTCGTCGCCCACCCGGACGACCAAGCCGCTGAGGAGTTCAGGATCGACCTCCACGTGAACCGTCACCGGCTTCCCGTAGGTACGGGTGAGGGTGGCGGTCAGCCGATCCGACTGCTCACTGGACAGCGGAGCAGCGCTGCGCACCTTGGCGACAACGGCTTTCCGCTGTGCTGCTGCCAGATTCGACAGTTCGTCGAAGGCATCCGCGGGTGCGGACTTCTTCAGCCGGCCCACTGCCTGGGTCGCCAGCGCCTCGGTGACCGCGGTGACCTTGCCGTACAGCAGCTTGGACAGCAGTTGACGCTTGCCCTTTGCCGATACGGAACGGTCGGACAGTGCCTGCTCGAGCTGCGGGTCGCCCGCAACGATGCGGCCGAGGCGGAAGAGCTCGTCCTCGACGGCGTCGAGCTGTCCCTGGTCGGCAGCTGCCTTCAGCAGCGATTCCCGACCGAGGAGCACCAGCGAGTTGCGCAGGTCGGAGGTGGTGGACCAGTCCTGGCCCACCGCCGCCTTCAGGACGGCGAGGGTCTCTGCTGAAACCTTGCCGCCGAACACCTGTTCGGCCAGACCTTCGCGAACGCTCCCGGGCGTCGAGCTGTCCGACAGGGCACTCCGGAGAGTGCGCTGCTCGTCCAGGATCTCGACGACCGAGAACAGCTCGGCCCCGATCTGGGCCGCGGCCGCTGTGGCTGCTCCGGCAGAGACGGATCCCAGGGCCGAAGACAACGCAGCACGGGTCTGCGTCAAGGCCTCACGGCTCGCTGCGTACATGGTGCTCACTTCCCTGCTGCGGAATTTGCGCCGATGGAGTCGAGCTCGTTCAGGAATCGATCGACCGTGCCGGCCCGCTTGACGTCGTCGGCGAGGGACTCACCGATGAGCTTCTCGGCGAGGTCGACGGCGGTGCGGCCGAGATCGCCGCGCAGTTCGGTGACGATCTGCTGACGCTGCGCAACCAGCTGGTTGTTGCCGGCGGCCACGATGCGGTCGCTTTCTTCCTGAGCCTGTGCCTTCATTTCGGCGATGATCTGCTGCCCCTGGGTGCGCGCGTCCTCACGGATCTGCGCAGCCTCGGTGCGAGCCTCGGCGAGCTGAGCGCGGTACTGCTCGAGCGCCGCCTTCGCTTCGGCCTGGGCCTCTTCGGCCCGCTTGATGCCGCCGTCGATCTGCTCGGTTCGCTCGGCAAGGACCTTCTGGAACATCGGAAGGACGTACTTCCAGAAGACGAAACCAACGATGACCAGGCAGACGATCGACCAAACGATGTCATACGTCTCGGGCAGGAGAGGGTTGTGACTCTCTTCCTGCGCGAGGACTGCGATGTTGGCTGCCATGACGGTCTTAGAAAATGAAGCCGGCGACGAGGCCGATCAGCGCGAGGGCTTCGGTGAAGGCGATACCGAGGAACATCGTGGTACGAACCTGTCCGGCCATCTCGGGCTGGCGAACCATTCCCTCGATTGCCTTACCGACAACGATGCCCACGCCGATGCCGGGGCCGATCGCGGCGAGACCGTAGCCGATGGCTCCGAAGCCCGTCGAGTTGGTTTCCTGGACAGCTTCCTGAGCGAGGTAGGCGAGGCTCATGGTGTTCCGTTCCCTTTCTGTTGACCTCCGCCGGATTCGGCGGGAGGCTCAGTTCTTGGTGTAGCGGGTCGTGAAATTTGTGGTGCTAGTGCGAATCCGCGTGCAGCGCCAGATCGATGTACACCGACGTGAGCAGCGCGAAAACGTAGGCCTGCAGGAAGATCACCAGCAGTTCGAAGAAGGTGAATGCAATGCCGGCGGCAAGCGAGGCCACACCGAACACGGCCTGGAAGCCACCTGAGACGAAGAAGAAGTACTGGGTGGCGCTGAAGAACAGCACCAGCAGGATGTGGCCGGCCAGCATGTTGGCCATGAGACGAACCATGAGCGTGAACGGCCGGAGGACGAACGTCGAGATGAACTCGATCGGCACGAGCAGGAAGTGCAGCGGAAGCGGAACACCGGGAACCACGATGCTGCTCTTCACGTACTTGAAGAAGCCGTACTTCTTGATGCCGACGTAGTTGAACACGATGTACGCGAGGGCGGCGAGCACCAGCGGCATGCCGATTCGCGCGTTCGGCGAGATGTTGATGAAGGGGATGATGCTGCCGAGGTTGCTGGCGAGCACCAGGAAGAAGATGGTGGTGATGACCGGCAGGAAGCGCTTGCCCTGCTCCTTGCCGAGAATCTCTTCCGCGATGTTGATCCGGACGAAGTCGAGCGCGATCTCACCGATGTTCTGGACACCGCGGGGAATGATCTTCGGGCTGCGCAGCGCGATGACGAAGAAGAGCATCATCAGTCCGGACAGCAGGATGCGAACCAGCATCAGGCGGTCGAGTTCGAACGGAGTCCCTTCGAACAGGACCGCGGGCGGGAAGAAGTCGTTCAGGGAAGGCGCGTGGAATTCTTCTCCAGCAGCCACGTTGATGACGCTCAGCGTTCTCTCCCGTAGTCGGTCCGCAGCCTTCGTTGACTGCGGTTCGATCGGACATTGACGATCAAACAAGTCGACAAGCTCGACTCGCGTATTCGTCAGCTGCTGCGGACTGTTCGAGTCCAGCGTCTGTCGGTGTCGGCGACTCTCGTCGACTCGGCGGCCCTGGAAGTGCGGCCACCTACAAGCATGCAATACCGGCGAGTAACTTACTCGCACTCTCATTGCTCTCGCTTGACCCAGACCTTAGCAAGTCATCTACGACGTTGTGTAGACGGGGTCCGGGTCGATTCAATTTTACTACATCTCGTAGTACTACTTATCGTCCGAATCCGCCGATCCGGCGTCGTCCGACGGCATCGGTTCGACGTACGGAGCCCTGACTCCCAGCACCCCATACGTTTCCGCCCCCAGCACGATCACCAGCGACAGCACCATGACCAGCACCAATGCGGTCTTGTCGTAGAAGTCGAGCGGTTTGAGGACCGCCAGGACCGTGATCGCGAGGATCATCTTCAACAACCACGTACCGAGCAGTACCGCTCCCGCCGTCAGGGCCGGAAGCTTCGCGGTGAACAGCACACCCAGTGCGGTACACAGGATGAACCCTCCCCCGACGGCCGCACCCAGCAGCGCACCGTAGAGACCGGGCTTGCCCGCGACGAGATAGGCGACGATCGAGCCGACCACTGCCAGCACGATCAGACCGAGAACTCCGTAGCGGACGGCAGCCCGCAACGACGCGGTGTGATCGGGGGCGGAGGCAGGGGTGAACGTCACGGTCGCCAAGGGTAGTGGATCGTCATCGGTCCTCCGCAACCCTCCGGTCAGCCCCGACGGTCGTGCTGCTGTCCGCGGATCGACGGGACGGCCGTGACGACCAGCGCGAACACGAGGCCTCCCGCCACCAGGAGCACCACGACACGGCGATCGAACAGCGCCGATCCGACCGCGCCGAAGGCCAGGACACCGACCCACAAGTAGATGAGCAGCACGACGCGGCGATGCGAATGGCCGATCTGCAGGAGCCGGTGGTGAAGGTGCATCTTGTCGGGACTGAACGGGCTCACCCCCGCGCGGGTACGCCGGACGATGGCGAGCAGCAGGTCGAGGATCGGGATGAACATGACGGCGCCGACGAGGAGCAGCGGTGAGAGCAGACCGAGCAGGTCACGGGTGCCGTACGCGGTGAGCGGGATGCGACCGGACGCACTCGTGGAGATGGCCGCGAGCATCAGCCCGATCAGCATCGAGCCGGAGTCCCCCATGAAGATCTTGGCGGGCTGGAAGTTGTGCGGCAGGAATCCGAGGCACGCACCTGCCAGCGCCGCGGCGATCAGCGCGGGCGGATAGGCACTGACGTCACCGCCCTGGTCGTGCAGAAGCCCGACCGAAAAGACGCAGATGGCGAGCGAGGAGATCAGGCCCAGGCCCGCGGCGAGACCGTCGAGGCCGTCGACGAAGTTCATGGCGTTCACCATCACGACGGCGACACCCACCGTGACGAGACCGGCCTGGAGCTGGTCCAGGATGACGGTGCTGCCGTCCCCGAACGGCATGTAGATGATGAACCAGCTCACGCCCATCACGACGAGAATGCCCGCCGCGGTGACCTGACCGACGAACTTGGTGAGCGCGTCCAGACCCCACCGGTCGTCGACCACCCCGACCAGGACGATCACGAACCCGGAGACCAGCGCCGCGGGAATGTCGGAAGTGAACTCGAATCCCCTGGTGAGCGCCGGAAGCTGCTGGGCGAACAACAGCGCGACGAGCATGCCGAGGTACATGCCGACGCCGCCGAGCCGGGGCGTCGGCGTGACGTGGACGTCGCGGTCCCGTGGCACCGCCACCGCCCCGAATCTGAGCGCGAACAGGCGCACGGCACCGGTGGCCAGGTAGGTGACCACCGCAGCGGTGAACAGCACGAGCAGCAGTTCGCGCAGAGGGACACCCGCGCCCCCACCTGCTTGAGCCAGCGCCACGCCGGCCGATTCGGCAGCAATCACTGGGCGGACAGACTCTCCGCCGTCACTCCGAGCACGTCGGCGACGTCGCCGGTGGGCACCGCGCCTTCACGCAGAATCCGGGGGGCCGCGCCGGTCAGATCGACGATCGTCGACGCCTGGCCCTGCTCCGCCCGACCGCCGTCGAGGTACACGCTCGCGGATCCGCCGAGTTGCTCCCGCGCTTCCTCGACCGTCGTGGCGGGCGGCCGGCCGGAGACATTCGCGCTCGACACCGCCAGCGGTCCGACTTCACGCAACAGTTCGAGCGCGACCGGGTGCAGCGGCATGCGCAGCATCACCGTTCCCCGAGTGTCGCCGAGATCCCAGGCCAGCGAAGGTGCTTGTTCCACAACGAGACTCAGCCCGCCCGGCCAGAACGCGCGAATGAGGTCGCGGGTCTGCGGGCGCACGCTGTACACGAGGCCGTCGATCGTGTTCCACGAGCCGACGAGCACCGGAACCGGCATGTCGCGACCGCGCCCCTTGGCCCGCAGCAGAGCGGCGACGGCCTCGCCGTCGAACGCATCCGCGCCTATTCCGTACAACGTGTCCGTGGGGAGAACGACGAGCCTTCCGGCCTTCAGCGCATTCTTGGCCGCACTCATTCCGGCGGAGCGTGAATCGGGAAGGCCACAGTCGTAAACGGTACTCACCCGCCCATTCTTTCACCCTCGGCGACGGCGCCTGCACGCTGCGCCTCGATATCCGTGGCGATGCGCCGGGCGACCACGAACCGCGGCTTGCCGGCGAGGTCGGGGTGCTCCGCGACCTCGCCGAACACGCGGCGGGACGCGAACAGGGCCGCCACATCGGACCCGTTGGTGTCGTCGTGTTCGATTCCGACCGCTCCCCCGATCCGCAGCCAGCGCGCGACATTCGAGATCATCGGCTTGATGACGGACAGACCGTCCGGTCCGGCGAACAGCGCGCTGTGCGGATCGTGGTCGGCCACCTCGGGTTCGAGCTCGACGCCTTCCGGGATGTACGGCGGGTTCGACACGATCAGGTCGACGCCGCCCTCGAGCCCGGCCAGCAACGTGCGGTCGGTGACGTCGCCCTGGTACAGCCGGATCGGCGTGTCGCCGGCCTGTTCGCGGGAGTCGGCGTTGCGCCGGGCCCACGCGAGCGCATGCGGTTCGAGTTCGACCGCGTGAACGACGGCGTCGGGGCGGGCATTGGCGATCGCGAGCGCCAGCGCACCCGACCCGGTGCACAGGTCGAGAACGACCGGCGGGTGCTGATCGCAACTTCCGAGGAACGCCAGCGCCCACCCGAGCAGCAGTTCCGTCTCGGGACGCGGCACGAATACCCCGGGGCCGACCTCGATGTCGATGTCACCCATCGCGGCCGTACCGAGGATGTACTGCAACGGAATCCGCTTGGCCCGCTGGTCGACCATCTTCTTGTAGGCGTCGATCACGGACTCGTCGACGAGCGGGACCAGGCCGAGCCGGGTCCGCTCCACCCCCAGCAGGTGTGCTGCGAGCAATTCGGCGTCCGCACGGGAGCTGCGCACCCCGGCCTCGTCGAGTTGCGCGGTTGCGTCGATCAGGGCCAGGCGAAGAGGAAGGCGACTCACAGGTACAGACTGCCACGCCGCCCGCCGGCCGGTGCGCGGTCCCGGCTTCGCGGTTACTCCGCGGCGAGTCGCGCCTCGCGGTCCGACTTGCCCAGGGCGTCGAGCAGCGCGTCGAGTTCGCCGTCCAGGACGGCGTCCAGGTTGTGGGACTTGAAACCGATCCGGTGATCGGTGATGCGATTCTCCGGGAAGTTGTAGGTGCGGATGCGCTCGGAGCGGTCGACGGTCCGCACCTGGCTCTGCCGGCCTGCCGAAGCTTCCGCATCTGCCGCTTCCTCGGCCGCGGCCTGCAGTCGAGCCGCGAGAACCTGCATGGCGCGGGCCTTGTTCTGCAGCTGCGAACGCTCGTTCTGACAGGTCACGACGATGCCGGTGGGCAGGTGGGTGATGCGCACCGCGGAGTCCGTGGTGTTGACGCCCTGGCCACCCTTGCCAGACGAGCGGTAGACGTCGATGCGCAGATCGGTTTCGTCGATCTGCACCTCTTCGACCTCCTCCGGCTCGGGGTAGATGAGGACACCGGCCGCGGACGTGTGGACCCGTCCCTGCGATTCGGTCACGGGCACCCGCTGCACGCGGTGGACGCCGCCCTCGAACTTCAGGCGCGCCCAGACTCCGTCACGCACATCACCCTTCGACTTGATCGACAGCGTCGCGTCCTTGTATCCGCCGAGGTCGGAGACGGTCGCGTCGAGGATCTCGACACGCCAGCCGTGACGCTCCGCGTAGCGCACGTACATCCGGGCCAGGTCGGAAGCGAACAGCGCGGATTCCTCGCCGCCCTCCCCCGACTTCACCTCGAGCACCACGTCGTCACCGTCGTGGGGATCGCGCGGTGCGAGTAGATCGGTGAGGGTCTTGTCGAGCTCCAGAACCTGAGCCTCGAGGTCGGGCACCTCGGCGGCGAAGCTGGAGTCGTCGGCGGCCAGTTCACGGGCCGCATCGAGATCGTCCTGCGCCGACTTGAGCTTGGTGTACGTCGCCATGATGGGTGCGAGCTCGGCGAATCGCTTGCCCGCCTTGCGGGCCGCGGAAGCATCGTTGTGCAGGGCCGGGTCCGCCAACTGCTGCTCCAGGCCGGCATGTTCGGCCAGGATGTCGTCGATGGCCGAAGGCTGGGTGGTCCCTGCCATGATTCGCTCCGCTCTGCGTTCTTTTCGGGAATAGGCACAAAAAAGCCGACGCCCGGCCTGCAATTATCGCAGGACGGGCGTCGGCGGAACAGCTAGGACTCTGCAGATTCCTTGGCTGCGCCCTTGCCGGCGCGCTTGCCGTAGCGAGCCTCGAAACGGGCGACACGCCCGCCGGTGTCGAGGATCTTCTGCTTGCCGGTGTAGAACGGGTGGCACTGCGAGCAGACCTCGACGTTGATACGCCCGGTCTCCTTGGTGCTGTGGGTCTCGAAAGTGTTTCCGCAACCACAGACCACGGTGGTGGCCACGTAATTGGGGTGAATACCTGACTTCATGGTGTCCCTTTCAATGGTCGCCGGGTCGCCTTCGCCATTCGAAGACGTGAACCGGAACCGGACTCAGCCGCTCAGTATGCCAGAACGCATGTTCGCGATCCCAATCGGCATTTGTGCTTGCGGTGTGGTCAACGCAGGCGGTCCGCGTTTTGTTCCACGGTGATGTATCCAGGGAAAACAGCGGGGCCCGGCGACCGTGGTCGCCGGGCCCCGCTTCGGGTCGATGATCAGTCGTCGATCGCGCCCGGAGCAGTCTTCGACACCTGCATGAGGAATTCGATGTTGCTCTTGCTCTTCTTGAGGCGGTCGATCAGCAGATCGATGGCCTGGTGCGAATCGAGACCCGACAGCACGCGCCGCAGCTTGTGCAGCACCGCGGCCTCGTCCGGGCTGAGCAGCAGCTCGTCCTTACGAGTACCGGACGGGTTCACGTCCACGGCCGGGAACACACGGCGTTCCGCGATCTTGCGGTCGAGCTTCAGCTCGGCGTTACCGGTGCCCTTGAACTCCTCGAAGATCACGGTGTCGCCGGTGGAACCGGTCTCGACCATGGCCGTCGCGATGATCGTGAGCGAACCGCCGTTCTCGATGTTGCGCGCAGCACCGAGGAAACGCTTCGGCGGGTAGAGCGCGGTCGAGTCGACACCACCGGACAGGATGCGTCCCGAGGCCGGCGACGAGTTGTTGTACGCGCGGCCGAGGCGGGTGATCGAGTCGAGCAGGACGACGACGTCCTTACCGGCCTCCACTAGGCGCTTCGCACGCTCGATAGCGAGCTCGGCGACCGAGGTGTGGTCTCCCGGCGGGCGGTCGAAGGTCGAGGAGATGACCTCGCCCTTCACCGACCGCTGCATGTCGGTGACCTCTTCCGGCCGCTCGTCGACCAGCACGACCATGAGGTAGCACTCGGGGTTGTTGGTCGCGATCGCGTTGGCGATGGCCTGCAGGACGCTGGTCTTACCGGCCTTCGGCGGGCTCACGATCAGCGCGCGCTGACCCTTGCCGATCGGCATCACCAGGTCGATGACACGCGTGGTCAGGATGTTCGGCGTCGTCTCCAGACGCAGCCGCTGGTTCGGGTACAGCGGGGTGAGTTTGCCGAACTCGGGGCGCTTCTTGGCCGCCTCGACGTCGCCGCCGTTGACGGTGTCGATGCGGACCAGCGGGTTGAACTTCTGCCGCTGGTTGGCCTGATCACCCTCGCGTCCCACCCGGACGGCGCCGGTGATGGCGTCGCCGCGACGGAGACCGTTCTTGCGGATCAGGTTCATCGACACGTAGACGTCGTTCGGTCCGGCCAGATAGCCGGAGGTCCGGACGAATGCGTAGTTGTCGAGGACGTCCAGGATGCCCGCGACCGGCTGCAGGACGTCGTCCTCGCGGATCTCGGTCTCGCGGACGTCGCCGCCACCGCCTTCGCCGCGGTCGCGTCCACGACGACGTTCACGGAAGCGACGTCCGCGGCGCCCGCGACCGCCTTCCTCGTCGTCGCCGGGGCGATTGTCGTTGTTCCGCGGGCCGTTGTTGCCCTGGCCACGCTCACCACGGTTGTCGCGGTCACCACGGTCTCCGCGGTCACCACGGGCGTCTCCGCGGTCACCACGGGCGTCGCCGCGGTCACCACGGGTGTCGCCGCGGTCACCACGATCACTGCGGTCGGCGCCGCGCTCACGTCGGTTGCGGTCGCCGCCCTGCTCGCCGGCGCCGTCCTGCTTGGCGGGCTTCTCGGCGGAATCCTGACGGTCTTCGGCCTGCTTGCGCTCGGCCTGCTGCGTGTCGGTGGCAGTCGCCGAGGCAGTGTCCTGAGCGTTGCTGCCCTGGTCACCCTGCTCGGGTGCGCCTGCGCGGCGCGCGGATCCGCGGCGCTGACGCCCACGGCGTCCGCCCTCGGCCGTGTCGGTGTCGGCGCCGTCGCCCGTCGCGGGTTCGGTCGTCTTGGGCTCGGCGGCCTTCTCAGTGGTGTCCGGTTGGGGAGTCACTTCGAGTTCGGTCTGCGCCGACTGTTCGCGCTTCGCGCGCGTCGCCCGGGTCTTGGGAGCGGCTTCGGTCACGGCAGCAGCCGGGGCCGCAGAGCCGCCCTGACGCTCCTTGATCGCGGCGATCAGGTCGCCCTTGCGCATCCCCGAGATGCCCTTGATACCCAGCTCACCGGCGAGGGTGCGAAGCTCGGTCAGCACCATTCCGGACAACCCGGCACCTCGGCGCGCGTCAGCGCGCTTGGTGGAGGCCGTCACGGTCGATGATGTCTGTGAAGAGTCGCCTGCCTGCGCGCCAACGGTATCCACCGAGGAGGCGCGCACAGGAGCGGCGATGAGGTCCGTATCGGTCACGGAGGTCCTTTCCTTCCCTCACTCGCGCTGCGCTGAGTCGAGGGTTCGTCCCGTAATTCGGTGTCGATACCGAATTCGGATGTGCCGTACGTAGTTGCATGTGAAGAACTGCCGGCTTGCCCGCCATCACATCACCTTGAAACAGGCGCGTACTCGCAATCCCTACACGACAGAAAGTGCGGAGGATCGTGCCAGGAGCCGTCAACCCCGATTGACCTGGAGTAATTGCCCTGGTGAAGCACCGGCGTCTGATGCGCACGATGTACGGACATTGCCCAGGATAGCTGTGAACGCCCGTAGGGGCAAGGAGACGCCCCTACGGCGTGTCAGCTCGTCCGGACGCCGTCCGCGACGGCCAGTTCGAGCACCTGCAACCCCTCGGCCTCCGCCTGCGCTCGAAGATCCACGGGGAAAGGTTCCGTGGTCAGTGCGAGGACCGTCGGTCCCGCTCCCGAGACGGTGGCGGCGATACCTGCCTTCCGGAGGATGGCGATCCATCGGGTCGTCAGCGGAAGGGCGGGAGCGCGCTGCGTCTGATGCAGCCTGTCCTCGGTGGCCGCCATCAGGAGGTCGGGGCGCTCTGTGAGCGCCACCACAGCGAGGGCTCCGCGGCTGACGTTGAACGCGGCGTCCCGGTGGGGAACGGTCTCCGGCAACAGACCCCGCGTGTGGGCGGTCGACGAGCGCTCCCCCGGCACCAGTGCGACGACGCGGATCGAGGGGTGCACCTTCAGCGCGACGGCCGAGTAGACGTCGGTGGCGGTCGGCGCTCCCTCGGCCTGCTCGCCCCCACAGCTCCACGACACGACCGCACCGCCGAGCACGCTCGCCGACGCGTTGTCGGGGTGGCCTTCGAACTCGGACGACAGCTGGACGAGCTGATCGAGCGACAGCCCCAATTCGGGGTCGAGCTTGGTGGCCAGCCCGTTGGCGGCCGCCAGTCCCCCGACGACAGCGGACGCGGAGGAACCCAGGCCACGCGAGTGGGGTATCGCATTGCGGCACACCACATCCAGGCCCTCAGCCCACACCCCGGCCGATTCCAGGCCGCGTTCGATCGCCCGTACCACGAGATGGGACGGACCCCACGGCACGTCGTCGGCACCCTCGCCCTCGACACGGATCTTCAGCCCCGAACCCGTGGTGGTCACCGTGATCTCGTCGTACAACCCGAGCGCGATACCCAACGTGTCGAATCCCGGGCCGAGGTTGGCGCTCGACGCAGGCACGCGTGCGGTCACGGTAAGGCCCGTGGGGAGGGTCTGTGTCATATCAGCGGTCTGGTCCTGCGGCGTGGTGGGCGTGGGCGCCACCACTACGCCAGCTCGAGGGCCGAGGCGACAGCGACAGGGTCGACCGGAATCGGCTGAACCTCAGGCATACCCGCCAGCGCCGTGTCGGGGTCCTTGAGGCCGTTGCCGGTGACCGTGCAGACGACGGTCAGCCCGGAGTCCAGCCAGCCCTCCTTGCGGGCCGCGAGCAGACCCGCGACGCTCGCAGCGGACGCGGGCTCGACGAACACGCCTTCGGTCCGGGCGATCAGGCGGTACGCCTCGAGGATCTCGTCGTCGGTGGCGGCCCGGAAGGCGCCGTGCGACTCTTCCTTGGCGGCGACAGCGCCGTTCCAGGATGCGGGCGAGCCGATGCGGATCGCGGTGGCGATCGTCTCCGGGTTCTTCACCGGTGCGCCGAGGACGAGCGGTGCGGCGCCCGCGGCCTGCACGCCGAGCATGCGGGGCTTTACGCTGGTGAGGCCGTCCGCGTAGTACTCGGAGTAGCCGCGCCAGTACGCGGTGATGTTGCCGGCGTTGCCGACCGGGAGCGCGTGCACGTCGGGGGCCTTGCCCAGCGCGTCGCAGATCTCGAATGCCGCGGTCTTCTGGCCCTCGATGCGGACCGGGTTGACCGAGTTCACGAGTCCGATCGTCGGAAACTCCGCGGTGGTCTTGCGGGCCAGTTCGAGACAGTCGTCGAAGTTGCCCTGCACCTGGATGATCCGCGCACCGTGCATGACGGCCTGCGCGAGCTTGCCCATCGCGATCTTGCCCTGCGGCACCAGCACGGCGCAGGTCATCTTGGCCTTGGCGGCGTACGCGGCGGCGGAGGCGGACGTGTTGCCGGTGGAGGCGCACAGGACGGCCTGCTGGCCGCGGGCCAGCGCGTCGGTGACGGCCATCGTCATGCCGCGGTCCTTGAACGAACCGGTGGGGTTGAGCCCCTCGACCTTCAGGTAGACGTCGCACCCGGTGATCTCCGACAGGTGCCCGGCGGGCAGCAGCGGGGTACCGCCCTCACGGAGGGTGACCGTCTTCCAGTTCGGTCCGATGGCGAGGCGGTCGCGGTAAGCCTCGATCAGCCCCGGCCAGGGGATGTGAACGGGGTTACGGGTGCCGGTCATTGTTCGGTGCCTTCCAGTCGCAGCACGCTGGTCACAGCGGTGACGAATTCGAGTTTACTCAGTGCCTCAACGGTTTCCGACAGAGCGGAATCCGTCGCGACGTGGGTCACGACGACGAGGCGGGCACCGTCGCCGGCGCCTTCCTGCCGCACGGTGGAGATACTGACGCCGTGCTGCGAGAACTCGGCAGCCACCGCGGACAGCACCCCGGCCTTGTCCGCCACCTGCATGTTGACGTAGTAGCGCGTGGGGATGTCGCCGATCGGCGCGACCTTCAGCTTGGCGTACTTGGACTCGCGGGGGCCGCGGCCACCGTTCACCTTGTTCCGCGCGGCCATCACCAGGTCGCCCATCACGGCGGACGCGGTGGGCGCGCCGCCCGCACCCTGACCGTAGAACATGAGACGCCCGGCGTTCTCGGCCTCGACGACGACGGCGTTGAACGCGCCGTTGACCGACGCCAGCGGGTGTTCCAGCGGCACGAGCGCCGGGTAGACCCGCGCCGAGATCCGCTCCTTGCCTTCGGGGGTGGTGATCCGCTCGCAGATGGACAGCAGCTTGATCGTGCAGTCGAGTGCGCGCGCCGACGTCAGGTCGGCCGCGGTGATCTTGGAGATGCCCTCGCGGTACACGTCCGCCGCGGTCACCCGGGTGTGGAAGGCGATCGACGCGAGGATGGCCGCCTTGGCCGCGGCGTCGTAGCCCTCCACATCGGCGGTCGGATCTGCCTCGGCGTACCCGAGCCGTCCGGCCTCGGCGAGGGTCGCGGCGTAATCCGCGCCGGTCTCGTCCATCGCCGACAGGATGAAGTTCGTGGTTCCGTTCACGATTCCGGCGACCTTGTTCACCCGGTCACCGGCGAGCGACTGGGTGAGCGGGCGGATCACGGGAATCGCACCGGCCACGGCCGCCTCGAAGTACAGGTCGACGTTGTGCAGTTCCGCGGCCTCGGCCAATTCACCGGTGTGATCGGCGAGCAGCGCCTTGTTCGCGGTGACGACGGACTTGCCGGAATTGAGCGCCGAGAGGATCAGCTTGCGCGGCAGGTCCATGCCGCCGATCACCTCGACGACCAGGTCGACGTCGTCGCGGGCCACGAGCGACTCCGCGTCGGTGGTCTGCAACTCCTCGGGAATTCCGCGGTCCTTGTCGGGGCGGCGGACGGCCACACCCCGCAGTTCCAGCGGGGCACCGACGCGAGCCTCGAGGTCTTCGCTGTGCTCCTGCAGGATGCGCACGACCTCGCTCCCGACGTTGCCGAGGCCGAGGACGGCCACACCGATAGCGCGATGCGCCGATTCGCTCGTCACTCTTGTACCTCCAAGCTCAGCAGGTCTTCCACGGTTTCCCTCCGGAGGATCACGCGCGACAGTCCGTCGCGCACCGCCACCACGGCAGGGCGGGCGAGCAGGTTGTACCTGCTCGACATCGAATAGCAGTATGCACCGGTAGCCGCGACGGCAAGCAAATCGCCGGCGTCGATGTCCTCGGGCATCCAGGTGTCGCGGATCACGACGTCGCCCGACTCGCAGTGCTTGCCGACGACGCGGGACACCACGGGTTCGGCTTCGCTGATCCGCGAGACCAGCTTCGCCTCGTACTCCGCCTGGTACAGCGCGGTGCGGATGTTGTCGCTCATTCCGCCGTCGACGCTGACGTACCGGCGGGTGAGGTTGCTGCCGACGGTGACGTCCTTGATGGTGCCGACCTCGTACAGCGTCACCGTTCCGGGTCCGGCGATCGCGCGTCCGGGTTCGACGGCGAGCGTCGGCTCGGGCAGACCGGCGAGTGCCGACTCGTTGCGCACGATGTCGCCGAGTTTGGCGGCGAGCTGATCGACGGGCGGCGGGTCGTCGGTGGGGACGTAGGAGATCCCCATCCCGCCGCCGAGGTCGATGATCGAGATCTGCGCGGTCTTCTCCACACCGAACTCCGCGACGACGTCCCGGAGGAGCCCGATCACGCGGTGCGCGGCCAACTCGAAGCCGTCGACGTCGAAGATCTGCGAGCCGATATGGCTGTGCAGACCCACGAGTCGCAGGTTGTCGGCGGCGAACACCCGCCGGACCGCGTCGATGGCCTTTCCGCCCGCGAGCGAGAACCCGAACTTCTGATCCTCGTGGGCGGTGGAGATGAATTCGTGGGTGTGTGCCTCGACTCCGACGGTCACACGGATCAGGACGTCCTGGACCACACCGGCTTCGGCGGCCACCTTGTCGAGGCGGTCGATCTCCATCGCGGAGTCGAGCACGACGTGCCCGACCCCGGCCGAGACGGCGGCACTCAACTCGGCCACCGATTTGTTGTTGCCGTGCATGGCAATTCGTTCCGCGGGGAAACCGGCGTGCAGAGCGACCGCCAGTTCACCGCCGGACGCGACGTCCAGCGACAGGCCCTCGTCGGCGACCCAGCGGGCGATCTCGCCGCACAGGAAGGCCTTGGATGCGTAGTGCACCTTGGCCGTCGGTCCGAACGCGCGGGCCATGTCGCGGCAGCGGGACCGGAAATCGTCCTCGTCGACGACGAACAGTGGGGTGCCGTACTTCTCGGCGAGTTCTGTGACCGGGATGCCAGCCAGACTCACGACTCCGTCGGCGGCCCGGTGCGCGTTGCGGGGCCACACGTCGGAAGACAGGGCGGCGAAAGCGGCCGCGTCGGAGGGACGTTCGGGCAGACCGGGTGCGTGCAGCTGCTCGGCGTGCTTGGGACCTGCGGGGTGCGCGTTCACATCTGCTCCGGTGCGCTGACGCCGAGCAGTGCGAGACCGTTGGCCAGAACCTGACGGGATGCGTCGCACAGCGCCAGTCGCGCAATATGCAGTGGGCCGACCTCTTCGTCGCCCTGGGGCAGGATCCGGCAGGCACCGTAGAACCGGTGGTAGGCACCGGCCAGCTCCTCCAGGTACCGCGCAATGCGGTGCGGCTCACGCAGATTCGCTGCACTGGTGACGACGCGCGGGTACTCGCCGAGGGTGCGGATCAGATCGCCCTCCTGCTCCGAGACCAGCAGCGCGAAATCGGGATCCGCGACGGCGATGCCGAGGTCGGTGGCATTGCGGGCGATGGCCGACAGCCGGGCGTGCGCGTACTGGACGTAGTACACCGGGTTCTCGTTGCCGGTGCTCGTCCACAGTTCGAGGTCGATGTCGATGCTCGAATCCACCGACGACCGGATCATCGCGTACCGCGACGCGTCGACGCCGATCGCCTCGACCAGGTCGTCGAGGGTGATGACCGTTCCGGCCCGCTTGCTCATCTTCACGGCCACACCGTCGCGGACCAGGTTCACCATCTGGCCGATCAGCACCTCGACGGTGTCGGGGTCGTCGCCGAATGCCGCCGCGGCCGCCTTGAGCCGGCCGATGTACCCGTGGTGGTCGGCACCGAGCATGTAGATGCACAGGTCGAAGCCGCGCGAGCGCTTGTCCTGGAAGTAGGCGATGTCACCGGCGATGTACGCCGCGTTGCCGTCGCTCTTGATGACGACACGGTCTTTGTCGTCGCCGAAATCGGTGCTCTTGAGCCACCAGGCGCCGTCTTCCTGGAACAGGTTGCCGGAGTCCTTCAGCGTCTCGACGGCCTTCTCCACCGCGCCGGACTCGAACAGCGAGTTCTCGTGGAAGTAGACGTCGAAGTCGACGCCGAACTCGTGCAGCGTCCGCTTGATGTGGGCAAACATCAGCTCCACGCCGATGGACCGGAACACTTCCTGCTGCTCGTCCGCGGGCAGGTCCAGCGCGTCGGGGCGCTGCTGCTGCACCTGGGCGGCGATGTCGGCGATGTACGCGCCCGCGTATCCGTCCGCGGGGGCGGGCTCACCCTTGGCGGCCGCGATCAGGGAGCGGGAGAACCGGTCGATCTGCGCGCCGTGGTCGTTGAAGTAGTACTCGCGGGTGACCGCCGCGCCCTGGGTGGACAGGATCCGGCCGAGCGCATCACCCACGGCCGCCCAGCGCGTTCCCCCGAGGTGGATGGGGCCGGTCGGGTTGGCGGAAACGAACTCGAGGTTGATCTTCTTGCCGTCGAGCGTGTGGCCGGACCCGAAGGCGGCGCCCTCCCCGAGGATTTTCGCGACGATCGCGCCCTGCGCGTCGGCAGCCAGGCGGATGTTGAGGAAGCCGGGGCCCGCGATGTCGGCGGAGTCGATGCCCTCGGCCGCGGTCAGGGCCTCGGCAAGCCAGGTTGCCAGCTCACGCGGGTTGGTACCGACCTTCTTGGCCACCTGCATCGCGACGTTGGTGGCGTAATCGCCGTGCTCGGGGTTGCGCGGACGCTCGACCGTGAGAGTTTCGGGAAGCACGGACACGTCGAGTCCGCGTTCGGCGAGCACTTTCGCGGCGGTTCCGCGGAGCAGTTCGGCAAGGTCAGCTGGAGTCACAGGTATCTATCCTATGGCCAACGCGTCCGGAGCGGTGATCCGCCTTGCCGCGAGTCCCACCGACGGCGCGGCGACGGCCTGCGAGCGTGGCCGCGGCCACTCTCCCAGGTTTAGCTCAGGGTGGGAAAGTACAGTGGTGTCGCCCTGAGTCCCGGCCCTCAGCTTCCGGTTACCGGGGTCGAGCGCCCGTAACCCACACACCGAAAGATCACAATCGATGCCAAGCGGTTCGGAAAGTCGCGGTCCCGATAAGAACTCGGGCGCGAAGTCGGCGAAGGCCATCAAGGCCGCCAAGAAGAATAGCGGCGGCGCGAAAGTCAAGGGCGGCGCATCCGCTCCGCGGCACATCCCGTGGCTGACGATCGGCGCCGGAGCGGCCGTTCTCGCACTCGTGGCGGTCCTCGCGGTCAACCTGGTCCCCAAGTACCAGGCCAAGGAAGAGGCCGCGAAGTACGCGCCCAGCGCCGAGAATCCCGACCCGTCGGTCAACATCGACGGCGTCGTCAAGGTCGACTACCCGGCCGGCATCCACATCCAGCCGACGCAGCGCGTCGCCTACGACCAGTCACCTCCGTTCGGCGGGCCGCACGACGCCATCTGGGCGACGTGCACCGGCACGGTCTACCCCAACGCGATACGCACCGAGAACGCCGTGCACTCGCTCGAGCACGGCGCCGTGTGGATCGCCTACAACCCTGACGAGCTGTCCGCCGACCAGGTGGAGACGCTGAAGGACAAGGTGGACGGCGAAACGTACACGCTGCTGTCGCCGTACCCGGGCCTCGACAGCCCCGTCTCCGTGCAGTCGTGGGGCCACCAGCTGAAGGTGGACAGCGTCGACGACGAGCGCATCGACCAGTTCGTCACCGCGCTGCGGATCAACAAGAACACCTACCCCGAGGTCGGCGCGAGCTGCTCGTCCATCCCCGGTTCCGGTTTCGACCCCGACAACCCGCCGCCGTTCGACCCGTCCACGCCGGGTGCGGACGCGGTGCCGATGGACGGTGGCGGAATCAGCCCCGACCAGTCGGAGTCCGGCGCGGGTGCGCAGCTGCCGAGCGGCATGCAGCTCCCGAGCGACCTGCAGCTGCCGTCCGATCTCCAGCAGGCGCCCGCCGAGGGCGGCAATGGCTAGTTCTGCCGATCCCGGGCTCGGAACCGCGCCCGAACCCGCAGACGATCCGGCCCCGTCCCGCCCCGGCCAGCGCACCGCGCTCCTGGTCATCGGGTTGATCGGTGCCATCGCCCTCGGATTCGCGCTCGGGTTCCTCGCCCGGCTTCCGCTCGAGGATTCCGGCACCGCGGTTCCCGAGGCCGGTTCCGTCGACGTCGGATTCGCGCAGGACATGAGCGTGCACCACAGCCAGGCGGTGGAGATGTCGGCGATCGCGCTGACCAACGCCACCGACCCGGCGGTCCGCAGCCTCGCGTACGACATCCTCACCACGCAGCAGAACCAGCTCGGTCAGATGCAGGGCTGGCTCACGCTGTGGGATCAGCCCGCACTGCCGTCCGGCGGCTACATGGGCTGGATGGAGTCCGAGCATTCGGACGGGCACGATCACGGGTCCACCGAGAACGCGCACATGGGTTCGATGACGAAGATGCCCGGCATGGCATCGTCGGAGGACATGGCGGCGCTTCGTCAGGCCACCGGCCCCGCCGTCGACGTCCTGTACCTCCAGCTGATGCTGCGACACCACCAGGGCGGGCTCCCGATGATGGAGTACGCGGCCCAGCATGCGTCGGAGGACGCGGTGCGGGGCCTCGCGCAGACGATGGTCGACACGCAGCAGAGCGAGTCGACGGTGATGACGAACATGCTCACCGCGAAGGGCGCCGCTCCCCTCCCGATGAACTGACCGGCCGACTCACGACCACGTCCAGTCGCGCACCTCGGGCATGTCCTCGAGGTGCGCGACGACGTATTCGCCGTGCCGTTCGAGTTGACGGAGGCAGAAGTCGGCCAGTTCGGACGCACCGGCCGGTTCCCTCCGGGCGCGTCGGAGCGCCTCGAGAGCCAGGTGGTACCGGCTCATCCGGTTGAGCACCACCATGTCGAACGGTGTGGTCGTGGTGCCCTGTTCGCTGAAGCCACGGACGTGGAAGCGGCCCGCTCCGGGACGTCCGTGAATCAGCTCGTGGACCGCGCGCGAGTACCCGTGGAACGCGAACACCACGTCGGTGTCCGCCGTGAACAAGTCGAGGAACATGCGCGCGTCGAATCCGTGCGGGTGCTCGGTGGGTGTGAGCAACCCCATCAGATCAACGACGTTGACCACCCGGGTGACCAGTTCCGGTGTGTGTTCGCGCAGCAACTGCGCCGCGGCGAGGATCTCCTGGGTCGGAAGGTCTCCCGCGGCCGCGAGCACGACGTCCGGGTCGGTGCCCGCACCGGATTCCGTGCCCGCCCATTCCCACACCGACGCGCCGCCCGCGCAGTGGGCGTGCGCTGCCTCGAGCGTCAGGTACTGCAGGTGCGGCTGCTTGTCGACCACGATGAGATTGACGTGATCGGTGCTGCGGAGGCAGTGGTCGGCGATCGAGAGCAGGGTGTTCGAATCCGGTGGCAGCCAGATCCGGACGACGTCCGGCGCGAGCGGGATGACGGCATCGATCATGCCCGGACCCTGATGTGAGAAGCCGTTGTGGTCGTTGCGCCAGCAGGTGCTGGTCAGCAGGACGTTCAGCGACGCCACCGGCGCCCGCCACGGTAGTTCCACCGCGTGCTGCAGCCACTTCGTGTGCTGGACGAGCATCGACACGCTCACCATGGCGAACGCCTCGTAGCTGGCGAACAGTCCGTGCCGCCCCGACAGCAGGTACCCCTCGAGCCACCCCTCGCAGAGGTGCTCGCTGAGCACCTCCATCACCCGGCCGCGGGCCGAGAGTCCGTCGTCGTAGTCGGTGACCGGCAGCTGCCAGCAGCGATCGGTCTGCTCGAACACGGCACCCAACCGGTTGCTGGACGTTTCGTCGGGGCAGAACAGCCGAAAGTATCCACCGCCGTCGGGCGTGGTGGTCGCGGCGTAGAGGTCGCGGAGCAGTTCCCCGAGCACCCGGGTCGTCTCGTGTTGCGTGGTGCCCGGTTTCTCGATCGCGAGTGCGTACTTCTCCAGCGGCGGCACGGGAAGATCCGCTCGCAAGCGGCCGCCGTTGGCGTACGGCGACGAGCCCATTCGCTTGTCGCCCTGCGGCGCGAGCCGCTCGAGGTCCGGCACCAGTGTCCCGAACGAGTCGAACAGTTCCTCCGGCGAATACGACCGCATCCATTCCTCGAGCTGACGCAGATGCGCCTCGTTGGTCCGCACCCCCGACAGCGGAACCTGATGCGCCCGGTGCGTGCCCTCGACGAGCACGCCGTCGACGGTGCGCGGACCGGTCCAGCCCTTCGGGGTCCGCAGCACGATCGCAGGCCACTTGGCCGCGCCCCGCCGGCCGGCCCGCGCCTGCTGCCGAAGGTCGGTGATCACGGCGTGCGCATCGGTCAGGGCGCGGTGCAGTGCCCGGAAGACCTGTCGCGGGTCGTCACCCTCGACGACGGTCGGCGCCCACCCCTGACCGCCGAGGAACGCCTCGACGTCGGCGTCGCTGCTGCGACCGTAGACGGTGGGTCCGGCGATCTTCGCCCCGTTCACGTGCAGGATCGGCAATACGGCACCGTCACGTTCCGGATTGAGGAACGCGGGGAGCTTCCACGAACCGGACAGCGGTCCCGTCTCGGCCTCACCGTCCCCGATCACGCACGCCACCAACAGATTCGGATGGTCGAACGCCGCCCCCGCCGCGTGGGCGAGCGCGTAGCCGAGCTCGCCGCCCTCGTGGATGCTGCCCGGCGTCTGCACGCTGACGTGGCTCGGGATCCCGCCCGGCGTCGAGAACTGCCGGCAGAGCCGGTGGATCCCGGCGGCATCGCGGGACACACCGGGATACACCTCCGAGTACGTCCCCTCGAGGTACGTGGCCGCGACGAGCGCGGGACCACCGTGCCCGGGACCCGTCACGTAGAGGCAGTCGGTGTCGGTGCGGCGGATGAGACGGTTCAGCAGGGCGTAGATCATCGACAGCCCCGGACTCGTCCCCCAGTGCCCGAGCAGCCGGGGTTTGATGTGTTCCGGGCGCAGCGGCTCACGCAGAAGCGTGTTGTCCTGCAGATAGATCTGCGCGACCGTCAGGTAGTTCGCGGCCGCCCACCACCGCAGGTCCAGGTCGAGGTCCGAATCGGAATACTGCCCGCCGGAGCCCTGCGGGTCCACCTGCCGTACTTCGGTCATTCTCGACCCCTCCCCGGGAGTTCGCGAGCGTCCACTTCCCTCCCGACACTAGGCGGGTTCGGGCGTCTACCGGGGCGAGTCCACGAAGTAGGGGGACCGATTTGGTCGATCCCCCTACCCATGCGCTACGATTGGCCAGCCCAATCGGCACACCGGTTTTCCGGTGCGCCCCCGTAGCTCAGGGGATAGAGCGTTCGCCTCCGGAGCGAAAGGTCGCAGGTTCGAATCCTGCCGGGGGCACCACGAGGAACTGCGTCGCCTGTCGCGGCGCAGCCTTTCTCTCTGGTGCTACCAGTCTTCCCCGAGTGATCTCCTCGGGTTTTGTCGAGAGCTGCAGCCGCGCCGGCAGATGCCGCGCACATCGATCGAACGCCGGCCTCCTCCATCGCAGGTCTCGCGGCAACAACTCTCTGCCGAAGACTCTCTCCGGCAGTGTCGACCAAGGGACACCCCGTGCAGCAACACCGCTCTCGTCCACTCAGCCTCGGCATCGTCGCGCGCTCGAGCAAGACCGACGAACGCCGGCTTCCGATCCACCCGCTCCACTTCGATCGGGTCGACGCCGACCTCCGTGGCCGCATTCATCTCGAGTACGGCTACGGCGAGCCGTTCGGCGTAGCCGACGAGCAGCTGGCCCTCTCGGTGGGAGGTCTGCGCACCCGGGAGCAGCTGATCGAGCACTCCGACGTCCTCCTGCTGCCCAAACCTCTCGCGAAGGATCTGGCGGATCTGCGTGACGGCCAGATCCTGTGGGGGTGGCCGCACTGCGTCCAGGACACCGAGCTCACCCAGGTGGCCCTCGACCGCCACCTGACGTTGATCGCGTGGGAAGCCATGAACCACTGGAGCGCCGAGGGGTCGTTCCAGCTCCACGTCTTCCACAAGAACAACGAACTCGCCGGATACTGCTCGGTGCTGCACGCCCTGTCGATCGCGGGTTCGACCGGCGACTACGGCCGGCGCCTCCGCGCAGTGGTCCTCGGGTTCGGCGCCACCGCCCGCGGCGCCGTGACGGCTCTGAACGCCTTGGGCATCCACGACGTTCACGTGGTCACCCAGCGCGGGGTCACCGCCGTGAGCTCGCCCATCCACTCTGCGGAGATCGTGCAGTTCGACCACGACGACGCCGATCCGCGGCGCAGCCACGTCACGACGGACGAGGGCCGGATGCCGCTCGCCGGATTCCTCGCCCGCCACGACATCATCGTCAACTGCGTCCTGCAGGACACGGAGTCGCCGCTGACGTTCCTGATCGACTCGGACGTCGAGACCCTCCTGCCCGGCAGCCTCGTCGTCGACGTGTCCTGCGACGAGGGAATGGGCTTCAGCTGGGCCCGGCCCACGTCGTTCGCCGATCCGACGTTCATGATCGGGGAGAACGTCCGCTATTACGCGGTCGATCACAGCCCGTCGTACCTGTGGAACTCGGCGACGTGGGAGATCAGTGAGGCGCTACTCCCCCACCTGCGCACGGTTCTCGACGGACCCGCCGCCTGGGACCGCAGCGACACGATCCGGCGGGCCATCGAGATTCGCGACGGAGTGGTGCAGAACCCCAGGATCCTGTCGTTCCAGCACCGCGCCGCGGACTACCCGCATCCGGTAGTTGCCTGAGCAAACCCGGGTTCAGGCCGGGGTACTGCGCCGCATTTCGCGTCGGAGGATCTTCCCGCTGGCCGTCTTGGGCAGCTCGTCGACGATCTCGACCCGCCGTGGTGCCTTGTAGCTGGCAAGCCGCTCCCGGCAGTAGTCGACGAGGTCGTCCGTCTCGACCGTCTGCCCGGGGCGGAGGCTGACGAAGGCGGCGACGGTCTCGCCGCGGTAGCTGTCCGGCTCGCCGACGACGGCCGCTTCCCGGACCGCGGGGTGCCGGTAGAGGACGTCCTCGACCTCGCGGGGCCACACCTTGAACCCGGACGCGTTGATCATGTCCTTCTTGCGATCGACGACGTACACCCAGCCGTCCGCGTCCATGAAGCCCACGTCGCCGGTGAGCAACCGGCCACCGGGCAGTGACTGCGCCGTCGCGTCGGGTTTGTTCCAGTACGCGGGCACGACCATCGGCCCGTCGACGGCGATCTCCCCGACTTCGAGGGGATCGAGGTCGGATCCGTCCTCCCCGAGGATCCGGATCACGGCGGACGGCAGGGGCAGGCCGATCGCCAGGGTGCCGGAGGTCGGATCGACGGGCGCCTCGAGGTCGGGCGGGACGACGACGCACGGTGCGCTGGTCTCGGTGAGCCCGTAACCGTTGCGGATGTACTTTCCGGTGAGCTGCCGGAAGCGTTCGACGATGGCGGGTGGCAGCGGGGCGCCACCGGACATCACGGCCTCCAGTGACGCGAAGCGTTCACCGGAGAAATCGGGGTGCGCCATCAGCGCCATGTAGGCGGTGGACGGGCCGACCATGAACACCGGCCGTTCCCGCTCGAGGGCGTCGAGCACGACCCCGGCCTCGAACCGGTACGCGAGGATCAGGGGTGACGCCAGGTCGATCGCGGTGAGCAACTGGCACACCATGCCGGTGATGTGGAACAGCGGCGCGAGCGCGAAGATCGGCGAGCCCACAGGTTTGTCCTCGTACATGCGCAGGATCGAACAGTTGACGGTGAGATTCCGGTGGGTGTTGGTCGCACCCTTGGGAACTCCACTCGTTCCGGACGTGTAGGACACGAGCGCGATGTCGTCCGGAACCAGACCGGGATCCGGCACGCCGGCGCCGGCGCGTGCCCGGGCGACCTCCAGCAGGTCGGGTACGCCCGCGGTGCGGACCCGCGTCACCCCCGCGAAGACCCGCTCGTCGTCCGACGTCTGGATGTCGAGTTCGCTGGCGGTCAACGCGATCCGCACTCCCGCATCGGCGGCCCGCTCCCCCACCCGGTCGGCCCACGCGTTCTCACTGCACACGATCGCGGTGACTCCGGCATCGGTGAGGATGTGGGAGAGTTCGTCCCGGTACATCGGGTTCAGGGGGACGACGACACCCCCGGCCTTCCACGTCCCGATCAACGTCAGCACGAACTGTGGGACGTTCTGCAGATAGATCGCGAGCCGGTCGCCCTTCCCGAACCCGTTCTCCGCGAGGTACGCGGCCACACCGTCGCTGAGTTCGTCGACCTCGCGGTAACTCAGGGTGCCTCCGAGGTACCGGACGGCGGGACCGTCCGGGGCGGAGTCGACCGCAGCGCGGAACACCTCGAGCGCCGTCCGGGCGGGGATCTCCCCCACCGAGCGCGTGCTCTCGTCGTACCGGTCCATCCAGGGCCTGTCGTCGTACCAGCTCATCGCCGCCGTACCGCCTCTCGCTCTTTCCGTGACCGACTGTGTGACTGGGTGTTCAGCGTGACCGGGTGTTCAGCGTGTTCCGGACATCCCGCCGTCGACGGGGATCACGGTGCCGGTGAGGTAGGCCCCGGCACGCGAGGAGAGGAAGATCGCGGTGCCCGCGACGTCCTCCGGGGTGCCCACCCGGCCGAGCGGAACGGAACCCTCGACCGCGTCCTTCCGTTCCGGATCGTCCAGGATGAAGGCCATCATCTTGCTCGGGAACGGTCCCGGCGCAATCGCATTGACGGTGATCCGCTCGGCGGCGAGCGTCGCGGCGAGCTTGCGGGTGAGCATGTGGACCGCGGCCTTGCTCGCCCCGTACGAGAAGTTGTCGGTGCCGGACACGACGAGTCCGTCGATCGATCCGATGTTGATCACCCGGCCGGGGTCGCCGTCGGTCGCCGCGGCCCGCAGACTCGGCAGCAGCGCCTGGGTGAGCATGAACACGCCCTTGACGTTGATGTCGAAGATCTTGTCGAATCCGCCGGCGGGGAACTCGTCGATCGGCGCACCCCACGTCGCGCCGGCGTTGTTGACCAGGACGTCGAGGCGGGGTGACACCTCGGCGACCCGAGCGACGAGGCTCGCGATCCCTTCCTCGGTCGACAGGTCGGCGGGGTGCGCGTAGCACGACCCCGGCCCGAGGGCGGACAGTTCGGCAGCGGCCTTCTCGCACGCCTCGGCCTTGCGTGCGGAGATCACGACCGTCGCGCCGGACTGCACGAATCCCTGCGCGATCATCCGGCCGATACCCCGCGAACCTCCGGTGACCACGACGGTCTTGCCTGTGACGTCGAACAGTGAACCGGCATCCATGTGCATTCCTCTCAGGGTTGGAAGACGAGGCGGCCGACGGTGCTGCCGTCACCGAGCCTGCCGATGCCGTCGGCCACGTCCGCGAGCGAGAGCCGCTCGCTGATGAGCGGCCTGATGGCGCCGGAGTCGGCGAGGCGAGTGAGCTCCTCGTGGCAGTCGGCGATCGCCTGCTGGTTGTACTGCTTGTACAAGCCCCAGTGCAGTCCGATGATCGAGTAGTTCTTGATCAGGGCGTGATTGAGGCCGGGTGTCGGGATGGTGCCGCCGGCGAAACCGATGATCAGGATCCGGCCCTCGAACGCGATGCACTTGGTGGACTTCGCATAGGCGTCGCCACCAACCGGGTCGTAGACGACGTCCGCGCCGCGTCCGCCGGTGAACTCCTTGACCAGCGGAACGAAATCGTCGGTGCGCCGGTCGATCACCAGATCCGCCCCCAGCCGGCGGCAGTACTCGACCTTGTCGGCGCCTCCGACGACGCCGATCACCTTCGCTCCGGAAGCCTTGCCCAATTGCACTGCGGCGCTGCCCACTCCGCCCGCGGCGGCATGAACGAGCAGCGTCTCCCCCGGCTTCAGCTGGGTGCGCCGGTGAAGTGCGAACCAGCTCGTCTGGTAGCCGATGCTCAACGCCGACGCCTCGGCGTCGTCGAGCGCGGACGGGGCGGCGAACGTGTTGGCCTCGTCCATCACGGCCATCTGGGCGAATCCGCCGCCGGGCAGATTGGGGTTGCCGATCACCCGGTCGCCGACGGCGAAGCGGGTCACACCGTCACCGACCTCCAGCACTTCGCCGCACAGCTCGACTCCGGGTGTGAACGGCAGCGGCGGCGTGATCTGGTACTCGCCACGGCACAGCAGCACGTCGGGGAAGTTCGCCGGGGCGGCGAGAACCTTCACCAGCACCTGGCCGGGGCCTGCTGTCGGATCCGGGACCTCCTCGAGTTGCAGCGCGGTGCGCGGCTCGCCGAGTTCGTGGACACGCCATGCCTTCATGGATTGCTTCCTGACTGTCGGTGGTGCGGCTTCGGGTTATGCGGGCAGGTCGATCATGTCGGCGAGGCACGCGCGGTGACGGTACGCGGTGCCGAACGCGAGTTGATCGCTCTTCGCCCTCTTCAGATACAGGTGCGCGGGGTATTCCCACGTCATGCCGATCCCGCCGTGCAATTGGATGCACTCCTCGGCCGCATGGACGGCGACGTCGCTGCAGTACGCCTGCGCGACGGCAGCCGCGACCTCGGCGTCCGCGTCGCCCCGGGCGGCGGTGTCCGCGGCGTAGCGGGCGGCGGCGGCCGCGGAGGTGACCTCGAGCCACAGGTCGGCGAGGCGGTGCTTGATCGCCTGGAACGACCCGACGGCGCGGCCGAACTGGGTTCGCTCCTTGACGTACGCCAGGGTCGTCTCGAAACACCACTGCGCGAGCCCGAGTTGCTCGGACGCGAGCAGTGCGGCGCCGACGACGAGAGCCTCACGGACCGCCGCCGCGGCATTGCCGTCGTCGATGCGGGTGGAAGCTGCGGCGTCGAACGCGACATCCGACAGTGGCCGGGTCATGTCGAGCGCGAGCACGGGCGTGACCGTGACGCCTCCGGTGCCGGCGGGCACCGTGTGCAGTTCGAGTCCACCCGGGCCCAGGGCGGGCACGATCAGGATGTCGGCCTCCGAGACGCCCGCGACACTGGTCACGGTGCCGGTCAGGGCGTCGCCGTCCCGGCGCACGGTCGGGGTGAACCGGCCCGGTGCGGTCGCGAGCCCGACCGTGAGCGCACCGGTGGTCGTGCCGTCGGCGAGTGCGCCGACCGTCTGCGTGTCTCCCGCTTTCAGCAGCGCGACGGTGGCGAGTACGGCGCTGGAGAGGTACGGGACGGGTGCGACGGCGCGGCCGATCTCCTCCATCACCACCGCGGCCTCGCGTGCGCTCGCGCCGGCGCCGCCCAGCTCCTCGGGGACGAGCAGGCCCGCCAGTCCGAGTTCGACGGCGAGGGATTTCCACACTCCGGCGAAATCAGCGGGCGCCTGGTCGTACGCCCCGACCACCAGCTCGGCGGGGCAGCGGTCGGCGAGCAGTCGGCGGACGCTGTCGCGCAGGGCGTCTTCGGTGTCGGAATACAGCAGGTCTGCGGTGCTCATCGGGGCAGGTCCTTCCAGGGGATGTCCTTGTCGACGCGGTGTTCCGGCGGGAGGCCGAGGACGCGTTCTGCGATGACGTTGCGCAGGATCTCGGACGTGCCGCCCTCGATCGAGTTGCCCTTCGCGCGCAGGTACCGGTATCCAGGTTCACGGCCGGTGAAGTCCACCTTGTCGGGTCGGCGCATGGTCCAGTCGTCGTACCGCAGCCCGGCCTCACCGTGGAGTTCGATGTCGAAACCCGAAATGGTCTGCGCGAGCCGGGCGAAGGCCAGCTTCAGGCCGGACCCCTCGGGGCCGGGTTGACCGGCCTCGAGCTGTTGCCGCAGGCGTTCGCCGGTCAGCCGCGCGACCTCCGCCTCGACCCACAGCCGGAGCAGTTCGTCGTGCATCGCAGGGTCGCGGAGTTCGGGGTGCTGCCGCCAGGCCTGGGCGACCGGTCCGATCATGCCGCTCTCGCGTGCGGCCGCGGACCCGCCGATCGCGACCCGTTCGTTGTTGAGGGTCGCCGTGGCCACCCGCCAGCCCTGTCCCTCGTCGCCGAGCCGATCGGTATCGGGAATGTGCACGTCGGTGAGGAACACCTCGTTGAACTCGGCCTCACCGGTAATCTGCCGCAGCGGCCGGACGTCGATGCCGGGGTCGCTCATGTCGCACAGGAAGTAGGTGAGCCCGGCGTGCTTCGACACCGACGGATCGGTCCGGGCCACGAGGATGGCCATCTGCGCGTTCTGCGCCCCCGACGTCCACACCTTCTGCCCGTTGACCCTCCAGCCGTCACCCTCACGGACGGCTCGCGTCGCGACGGCGGCGAGGTCGGAACCCGCCCCCGGTTCGCTGAACAGCTGGCAGTAGATGTGTTCGCTGGTGAAGATCGGGCGAAGGTACTTCTGCTGTTGCTCCTCGGTGCCGAATGCGGCGATGGTCGGCGCAGCCATGCCCAGGCCGATCCCGTTGCGGCCCTTCGCCGGACCGGGTGCGCCCGCGGCCGCGAGTTCGGCGTCGACCTGCGCCTGGAAGCTCTGCGGCAGACCGAGACCGCCGCGTCCCGGCGGGAAGTGGACCCACGCGAGGCCCGCGTCGAATCGGGCCCCGAGGAACCGGGTGGGATCCGACAGGTCGTTTTCTTCGACGAGGGTCGCGACGCGATCACTCAGGTCGCGTGCGATCGCCTGTTCGTCAGTGCTCATGTTCCTCAGTCCTTCGGTCCGCCGGCCACGTAGATCACTTGCCCGGACACGAATCCGGCACCCGCACTCGCCAGGAACGACGCAGTGTTGGCGATGTCCTCGGGCTGCCCGACGCGGTTCACGGGGATCTGCGACGCCGCCGCCTTCTTGAAATCGTCGAAGCCGACACCCATGCGTTCGGCGGTGGCGGCGGTCATCTCCGTTTCGATGAAGCCGGGCGCAATTGCGTTCGCGGTGACCCCGAACTTGCCCAGTTCGATGGCGAGGGTCTTCGTGAAACCCTGCATCCCCGCCTTGGCGGCGGAGTAGTTGACCTGCCCCCGGTTACCGAGCGCGGACGTGCTCGACAGGTTCACGATGCGGCCGAATCCGGCGTCGACCATGTGCTGCTGCACTGCCCGCGACATCAGGAACGCACCGCGCAGGTGCACGTTCATCACGGCGTCCCAGTCGTCGACGGTCATCTTGAACAGCAGGTTGTCGCGGGTGATTCCGGCGTTGTTGATCAGGATCGTGAGGGCGCCCAGTTCGGTCGCCACCCGCTCGACCGCCGCGGCGACGGATGACTCGTCGGCCACGTTCGCTCCCACGGCCAGCGCGTCGCCGCCGGCGGACTTGATCGCGTCGACGGTTGCGGCACATGCGGCCTCGTCGAGGTCGAGGACGGCGACCGCGTAGCCGTCGTCGGCCAGCCGCTTCGCGACGGCGGCGCCGATTCCGCGCGCCGCGCCGGTGACGATTGCTGTTCTCTTCATCAAGTTCTCCATCGTCGTTCGATCAGATTCCGGCCTGGGCGGCGATGTCGCACGCCTTGGCCACGAGGTCGTCGATGCGCTCGACCGTCGGTGTGCCGGCGGCGGCCTTGTTCTGCGGTTCGTCCCGCGCCCGGCGCATGACACCCTCGGCGATGACCGCGACCTTCCACAGTCCGAGGACGTGCCAGAAGGCCAGGGCTTTCGGGTCGCGCCCGGTCTCCTCGAGATACACGGCGGCGATCTCGACCCGGTCCGGGAAACCGTCGAGGGTGGACGCCGGGAAGTCGCCGCCGGTCGTCTCGCCCGGCTCCGGCCAGTACGCGAGCAGGCTGCCGACGTCGGCGAGCGGGTCGCCGAGGGTGCACAACTCCCAGTCCAGGGCGGCGGTCACCTCCCCGGTCTCGTGGGAGGTGATGACGTTGCGCAGGTGGAAGTCGCCGTGCACCAGCGTCAGTTCCCGCTGCTCCGGCACCGCGGCGCCGAGCCGCCGGGTCAGGTCGTCGAGGGCGGGCAGTTCCCGGGTCTTCGATTTCTCCCACTGACCCGACCACCGCTTGAGCTGCCGCTGCGCGTACGGCTTGTGGCTGGCCAGATCCGTCAACCCGGTGCGGTCGAGGTCCACCGCGTGAATCTTCGCCAGCGTCCGCGGCAGCGACAGGCCGATCGCCCGGCGACGTTCCGGCGTCAGGCCTTCGGCGATCGGCATGCGATCGACCACCTGTCCGTCGACGAATTCCATCAGCAGCAGCGGCACCTCGGTCACGTCCGGGTCTTCGGTGAGGCCGAACACCCGCGGGGTGGGCACCGCGGTGTCCTCGAGGGCGGACAGGATCCGCGCCTCGCGGGCGACGTCGTGCGCGGACGCCAGCAGGTGTCCGAGGGGTGGGCGCCGGAGCACCCATCTGCCGCCTGCCCGGTCCTGCACGAGGTAGGTGAGGTTCGACTGGCCGAGTCCGATCCGGTCGAAGGTCAGCGGTCCGGCACACTCGATGCCGAGTGTGCCGAACCAGCGGCTGACGGCGTCGGTGTCGATGCCGATCACGTCCAGGCTAGACACCGAGCTGGGCCCCCTGCCGGAATGGAAGCGCGTCACCGAGGAGTTGACCGCCGTCGATCACCATGGTTTCGCCGGTAATCCAGCTCGCGGCGTCGGACACGAGGAACGCGACCGCGGACGCGATGTCCGTGGGTTCGCCGATCCGGCCGAGTGCGGTCGACGCCGACACGGCCTGCTCGTGTTCCTTCCAGAGCGCCTCGGCGAGCTTGGTCCGCACCACACCGGGTGCGACGGCGTTGACCCGCACCTTCGGTGAGAGTTCCAGTGCCAGTTGCTTGGTGAGGTGGATCAGCGCGGCCTTGGACGCGTTGTACAGGCCGATGTTCGCCTCGAACGCCATGCCGCCGATGGAGGCGGTGTTGACGACGGCGCCGCCGTGCTCGCCCATCCACGCCTTCGTCGCGAGCCCGGTCCACAGCACCGGCGCCCACACGTTCACGTCGAAGGTTTTCGCGAAGCGTGCATGATCCTGGTCGATGACCGGGCCGTACGCGGGGTTGGTTCCCGCGTTGTTGACCAGGATATCCAGGCTGCCGAACCGTTCGACGGCCATGTCGACGCAGCGCCGGGCGGCCTCTTCGTCGACGGCGTGGGCGGCGACGCCGATCGCGGTGCCCCCGACCTGAGCCGCGGCGGCGTCGGCCGACTCCTGTGACCGGGAGGTGAGCACCACGTTCGCGCCGGCCGCCGCGATGGCCTGGGCGACGGCCAGGCCGATGCCCCGCGAGGCGCCGGTGACGATGGCAGTGCGTCCGGTGAGGTCGAGTCCGGCCATGTCAGCTCACCGCGACCTTGTGTCCGTTGGTGGCGGCGTTGACGGCCGTGTCGCGGTACTGCCGGAGTTCCTGCCGCGCGATGGCGCGCTTGTGGACCTCGTCCGGGCCGTCCGCGAGGCGCAACGTGCGCAGGTGCGCCCAGGCCATCGCGAGGGGGAAGTCGTCGGTCACCCCCGCACCACCGTGCACCTGAATCGCCCGATCCACAATCTTC
>RRBB01000988.1:0-445 GCA_006543605.1 Rhodococcus sp. WS4
CTTGTCCTGAAGGGCCAACAAGTCCTTCAGCGACTCGCGAATCAGCTCGATGGTGATCGGCCGGCCCATGAAGTGCGAGTGGGCGATCACCCGCTTCAGCGCACCTTCCAGTTCACGCACGTTGGAACGGATGCGCTGGGCGATGAAGAAGGCCGCGTCGTGCGGCAGCTCGATCTTCGCCTGCTCGGCCTTCTTCATCAGGATCGCCACCCGGGTTTCCAGTTCCGGCGGCTCGACGGCCACCGTCAGGCCCCAGCCGAAGCGGGATTTCAGCCGCTCTTCCAGGCCTTCGATTTCCTTCGGATAGCGGTCGCTGGTGAGGATCACCTGCTGGCCGCCTTCGAGAAGGGCATTGAAGGTGTGGAAGAACTCCTCCTGGGAGCGCTCCTTACGGGCGAAGAACTGGATGTCGTCGATCAACAGTGCGTCCACCGAGCGGTAGAAG
>RRBB01000989.1:0-444 GCA_006543605.1 Rhodococcus sp. WS4
CCGCTTTGTTTTCCGAATCAAACAATACCTTCCCCTGCGCATCCGTCATGTAGACATGGTATTCATTACGCACTTTGACGATCCCGCTGATATTGGCGCGAAACGGGCGATGTTGCAGTTGGGCGAATGCTTTCGCCAACTGGCCGTCAGTCGGGTTGCCGGAAAGGAGATCGTCGCGGGCCAGCGCCGCCAGCAGCGTCGCGGTGTCAATCAGCGTCCCTTCCGTCGCGCGGCGGACGCCCGGCTTTATCTCCTGAACGAAGATAGACAGCACAAACACGGCGGCGACGGCGACAATAAGAAAGTAGCCCAGTAGCAAACGCATTCCGATGCGCATCAGACGCTCCTCAGGCTGTATCCCATTCCACGATGCGTGTTAATTGGCGAGAGATCCGGGTTGATCGCGCGTAGTTTAGCGCGCAGGGTTTTGATGTGTGTATCGAC
>RRBB01000990.1:0-443 GCA_006543605.1 Rhodococcus sp. WS4
GATAGCGGGTGATGTGGTTCCAGATCACCTCCAGGCCGTTCTGCGGGATCGGGAACGGGTTGGCGGTATCGAAGTTCTCCAGGCCGTTGCCGCCTTCCACCAGCTTGGTGGTGGTGGCGTTGCGCTTGGCCGCCTCCTGCACCGCCGCCGGGACGGTGGCGCTGCGGTGGGTCTTGTATACCGGGATCTTGTAGGTATCCGGGTAGCGCTTGAACATGGCCAGTTGGCCGGGAGTCAGCTTGTCCTTGTACTGGTCGACGTTCTGCGCGGTGATGGTGAACAGCGGTTGCTCGCTGGCATAGGGGTTGGCGAGGAAGCCACGGCTGTCGACGCTGCCGGCGTTGGTCGCCAGGCCGCCATCCCAGGCGGGGATGCTGCCGTCGGCGTTGCCGGCCTTCTCCGCCCCCAACGGAGTCAGGCTGGTGCCGAGCTTGGCCGCCTCG
>RRBB01000991.1:0-443 GCA_006543605.1 Rhodococcus sp. WS4
TGCCGTTGGCGATGCCTGCGGCCCAGGCCTGGCGTTCTGCGTCTGGGTCAGTGGCGTCATAGACCAGTGGGGTCTGGTTGATGCCTTCGCCGCGAATGTGGTATTCCGGTGGGTCCTCGATGGTCAGGATATGCTTGGATCCGCCATGCAGCTTATCGAGTCCTTCCATGGTGACCTTCAAGGTCATCGACTTCCCTGACCCGGTGGGGCCGGACAGGATGTTGATGCCGTAAGGCATGCGCATCATGCGATCGAACAGCGCGTTCTGCTCGGGCAGGTAGCCGAGCTGCTCCAGGCTGTCGAGGCCGGTATCGTCGTAGAGCAGCCGCAGGATCATCAGGAACCCACCGGCGCGCGGGCGGGTCGCGATCCGGGCGCCGAACAGGTTCAGCTTCTCGACGAAGGCCTGGCTCATCCGCGCGTCCTGGTCCAGTTGCGGCTTG
>RRBB01000992.1:0-442 GCA_006543605.1 Rhodococcus sp. WS4
CTTCGCATCGGCCCGCTAATATGGGCCGCTCCGGTGACTCAGAAGATCAAAGTAGCCGTACCGATGCTACACTACAAAGGAGGACTAGCCAAAAATGAAAACAACTGCCATACTTGGCTTACGTAATGTACATATATATGTTGCAACAGTATTCTGAAGCATAGTCCCAATTGATGATGATTCATCAAAATTCCACCACCTTAATTTATGAGTACCAATTCGTCTCACGATATCGTTTACACAAGCTGCGAAGAGTCCCTGGCGGGCCGAGATATCGGTCTTGTAGTAGCGAAACCCATGAAGATAGTAAAATGTAGTGAACTCACTTCACTTCTTTGACCACCATCTTCACAAATCGGTAAATCTCCAGCTTCAATCTGAGAAGCTCGATGTTTTTGATGGCCAACTTGCCATTCAAACGCTTCACCACCGTCTTCACTAT
>RRBB01000993.1:0-441 GCA_006543605.1 Rhodococcus sp. WS4
CGGGGTCGACATGAACTTCACGCCGTTGTCGCGCAGCTTGCGCACGGTGGCATAGATGTCGTCGGTGGTCAGGGCGATGTGCTGGATGCCTTCGCCATGGTATTCGCGGATGAATTCCTCAATCTGCGAGGTATCGTCGGCCGACTCGTTGATCGGGATGCGGATCTTCCCGCAAGGCGCGGTCATGGCGCGGGAGAACAGGCCGGTGAGCTTGCCTTCGATGTCGAAGTAGCGAATCTCGCGGAAGTTGGCGATGCGCTCGTAGAAGCCGGACCAGACGTCCATCTGGCCGCGCTTGACGTTGTGGGTCAGGTGGTCGATGTAGGTCAGGCCGACCGAGTTGTCGTTGGCGCTGCGGCCTTCGATGAACTCGAAGTCGACGTCATAGATGCTGCGGTCGCCGTAGCGGTCGACGAGATACAGCAGCGAACCGCCGATGCC
>RRBB01000994.1:0-441 GCA_006543605.1 Rhodococcus sp. WS4
GGTGGGGTCGCCGGTGCGTTTTTGGGGGACTTTGGAGACGAGTTTGTCGCGGGCGGGTCCGTTCATGGAGGCGAGCATCGGGGTTTCGATGAGTCCGGGGGCGATGGCGTTGGCGGTGATGCCGTCGCGTGCGGCTTCGAGGGCGATGGTGCGGGTGAGGCCGACGATGCCGGCTTTGGCGGCGACGTAGTTTGCTTGGCCGAAGTTACCGCGCCAGCTCATCGAGCTGAACGAGACGATCCGTCCGTAGGTGCGGGCGCGCATGTGCGGTAGGACTGCTTGGGTGCAGAGGAACGATCCGGTGAGTGAGACGTCGATGACGGCGTGCCAGTCCTCGATGGTGATCTTCTCGATTCGGTTGTCGCGGATGATGCCGGCATTGTTGACCAGGGCGTCGATGCGTCCGTGGGTGGCGGCGAGGGTGTCGACCCAGTCCTGCAC
>RRBB01000995.1:0-440 GCA_006543605.1 Rhodococcus sp. WS4
GAACCAGGTCATGGAAGGTCTGCTGCAGGCCAACCCGATCGAAGTGCCCAAGGCCCTGATCGGCAACGAAGTGAACCGTCTGCGCGTGCAGGCCGTCCAGCAGTTCGGTGGCAACATCAAGCCTGACCAACTGCCGGCCGAGCTGTTCGAAGAGCAGGCCAAGCGCCGTGTGGTGCTGGGCCTGATCGTCGCCGAAGTGGTCAAGCAGCACGAGCTGAAGGCCGACGAAGGTCGCGTTCGCGAAATGATCGAGGAAATGGCCTCGGCCTACCAGGAGCCCGAGCAGGTCGTCGCCTGGTACTTCAAGAACGAGCCCCAGCTGAACGAAGTCCGTTCTGTTGTACTGGAAGAACAAGTCGTAGATACTGTCCTGCAAAAGGCCACTGTGACCGATAAGCAGGTATCCTACGAAGAAGCGGTCAAGCCGGCCGAAGCTCCGC
>RRBB01000996.1:0-440 GCA_006543605.1 Rhodococcus sp. WS4
AGCTGGGTGGTTTCGCAGGCTGCGAGGCTGAGGAGCAGGCCGAGCAGCAGGATTCGGCGGATCATGGTTTTTCTCCAGTCAGAGTTCACATCCAAGCTCAGCGCCGGATGAAAGGCAAGAGGAAACGCGGGTTTGAAGCGTCTCCACAAGTAACGTTGGCGAGCACCCGCCCTATAGGGCGCGACGGGAGAATGAAATGAATCGAAGTATTGCGATCCTGCTGCTGGGCCTGTCGCTGACCGGCTGCGTCGAGGCACGCTCGGTGGTACCGGCGGATGGCCCGGGCCCGCTGCTGGTGGCCCATCGCGCCGGCACCGCGGACTACCCGGAGAATACCCTGCTGGCGATCCGCAAGGCGCTGGACAACGGCGCCGACGCGCTATGGCTGTCGGTGCAGTTGAGCGCCGATGGCCATCCGGTGCTCTATCGCCCCGCTGACC
>RRBB01000997.1:0-440 GCA_006543605.1 Rhodococcus sp. WS4
TATTGCGACGTTTGCCACGTTGGTCTCCACGTACGAAACTGGCTTTCAGCTCATTTTGGAACCTTTCGAAACCGAGGGTGCCACTGTACCCAACCCTATTTTGCATTTCACCTGCTTGGACGCATCGATTGCAATCAAGCCCGTGTTCGACCGCTTTTCCTCCGTCATCATAACCTCGGGAACAATCTCTCCCTTGGACATGTACCCCAAAATGATGAATTTCCAAACCGTAATCCAGGAGTCTTACACGATGACGTTGGCCAGAAGGTCGTTTTTGCCAATGATCGTGACAAAGGGATCGGACCAGGTGTCTATCTCTTCACGATTTGAGATAAGAAACGATCCATCGGTTGTGCGTAACTATGGTTCGTTGCTCATTGAGTTTTCAAAGATCACGCCTGACGGAATGGTTGTTTTCTTCCCTTCGTATCTTTATATGG
>RRBB01000099.1:0-37498 GCA_006543605.1 Rhodococcus sp. WS4
GGTTTCGCTCTCACTGCACTTGCCTCCCATCGAGTCCACACATCTGACGGGGGCCGCCCGGGGGCCTCGGTCAAGGGAACCGAAAATCTGACCGGCGTGCTCGAAGCAACAGTGCGTGACCCTTCCAGGTCGGGCCCCGCCGCCAGGCTCATTCGCGGGCTCGCAGCCCAAGGAAACGTCGGCGTCGGACAGGCGACCCAATGCCATTTTCACGCCTGCGAGGCGTCCCGGGAACGGAACAGGGGGCTCATTCGTGGCTCTGAGCCGCAATGAGGTTTACATGCACGGTCAGTTGTTCAGAAGTTCCGCTCTGGTCACGCTCGCCGTGGCCGCACTGGTGGTCACCGGATGTTCGCGCGGGGAGTCGGTGGGGCAGACCGCTTCCGCCGCCTCCTTCGCCGAGCCGGTGCCGGTCACCAACTGCACGCGAACGGAGACGTTCGACGCGCCCCCGCAGCGCATCGTCAGCATGAACGATCACGTCACCGAGGTGCTGATCGAGATGGGCGTGGGCGATCGCATCGTCGGCACCGGGTACGGCGACGCGACCCCGCTGCCGGAGTTCGCCGAACAGTTCGCGAAGATCCCGAAACTCGCGAAGGAGTACCCGACCCGGGAACAGATCCTGGACCTCGACCCCGACCTGGTGGTCGGCGGGATGCGGAGCGCATTCGACGAGAAGGAGGGGAGGTCCCGCGAATCCCTCGGTGAACAGGGCATTCCCACCTTCCTGTTCGCCGAGTACTGCGGGCAGGGTTTCCCCGACATCGGTCTGCTGCACAACGATTACACGCAGCTCGGTGAGGTCCTCGTCGTTCCGGACGAGGCACGCGCGATCACCGACCGGGTGACCTCCGGATTGCAGGCGGTGCGCGACGAGATCGCGGGCACCACCCCGGTTCCGACGCTTTTCTACGATTCCGGCGAGGACGTCCCGCTGACCGTCGGCGGTGTGGGCGTCGGCCAGCTCATCGCGGACCATGCGGGCGCGGCGAACCTGTTCGCCGAGGGGGAGAAGCCGTATTCGAAGTCGACGTGGGAGATCATCGGCGAACGTGCGCCCGAGGCGATCGTGGTCCTCGACTACGGCACGACCGGTGCGCAGTCGAAGATCGACTTCCTGGAGCCGCATCCGATCATGTCGACGACACCGGCGGTGAAGGCCGGCCGGTTCGTGGTGGTGCCGCTCGACGACTTCTTCGAGAGCCCGCGGCTGGTGCGATCGGTGGAGACGATCGCGCGTGCGCTGCATCCGGACGTCGTCGGCGCGCGATGACGGTCACCGCCGAACGTGCGGCGCCGCCGTCGCGGGCGCCGCACTCGACCCAAGCCGTCGGGTTCGCGGGACTGATGGTGCTGCTCGCGCTGGCAACCCTGTTCGTCGTCGGCCTCGCGGTGTCGTTCGGTTCGGTGCGCATCCCGGTCGGCGACGTCTGGGCGATCGTCGCGCATCGAATGGCCCCCCGGCGCGTTCGAGCCGTGGTGGTCTCAGGCGCGGGAATAGATCGTCCTCGACTCGCGGCTGCACCGGGCGCTGACCACGGCGACGGTCGGCGCCGCGCTGGCCCTGGCCGGCGCCGTGGCGCAGGCGGTGACGCGCAATCCGCTGGCCGATCCGTACCTGCTCGGCGTGTCCTCGGGTGCGGGTTTCGGCGTGGTGCTGGTGACGGTGCTCGGACTCGGGGTGGGAGCACTCGGCGCGTTCACCATCCCCGTCGCCGCATTCCTGGGTGCGATGGTGCCGTGTTCCTGTCGCTGGCGATCGGCGGACGGTATCCGCAGCCGACGGCCGTCATCCTCGTGGGTGTCGCGTCGGCGCAAGTGTTCTCGGCTCTCATCACCGAGTACTGCGACACGCTGGCCGTGATGCACGATGGTCGGGTGATCAGCACCGGGCCGCCTGTCGACGTGCTGGACGGCGCCGTGCTCGGCGAGGTGTTCGGTATCCGCGCCGTGGTGCGGTCGACACCGAGGCTTCCCGCTGTTGATCGAAATTCAATGACTATCTCGTAGTATCTACTACTATCTGCGGCAGGCGGATTGGGGAGGCTGCGGAGTACCTGGGCATGTCGGTGGCGGGGTGCGTTCGGCGGTGTCGGAGGGTCGGTTGCGGTTTTCGGCGTACCGGTGCGGGACACCGGATATTTGATCGCGCGGATCTGGACGTCTACCTGGGCAGGCGCGCGTCGGGTTCGGTGGGCGGTGGCGCCGGCCCGGGTGGAGGCGCAGTGTTACCGGGTTCCTGTCTCCACCGAGCAAGAGGCATCGCTGGAGAACCGGGAGAAGATGCTGCGGGATAGTGCCGGTGGTGTGGTGCACCCGGTCTCCGAGGACCGCGGCTCGGGGGCAGCGGGTGGGGCGCGGCCGGATGCTCGAGGACGCAGCCGAGGGCCGATGCACGGCGGTGCGGGTCGTGCGGCGAGGCCGGTTGGCTGGTTTGTCGGTGGCGTGGATCGAGCGTTACTTGTCGTAGGTGGGGGTTACTGTCCGGGTTGGGCGCGATCGGGGCGACACGTTGCTGGTAGAGGAGCTGGTGGATGACTACATGGGGGTTGTTGGTGTCGCTTCCCGGCGGTGCCGCCGGCTGCGGTCGCAGCGGAATCAGAGCGGGCGCCGGGGCGATGCCTCAGCACGGTGGGGGTCGGGGTAACCGATGAGTACCAGCGGGGATCGTCGGACTGCGGTTGCGGCGCGGCAGTTTTCGGTGACCACCCGCGCCCATGCGGCGGTCGACGACGCGACCGGCGAGCAGATCGGCCTCGACGACATCGATGTCCGGGTGGGGTGGCTGCTCGACCTGATCACCGCGGCTGGTGGCGAGTTGGTGTCGCGGCTGTGGCAGCCGACGACGTTCGATGTGCTCGCCGCCGGCCTGGACCGCCACGACCGCAAGCTCCCCGCACAGGGTCATGTCGCCGCGGCGCGCCTCGGCTGGACTCCGATCTACCCGGACGGTGTCCATGTGCCGTCGCGGGTCTCGCGGGTGGTGACGGCGCAGGTGATGGCGACCCTGCGGACCCTGGCCTACCGCGACACCGCGATCACGGCGCTGTCGGCCCGATTCGACCCGGCCACCGGGGTTGTGGCGCCGCCGACCGAGCCGGGCGACCATGTGCCGGCGGGCTTCGCCCGGGGTGTCCGGCGTCAGCTCGCCGCCCGCGCCCGCCGCGACGACGGGTCACCGGCCGGCCCGTTGCGGATCACCGACGTCCAGGGACCACCGCAGACGAGCGCGATGGCCCGGCTCTCGGCCGCCGATCGACAACTCGCGCAGCTCGCCGTCACAGACCGTGACCTGGTGTTGACGGTGAAGCTGCCCACCAGCCCCGCCCCGGCCGGGCCGACGCAGTGGCGCAATGTCCGGCTGACCGCCACCATCCCCGCGCACCTGCACGGCCGGACGATCACCGACTGGCACCTGCCGACCCTGGTCCTCGACCACCGGGGCCTGCTGTGGCGGTGCGCGGCCACCGAGATGGTGCCTGCCGCCGACCTCACTGCCGGGACGGTCGCGGTCGCGATGGGGGTGGACTGGTCCCCGACCACTCTGGGTGCCGCCGCCATCGCAGCCGAGGGTCCCGGCGGGTTGTCCTCGGACTACCGGGGCTGGACCTACGACGACCGCGGCCTCGGAATCAAACTCGCGCGCCTGCAGACCGAAGGGCAGCTGCTGCACCGCAAGGCGGCCCGGCTGACGCGGCTGGCCGCCACCGCCCCGCCCGAGGTTCGCGCCGAGCTGGAGGCGAAGATCGCCGTCCTCGACACTCACCGCACCGCGGTGGGTGTCAAGCGCGGCAAGATCAACCGGGAACTGGCGTTCCACTTCGGTCGCCAGGTCACCGACTACGCCGCCGCCGCGGGCGCGCAGGTGATCGCGGTCGAGGATCTCACCACCCTCGAGACCCGCGGACACGGCCGGGTCAACAACAACCGGGCCGCGCAGTCCGCCCGCCGCCAAGCCGTCGCCGCCCTCGCGCACACCGCCGCCGCAGCCGGCTCGGTGCCCGCCCGAGGATCCTCCGCACAATGTCCGGGCTGCGACGAACCGCTCTCCCGCCCCGGGGGCTACCACGACGCGTGGTGCCCGGGCTGCCGGGTGGGCGGCAACCGCGACCACATCGCCGGGGTGAACCTGGCCAAACGCGCACTGCTCGGCAGAAACAAGGCCACCCGGCGGCGCGGGCAGATGCCCGCGGTCCGGGTGGCCGAACACGCGCCGGTGCGCCGGTGCCGCGACAAGCACGGCCCGACACCGCGTAGGCCGCGGCACCGCCGGGTCCGCCACAGCCTGCCCGCCGCGACCTCGCGGATGGGGGTGAATCCGAAACAGCATGTTCCTGCACCCCAAGCGTCGGTGTGGGACACGGTCAAACCCCCAGCGCCGCACGGTGATGCGGGTAGCCGTGCCACACGTATATCTCAGGCGCCTGCCACACCAGTGGCAGATAGTATGAGATCTACGTAGACGCTGTCGATGGAGATCCTGGGGTTGGCCGATGGATGAGCAACTGCGGCGTGCGTACGAGCTGACCGTCCGCCGCGTCCCGATGATCGCCGACCAGATTGCGCAGGCCGGCGCCGTCACCTTCCCGGCCGACCGCATGACCGATCCCGGCTGGCTCGCGGATCGCGTCGCCGATACGGCTCGGCGGTGGGGAAGCGACGATCCCCGGGTGAACGGCACCCTGTGGTGGTACTCGGCCAGCTCGACGCTGACCGGGATCCCCATCGCAACGGCCCTCGTCACGGGGTTCGCCGCCCGGCCGAGGCTGCGCGACGCCATTGTGTTCCTGCGCGAGGACGGGTGCCTCGGCGGGCTGATTGCGTCGTCGGCCCTGCCGGTCGCCGGGGGACTGTCCGAGCTGGCGGCGGAGATGGCCGCGGCGTTGGCGCCGATCGTCGACGCCCTCGCCGTGGCGTCCGGTGTGCGACCGGCCGCGATGTGGGCGATCGCGACGGATTCGATCGCCAACCGGGCACTCGACGCCGGCGCGGCCTGCGGCGACCGCGCACGCGGCAGCGACTTCGCACGCGGCAGCGACTTCGCTCGGGAACTGGTGGACGCCTTCCATCGGGTGGGTGTCGTGATGCCGGACCCGCGGTTCGTCGACGTGCAGGCCGGGGCGCTGTCCCGCCGATTCACGCAGCGGGCGTCGTGCTGCCTGATCTACGAGACCCCCGGTTCGGGCAAGTGCGTGAGCTGCCCGAGAAGACCTGCCGAGGACCGGCTGCGAGGGCTCGCGGCGCTGGTGATGTAGTTCGGCCGCATTCGTGATCCGCGTTGACCTGCCCGGGTGTGCGATGACAGACTGAAGCAATCGAACTCCCGTTCGAACGATGCGCCTTCCCCAGCGGCATCTTCCATGGTCTCGGCACGGTACGTGCACGGCATGAAGAGGTGTAGCCAGATGGGTTGGGGAAACGGTCCGCCGACGTGGTCGGAGATGGAGCGGGTCTTGTCGGGCAGGCCGGGGCGGGTCAGCCCGGAGTCGCTGTATCCGGGCGACGGCGGCGACAGCCCCGCCTGGTCGCGCAAGAGGGGGGAGTACCGGGCGGGCAGTCGGGAACGCATCGGTTCCACCGTTCCGTACGCCGAACTCCACGCGCATTCGGCGTTCAGTTTCCTCGACGGCGCCTCCCCGCCGGAAGAGTTGGTGGAGGAGGCCGTCCGGCTCGGTCTCGAGGCCATCGCGCTCACCGACCACGACGGGTTCTACGGTGTGGTCCGGTTCGCGGAGGCGGCGAAGGAATTGAAGATGCGCACCGTGTTCGGGTCCGAACTGTCGTTGGACGACGCACATCTGCTGGTGCTGGCGCGGGGCCAGGAAGGGTACCGGCGTCTCTCCCGGGAGATCGCGGCGGCGCACCTCGCGGGCGGGGAGAAAGGCAAACTCCGTTACGACCTCGACCGTCTCGCCGACGCGGCCGGGGGGCACTGGCAGATCCTGACGGGGTGCCGGAAGGGGCACGTGCGTCAGGCGCTCGCCGGCGGTGGTCCGGACGCCGCGGCCGGACGGTTGCGGGATCTGATCGACCGGTTCGGGGCCGACCGGGTCACTGTGGAACTCACCCATCACGGTGTCGCGGAGGACGGTGAGCGCAACGCCTGCCTCGCCGAACTCGCACAGCAGCACGGACTTCGGGTGATCGCGTCCACTGCGGCGCACTTCGCGGGGCCGCCGCGCAGGCGACTGGCCATGGCGATGGCCGCCGTCCGGGCCCGTCAGAGTCTCGACGACGCGGCCGGGCACCTGGCGCCGGCCGGTGGAGCGCACCTGCGGTCCGGTGAGGAGATGGCGCACCTCTTCGCCGCGTACCCGGACGCCGTCCGCGGTGCCGCGGAACTCGGGCTGGAGTGCGCGTTCGACCTGCGGCTCATCGCACCGCAACTGCCACCGTTCGACGTTCCCGACGGGCACACCGAGGCGAGCTGGCTGCGTCAGCTCACGATGGACGGGGCGCGCCGCCGGTACGGGGCGCCTGCGGACCGGCCGGAGGCCTACCGGCAGATCGAGCACGAACTGGACATCATCACCGGGCTGAATTTTCCGGGCTACTTCCTGGTGGTCCACGACATCGTGTCGTTCTGCAAGAACAACGACATCCTCTGTCAGGGAAGGGGTTCGGCGGCCAACTCCGCCGTCTGCTACGCCATCGGCATCACCAACGTGGATCCGGTCCGCAACAAGCTGTTGTTCGAACGTTTCCTCTCGCCCGAACGCGACGGCCCACCGGACATCGACGTCGACATCGAATCCGATCGCCGGGAGGAGGCCATCCAGCACGTCTACGCCAAGTACGGACGCCAGTACGCGGCGCAGGTGGCGAACGTCATCACGTACCGCGGGAAGTCCTCGGTGCGGGACATGGCTCGGGCGCTGGGGTTCTCGCAGGGGCAGCAGGACGCGTGGAGCAAACAAGTCAGCCGCTGGGGTGGCATCGGGAAGGAGGTCGGCACCGACATTCCGCCCGCGGTCCTCGAACTGGCCGCCCAGATCGAGGGGTTTCCGCGGCACCTCGGCATCCACTCGGGTGGCATGGTGATCTGCGACCGGCCGATCGCCGACGTGTGCCCGGTGGAGTGGGCGCGGATGGAGAACCGCAGCGTTCTGCAGTGGGACAAGGACGATTGCGCGGCGGTGGGTCTGGTGAAGTTCGACATGCTGGGCCTCGGCATGCTCTCGGCGCTGCACTACATGATCGATCTGGTGTCCGAGCACAAGGGGATCGAGGTGGATCTGGCGCAGCTGGACCTCTCCGAGGGGGCCGTCTACGAGATGTTGCAGCGGGCGGATTCGGTGGGGGTGTTCCAGGTGGAGTCGCGGGCGCAGATGGCCACCCTGCCGAGGCTGAAACCGCGGAACTTCTACGACCTGGTGGTGGAGGTGGCTCTCATCCGCCCCGGTCCGATCCAGGGTGGTTCGGTGCACCCGTACATCCGCCGCCGCAACAAGCTCGAACCGGTGACCTACGATCACCCGTCCCTGGAGAAGGCGCTGAAGCGGACACTGGGTGTGCCGTTGTTCCAGGAGCAGTTGATGCAGATGGCGGTCGACGTCGCGGGTTTCAGCCCGGCCGAGGCCGACCAGCTCCGCCGGGCGATGGGTTCCAAGCGGTCGCCCGAGAAGATGGAACGGTTGCGGGGGCGGCTCTACCAGGGCATGCGGGATCTGCACGGGATCGGCGACGACGTGGCCGACCGGATCTACGAGAAGCTGTACGCCTTCGCGAATTTCGGTTTCCCCGAAAGCCATTCGCAGAGTTTCGCCGCGCTGGTGTTCTATTCGTCGTGGTTCAAACTGCATCACCCGGCGGCGTTCTGCGCCGGTCTGCTGCGGGCGCAGCCGATGGGTTTCTACTCGCCGCAGTCGCTGGTGGCCGATGCCCGCAGGCACGGGGTGCAGGTGCACGGCGCAGACATCAATGCGAGTCTCGCGCACGCCACCGTCGAGGCGGGCGGGACGGAGGTGCGCCTCGGGCTCGGGGAGGTGCGGCACATCGGTGCCACGCTGGCCGAGCGGATCGTCGAATCCCGCGGCGACGGAGGGCCGTTCACGTCGTTCCTCGACCTCACCGGCCGGGTGGAACTGACCACGGCACAAGCCGAATCGCTGGCTACCGCAGGTGCTCTCGACAGTTTCGGGATCTCCCGGCGGGAGGCGTTGTGGGCCGCGGGCGCCGCGGCGGGGGAGCGCCGCGACCGGCTGCCGGGGATCGGGGCGTCCACCCGCGCGCCGACCCTGCCGGGGATGAGCGATCTCGAACTGGCCGCGGCGGACGTGTGGGCCACCGGGGTATCGCCGGACACGTACCCCACCCAGTTCCTGCGCCCGCAACTCGACGCACTCGGGGTGATCCCGGCGGCGCACCTGCTCGATGTGCCCGACGGCGACCGGGTCCTGGTGGGTGGGGCGGTGACGCACCGGCAGCGTCCGGCGACGGCGGCGGGGGTCACGTTCATCAACCTCGAGGACGAGACCGGGATGGTCAACGTGGTGTGCTCGGTGGGTCTCTGGGCGAAATACCGCAAGCTGGCCAACACGGCGCCCGCGTTGCTGGTGCGCGGCAAGGTGCAGAACGCGGAGGGCGCGGTGACAGTGGTGGCGGATCGGCTGCAGCTGATGGATTTGCGGGTGTCCGCCACATCCCGGGACTTCAGGTGAGCCGGCACCGCTAGCATTCGGACATGAGGAGATACGTCTTGTCGGCGATCGTCGTGGCTTCGCTGGCGCTCGCGGGGTGTGGTGGTTCCGGCAGCGACTCCTCCCAACCGACTCCCGCCCCCTCGCCCGGGGATGCGAGTCAGATGGAAATCGGTGGCGCGGTGCAGCAACCCGCGAAAGACCAGGCGCCCACCGGCCGCCAGGAGATCATCACCGGCCAGGTCGCGATCACCGCCGACGACCCGGTGGCCGTCGGCAGGCAGATCGTGGACAAGGTCGACGACCTGGGCGGACGCGTCGACCAGCTCACCGAGCAGCCCGGCTCCGACGACCAGGATGCGAGCAGTTCCCTGACCATCCGGGTGCCCGCCGATTCGCTCACCACGACGTTGGACGACCTGCGGGAACTGGGGAAGGTCACGAGCGTCAGCGTCACGAAGAGCGACGTGACGATGCAGTCGCAGGATCTCGATGCCCGGATCGGCGCGCTGACGGCGTCCGTCACCCGGTTGCAGGCACTCATCACGTCGGCGGCGAACACCGCGGATCTGATCGAGGCCGAGCGTGCGTTGTCGGAACGTCAGGGGGAACTCGACAGTCTGACCGCCCAGAAGCGGTCGCTGAGCGACCAGGTGGCACTGGCCACGCTCACGATCGAGGTCACCGCCACGGATGCCGCTCAGCCGAGCCCCGGCCCGGACAACTTCTGGGAAGGAATCGTCGCCGGCTGGAATGCCCTGCTGTCCGCGATCAAGGGCGCCGCCGTCGTCGTGGGGGCGCTCATCCCCTGGTTCGGATTCGTGGCCGTCATCGCACTGATCGGGTACGGCGCGTACCGTCTGCGCCGGATGTCCAACAGGCCGCCCGGCCCGCCGTCGGGCCCGGCGGCGGAACGAGAAGAGGCGAAGACGCAATGATCGAAGTCGACCTGAATGCCCTGGACGGCGCATTGGCGTCGGGTGCGCCCGTCATCGACGTGCGCGAGGCCGACGAGTACGCGCAGGCGCGGGTGCCGGGTGTGACGCTGATTCCGCTCAGTGAGTTCGTCGCGCGCGTGGACGAGATCCCGGACGCCGAGGTCGTCTACGTCATCTGCGCGGTGGGTGGCCGGAGCCTGCAGGCCGCGGAGTACCTGAATGCGCGGGGAATCAACGCCGTGTCGGTCGCGGGCGGGACGTCTGCGTGGATGCAGTCCGGACGCCCCGTGGAGTCGGGCGCCTGACTCGTAGTCAGCGCGTGACGCTGTAGGCGCCGGCCCGGCTCCGGGCGACACGCTCGCCCACCAGGCCGGCGGCGTGCCGAAGCGTGTTGGCCGCAACGGTGCCCCAGATCAGGAGCAGAGCGCACCACAGGGTGACGCCTGCACCGACGACGACGACCGAATCCAGTGCGACGCCCAGCGAGTTCGCACCCAGCGCGCAGGTGCCGACGGGGAACGTGAAACTCCACCAGCTCGGCGCGAACGTCAGGCCGCGCCGGAACGCGGTGGCGGTCATCGTGACGAGGGCCGCGAGGGCGAGGACTCCGATCGCGCCGACCGTGGTCCCGTAGACCACGCCCACCGAATGCAGCCAGGCGTGGCCGGAGGCGGCGCCGAGCAGATTGATCGCGGCCACCGACTGTCCGATGACGCCGAGTGGAATCCACAGTGTGGGGAGGAGCGGGAGGTCGGGGAGGCCGTTGCGCACCAGGTGGCTCCCGACGACGGCGGCGACGGCCAGCGCGGCGCTCAGCGCCAGCGCGAACAGTGCGTAGCAGACCACGAGCAGCGCGATCCGCGGAGCGCCTTCCGGAAGGTGCCGGACCAGTGCGGCCCCGGTGGCGGCCGACACCATCGGCGGCACGACGGGCATGAGCCAGGACGGCACCGGGGTCACCTGGTGGGGCCGGGTCAGCCGGCGGGCCATGACGGCGTAGGTGACGAGTCCGAGGGCGGTCCCGATCGTCCACAGGGTGGCCGAGACGGGGACGGCGACGCCGCCGAGAAGTTCGTGGCCCGCCGATCCGGTGGCGGCACCGACCGTCAGCAGGGCCATCGCCACGGCCCCGTAGAACGGGAACATCGTGTGGCTCCGGGCGTCGGCGAGGGCGTCGTCGCGGCGACGGATCCAGTGCCGCGCCAGCGCGGTTGTCAGCCCGGCGAGCAGCGTCACGGCGATCAGCCAGAAGATCTCGGACACCGTATGGGCCACGAGAACCTCGGCGGGAAATGCCGCGGCGACGACTGCGACGATGCCGGTGCCCATCACTGCTGCGAACCAATTCGGGGTCATACCAGAAGCCTGCCGTCACCTCGTCGTGGCCGGTAGAAGGCTTGTCGTTGAATGCCCACAAATCGCGTTTGTGGGACTAGCCTTGGGTTGTGCCGCTGTCTCCCCGTGTTCCCGAACTCGGTGCCCTCGACGTCCTGCTGTCCGTCGAGCGGCTCGGAAGCATGGGTGCGGCGGGCCGTGAACACGGGCTCAGCCAGCAAGCCGTCAGCGCACGTGTGCGTTCGGCCGAGCGTCAGTTCGGCATCAAGGTGTTCAGCCGCGGCGCCAGCGGGGTCCGACCCACGTCCGAGGGCGCCCTGATCCTCGAATGGGCGAGCCACATCCTCGCCACGGCCGAGGAACTGGCATCGGGGGTCGCGGCCCTGCGCGGAGAGCGGCAGGCCGGGTTGACGGTGGCGGCCAGCATGACGATCGCCGAATACCTCGTTCCCGGGTGGACCGTCGCGATGCGGCGCAAGTACCCGAACGTGGTGACCAACGTGCGCCTGCTCAACTCGTCCGAGGTCACCGCCCGGGTGCTGTCCGGTGAGGCGGATCTCGGATTCGTCGAAGGCCCGGACATTCCGGCGGGACTGCAGGTGCGGGAGATCGGCCGCGACCACCTGGTGGTCGTGGTGCCGCCGGAGCACGAGTGGGTCCGCCGGTCACCGATTCCCGTGTCCGAACTCGCCGCGACGCCGATGATCCAGCGCGAGTCCGGTTCCGGAACGCGCACCACCCTGGAGAACGCGGTGCCGCAGTGCGTCCCGCCGTTGCTGGAGTTGACGTCGTGCACGGCGGTGAAGGCCGCGGTCGTCGCGGGCAACGCGCCGGCGGTGCTGTCGTCGCTGGCGGTCGCGGCCGATCTGACGGACGGCCGGCTGGCCTCCGTCCAGGTGGAGGGCCTGACCCTTCCGCGTCGGCTGTCCGCCGTGTGGGATCCGGTGCGCGGCGTGCAGGGCGCGGCGCGGGACTTCCTGGACATTGCCCTCGGCGCGGCCGCCGGCGTCGCGGCGGCGGGTGCCGGGGTTACAGCGCAGCCCCGCTGAATCCGTGCTGGCGCCACGCCTCGTAGGTGACGAGGGCGGCGGCGTTGGACAGGTTCAGTGATCGCCGGCCGGGCAGCATCGGGATGCGGAGCCGTTCCGTGACGTGCGGATCGGCCAGCACCTCCGCCGACAGTCCTGTGGGTTCCGGGCCGAACAGCAGGACGTCGCCCGGCTGGTAGGCGATGTCGGCGTACGACACGGTGGCGTGCGCGGTGAAGGCGAACACCCGCGCGGGTTCGACCGCCGCCCAGGCGGCCTCCAGGTTCTCGTGCACGGTCACCGACGCGAGGTCGTGGTAGTCGAGCCCGGCCCGTTTGAGTTTCGGCTCGGACAGGTCGAATCCGAGTGGACCCACCAGGTGCAGTTCGCAACCGGTGCCCGCCACCATGCGGATGGCGTTGCCGGTGTTGGGTGGGATTCGGGGTTCGTGGAACATGACTCGGAACACCCGCACAGCTTAGGGCCACACGTCGAGACGGCATGATGGACGCATGGATCCGGTAGAAGAAGTGGTGGGTGAGGACTTCGGTGACGCACGACTCCCCGCGCAGAACTGGCAGCGACGGCACTACACGAAATGCACTTTCCGCGACGCCGACCTGAGCGAACTGCGCACCGAGTCGGTGATCTTCACCGACTGCGACTTCACCGGAGCCGACCTCGCCGAGTCGCACCACGTGGGCACGGCGTTCCGGTCCTGTTCGTTCACGAGAACGACGCTGTGGCACAGCGAGTTCCGTAACTGCAGCTTCCTCGGATCCGAGTTCGACCACTGCCGGCTGCGCCCGATGGTGTTCGACGAATGCGACTTCACGCTCGCATCGCTGGGCGGCGCCGACCTGCGCGGACTCGATTTCACGGACTGCCGGTTCCGGGAAGCCAACCTCGTCCGCACCGACCTGGGCCGGGCCGTGCTCCGGTCGGCGGATCTGCTCGGAGCCCGCACCGGTGGCGTGAAACTCGACGGCGCCGACCTGCGCGGCGCCCACGTCGACGCGAACCTGTGGACGGCCGCCTCGCTGGACAAGACGCAGATCGAACTCACCCAGGCCATCGCCTACGCGACGGCCAACGGCCTCGTGGTGGAACCGACCTGACGTGCCTATGGCAGACCTGAGAGAATGGGGCACGTGACTGCAACGATCCTCGATGGCAAGGCGACCCGCGACGAGATTTTCGAAGACCTGAAGGTGCGGGTGAGCGCCCTGAAGGACAAGGGCATCACGCCCGGTCTCGGCACCGTTCTGGTGGGGGACGACCCGGGGTCGGCCGCCTACGTGCGCGGCAAGCACAACGACTGCGCCAAGGTCGGGATCACCTCGATCCGCCGTGACCTGCCCGGCGACATCACGCAGGAGAAACTCGACGCCACCATCGACGAGCTCAACGCGAACCCGGACTGCACCGGGTACATCGTGCAGCTGCCGCTGCCGAAGCAGCTCGACGAGAACGCCGCCCTCGAGCGCATCGATCCCGACAAGGACGCCGACGGCCTGCACCCGGTCAACCTGGGCCGGTTGGTGCTCGGCAAGGAGGCGCCGCTGCCGTGCACCCCGCGCGGCATCCTGCACCTCCTGCGCCGGTACGAGGTCCCGATCGAGGGGGCGCACGTCGTCGTCGTCGGTCGCGGCGTCACCGTCGGCCGCCCGATCGGTCTGCTGTTCACCCGGCGCAGCGAGAACGCCACCGTCACCCTCTGCCACACCCGGACCCGGGACCTCGGAGCCGAGGTCCGGCGCGCCGACATCGTGATCGCGGCGGCAGGCGTTCCTGGGCTGGTGACCGCCGACATGGTCAAGCCCGGCGCGGCGGTACTCGACGTGGGCGTGAGCCGCACCGAGGACGGTCTGCGCGGCGACGTGGCGGCGGACGTCGCCGAGGTCGCCGGTTTCCTGTCCCCGAACCCCGGTGGTGTCGGACCGCTCACCCGCGCCTTTCTGCTGACCAACGTCGTGGAGCGGGCCGAGCGTGTCGCAGCGTCTCTCGGCTGAGATGGCCGACTGGGGGCAGTTCGCGAAGAAGAACCTGCCGATGCTGGCAGTCCTCGTCGTCATCGCCGTGGCCGTCGTGTTCGTGCTCGCGGATCGGTGGCGGCGAGGAGCGTTCGTGTTTGGCGTCGCTACCCTGCTGGCGGCGGTCTTCCGGTTGACGATGCCGTCGGAGCGTGTCGGACTGCTCGCGGTGCGCAGCAAGCCCTTCGACGTGGGGGCCCTCGTCGCCGTCGGCGGCGCGATCGTGTGGCTGGCCGTGTCGATCGACCCGCTCGGAACCGACTAGCGATCCGAGCGGGTGTCGCCCGGCGCCGGGGTCAGCGCCCGGTGCGTGCCAGTTGCATCGTTTCGGACAGCAGCTTCGCGACGGCGGCGGCCTCGGTGAGGAACCCGTCGTGGCCGTCCCTCGAGTTGAGTACCCGCAGACCGTCGCAGGTGGGGATGTCGTTGGCCAGCTCCTCCTGCAGGCGGATCGGGTAGAGGCGATCGGAGTCGACTCCGCCGACGATGACGGGGGCGGTGATCGTGGCCAGCGCGGCGGCGATGCCGCCGCGTCCGCGGCCCACGTCGTGCCGGTTCATCGCCTCCGACAGCAGCACGTAGGTGCTCGGATCGAACCTGCCGACCAGCTTGTCCGCCTGGTGCTGGAGGTAACTCTCGACGGCGTACCGTCCGCCGCGCCACGGGTCCTCGCTGTCCTGCGGAGAGTTCGCGAACCGGGAGTCGAGTTCGCTCTCGCTGCGGTACGTGAGGTGCGCGATCCGGCGGGCGATGCCCAGTCCGGTGCGGGGGATCCGGCCGGTGCCGTGGTAGTCGCCGCCCTGCCAGTCGGGGTCGCTGGTGATGGCCTCGATCTGGGTGGTCTGCGTGCCGATCTGGTCGGCGGTCGCGCGGGCACCGACGGCGAGGACGAGTGCCGTCGCGATCTGGTCCGGGTAGGTGACGGCCCACTCGAGTGCCCGCATCCCGCCCATCGAACCGCCGACGACGGACGCCAGCTTCTCGATGCCCAGGAGGTCGGTGAACTTCTTCTCGGCGGCGACCTGGTCGCGGATGGAGATCTCCGGGAAGCGGCTGCCCCACGGGCGGCCGTCCTCGGCGATCGAACCGGGACCGGTGGTGCCGCGGCAGCCACCGAGGACGTTGGTGGCGACGACGCACCACTCGTCGGTGTCGATGGGGGCGCCCGGCCCGACCATTCCCGTCCACCAGCCGGGGGAGGGGTGTTCGTCGGTGACGGGTCCGGTGACGTGGGAGTCGCCGGTGAGGGCGTGCTCGACGAGGACCACGTTGTCCCGGTTCGGGGACAGTTCACCCCACCGCTGCACGGCGAGCGTCACCGACGGGATGACCTCCCCGCTCTCGAGCTCGAGGGGTCCGATGTCGACGGTGCCGAGACGTCCGTCCGCCACGGGCAGGTTCTGGATTGCGCTCACGGTCAAGACGCCGCCGCCGTAATTCCGGTTTCGATATCGGCGATGATGTCGTCGATCCCTTCGATGCCGACAGCCAGGCGGACGAGCCCGGGAGTGACGCCGCTCGCGGCCTGCTCCTCGGGGGACAGCTGGGCGTGTGTGGTGGACGCCGGGTGGATCACCAGCGAGCGCACGTCGCCGATGTTCGCGACGTGGCTGTGCAGAGTCAGCGCGTTGACGAACTTCTTGCCCGCCTCGATGCCGCCGGCGAGTTCGAACGTCACGATGGCGCCCGCCCCCCTCGGCGCGATCTGCTTCGCCCGGTCGTGCCAGGGCGAGGACGCGAGCCCGGCGTATCCGACGGACACGACCTCCGGCCGCGCCTCGAGGTACTCGGCGACGGCGGTCGCGTTCGACACGTGCCGTTCCATCCGCAGGCTGAGGGTCTCGATGCCCTGCGAGATGAGGAATGCGTTGAACGGGGAGATCGCCGAGCCGAGGTCGCGCAGCAACTGCACGCGCGCCTTCAGCGCGTAGGCCGGTGCACCGAGGTCCGCGAAGACGACGCCGTGGTAGCTCGGGTCCGGAGTCGTGAAGCCCGGGTGGCGGCCCTGGGTCCAGTCGAACGTGCCGCCGTCGACGATGACACCGGCGATCGCGGTGCCGTGGCCGCCGAGGTATTTGGTGGCGGAGTGCACCACGATGTCCGCGCCGTGCTCGAGCGGGCGGATCAGGTAGGGGGTGGCGACCGTGTTGTCGACGATCAGCGGGATCCCGTGCTGGTGCGCGATCCCGGAGATGCCGGGCAGGTCGAGGATGTCGTTCCGCGGGTTGGAGATGGTCTCGCCGTAGAACGCCTTCGTGTTGTCGCGGATTGCGCCGCGCCACTGCTCGAGGTCGTCGGGGTCCTCGACGAACGAGACCTCGATGCCGAGCTTGGGCAGCGTGTAGTGGAAGAGGTTGTACGTACCGCCGTACAGCCGCGGGCTGGAGACGATGTGGTCGCCCGCCTGGGCGAGGTTCAGGATCGCGAACGTCTCGGCGGCCTGCCCGGACGCGAGGAGGAGTGCGGCGACGCCGCCCTCGAGGGCGGCGATGCGCTGCTCGACCGCGTCCTGCGTGGGGTTCATGATCCGGGTGTAAATGTTGCCCGGCTCGGCCAGACCGAACAGGGCGGCAGCGTGATCGGTGCTGTCGAACGTGTACGAGGTGGTCTGGTAGATCGGCAGCGCCCGCGCCTTGGTGGTCGCGTCGGACGTCTGCCCGGCGTGGATCTGCTTGGTTTCGAACGACCAGTTCTCGGTCATGTGCTGTCTACTCCAGTGTTCTGACGAGGCGCGGACGACGAGCTGGTTCGTTCGCGCGCAGGGCTTGTCTGGGGTCTATCTACGACAACAACAACACATCATGAACCTCCGATGTCGGACCCGCGCTTGTCACCCGACTGTTGTATGAATCAGGGAACCAGGTCATCACCCGGGGCACCCCACCGCGGTGGAGGGTTGCCGGCCAGCTAGCCGGGGCTCGTTGCTGGCACTCATGACCTGTGGTGAATCTTAGCGGCTGGGGTGGAACGACCGGAAACGGCACCGATCAGGCCCGCTAGCAGGGAAAAGTTACCCGCGAGTAGGAACCGGTTGCACGGCCCCACATGTTGCGCGCCCCGCGCATAGCAGTACGCTTGTCTTGTTTAGGCGCGGTCTCCCAGCGGCCGCCTCGACCGTCTACGTTTGATAAGCGAACCGTTCGCGGACCCACTCACGAAGTGCGCCCGCAACCGTGCAACCAGGGAAACTTCCTAGGAGGACGCGAAGCACCCATGTCCAAAATCAAGGTTGAGGGCACCGTCGTCGAACTCGACGGCGACGAGATGACACGCATTATCTGGCAGTTCATCAAAGACAAACTGATCCATCCCTACCTGGATGTGAACCTCGAGTACTACGACCTCGGCATCGAGTACCGGGACGAGACCGACGACCAGGTGACCGTCGACGCGGCCAACGCCATCAAGAAGCACGGCGTCGGCGTCAAGTGCGCGACCATCACCCCGGACGAGGCACGCGTCGAGGAGTTCGGCCTCAAGAAGATGTGGCGGTCGCCCAACGGCACCATCCGCAACATCCTCGGTGGCACGATCTTCCGCGCGCCGATCATCATCTCCAACGTTCCGCGACTGGTTCCGGGCTGGACCAAGCCGATCATCATCGGCCGTCACGCCTTCGGCGACCAGTACCGCGCCACCGACTTCAAGGTTCCCGGCCCCGGCAAGGTGATGATCACCTACACGCCCGAGGACGGCAGTGAGCCGATCGAGCACGAGCTGGTGAACTTCCCCGAGGGCGGCGGCGTCGTCCAGGGGCAGTACAACTTCACCAAGTCCATCGAAGACTTTGCGCGCGCCTCGCTCAACTACGGCCTGCAGCAGAACTACCCGGTGTACCTGTCGACGAAGAACACGATCCTCAAGGCGTACGACGGCGCGTTCAAGGACATCTTCCAGCACGTCTACGAGACCGAGTTCAAGTCGGAGTTCGACGCGGCAGGCCTCACCTACGAGCACCGCCTCATCGACGACATGGTCGCGTCGGCGCTCAAGTGGGAGGGCGGCTACGTCTGGGCCTGCAAGAACTACGACGGCGACGTCCAGTCCGACACCGTCGCGCAGGGCTTCGGCTCGCTGGGTCTGATGACCTCCGTGCTGCTGACCCCGGACGGAAAGACGTGTGAGGCCGAGGCCGCACACGGCACCGTGACGCGTCACTTCCGTCAGCACCAGCAGGGCAAACCGACGTCCACCAACCCCATCGCGTCGATCTTCGCGTGGACCCGTGGACTCGAGCACCGCGGCAAGCTGGACAACACCCCCGACGTCATCGGCTTCGCTCAGAACCTCGAAGACGTGGTCATCAAGACCGTCGAGGGTGGCCAGATGACCAAGGACCTCGCGATGCTGGTCGGCGGCGACCAGGGCTACCTCACCACCGAGGAATTCCTCGGCACGCTGGACATCAACCTCCAGAAGGCGATCGCCGAGCAGTAGGCACCGCGCTACAGCACTGCGGCAGTACGGAACGGGACGCTCCCTGTATCGGGGGCGTCCCGTTCCGCGTCTGCGGGATCGCGGGTGAGTCATCTCACGGTCGTTCGCGGCGCGAGAAGCGGATTTCCGGGAAGAGAATTTCGGTGTGGGTCGTTGCGCAACGAGGCGCCGTGCGCCGCGTAGTCGTATTTCTGCCTAGTCGAAAGTTTCTCTGTGAGCACTTCCACCCCTGTCCGCCCCGAGCACCTCGGTGTCGTCGCGCAGCATCCGTCCGTCCGCACGCTCGCCATGATCGCGCTCGCGCTCGGCGGCTTCGGGATCGGCACCACCGAGTTCGTGGCGATGGGGCTGCTACCCGAGATGGCGTCGAGCCTCGGCATCACCGAGCCCACCGCCGGACACGTCATCTCGGCGTACGCGATGGGTGTGGTCGTCGGTGCCCCGCTCATCGCGGCCCTGACCGCGCGGGTGCCGCGCAAGACACTGCTGATCGCATTGATGGCGGCGTTCACGGTCGGCAACGCCGCGACCGTGTTCGCACCCGGCTACGGGGTGCTGATGGCCGCGCGGTTCGTCGCGGGTCTCCCGCACGGCGCCTACTTCGGCGTCGCGGCACTCGTGGCCGCGCATCTCGCGGAACGCGGCAGGCGGGCCAGGGCCGTCGCGCTCGTCATGATGGGACTGTCGGTGGCCAACGTCGTCGGGGTGCCGGTCGCGTCGTGGCTCGGCCAGAACCTCGGCTGGCGCAGCGCCTTCGCCCTCGTGGCGGTGATCGGTGTGGTGACGCTGGGTGCGATCTGGGCGTGGGTGCCCGCGCTCGCCGCCATGCGGATGACGAACCCCCTCACCGAACTCGGCGCACTGCGCCGCCCGCAGGTGTGGATGACGCTGATCATCGGCATGGTCGGCTTCGGTGGCATGTTCGCCGTCTACACGTACATCAGCACGACCCTCACCGACGTCGCCGGGCTGTCGCGGTCGCTGGTGCCGCTGGCCCTGATGATCTACGGGCTGGGGATGGTCGCGGGCAATGTGATCGGCGGACGGCTCGCCGACAGGGCGCTGATTCCCGGCCTGTTCGCCGCGATGACGGCTCTCGGCGTGCTGCTCGGGATCTTCGTGATCGCGTCGCACAATCCGTACACGGCGCTGCTGCTGGTGTTCTTCGTCGGTGCGGCGGGAGCGTCGATGGTGCCCGGGCTGCAGACCCGGCTGATGGACGTCGCCGCCGACGCGCAGACCCTCGCCGCCTCGCTCAACCACGCGGCACTCAACATCGCGAACGCGTTCGGCGCGTGGATCGGCGGTGTCGTGATCGCGGCCGGCTACGGCTACACCGCTCCCGCCGCCGTCGGCGCACTGCTCGCCGTCGCGGGTCTCGTGGTTCTCACCGCGGCGGTTGCGATGGAGCGCCGCGGTAGCCGTTCGTCTCGGTGACCGCGCTGTCGTACCCGTCCGCTACGGTGCTTGCCGTGCCACACATCATCACCACCGTCAATGTCAACGGCATCCGCGCGGCCGCCCGCAAGGGGCTCACCGAGTGGATCGAGCGCACGGAGGCAGACGTCGTCTGCCTGCAGGAGACGCGGGCGTCCGACGAGCAGCTGGCAGAGACCCTCGCACCCGCCCTGGAGAGCGGATGGAGCCTGGTGTCGGCAGAACCGTCGTCGAAGGGGCGCAACGGCGTCGCGATCCTGTCCCGGAAGCCGGCCGACGCGTTCCGGGTGGGCCACGGTGACGAGGAGTTCGCGGCCGCCGGTCGTTACATCGAGGCCGACTTCGACGACCTGACCGTGGCGAGTCTGTACCTGCCCTCCGGCGAGGCCCAGACACCCCGGCAGGAGGAGAAGGAGCGGTTCATGGACTCGTTCGCCCGGTACCTCGCCGACACCGCACGCACCGCCGTCGCGGCGGGGCGGCACGTCGTGGTCTGCGGCGACTGGAACATCGCCCACACCGAACTCGACCTCAAGAACTGGAAGACGAACAAGAAGAACTCGGGCTTCCTGCCCCATGAGCGGGAGTGGATGTCGGCGCTCTTCACGGAGGACGCGCACTGGACCGACGTGGTTCGCCTGCTCGAACCCGACGTGGCCGGGCCGTATTCGTGGTGGTCGTACCGCGGGAAGGCGTTCGACAACGACTCCGGCTGGCGCATCGACTACCAGATCGCCACCCGGGAACTGGCGGAGCGCGCCAAGCAGGCCGTCGTCGAGCGCGCCGAAACCTACGACCAGCGGTGGTCCGATCACGCGCCGGTCACCGTCCAGTACCGGTAACGGGCGGTATCTGATTCGTGTCGTCACGGCACACGTGAAAAGATCAGTACTCATGTCGACCCCTGCAGCTCAGAAACCCACCGCGAAACCGCGGGTGCTCTCCGGCATCCAGCCCACCGCCGACTCGTTCCACCTCGGCAACTTCCTGGGTGCTCTGCAGCAATGGGTGCCTCTGCAGGACGACTTCGACGCGTTCTACTTCATCCCCGACCTCCACGCGATCACGGTGGCGCAGGACCCGAAGGAGCTGCGTCGCCGCACGAAGATCGCGGCGGCGCAGTTGCTGGCGCTCGGCATCGACCCCGACCGCGCCACGCTGTTCGTCCAGAGCCAGGTCCCCGAGCACGCGCAGCTGGCGTGGGTTCTCAACTGCATCACCGGTTTCGGTGAGGCCAGCCGCATGACCCAGTTCAAGGACAAGTCGGCGAAGTCCGGCAGTGAGAACGCGAGCGTCGGGCTGTTCACGTACCCGGTGCTGATGGCCGCCGACATCCTGCTCTACCGCCCGCAGCGGGTCCCCGTCGGAGAGGACCAGCGTCAGCACCTCGAACTGGCCCGCGATCTCGCCCAACGATTCAACACCCGGTTCGGCAAGGCGTTCGTGATTCCCGAGGCCCAGATCATCAAGGGCACCGCCAAGATCTACGACTTGCAGGATCCGACGTCGAAGATGAGCAAGTCCGGTCCCAGCCCGGCCGGTCTGATCAATCTTCTCGACGACCCCAAGGTGTCGGCGAAGAAGATCAAGTCCGCGGTCACCGACAACGAGCGCGAGATCCGGTACGACCCGCAGGCCAAGCCCGGCGTGAGCAACCTGCTCACCATCCAGTCGGCGCTGTCCGGCACCCCGATCGAGACGCTGGTGGCCGGCTACGAGGGCAAGGGGTACGGCGATCTGAAAACCGATACGGCCGACGTCCTGGCCGAATTCGTGACACCGTTGAAAGCGAAAGTGGAGGGTTACCTCTCGGACGAGGCCGAGCTCGACCGGGTCATCGCGGCCGGCGCCCACCGCGCCCGTGAAGTGTCGTCGCAGACGTTGGCGGCCGTGTACGAGAAGGTAGGTTTCCTGACACCGAAGGGATGAGCACTGTGGCTGACGAACCGAGTTTTCTCGACAGGCAGCGGGCAGCGCGCCCCTGGTTCGACCATCTGATGCGGGCCGCTCAGCGGTACCAGCAGCAGAAGGGTGACTATTACGCGGCGGGTATCACGTATTTCAGTGTGCTCGCGTTGATTCCGATCCTGATGGTGGCGTTCGCCATCGCCGGTTTCGTGCTCGCCGGGCAGCCGGAATTGCTGCAGGACCTGCAGGACGCCATCACCAAGAACGTTCCCGGAAGTTTGGGGGACACGCTCAACACCGTGGTCGATTCGGCGATCGCGTCCCGCACCAGCGTGGGCGTACTCGGCCTGCTCGGTGCCGCCTATGCTGGGCTCGGATGGATGGCGAATCTACGCGATGCGCTCACGGCGATGTGGGAGAGCCAGCACGAGTCGCAGGGCTTCGTGCGGACCAAGCTGGGCGACGCCGCCGCACTGCTCGGGCTGGGTCTGGCGATGGTGGTCTCTCTCGGATCCTCCGCGCTGAGCAGCGGTCCGGTGGCACGCACGGTGGTCGAGGTGCTCAACCTCGACGAGGTGCCCGGCATCGACGCCGGGTTGCGCGCACTGTCGGCCCTGGTGTCGCTGATCGCGACGTGGGCGGTGTTCGCCTGGGTGATCGCCCGGCTGCCCCGGGAGCCCGTGACGTTCCGCAGCGCACTCAAAGCGGCGCTGCTCGCGGCCGTGGTGTTCGAGATCTTCAAGCAGGTCGGTGCCATCTACCTGTCGGCGGTCACCGCGGGGCCCGCCGGCGTGGCGTTCGGCCCGATCATCGGTCTGCTCGTGTTCATCTACCTGACCTGCCGGATGCTGCTCTTCTCGACGGCGTGGGCCGCGACTACCAGGGCCAGCCTCGCCCTCGCCTTCGTGCCACCGCCGGATCCGGCCGTCATCACGCCGCGGATCGAGGTGCACGAGGGTCCGGGGGTGCGCGGGGGACTCGCCCTGGTCGGGGTGGGCGCACTTGCCGCGCTCGGGTTGTCCGGGCTGTTCACCCGCAACAAGCGCTGAGCCGAGCAACGTCCGTCAGCGCCGCCGGGACAGCCGGCGTGCGCAGAGCACCAGCACGAGGACCACGGCCGCCCCGACAATCCCCACACCCGCCCGCAGTGCCAGCGTGTTGTCGGGGTGGTCGGAACCGGAGGCGACGACGGAACTCGTCGCGGCGGCCGAATCCTGTTGCGGCGGTGCGGCAAGCACCGCGGCGGAACCGTCCTCGGCCGGGTGCAGGTCCTCGAGTGAACCCACTCGTGCGTCGCGGTCGAGGGCGAAACCGTAGTCGAGCAGTCGTGCCGCCTGTTCCCACGGCCGGATCGGCTGGGCCTCGGCTCCCATCAGCGTCACCATCAGCCGTCGACCGCCGTGATCGGCGCCGCCGACGTACGTGTGGCGGGCGTCGTCGGTGAATCCGGTCTTGCCACCCAGCGCGCCCTCGTAGTTGTAGAGCAGCTGATTGTCGTTGGCGAGTGCGAACGGGGGCCGGTCCTGGTCTTCCGGGATCGCGGGATCCTTCGGGAACCCCGGGAACTGGACCGTCTCCGTGGAGATCAGCTCCGCGAACGTAGGGTTCTTCATCGCGGTGTGGAAGATGAGCGCGAGGTCGAACGGCGAGCTGCTCATGCCGGGACCGTCGAGGCCGGACGGGGTCGCGGTCCTCGTGTCGTGGGCACCGAGAGTGTCGGCGAGGTGGTTCATCTTCTCGACGGTCGCGGTGTCGCCGCCGAGTTGCCGGGCGAGGAGATGGGCGGCGTCGTTCCCCGACGCCATCACCAGCCCCTGCATCAGCTGCCGGTTCGTGTACTGACCGTTCTTGCCGATCCCGACCGCGCTGCCCTCCACGGCGGCGTCCTCGGCGGTGGCGGTCACGGTCTTGTCGAGATCCAGCTCGTCGAGCGCGACGAGCGCGAGCAGCATCTTTATGGTGCTGGCCGGGCGGTACCGGCCGTGCGGGTCCTTGGCCGCGAGCACGTCGCCGCTGTCGATGTCGGCCAGCACCCAGCCGGACGCCGCGATGTCGGCGGGCAGGGCAGCCGCGCCGTCGGGCAGGGTCACTCCGCATTCGGCGAGCTTCGGCCCGCCCAGCGGCTCCTCGGGCACGGACACGGCGGTCGGTGTCGGATCACCCGGCTGCGGCACCTCGGACAGGTCGATCGCCGGGGCCGGAGCCGACCGGTGCGGGCAGTCGTCGGTGTTCGGGGTGGTGAACGGCGCCGAGGTGGGGGAGGAGGGGACCGCAGGCGGGATCGCACCCGCAGCGCTCACCGAGAGTCCGGCCAACAGGGTTCCGGACACGACCGCGGTACACACTCGACGCCACATCATCGAGAAGGCAGCGTATGCGATGGCCGGTCCGGTTCCGAAAACGGACGCGTGTCGACACGCATTCGTGACGTCGCCGCACCGTTCCGGGCCGGGGGCCGGGTGTCAGATGAAACCCATGCCCCGGACGGCGTCGCGTTCGGATTCGAGTTCGGCCACCGACGTGTCGATCCGCTTCCGGGAGAAGTCGTCGATCTCCAGCCCCTCCACGATCTGCCAGGCCCCGTCGACCGAGCGGACCGGGAAGGAGCTCACGAGTCCCTCCGGCACTCCGTACGCGCCGGTGGAGGGCAGCGCCACGGACGTCCAGTCGTCCGCGGGGGTGCCGAGCACCCAGTCGTGCACGTGGTCGATCGCGGCGTTGGCGGCAGAGGCGGCGGAGGATGCTCCGCGAGCCTCGATGATCGCGCTGCCCCGGTTCGCGACCGTGGGAATGAAGTCGCCGGTGAGCCATTCGCGGTCCGCGGCGAACTCGGCGCCGGACCGGCTTCCCACCCTCGCATGGAAGATGTCGGGGTACTGGGTGCTCGAGTGGTTGCCCCAGATCGCGACGCGGCTGATGTCCTTCACCGCGGCGCCGGAGTGCCTCGCCAGCTGGGCGATCGCGCGGTTGTGGTCGAGCCGGGTCAGCGCCGTGAACCGTTCCGCGGGCACGTCGGGCACGTCGGGCGCGTTGTTCGCGGCCACGAGCGCGTTGGTGTTGGCCGGGTTGCCGACGACCAGCACTCGGACTCCGTCCGCGGCAACCTGGTTGATCGCGCGGCCCTGCACGGTGAAGATCTGCCCGTTCGCGGCGAGCAGGTCGCCGCGCTCCATGCCCTTGGACCGGGGCCGCGACCCGATGAGGAGCGCCACGTCGGTGCCGTCGAAGCCCTGCTTCGGGTCGTCGTGGACCTCGATGTCGCGGAGCAGGGGGAAGCGCTGTCGTCGAGCTCCATCGCGGTACCCTCGGCCGCGGCGACGGCGGACGGAATCTCCAAGAGCCGCAGTCGAATCGGCGTTTCGGGGCCGAGCATCTCGCCCGCCGCGATCCGGAAGAGGGCCGCGTAGCCGATGCTGCCTGCCGCTCCGGTGACCGTGACCACTGCGGGAGTAGGCGACTGCGCCATGTGTGAACCTCACTGTCCGTCGGGAGCATCTGTTCTCGACACTAGCGGGAGTTTCCGAGATGTGAGGCTGCGTGGGGGTTCCCGGTTTGGGCCGGTTGTGAGTTTGTCCTGGTGACACGCCGTTTCGGTGATTGATCGCCGACCCGGGTTCGTGTATGACCTAAAGTATGTCCAGCCTGTATCCGAAGAAGGTCAACGGCAAGACGTACTGGTACCTGCGCACGATGGCACGGGTGGACGGCAAACCGAAGATGATCTCCGAGCGGTACCTGGGCTCGGCGGCGGACGTGGCCGCGGCATTCGATGCCGGGGACACGGCAGTGATGCCGCAGCGCACCCGCCATCTCGCGTTCGGGGACGTCGCCGCGGTCTGGTCGATGTGTCAGCGCCTGGGCGTGATCGGCGTGATCGACGAGATCACCGGCGGGCGGGTGGCCGGTGCTCCCTGCTCGATCGGCACCTACCTGGCGGTCGCGGTGTGCAACCGGATCACCGCCCCGTGCTCGAAGGCGCGGATCGCCGACTGGTGGGCGCAGACCGCCGCGGACCGCTTCACCAAGATCCGCGCCACCGACCTCGACCACCGCCGCTTCTGGGACGCGATGCACGCGGTGACCCCCGGTCAACTCGAGCAGATCTCCCAGACGATCACCGCCGCGATGATCACCGACTTCGGGCTCGACACCACCGCGCTGGCGTTGGACATGACCAACTTCGCCACCTACATCGCCTCCGTCAACACCAAGGCGCCGATCGCCCAACGCGGCAAGGCGAAACAGAAACGCACCGACCTGCGCCTGGTCGGGCTCGGGCTGGTGATCACCCGGGACGGCGGGATCCCACTGACCTGGCACGCGTACCCGGGCAACAAACCCGACGTCACCCAGTTCCCGGCCATGATCGACACCCTCACCGCCCGCTACCGGGCGCTGGGCACCGACACCGGCACCATCACCGTCGTCTTCGACGCCGGCCAGAACTCGGCCGCGAACTTCGCGCACCTGACCGGGGCCGGACTGCACTACGTCGGATCCACCCCGCCCAGCGATCACCCTGAATCGCCCGGTCCACACGCTGGACCTGGGACCGCATCTTCTCCTCCAGCTGCTGCGCGTCACCGCGTGCCGTCGACAACGCCTCCCCGACCGTCTTCCACCGGTCCGGGTCGTCGATCAGGGTCTTCACCGCGGTGTAACCGACTGCCGGCAACCGCGACTGCGCCTTGTGCTTGTTCACCGAGCGCACCTTGCGCTGACGCGAACTCGGCGGCTGGCGAATCGAATCCGGGATCGGCAACTCACGGCGCTTACGTTCGGAGACCTCGGGCACGGTCGCTCGAGGGAAGGCCCGCTCCAGGTCTTTCCGAGCACGGGTGAATTCGACGTCCTCGACCATCCGGTCGAGCTCCCGCGCCGAGTCACGCTCCTGTGCGCGGTCTTTGTACGTGTCGGCGGAACGATAGCCGGCGGGCTTCGACGCGGGCGTGGTGCTGGTGCCGGCCTCCGGATCCAGACGGGTCGGCGGCGCATCCGGGCTCACGTTGTACGCCACCAGATCTCCTCCCGCTGCGTCGAACACACCCCCAGATATGACGAAGCGTGGCAGGCATTAGTGTCCCAATTGACGGCCTGCCACGCTCGGACCCAACCGCAAGGCGGGTCTACCGCGGGAGAAGCATTCCGGTGACCAAACCAGTAACTCGCTCCCACGAGTGCTGTCGGCGTTTCCGCCGAACACACACCAGCATAGCGAAACACACTGAGTTGAAGATCGTTCCCCACAGCGACGGCGGAGCCCGAGCAACTTGGGCACACAAGGGCGAATTCCCGAACACGCCGCGGCACACATCGCGGCAGACGAATCGACCGAGTCCCTGGAATCGGCGCCGTTTACGATCGGTGTTGGCGGGGGGACGCCATCACGCGAACAACGAGGGGGAACACGCATGTCTGCAGGTGAGGCCACCCAGGCGGAGAAGGCCGGCGCCGCCCCATACAGTCGGGCGCTGCTGTCGGTGTACGACACCGTCGTGCTGCGGTGGAGTAACACCCTCGTCTGGCGCTGCCCCAGCGAACGCCTGCTCGCGCAGTACAACTCCCAACTCGGTGGCCGGCACCTCGACATCGGCCCCGGAACCGGCTGGTACCTCCACCACGCCACCTACCCGACCCCGAACCCGATAGTGGCGCTGCTCGACCTCAACCCGAACACCCTGCGAATGACCACCACACGCCTCGCCGACCGTGGCATCACCGCGGCCGCGCACACCGGCAGCGTCCTCGCCCCACTTCCCACCCACATCTGTGTGTTCGACTCCGTGTCCGCGAACGTCGTCCTGCACTGCGCGCCCGGTACCTGGGTGGAGAAGGGCCGCGCGTTCGGTCACATCGCCCAGGTCATGGCCGACGACGGGGTGTTCTTCGGCTCGACCATCCTCGACCTCGGTGTGCACCACACTCCTCTCAGCCGTGCCCTGAACAGCCTCTACAACGGGCCGATCACGCTGTTCCACAACCGCGGCGACGACCTCGACGGTCTGCACACGGCCCTGGCCGCCGCGTTCGAGGAGGTCGAGATCACCGTCGTTGGCGCCGTCGCGGTCTTTTCCGCCCGCCGTCCGCGGCGTCCAGGCAGCTGATGCGCCGCGCGGGGGCGCTGGCCGTGGTCGTCATTGGGATCGCGGTCTCTTTGGCCGCGTTCATCTTTCACACCCCGACCGAGATCTGTCGCGGACACCACCCTTTCCCCGAGGACGTGCTCAACCAGTACGGATTCGCCATCGCCGAGCAGCACTTCACCCGAGCACGCATGCCCATCGTGGCCGCGCACTGCACCCTCCAGCTGGTCTCCGGTCCCCGAACCACCCACACCGTCTTCGTGGTGGATTGGCCCGCGACCGGACTGGCGCTCGCTGGTGTCGTCCTCGCCGCCGGCGGCGTCTGGCTCGGGTGGCGATCGCGGATCCGCAGCTCGGACCGCACGAGTTAGGCCGGCTCGAACACACCACCCCGTTGTGCGTGATTCGCCGTTGCCGCCTGCCGACTGAGAGGAACCGAGTGCCGACACCCGAACCTGATGACCAGAAGATCGTCAGTCTGAACGCCGTGCGTCAGAGGAGAACCGACGACCTACTGTCCGGATCCATACCGCTGACGTCGCTGCTGTACCGCCAACGCGACCGGATCGCCACCGACCTTCTCGTCTCCGACGTCCTCACCGCGTACATGCGCGGCTCCGGGATCGGACCGGCCGGGGTCATGGTCATGCTCGGCATCGCCGACGACGCCCGGGTCCGCGACCTGACCGCCGAGCAGCGCGGGCAGATCACCGACGCGATCGCCGCGACGAGCGGGCGATAACCCACGCGAGGGACGTGTCATCTCAGCTGTTCAGGCGGTATTTCTTGTCGGGGTCAGGACTCGACCGGAACCAACCGCTCAAGGCGGGCATGGAAGGGGAACCGACCGGGGACGTCGTCGCGCACCGACTCGATCACCGCGTCCTCGCCGTCGATGCTCACAATGACGAACTCCGAGGTGGCGTCGGTATGCACCTTGACGCGGTCACCCACATTCAAACCCGCGCGGGTTCCCGGATTCTCGGTCATAAACCATGACTAACCCGTACGGGTTCGGTGTGCAAGCCGCCATTATTTGCCGGGTTCGATCGTGGCTCCGACTGCCGCAACGGGCGCCACAGCGCTGTGCCGATAGCGGATCGACAACCGGTGAGGGATTGTTGACCGACGAGGGTCGATGAAGGCGCACTGGAAGTATTCGAACCGTCGGCGAGCTGACCCCGGATGCGTTCTGGGGCCCCGCAAAGGCGGACGAAAATACCTGACACAGGATGTCAGGGTCTTGGTGCGAGCATGGTTCCACCGTTCGGCGCCGATCGTGTACGTGGACCGGACCCCGGATCGACGTAACCCAGACAAGGACCTCCATGCGCGAAACACCAGAAGAGCTCACAGAACTCCAGGCCCTCCTCGACACCTCCCTGTCGGGCTCCACCACCCATCTGCGTTCGATCATCAACACCGAGCGCACACTGACCGCGGAGCAGCTCACCGAGGTCATCACCGGCATGTGCACCCTCGCCCTGTCCACCGTCACAGCCAAAGGCGAACCGCGAATCAGCGGTGTGGACGGGCACTTCCTGCACGGAAAGTGGCACTTCGGCACGGCGCGCGGCGCCGCCAAGGCCCGCCACCTCGCCGCCCGGCCCGCCGTCAGCGCCGCCCACATGCGCGGGGAAGACCTGGGCGTGTTCACGCACGGCACGGTGGAGATCCTCAACCCGCAGGACGGCGAGCCGGCCGCAGACTGGCCAGATCTGCTCGCCTACTTCAAAACCTTTTAGGCGAAGACTTCTTCGACTGGGACAACGAGGTGGTCTACTACCGGCTGCATCCGCACTGGATCACCGTTTACGCCGCCGACATCGCAAAGCTCGCGGCGGAGTCCCGGTCCTGATCGGTAGCCGGACACCGGTCGCTCCGGCAACGGTGGCGCATGCACTCGCTACCTTGGTTACCGATTGACCGATGATTCCCGCGCTCGCGCGCAGTCTCCATTGGTGTCAGCCGTTCAACCTGGAGGTCGCCGTGCGCAATTCCCTCACTCGCGCCACCCTATGGTCTGCGGCCGCAACCGAACGCGCCGCTCTGGCCGATGACCTCGCTGGTCTTCACGAGGCGCAGTGGGCGCAGCAGTCGCTGTGCGGACGGTGGGTGGTAGAGGAGGTCGTTGCTCACCTCACGGCGGCGGCGAGTATCGGTGCGCTTCGTTGGTTTGGCAGTGTCCTGGGGGCACGGTTCGACTTTGACCTGCACAACGACCGGCGTCTGGCCGAGTACCGAGGCGCGACCCCCGCCGAGACTCTCGAGTGGTTCCAGCGGGTCGTTACCAGCACGACGTCGGCGCCGGGTCCCACCGCGGCGTGGCTTGGTGAGGTGGTGGTGCATGCCCAGGACATCCGGCGGCCGCTCGGGTTCGTGCGCACGCCCGCCGTCGAGACGGTCACCGAGGTTGCCCGCTTCTACGCCCGGCGGGACTTCACCGTGGCCGGCCGCAGCACCATCGAAGGTCTTCGTCTCGAAGCGACCGACGGGCCCTTCACGACGGGAGCAGGCCCGATGGTCAGCGGCACGACCCTGGCGCTCACGATGGCCATGGCCGGTCGTGGTGCCTACTGTGACGACCTCACCGGGCCGGGCGTGCCGACACTGCGGGACCGCTGCACAACCTGACTGCGCTTGAGAAGCGTCCGCTGACGGAACCTGCACCGAGAGAAGGCCGGCGTCAGCTCGTCCCCGCAGCGCCCGGCGCTCGTCCCCGAATAGGGATCGGCGACCGGACAGCGATCCAGCATCGGCTAGCTGTCGGCTCTCGATCCCCGTCCAAGTTAGTCGCCACGGTGGCCGCACTCAACGAAGTCTCGGCCACTCTTGAGGTCTCGGCCCAATTCATTGTCCTTTCCGGATCTTGACTGTCCGTAAGATGGGGTGGATGCGCGATCGGTTGAAGAATCGGGGCCCGCAGGTCCGCAACGGGTGGTTATGGCTCGGATGTGGGGTAATAGTGGTTGCTCTCCTCATCACGGGTATGTTCACCGTTTCCCGGGTGTTTCATAACGACCCTTGCGACTCCGCTCTCCCGTTAGCGTCCGAGCTGGGACTACATCTTTCCGACGACGACGATGTCGTCTCCTGCGAATGGCACTCGAGCTTCCCGGACTCCTCCGGAACTGTCATGGTGCGTACTGCATCACACACCACGCGAGAGGCCTTGCTGGAACGGTCCGGTGTCAGCGAGGAGATTGACCGACGGAGAGTAAGTCTGGACGACGGCCCGTTTCGCGAAGAGATGCGTAGACCGAACCTCGAACGCAGCGAGCGGGTGTACATAGCAACCGCACCCAATGGCCACCAGCTAAGAATCAGCTACGACGAAGGTGTGGAGTCCGGACTCCTGCTCACCGTGCGGGCTATCCAGGTGTGACTACTCGTCCTTCACCGCGTGCCGTTACCGGTTCGGCCATCGGGCGAGGCCTGCACCGAGCACCATGGGGCAGCGATCATGCCGTCCCAGAGCATGCCGGCGGCAGTCCGCCTTCGTTCCGTAAGCGGATCGGTGACCGGTCACCCGATCCTTGACGGACGGGTATCGCAGGTTCCGACTGCCGCGGTAGTGTCGGCGCAAGGTAGCCCCGCGCCCGATGGCGTCGTCCATCGGTTCGTCGAGTGCGTGGGGTGTGACGATGACCGCCGAAACGGCTGATCGCACGCTTGCTGTGTTCTTTCCAGGATGGGTCCTCGATGACGGCTCACTCGCACCGGCCGTGGGTGACCTTGTCGAAGAAGTACTGACGTTTTCCCCCACCGGCAACACGATCTCCCAATGTGGCCAGACCGTGTGGGCGACTGCATGCCCGGCGTTCGGGCACACGCCCCTCGGTGACCCGGAGGGTGGTCCGCGGTGGCTGCTGGAGGTAGTCGGTGACGGTTGGGCTGCCGGATGGTGGTCGGACCGTCCGGTGAGGGGACGCGTCGAGATCACCGGGAGATTCGTTGTCGGGCTCGATTCGGGAGGGTCCGATGACCCCCTTCCCGTTCGGGGAAGGGTTCGCCGTGTGTGGGTGGTCGAGCAGCGACTCGAACGCACCGGGACCGGCGGTGTGCGCATCGTTGACGGTACCGAGCGACTGACCGAGGTCGAGGCCACCCCGCACCGCCTGTGGTCGAACTGGGACATGCCGTCGGACGATGAACAGTTCATCGAATCGGGAGTACTGGTCGTTTTGGACCTCGACGATGTGCCGACGGCCGCGTCGGGATTTGTCGCGGGTGCGGTATCCGTCGACGGATCCGACGTGTGGGTCATGGATCGCTCGAATCCTGTATTGCTGCATGTTGATACGGCGTCGGCACCGCCGCGCGTCGTCGAATATCTGTTGCCGTTGACGATCGAGCCGCCGGAGGACCGGTGGACTCGCGCTGTTCGCGCCCACGCCGGCGGGTGCTGGATCACATCCCCATACGATGTGTTCCGCTGCGACCGGGCGGATGACGGGGCGTTGACCGTCGAACGCGTATGCACCGATGGCGGCCGGAGCGTCGTCGCCGCAGGCCGGCTGTTCATACTCGGATCGTTCTATCCGATGTTGCGCAGTGATCGCCGGCATGGTGTCGTGCGCGACGACCCGGACACCCACCCTGTCCGGATGCTCGATGACGAGGGAAAGCTGATCCCGGTCGACGATCCGGCCACCTCGGCCCGGGTGAAGGCCGCTGCACGTCGGGCCGACAAAGCCGCCGCTGCCGATGGCACGGAATGGATCGCCGACGTCGGGCTCACCGCACAGTCACCGGACGGCACCCGCCTAACGGTCGACCTCGATAACCGCTCTCGCGGCACCGTTCGCTGGATCCAACCCGACCCCTTCGGAGACCCCGCGAACGCGGACACTATGGCGCGCATTTCAGAGCCGCCACCCTGTGCGCGGCCGAAGGACTAGTAGACCGTCGCGGCTAAGTGTTGGGATATAGGTGGCGGAGTTTGATGCGGGCGTCGCCGGTGGTGAAGTGCCACTGAACCTGGCGTTGATCGGCGTTGGTCTGTCGTTGCCAGGCGGCGAGTTCGGCGTTGAGTGTCTCGAGGTCCTCGATGCGCCGGTCCAGACACTGGCGGGTCAGCACGGAGAGTTCGATCTCGGCGATGTTGAGCCACGAGCCGTGTTTGGGGGTGTGGTGGATCTCGAGCCGCTGCGCGAGCGCGAACGCCTCGGCCGGCTCGAAGGCCTCGTAGAGCGACCCGATGCCGTGAGTGCCCGAGGTTGTCCATCACCAGCACCACCGTCTCTGCGTCGGGGTAGTCTACGCACAGAAGGTCTTTGACCTGTCCGGCCCAGTCGATCTTGGTGCGCCGGGGCCGGGCATCGACCCGCCGCCACCCGGCCAGGGGCTCGACCCAGCAGAAGATCGAGCAGGTCCCGTGCCGCACGTACTCGCAGGCCTCCTTCAGATCGCGTCCCGGGCCTGCCGGGATCGGGTCACGCGCGTGAGCGAGGAGCTGGTAGGGCTTTTCGTCCATGCACACCACCGGCCGCATCGGGTCGTAGATCCGGGCGTAGACCGACAGGATGTCTTCCATGCGGGCCGCGAACTCTGCGTTGGCCTTTGGTGGGATGGTCCAGCACTTCTTCAGGTGAGGACGAAGTTTCGTTTTTTTAAAACCCGGCCGATGGTCGAGTGGTCCAGGTCCGGGATCCCCTCGGTCAACGCGACGTGCTTCTCCAGCAGTCGCAGCGACCACCGCGACCGACCCTCGGGCGGCTTCGAGCAGGCCAACGCAATCAACCTGGCCTCGATCTCCCCCGTGATCTGCGAGGGCACCGGCGGGAGGTCACGCTGCTTGCGACCGATCGTGGCCTCCACGTCCCGACCGGTCTCAGCGAACCGCTTGGCCACCAGCCGCAACGTCTCACCCGAGACCCCCAACCGTGCCGCGATCACCTCCTTCTCATCAACCACCCCGACCGAGGTGTCCAGCGCCAGCAACACCCGGGCCCGCCGGATCATCGAGGCCGGATGCACCCCGGGTTGTGGTCAACCGTTCCAAGAACGCACGATCAGCCGAGCTCAACGTCACCGGACGCTTCTTCTGCGAAGCCATTGACAACAGTCCTGACCGGCAGAGGGGAAGGGGAAGTCTGCCGCCCCAACCTTGCAACGAAAACAGGCCAGAACTAAGCAGCGACACGCTACTAGTCTCCCCCGCCGCGAGCGCACACTCGCCGGCCACTGGGAGAACGCCGCGGTCATGCGCTACCGGCACGGGCTGGAGGTCTTCGCCCGCGCCGAAGACCTCGGCGCCAACATGCTCGCCCAACTCGCCACCCACCGGCGGCCGTCGTTGCCCGCGATCACCGAACTGTGCGACGTCTGCACCCATGCCCGCACCCTCGATCACCATCAACGGCCCGAGATGTTCGGGGCCATACCGCGCAGGACCACCCGACGGCTTCGCACCGCCCCCGCCGACTCGGCCGGTGCCGACCACGATCGGGCCACCGAACGGTCGTGCATTGTCGATCAAGCTGAACTGCGGTGGCGGATTCGCCGCGATCTGACAAAGTCTTCTCGTCGAGAACGCCATAGCGGGCAACGGAATCACCCGGGAAGCCGAACGCCACCTCGCCCCGTGGCTGAAACTGGCGTGCGAGACCCTCGACAGTCCCATGAGCATCGACGGCCTCGAGGATGTCGCCGCGCAATGGCGCGAGCGCCGCCGCCCCTACATGCTCGCCGCCGCAGATCGGGCCGACGTCATCATCGTCGACCCGATCCCTCGTCAGCGCGGGACCCTGTGGTGGAAGCTCGTCCACGGCGACGAACCACCGCCGCCGCTGTAAGGCAGCACGCGGCGTCGTCACCCCGACCGGAGAGGGAAGCTCCGCGCTTGGGCCCCTACTCCTCGACGGCGGCCGGACCTCGGGAACATTCCCCTTCGAAGCTCGGTGCCCGTGACGACATCGACAAGTCTGTAGACACGATCGACGTCAACGGCGTGAAGCTCGACTACCGCGTCGTGCTGGAGAACGTCACGCAGCGCGACAAGGAGATCCTGGAGATGTTCGTGCTGTACAAGGACATTTTTCGAGGAGTACTCGTAGAAGTACTTGCAGTAGCACGTCAACCAGAACTTCCTCGACCTACACACGCGTTCCTCAAGTTCTACGGATCTATCCGCCGAGTTCGTTGTCGACGGCACTCCTTGCCAGCGGTGTCCGCGACGTGGAGTGCCAGGCCCTGGCGCACGATACGTCGAGGTCGGACGGCCTTTCGGTGTCTCCAGTTGTCGAATCAGGCGCGCACCGACCGGGTTCGAATCCAGCGGATTGTTGAACGGCTAGACACTCGTCGTCGGCCCGCGAGCCTAGACTCGGCGCCGTGTTCAACACATGGAGAAGTCACGCCAGCACCGGCCATCCGTTCGTGTCGGAGGAGCGTCCTACCCGCAAACCACTCACAGGCGGCGGAGGCACCTAAACTGTGAACGGTAAAAGACCGACCCCGTACGAAGACCTACTCCGCCGGGATCGGTACTGACACACGAAAAAGCCCCCGCCTTGCCGGGCGGGGGCGACTTCTCGAAAACCATCCATCCGAGGCTTAGCCTGGAAACACCGATTGGGATGAGCGCCTGAGAGTGTCATAAAGGCGAAATGCCCTGCCGTAGTGGAAGAATAAGACTTCTCTAGGGTCAGATTCAGCCACACAGAAGGACATCTCGCGGATGCAACTATCTCACACCCGGCCCGTCGCTGCCGTCAGGTTCGACGACCCGAATCTCGTGGCGACCGCCGGCCTGGTCCCGATGATGGCATTGGCCCAGGCCAGCGGCCTGCTCTCCCTCGCCGATCAGCACCTGAGCGTGCCGACCGACAAAGGCGCCAACGCCGGCCGCAAGATCGGGTCCCTCGTCGGCGGGATGGTCGCCGGCGCCGACAGCATCGCCGACCTGGCGTTGCTTCGGCACGGGGCGATGGGCACGATCTTCGACCGCCCCTACGCCCCGTCGACGCTGGGATCGTTCCTCCGTCAGTTCACCTTCGGGCACGTCCGCCAGCTCGACGCCGTCGCCTCCCGATTCCTGCTCGGGCTCGCTGCTCGCACCCCGGTGGTGGCGGGGATCGACACCGGACGGGTGCTGGTCGATATCGACGATACGATCATCGAGGTCCACGGTCACGGCAAGCAGGGCTCCGGATACGGGTACTCCGGGGTCCGCGGGCTGAACGCACTGCTCGCGACGGTCACCACCGACACCGCGGCGCCGGTGATCGTGGGGCAGCGGCTGCGCCGCGGAGCGTGCGGCTCCCCGCGGGGTGCCGCCCGGATGGTCGCCGACGCCCTGGCCACCGTCGACCGACTCCGCACGCACAGCACCGAATCAGCTGCCGAGTCCACACCGAAAGTGCTGGTGCGACTCGATTCCGCCTTATGCCGATATCTTATCTGGGGTAATGAGCGTGAATCTGCGTGTTTACGCAGGTAGATCGTTTGCGTATGCGTCTGCAAAAGGAGCGTCAGGGCGTCTCGGTGTTGTGGAGGGCGCTTTGGGCGCCGAGGCGGCGACGTAGTTCGAGGTTCTCGCCGTGTGCGGCCTCGAGCGCCTGTTGGAGCGCGCCTATCTCGTCACGGTGACGCCGTTTGAGTTCGGTGAGCTGGGCGGTGAGGGTGCGGACGACGCTGCTCGCAGTTCCGTCTCGGGTCGGGGCCGCTGCTGCCGGTGGTGGTGGTGTGTTCTGTTGTTGGGCCCGAAGTTGTTGGACGCGTTGGCGGATCGGGGTGCAGCGGTAGAGGAAGTCCAGGGAGACACCCGCGGTCCGGGCCAGGCCGCGGAAGGTGATCGGCTCGTTGCGGCGGATGATCTCGTGCAGTCCTTGCTCGGCTCGGGCCTGAGCGGCGGCGCTCTTGCGGGCGGCGGCCTGGCGGAGGTTGTCCGGGTTGCCACGCATCAGTGGTTGTCCTCTTTTCCGGTGATGGCCTCGGTGCGGGCCTCGACGCCGGCGCCGCGTATCGCCCCGGCGGTGCCGTCGGCGAGCCGGGTGTGCCCGAGGGTGAGGATGATTCGGCCGAGGGCGTCGCGTTCCTGGTGGCGTCCGGCGAGCCAGATGTTGTCCTCGCCCATCGGGTGTCCGGTGCGGGCCTCGAATGTCGCGCGGCGTTCGGTGATGAGTTGTGTGGTTCGGGCGAGCTGGGTTTGCAGCTCGGGCAGGAAGGTGGCGTCGGTGGCGTACTTGTCGCAGGTCAGGCAGGCGTTGCCCTTGCCGCAGACCTGACGGGGCGGCAGCAGGCAGTACCCGTTGGGCAGGATCCGGTCGGTCCGTCTGTCCAGCTCGAGCATGTCGTAGAGGTCGCGGGGATCGACCTCGAGCTCGCGCCCGTCGGCGGTGATCTTGCGGAAGCGCAGAAACTCGGCCTCGGCGGTGGACTGCAACGTCTGCGCATACGTCATGCTCATAGTCGGCGTGAGGTGCCCGAGGTAGCGCTGCAGCACGTGCAACGGGACGCCGCTGTTCAGCAACCGGGTGGCGACGGTGTGGCGGAATCGGTGGGTGCGGTTGAAATCGACCAGGGCGCCGGTGCTGTCACGCACGTCCAGCCGGACGGCCAGATCAGTCAGCAGATTCCGCAGGTTGGTGCCGGAGTACGGCCGGTCGCCGTTGCGGTTCATCAGCGCGGCCAGGAACAGGTACTTCGGGGTCC
>RRBB01000009.1:0-115749 GCA_006543605.1 Rhodococcus sp. WS4
TTCACCGACCACCACGCGACCATGCTGCGGATGATGCTGGACAACACCGACCGCATCAGTGCCCAGATCACCGAACTCGACAGCCAGATCGAGGCGGCGATCGCCCCTTTCTCCGGGCAGGCGGCGCAACTGTGCGACCTGCCCGGGGTCGACGCGATCGCGGCCGCCGAACTGATCGGTGAGATCGGCGTCGATATGAGGCGCTTCCCGACCCCGCGGCATCTGGTGTCGTGGGCCAAGTTCTGCCCCCAGGTGCACGAGTCGGCGGGCAGGTCCAAACAGAAAGGCCGCGGCAAGGGCAACCCGTGGATCGCCGGCACCGTCGGGCGGATCGTGTTCAGCCTGTCCCGCACCGACACCTTCCTCGGTGAACGCTACCGGCGGCTGGCCAAACGCCGCGGCAAGCCCAAAGCGGTCGTGGCCACCGGCAACAGCGCGCTCATCGCCGCCTGGCACCTGCTGTCCGACCCCACCGCGCGGTTCACCGATCTCGGGCCCGGCCACTTCCAATCGCGGATCAACGCCGAGCGCCGAGCCCGCAGCCTGGCCACCCAGCTGCAAGCGCTCACCGGCCAGAAGATCACCATCCGCGACGGCAAGGCACTCATCGACGACACCGCCGCCTAACCGAGGCCAACACCGCCACAATAAAACCCGGCTCCACAAGCTACGCCGGGTCACCGACGTACGCCCGTGGTCAAGGGGATTTTCGGGTCAGGGAGGACCGGATGACGCCCGCCGTCTGGTCGAGCGCGATCCGGCTCGGCGACTTCGGCATTCCGCGCAGCCCGAAACCGTCACCGGCCGTGCGGGGAACGACGTGCAGGTGGACGTGGAAGACCTCCTGGCCGGCGGCGATCCCGTCGGCCAGGAACAGGTTGACGCCCTGAGCCCGCATCGGCCCGTGGCGCAGCGCGGTCGCGATGCGCTGCCCCACCGCGAACACCGCCGCGCCGTCACCCGGGTCGAGGTCGGCGAGCCCGCTCGCGTGCCGCTTCGGGACCACCAGCAGGTGTCCGGAGGTCCACGGCCGGATGTCCATGAACGCCATCACGTCGTCGTCCTCGTACACGACGCTGGCGTCGGATCGGCCCGAGACGATCTCGCAGAAAATGCAGTTCACGGGGTAGGCACCTCCGGTGCTTGTGCGTGGTTGACGAGTGCCTGCACTCGTTAACCACGCACGGGCGGCGAAGCCGCCTACAGGATCGGGGACGGCTGGTACGCGGCCGCCTCGGGGTTGGCGTCGACCAGCTTCTGCACCTGCGCCACGACTGTCGCGACCTGCGACTCGGCGGCACCGATGAACGCCTTCTTGTCGGCGAGGGCGTCGTCGAGGGCTGCCCGGTCGAGGGGCAGGCGGTCGTCGGCGGCGAGGCGGTCGAGGAGGTCGGGTTCCTTGCCCTCCTCGCGCATCGCGAGTGCGACGGCGACGGCGTGTTCCTTGATGACCTCGTGCGCCGTCTCCCGACCCACTCCTGCGCGCACCAGGGCCATCAGGACCTTGGTGGTGGCGAGGAACGGCAGGTACCGGGTGAGCTCCTTTTCGATGACGGCGGGGTAGGCGCCGAATTCGGCGAGCACCGTCAGGAACGTCTCGATCAATCCGTCGATGGCGAAGAACGCGTCCGGCAGCGCGACGCGGCGCACCACAGAGCAGAACACGTCACCCTCGTTCCACTGCGCACCCGCCAGCTCGGCCGCCATGGACGCGTATCCGCGCAACACGACCTGCAGTCCGTTGACGCGCTCGCAGGAGCGGGTGTTCATCTTGTGCGGCATCGCGGACGATCCGACCTGGCCGGGCTGGAAGCCCTCGGTGACGAGCTCGTGGCCGGCCATCAGGCGGATGGTGTGCGCGAACGACGACGGACCGGCCGCCACCTGCACCAGTGCGGACAGCACATCGTGGTCGAGGGACCGCGGGTAGACCTGGCCGACGCTCGTGAACACGTGGGAGAAGCCGAGGTGCTCGGCGACCTTGTGCTCGAGCGCCTCGAGCTTGGAGGCGTCGCCGTCGAGGAGGTCGAGCATGTCCTGCGCGGTGCCCATCGGGCCCTTGATTCCGCGGAGCGGGTACCGGTCGATCAGCTCGCGGAGCCGGGTGAGCGCGACGAGCAGTTCGTCGGCGGCGGACGCGAACCGCTTACCCAGCGTGGTGGCCTGCGCCGCGACGTTGTGCGACCGGCCGGCCATGACCAGGCTGCTGTACTCGGCGGCGCGCTCGGCCAGGCGGGCGGCGACGGCGACACCGTGCGCGTGCACGTGTTCGAGCGACCGCAGGATCTGCAGCTGCTCGACGTTCTCGGTGAGGTCGCGGCTGGTCAGCCCCTTGTGCACCTGCTCGTGACCGGCGAGGGCGTTGAACTCCTCGATGCGGGCCTTCACGTCGTGACGGGTGACGCGTTCGCGGTCGGCGATGGAGTCGAGGTCGACCTGCTCGAGCACTCGCTCGTAGTCGGCGAGGGCCTCGGCCGGCACGTCGATCCCGAGTTCCGCCTGGGCACGCAGCACGGCGAGCCACAGTTGACGCTCGAGGACGATCTTGTGCTCGGGCGACCACAACTCGACGAGTTCGGGGCTGGCGTAACGGTTGGCAAGGACGTTCGGGATGCGGCTCACGAGTCCTCAGTTTACGGCGGAGCTAGAGCTGAACGTGGTCCGGCCGGTCGAGGGCGGGCGCGACGACGTCGACGACGTCGAGCAGCATCGCCCGCGCGAGTGCCCGCAGGTCGGGGTCGTGCTCGCCGAGCGCGGTCACCACCGCTCCGTCGACGACGGCGACGAGCCGCCGGAGTTGCTCCTGCCGGACGTCGCGGTCGGAGCGCCGCAGGGCCTCGGTGAGGACGTCGTCGAGTTGCGCGCGCAGCCGCAACTGGACCTCCCGCAGTTCGGGACGACGCGCGCACGCGGTGAACCGCTCGTACCGGGAGATCAGCCGTTCTCGGCAGTCTTCGCTGATCAGGGCCGGTCCGACGAGCAGGTCGAGGAGGAGGTCGACGGTGGATTCGCGGCCGCGGCGGCGGTGGGTGACGTCTTCGACGCGACTGCGCATGACGGCGAGGTCGCGGTTGCCGTTGCATTCGACGGCCTTCGCGATGAGGTCGTCCAGCGACTCGAAGTAGTACGTGGTGGACGCCAGCGGAAGGTCGGCGCGGGTGGCCACCGAGCGGTGCCGGACGGCGTCGAATCCACCCTCGAGAAGCAGATCGGCCGCAGCCTCCACCAGCGCCTGTCGGCGCCGTTCGCCCTTCGGAGTTGCCGCTGATGACACCAATTCATCCTGCCAGCCGGGGGCCCCGAACCAGGGCAAATTGGACGACAGACCGCGAAGTATGTGGGCGGTGGAGCCCACCCGCGTGGCGTCGGATCGGTGCGGGTATCGGTGCGGATGCTGGCTGTGGGATGTGCGGCCGTGATGCCGATGGCCCTGGTGTCTGCGTGCGGGTCCGAGAGCGATCCCGCACCGGATCCCGCCACCTCGAATTCGGCCACGTACAGCGCCGCTGCCTGCCCGTCGCCGAACGTGCCCGCCTTCCCGCAATTGGACCTCGGCCCCGAGTTCACGTGTGGCACCCTCACCGTGCCGGAGGACCGGTCGCGCCCGGACTCCCGGCAGATCGGGCTCACCGTCGCACGACTGCCCGCGGCCTCTCCCACCCCGCGACCCGACCCACTCGTCTATCTCACGGGTGGTCCCGGCGGGCCCGCACTCGCGAGCGCGGCACAACTCGCGGATCTCGGGCTCAACCGCGACCGTGACGTCCTCTTCCTCGCCCAGCGCGGCACGATGCACGCCGACCCGTACCTGTCGTGCCCCGAGATCGACGAGTTCCAGACCGCCCAGACTGGCCTGAGCCCCCTCGACCCGGCGACCGCGCCCCTCGACGTCCAGGCCACGCAGACCTGCCGGAACCGCCTCGCCGGCGGAGGCTCGGACCTCGGCGCGTACGACACCGCGGAGAACGCCGCCGACGTGGCGGATCTGCGAGTGGCGCTCGGTCTCGACGAGTGGAACGTCTACGGCGTCTCCTACGGCAGCGACCTCGCACTGACGGTGCTCCGCGACCACCCGGACGGCGTCCGCAGCGTCGTGCTCGACTCGGTCGTGCCGACGCAGAGCAACATCATCGGGGAATTCTGGCCGAATGCGGCCGAGGGTTACCGCGCGCTGTTCGACGCGTGCGCGGCGCAACCCGGGTGCGCCGGCGCCTACCCCGGGCTCGCGGACGAATTCACCGCGACCGTGAACCGGCTGGCCGCCGCACCGCTGACCGTCGATCTCCCCACCGGGCGCGTCGTCATCGACGGGTACACGCTCGCGAATCTGGTAATTCAGATGAGCCTGGCGGCGGGAACGTTCGCCGTACTGCCCGCGCTCGTCCACGCCATCGCCGTCGGTGACGGCGTCCCGGCCGCCACCGCGCTGGCCGGCACGATCACCCCGCCGGGCCTCATCGGGTACGGCCTGAGCTACGGGGTGTTCTGCGGCGAGGACACCGCGTTCACCGACCGCGAGCAGGTCCGGGCCGACGCGAAGGCCGCGCTGCCGCAGTTCCCGGACTCCGTGCTGTCGTTGGTGCCGCAGGCGGCCCGCATCTTCGACGACTGCGACGTCTGGGACGTGCCCGCGGCCGACTCCCGCGTGCACGACACCACCACCAGCGACGTCCCGACACTGCTGCTCACCGGGTCGCTCGACGCCGTCACCCCACCGTCGCGGGCGCGCGCCGCGGCCGAGACGCTGTCGCGATCCGACGTTCTCGTATTCCCCGGGCTCGGGCACGACGTCCTGCAGTCCTCGCAGTGCGCCCCGGCCGTCACCGTCGGCTTCCTCGAGAATCCGGGCGGAGACGTCGACACGAGTTGCCTCGACCAGGTGCGGGTGCCGACGTTCACGAGACCCTGAGCGTCGGCCGTCGGGTGAGGCGCCGGAGCCGCAGGGCGATCGTCACCAGCGCCGGGAACGTCACGAGGAGCAGGGTGCAGCGCTGCAGAAGTCCGGCGACGTCGTGCAACGCGGAACCGTCGGGCATCGCGAACCGGCCCAGCATCACGAAACAGCCCAGACCGACCACACCGGCGACGGCGACATACGACGAGAGGCTGTGCCACCGCGGATCGGCGGCGAATCGGCGAGACAGCACGACGAGTGCGAGCGCGCTGCAGGAGAAGAACGTGACACCCGCGATCACATGGTTGCCGGGATCGTAGGCGTTCCCGGCCGCGTCCTCACGCAACGGAAACACGGCTGCGAGAACCAGTCCCACCGCCGCGGCTCCGAGCAGACCCGGTCCCGCCCAGCCGAACCGCATCGCGGCGACACCACGGTGCAATCCGACCGCGAAGGTCGTCAGGAGCGCGGCGAACACCAGGAAGTTCGCCTGCTGGATCCACCCGCTCGCGTCGGCCTCGAGAGCGCTGATGGGATCGGCGATCGGGCTGTAGTCGTCTCGCCGGAACGTCTCCTGAAGGACGAACCCGGCGGTGAACACGAGTGGACCCGCCGCGCCCGCGCGGGCCGCCCAGCATGGGAAGTCGCGGCGCGACACGGGAACTGAAGTGGTGGCCATGGCATCGACGTTAGAGCCCCGTCACCGCCCGGGCATCGGACGAATCACCCACCTCGAGCGGGCCCTCATCTGGGTCATTCCACCCACATGGTCAGTTGTCGGGAAGGACTGCTCCGGTCGCCGCGTCGACGTTCACGTCGTAGTCCCAGCCCTTGGCGTCGCGGATGTGGATGTGCCACACCGGCTTACCGTCCCGCTGTTGTTGCTCGGCGTTCGCGACCGTGCCGCCTGGAACGGTCGCGACCGCGATCTGCTCCGCCTGCTGCTGGGTCACTGCCCCGCCGGCGGGGGGAGCGGGTGCGGGTGTCGCGGTGGTCTCCGTGTTCTGACTGTCGGGCACCACCGCGCCGGTCGCGGCGTCGACGTTCACGTCGTAGTCGTAGCCCCGTGTGTCACGGATGTGGACGTGCCACACCGTCTTACCGTCCCGCTGTTGTTCCTCGGAGTTCGCGACCGTGCCACCCGGGACCGTCGCGACTGCAATCTGCTCGGCCTGCTGCTTGGTGACCGCCGACGCCACCGCCGTGCCCGCAGTGGTCGGCGCCGCCGTCGTGGCCGTGACCGACGCCGTGGCACTGGCAGATGTCGACGACGTGTCACTGCTGTCGGAACCGCATCCGCCCAGCAGCAGCGCGGAGGCCGCGACAACCGGGATCAGGCTCGCACATCGCACAATTCTGGTGGTCATCGTGGCTCCTCGATCGCTCGACGGCGTGGACCTGCCTGTCAGAGTACGGGAGCGACAACCGACCTCGCGGTAGTTTTCAGCTGTTCTCGCCGGTCGGAGTCAGAGCGTCACCACGCCCGGCACGACCGCCGTCCGAAACTACGACGGGCCAGCACGAGCCAGACGATGGGCAGGAAGACCAGCGGGGGGACGCGGACCAGGGCGACCCACAGGATCGCGGCGAGGACGGCCACGACGAACACCAGTGTCCGCAGTGCCGCTGCCTCCCGTCGCGGGTCGCGCCGCCGCATGCGCTCGGGTTCGGGGGCGAGGCGCTGCTTGTCCGGCAGGTCCGCGAAGAGGGGGACCAGGTCGGCTGCGGTCTTGGCGAGGTAGGCCTCGCGCACTCGCGCGTCGAACTCGTCCGTCTCGAGCCGTCCGGCGGCGAAGTGTTCGGCGAGTGCCGCCGCGGCTTGCTCACGTTCCAGGGTTCCGATGCGGACCCCTCCAGGAACGGGTGGCTGTGGATGACTGATCTCGCTCATGTCGTCGCCTCATACCCGGTTGTAACACTGTAATCCTAGCCACAGTGTAGGCCGCTACTCCTGGTCGCGCCCGTGGAAACCTTGGCGGCGCTGCTCCTCCGCCCGTTCCCGGCACCGCCGCACGAACTCGGCTTCCTCCGGGTCGGTGGGCAGCCGTTCGCCCGAGTCCTTCTGCGGTCGCCCGGCCACCAGCCACAGCACCGAACCGACGAGCGGCAGCAGCAACACGATCACCAGCCAGCCCTCCTTCGAGAGGTTCCGGAACTGGTCGTCGTCGGTGGTGATGGCGTCGGCGAAACACAGGACCCACAACACGAATGCGAACAACGCGACGTACAGCATCGCCGTTCTCCTTGCCTGGCACGCCCGAACATTCAGTGCGCCCAAGTCCATCGAACAACTGCTGCGGCGGCGCCGCAAGAGCTGTGGTCGGAAACCTGCGGCTACAGCCAGCGACCCAGTCGCACGAGCGATTCCCGGACCTCGGCGGTGGATCCGGCGAACGACAGCCGGACGGTCCGGTCGCCGTGGACGGTGTCGAAGTCGATGCCGGGGGCCAGTGCCAGACCGGTGTCCTGCAGCAACCGCGAGCACCATTCGGTCGACGTCGCACCGTGGGTTCCGCCCAGCAGGTGCCCGATGTCGGCGTACACGTAGAACGCGCCGTCGGCGGGTGCCAGGTCGGTGATGCCCAGTTCGGGGAGCCCGGTGAGCAGCAGTTCGCGGTTGACGGCGTAGCGCTGCACGTGGCCGTCGAGTTCGGCTCTCGATTCCTCGGTGAACGCGGCGATCGCCGCGTACTGGGAGATGGCCGGCGGGCACACCGTCATGTTCGAGGCCAGTCGCTGCAACGGCCGGCGCAGCCCCTCGGGGACCAGCATCCAGCCCAGCCGCCAGCCCGTCATCGAGAAGTACTTGGACACCGATCCGACGACGACGGACTCGCGCGACGTCTCCCACGAACTCGTCATGGCCTGCTCGCCGTATCCGATGCCGTGGTAGATCTCGTCGGAGATCAGCAGGGTTCCGTGGGCGTCGCACCAGCGGGCGAGGGCGGCCAGTTCGCCGGGGTCGATGACGGTGCCGGTGGGGTTGGCGGGGCTCGCGACGATCAGTCCGGCCGGCGGTTCCGGCAAGGCGTCGAGCATCGCGACCGTCGGCTGGAATCGGGTGTCGGCGCCGCAGTCGATCTCGATGACGTTGCAGCCGAGCGCGGCGAGCGTGTTCCGGTAGGCCGGGTAGCCGGGGCGCGCCACGACGACGGTGTCGCCGACGTCGAACGCGGCGAGAAACAGCAGCGTGAATGCGCCGGAGGACCCGGTGGTGACGACCGCGTCCTCGGCGTCGACGTCGATGCCGGACTTGGTGGAGTGGTAGCCGGCGATCGCTTCACGGAGCGGCAGGATCCCGAATGTTTCCGTGTAGCCGAGCAGGTGCCCGTCGAGCACTTCCCGCGTCGCGCGGAGAACCGGCTGCGGGGCGGGAGTGGACGGCTGCCCCGCCGCGAGGGTCAGCACGTCACCGTGGGTGCGCTGACGTTCGGTGGCCGCCTTCCACACGTCCATCACGTGGAAGGTCTGGATGTTGGACCGCTGGGATTCGGGACGCACCCCTTGACGCTAGCGTGACGTGCTCACTCCCCCGCCAACGCGTCCCGCTGCGACTCCACCGTCTCCCGGATGGCACCCACCACCGCCGCGACCTCCGGTCGGCGCAGCGACTCGGGGCGCGCGACGAGCCAGTACGCCAGCTCGGCCTCGACCTGCCCGGGCAGCACCCGGACGAGGTCGTCGTGGCGGTCGGCCATGAAGCACGGCAGGAGCCCGATGCCCGCCGACGCCCGGGTGGCCTCGACGTGCACGAACACGTTGGTCGACGTCACCGATTCGCGCATCGAGACGGTGAGCCGGCGCGCTAGGTCGAGTTCGTCGACCTGCAGCATCGAGTCGATGAAGTAGACGAGCGAGTGATCGGCGAGATCCCCCACCTGCCGCGGTGTGCCGTGCTCCGCCAGGTACGACCGCGCGCCGTACAGCCCCAGGGTGTAATCGGCCAGCCACAGCGCCTCGGCCCGGTGCACCTGCGGTTTGCCCACCACGATCTCGATGTCGAGCCCGGAGCGATGCTGCGAGGCGCGGCGCGTGATCGCGACGATCTCCACGGACACCTCGGGATGCCTGCTGCGGATCAGTGCGCCCGCGGGCGCCGCGATGTAGGCGCTGAACCCGTCGGTCGCCGAGACGCGGACGACGCCCTTCAGATGGTCGGCCCTGCCGGGTTCGGCGACGAGTCCGTGGACGGCGGCCTCCACACGTTCGGCCGCGGTCAGCGCCTGCCGTCCGAGGTCGGTGAGTTCCCACCCGCCGGCGGCCTTCACGAGGACCCGGCCGCCGAGGCTTTTCTCCAGACTGGCGATCCGACGAGAGATGGTGGTGTGGTTGACACCGAGGTCGTCGGCCGCGGTGTTGAAGCGGCCGGTCCGCCCCACTGCGAGCAGCACGAGCAGGTCGTCGGCGCTGGGCAGCGCGGTTCCGGAGGTCATTTCTGCATATTTGCACATACCGACTGCAGGTTGCGTCATTGTGTGCGCACAAATATGCATCAATACTCGGCAGGACCAATGAACTGTGTCCCCAGTCACAACGGGGTACGGAGTGTAACGAGGAGCGACAGATGAGCGTCGACGAAACCGCGCACGTGAAGGAAGCCCCGCCGTCCGGGCTGAAGAAGGTGGTCGGCGCGTCCATGGCCGGCACCGTCGTCGAGTGGTACGAGTTCTTCCTCTACGGCACCGCGGCGACGCTGGTGTTCAGCAAGGTCTTCTTCGCGGCCGGGGGCAACGAACTCGACGCGATCATCGCGGCGTTCGTGACGTACGCCGTGGGCTTCGTCGCCCGGCCTCTCGGCGGCATTGTGTTCGGTCACTTCGGCGACAAGTTCGGCCGCAAGCAACTCCTCCAGTTCAGCCTCCTCCTCGTCGGCGCGGCCACGTTCCTGATGGGATGTCTGCCCACCTACGGCCAGATCGGCTACTGGGCTCCCGCCCTGCTCGTCACCCTCCGCTTCATCCAGGGATTCGCCGTCGGCGGCGAGTGGGGTGGCGCGGTGCTGCTGGTGGCCGAGCACAGCCCGAACAAGTCCCGCGGCTTCTGGTCGTCGTGGCCGCAGGCCGGAGTGCCTGCGGGCAACCTCGTCGCGACCGTCGTCCTGCTGATCCTGACGACGACGCTGTCCGATGCGGCGTTCCTGAGCTGGGGCTGGCGCGTGGCGTTCTGGCTGTCGGCCGTGATCGTCCTCGTCGGCTACTACATCCGCACCAAGGTGACGGACGCCCCGATCTTCATCCAGGCGCAGAAGGAAGCGGAGCACATCAAGGAGACGTCGTTCAGTGTCTTCGAGGTGCTCAAGCGCTACCCGCGCGGCGTGCTGACGGCGATGGGCCTGCGTTTCGGCGAGAACGTCATGTACTACCTGGTGGTCACGTTCTCGATCACCTACCTCAAGGTGGTCGTCCACACGGACACCGCGCAGATCCTCTGGTGGATGCTGATCGCGCACGCCGTGCACTTCGCGGTGATCCCGCTCGTCGGGCGCCTCTCCGACACCATCGGCCGCCGGCCCGTCTACATGATCGGCGCGCTGACCGCGGGCACCTGGGGCTTCTTCGCCTTCCCGATGATGAACAGCGGGCACAACGCCGTCATCCTCGGAGCGATCATCATCGGCCTGGTGTTCCACGCGTTCATGTATGCCGGTCAGCCGGCGATCATGGCCGAGATGTTCCCGACCCGCATGCGGTACTCGGGTGTCTCCCTCGGCTACCAGGTGACGTCGATCGTGGCCGGTTCGCTGGCGCCGATCATCGCGGCCAGCCTGCTCAGCAGGTACGACTCGTCCGTACCGATCGCGATCTACCTGGCGATCGCCTGCCTGGTCACCGTCGTCGCCGTCATCGTCGCCCGGGAAACCAAGGGCATCTCGCTCGAATCGATCGACGCGGCCGACGCACGGATCCTCGCCGACGAGAAGGCGGGAGCCCCGGCATGACGGAGCAGGACCTGACCGGACGCACGGCCCTCGTCACCGGCGGCGCCAGCGGGATCGGCGCAGCCTGCGCCCGGACCCTCGCAGCGCGCGGAGCCCACGTCACGGTCGCCGACCTCGACGACGTGGCCGCCAAGACCCTCGCCGACGAAATCGACGGCACCGCGTGGCACGTCGACCTCCTCGACACCGACCAGCTCACCGAGCTGCGACTCGAGACCGACATCCTCGTCAACAACGCCGGCATCCAGACCATCAGTCCCATCGAGGAATTCCGCCCCGAGGACTTCCGGCGCATCCAGAAGCTGATGGTCGAGGCACCGTTCCTGCTGATCCGCGCCGCGCTGCCGCACATGTATGCCGCGGGATTCGGACGCATCGTCAACGTGTCGTCCGTCCACGGGCTCCGCGCGTCGGCGTTCAAGGCCGCGTACGTCACCGCCAAGCACGGCCTCGAGGGGCTGTCGAAGGCGACGGCGCTCGAGGGCGGACCGCACGGTGTCACCAGCAACTGCGTCAACCCCGGATACGTGCTGACACCGTTGGTGCAGAAGCAGATCGCGGATCAGGCGCAGGTTCACGGCATCAGCGAGTCCGACGTGATCGAGAAGGTGATGCTCACCGAGAGCGCGATCAAACGGCTGGTGGAACCGTCGGAGGTGGCGTCCCTCGTCGCCTGGATCGCGTCCGACGACGCCGGCATGGTGACCGGCGCGTCCTACACGATCGACGGAGGCTGGACGGCCCGGTGACATGACGAAAAGGCGTGCACCCCTGGGAATTCCAGGGGTGCACGCCTTTCAGTCACAGGAGTGCTTCGACCTCAGGGGAGGGCGATACGTCCCTCGACGGCGGCCAGGCCGATGTCCTTGCGGAAGTGGCTGCCCGGCAGCTTGATCGCGGAGATCTTGGAGTACGCATCCGCGCGCGCCTCGTTGAGGTCGCCTCCGACTCCGACCACGCTGAGCACGCGTCCGCCGGCGGAGACCACCTGATCGTCGACGAGCTTGGTGCCCGCGTGCAGGACGCCGTCACCGTCGGCGCCGGTGATCACGTCGCCGGTGCGCGGCGTGGCCGGGTAGTGCTCGGCCGCGACCACGACGGTCACCGCCGAACCGTCCTGCCATTCGAGCGGCGCGACCTGATCGAGCGTTCCGGTGGCCGCCGCGTTCAGCAGTGCGCCGAGCGGACTCTTCAGCAGCGCGAGCACCGCCTGGGTCTCGGGGTCGCCGAACCGGCAGTTGAACTCGACCACAGCCGGGCCGTCCTTGCCGATCGCCAGCCCGGCGTACAGCAGGCCGCTGAAGGCACTGCCCCGGGCGACGAGCTCGGCCGCGACCGGCTTCACCACGTCGTCGACGATCTGTGTGACAGTCTGCTCGGGCAACCATGGCAGCGGCGTGTAGGCGCCCATCCCGCCGGTGTTGGGTCCCGTGTCGCCGTCACCGACGCGCTTGTGGTCCTGGGCCGGCAGCAGCGGCACGACGGTCTCGCCGTCGACGACGCAGAACAGCGACACCTCGGGACCGTCGAGGAAGGATTCGAGGAGGACGGGGTGACCGTTCTCGAGGAGTTCGGCCGCGTGGTCGCGGGCGGCGTCCCGATCGGTGGTGACCACGACGCCCTTGCCTGCCGCGAGGCCGTCGTCCTTGACCACCCAGTTGGGCCCGAAGCGGTCCAGCGCCTCGTCCAGCTTGGCGGGAGTGTCGACGATCTCGCTGTGCGCGGTCTTCACACCGGCGGCGGCCATGACGTCCTTGGCGAACGCCTTGGAACCCTCGATGCGCGCGGCGTCGGCGGACGGGCCGAAGCAGGCGATGCCTGCCGCGCGGACGGCGTCCGCGACACCCAGCACCAGCGGAACCTCGGGGCCGACCACTACGAGGTCTGCGTCGAGCTTCTTCGCGAGGGCTGCCACCGCCTCCCCGGACGCGATGTCGACGGGATGCTGCTCGGCGATCTTGCCGATCCCGGCGTTGCCGGGCGCGCACATCAGGGCACTGACACCCGGATCGCGAGCAAGGGCGAGAAGGAGGGCATGTTCACGGGCTCCGGAGCCGATAACGAGTACGCGCACGGGTGTCAGCCTACGGGCCGCCCCGGAGGGGATGTTCGGAGCGTGCGGTCTCGACAGTCCCGCCGATTCGGGTTACCGTTCTTCTAGAATTCCGCAATTCCGAATTATCGAATTTAACCAGGTGGGGGGATTTTCTCCATGGCCAGGAAGCTGAGCGCGGTCACAGCAACGGTCGCGGTGGCGGTGAGCCTGGGCGCGTGCAGCAGCGACTCCGCAGACGAACAGGCCGCGCCGGCGGCTCCGGCCGTGTGCGCACCGCTGCCACCCGCCGACATCACGACTGCCTCCGGGTGGGTCGGGTACGTCGGTTCCCACACCGACGACGTCGCATTCTTCGTCGACGACGGTCGCGGCCGAACCGTCGAGCACCGCGCCGGCGACACCGCTCCCCTGGCGTCCGCGATCAAGGTGGTGCACCTGGCCGCCTACGCGCGGGCCGTCGCGGCCGGTGAACTGGACCCGGCCGAGCCGGTGCCGCTGACCGAGTGGGAACGGTGGTACCTCCCGGACACCGACGGCGGCGCCCATCCGCGAGCCCTGCAGCGGCTCGGGGTCACGGATCCGAACGCCGCGGTCCCGCTCGGGCAGATGGTGACCGCGATGATTCAGGAGAGCGACAACGCCGTCCCCGACTATCTGCGCGACCGGCTCGGCGACGACGCCCTCGTCGATGCCGCCGCGCAGGGCGGCTGGACCGACCTCGAGGTGCCGACCCTGCTGGGCTCGACCATCGCCCTCCTCGATCCGGCGATGTCGCGCGATGCCCGGTGGGACGCCGCCCGGCGCTACGCCCACGACGGCACCTACCGCGAACAGGTGATGCGGATGTCGCCCGGCGACGACTTCCCGGCGGTCACGGCCCGGGTACAGGAGTCCGGGGTGGCGGGTACGGCCGCGGGCCTCGCCGCGCTGCACCGCGCGATCGCGAGCGGCGACTTCGGCCCCGGCTCCGACGACGCGCGGGAACACCTCGAATGGCAGCCCGCACCGCCCGGACTGGACGGATTGGGTTTCAAGGGCGGCAACCTCCCCGGCGTCGTCACCGAAGCGATGACGATCCGGCGCCCCGACGGCACCGTCGCCACCGCGGTGCTGCTGACGTCGAACCTGTCGAGCGCGGACTACCTGGACGTCATCGGCGGGAACTTCGCGCACCAGCAGCTGCTTCTCGAGGCGATGACCGATCCCGACACAATGTCGCAGCTAAGTTGTGCCGTGTGAACGACGAGTACGACGCCCGGCTCGCCGACCTCGAGGCGCGCGTCCACGCCCTCGAATCGGCCCGGCCCGCCGAAACCCCGACACCCGACGTCGGCGAGAGCATCGGGCAGATCGGGTATCAGGGCACCGTCGACCTGGGCGGCGAGATCCAGTGGACGATCCGCTACGACGCCGGCGCCACCCTCGACCTGTCCCCCACCGCCGTGTCGAACGTGCTCGCCGCCCTGGGACATCCGACCCGCCTCGAGATCGTCCGCACCCTGCTTCGCGGTCCGGCTGGCGCGGCCGAGCTGCAGACCGCGGTCGGGCTGACCTCGCCCGGGCAGCTCTACCACCACCTGCGCGCCCTCGGCGGGGCGCGCATCGTCGAACAGGAGTCGCGGAACCACTACCGCATCCCGGCGGCGAAGGTGGTGCCGCTGCTGGTCATCACCCTCGCCGCCGCGGATGTCGGAGAACACCCCCTGTGAGTACTTGTTAACCGCGGGCGGTTAACAAGTACTCACAGGTGCGGTGAAGTCCGCGGCGGCCAGTCCGAACACCAGGGCAGGCGCGATGCCTCCGGTGTACGCCCGGTTGTAGAGTCCGCCGGTGTCGGATCCGGCGGAGAACAGTCCGCTGATCGTGCCGCCCGCCGAGTCGAGGACACGGCCGTGCTCGTCGATGCGGATGCCGTGGAACGGAAATGTCAGTGCCGGGCACGCCTCGACGACGTAATACGGACCCTCGTCGAGCGGTGTCGAGTCGAAGCGACGCGGAGGCTGTCCCTCCGTACCGGCCGCGTCGAGAGACCGGATCTGATTCGCGATCGCGGCGCCGTCGTAGCCCCACTCCTCGGGAAGGTACGCGAATTCGTCGAGGTTCTCGGCGATTCCACATCGCCCACCCCGGCGCTGCGCGAGGTCGAACTTGTCGAGCGAGTCGGCACCTTCGACGTAGCTGCCGGTGATCCATTCGCGGTAGACCCGGGCATCGGCGACGAGCAGCCCTCGCGACTCGGGCTGCTCGAGCAGGTCCATCGTTGTCAGGTGGTCCCCGACGGTCTCATCCGTGAAACGGCGGTTGTCGAGGTTGAACAGCAGCGCATGCTCGCTGTAGTAGAGCGACAGTGCGACAAAATCCGACGGGTCGCGGAAGCGAACGCCCGTCGGTACGAGGTGGCCGTAGAAGCCGGACCGATCCGTCCCGGTTGCCGCGCCGACGGATTCGGCCAGGCGTAGTCCGTCTCCCGCGCTGATTGGATTGGAGCGCAGTTGCATCCCGGTTGCCGCGGGATGGATGTGCGCGGCGGTCAATTCGGGACTCGCCTGAAATCCGCCGGTCGCGAGAATCGTCGCCTGGGACCGTATTTCGCATTCGGTACCGTCCGAGAGCCGCACACGGGCCCCGACGACTCCACTGTCCAGCGTGAGCAGCGACAGGGTCACTGCGCTCGTGTGCAGCTCACCGCCGTGCCTTCGGATTCGCCGACGGCACTCGTCGATGTACCGATTCGTGTCGAACTGATGGCCGGTGCCGTAGCGGAGAACGGTCACCGCGTCCGCGCATTCGACGCCGAGTGACCGGACCCAGTCGATCCCGTCGGAAAACCCGTCGACGAGCGCTCGACGTAATGCAGGGTCGCCGTCCGGGTTGACCTCGTCCATGACCTCGTGCGAAGGCGCGGTCCAGGCATATCCGGCGAACTGGGCGGACCCGCCGATCGCCGCGGACTTCTCGACGACGACGACCGAGCGTCCGCTGGTCGCTGCCCGCGCTGCCGCAGTCAACCCGGCCATTCCTGCGCCGATGACGAGTACGTCGGTTTCGATTTCTGGCATCTGGTGCTCCTCATCCCCTTCGACAAGCAGATTGCACTACCGGCCACACCGTATCCCCTCAACTGAAGTCAGTTCAAGTAATACTCAGACCGGTTTCCCCGAGGCATCACATCGCTCGAGGAGTGTGATTGCCGACACAGCTTTTCCTCTATACCATCGATTGAACTGAACTCGATTCAAGGAGTGGATGTGCGGAAAATTCTTCTCACGGTCGGCGTGGTCCTCGCCACGACCTTGACAGCCTGCGGAACGCAAGCCGGCGACGGCGACGCGGGCGGCCCGATCAAACTCGGCGCATGGCTTCCCCTTTCGGGCCCGCAGGCTTCGGGGGGTCTTCCTCAGGAGGCCGGTACCCAAGCGTTCTTCGATCAGCTCAACGACACAGGGGGGATCCACGGCCGCCCCGTCGAGTGGACTCCGATCGACAACGCCTTCGACCCGCAGCAGACGATTCAGGTGGCGCGACAGCTGGTCTCACGCGACCGCGTTGTCGCGATCGTCGGCGCCAACGGCACGGCAACCACGGAGGCGACTTTCCCGTTCGTCCTCGAACAGAACCAGATCCCCGTCTTCGGGACCTACGGCGGCTCCACCGCCTGGTACGACCCGCCGCGGGACGGGCTGTTCGGAAGCCAGACGCTCTACGAGAACCAGGCGCGCGCCGCCGCGCAGTGGGCCCTCGACGAGGGTGCCAAGAAGGTCACGATCATCCGCAACGATCCGGCGGCGTTCATGAATGTGGGCGCAGTCGCCACAACCGAACTCGAGAAGGCCGGGGCGGAGGTCTCGACGGTGGAGGTCAAGCTCGGTACCACCGACTACAGCCCGTTCGTGTCCCAGATCCGTTCGGCTGCACCCGATGCAGTCCTGACGATCCTGCCGATCCAGGAGGCCGCTGCCTACCTCAACGAGATGGCCCTGCAGGGTGTCAAGATTCCCAGCTACGGCTACTCCCCTACGGTCGGCAACAGCCTGCTCGACCTCGCAGGTGCGAACGCGGAAGGATTCCGCGCCGTGTCATTGACGCTGCCTCCCACCGCCGACAACCCGGATGTCGAGGAGTACCGGCAGGCACTGGCGAAGTACAAGCCGGGCGAGAAGCCCGATTTCTACTCGCTGGCAACCTATGGCTCGGCGAAAGCGTTCGCTCAGGTCCTCGCGAGTATCGACGGCGAGATCACGTCCGAGTCCGTCACCGACGCGATAATCACGAGCGGCACCCTCGGCACCGGTGTGATGCCTCCGCTCACGTTCAGCGCGGACGACCACCTCGGCACCGACAGCGTGGTCCGCGTCCAGGTCGAGGGCGGCAAATTCGTCCCCATCGGTGACTTCGTGTCACCGCAGTAACACCTCGAGCGCATCCAGTAACACTCGAGCGCATCCAGGTCGGCAAGTCCAACCTGGATGTGCTCGGGGCGAAGACCGGGTGTCCGTTCCGCTCGTATGAACAGTCAGACGGTGAATCGTCCACGGTTGCTGAGTAGCACCGCACCCACTACGTTTCTGGCCTGTTCCGAAGCGAGGAACAGCACGTTGTCCGCGATCTCGTCCGGTGTCGCGTACGGCACCGGTGTGTTGTTGACCCACTGCACTTTGAGTTCTTCCGGTGTGCGAGAGGCCATGCCGGTCTCGGTCGGGCCCGGAGCGACAAGGTTGAGTCGGATTCCGAACGCCACCACCTCCTTGGCGACGGCCTGACAGAAGGCATGGACCGCTGCTTTCGACGCCGCGTAGTGCGGGTATCCCGTCAAGGTATCGAATGCCGAGGACGAGCCGATCACGACGATCGCGCCGCCTTTCGGCTTCATCACCCGCACCGCGGAGCGCACCACGTGAAATGTGCCGTCCAGATTGACCGACATCACTCGGCGCCATTGCGCGTCGGTGAGGTTCGCCGTCAGGTCGATCGGGGTGCCCGCGGCAGTCGCGTCCGTGATGATCTTCTTGGACTCCGGGTCGTCCACGCCGGCGGCGTGCACGACGACGTCGAGCCGCCCCTCGGCGGCGAGGACCTCCGCCATGACAGCATCGACGGCCTTCGGGTCCGAGACGTCGACGCCTTGTGCGATCGTCGTGGGGTCGTCCCCGTACCGCCGGCGCACTGTCTCGACCACGATGTCGGCCACGTAGACGCGGGCAGCTCCCTCATCGACGAGTTGCGCGACGACTGCCGCTCCGATTCCTGATCCGCCTCCCGTTACCAGGGCGACCGCGCCCTCGAATCTGGCTTGCCCAGCTGTCCGAGACATATTCATCTTTCTCCGTACTTCCTCTTCTCCGAGTCTGATCGAGTCGATTCCCTTCGCTCCGAAGAGCGTCGGGTTCTCGTCGCGGAATACACGGTCTAGATGCGAGCGGGGATCTCTGTGCCGAAGTACGCCGCCTCAGCGGTCTCACTGAATCCCGGCGTGCCACTGTTGCCGCGCGCGACGGCCTCACCTTGACGCAGAACGATCACCTCGCTGCAGGATTCGAGCGCGCGGGCGAGTGACTGGTCGAGCAGGATGGTCGTGATGCCCCGACGTGCCAGGGCATTCACCTGTGAATAGACTTCGTCGACCATCGCCGGGGACAGTCCCAGCGCGGGTTCGTCGAGGATCAGGACTTCGGGGTCGGCCATCAGTGCCCGGGCGATGGCGACGAGCTGTTGTTCGCCGCCGGACAGTGAGCCGGCCGGAATGTCCATGCGCGTGCGGACCCGTTCGGGGAGCCCCTGCCGCAGCTCGTCGAGCCGAGTTCGCAGTGTACGGCCGGAGATTCCTGCGGCGTACGCCGCGACCTCCAGGTTCTCGCGCACCGACAGGGTGCGGAACAAGGCGCGCCCCTCGGGAACCAGGCTGAGCCGCAGGGTGTCTGCACCATTGACCGTCCGGGTGCCGCCGGTCGACTGCAGATCGCCGTGCAGGATCCGCCCCAGAGTGCTCTTGCCGGCGCCGTTCGCACCGACGATGCCGAGGATTCCGCCGGCATGGACGTCGAGATCGATGCCGGACAATGCGTGCACACCCTCGTAGTGGTGCTCGATCCCCCGCACGGAGATCAACGGCGCCGCCCTTCGGTCGATGTCGGGTGCGATCAGTGTGCTGTCGATGTTTCCGAGATACGAGTCGCGGACCTGCCGGTTCTGCAGGACGGTGTCCGGGGTTCCATCCGCGATCAGCTCACCGAAGTCGAACGCCACCACCCGATCTGCGACGGAGAACAGGTCGTCGAGGACGTGGTCGATGATGACCACGGAGGTACCGGAATTCGAGAGCCGGCGGATGTGGTCGGCGAGTGTGTGACGTTCATCGGCGTCGAGGCCACCGAACGGTTCGTCGAGCACGATCAATCGCGGGTTGTCGGCCAGCGCCGCGATCGCCCGGGCGAGATCGACCCGCTTCTGCAGCCCGAACGGCAATTCTCTGGGGAGTCGGTGCAGGTGGTCGGCCAATCCGACACTCGAAAGGACCTGCAACGCAGTGTCGCGATCGGCACGGCGCCCCCAGCGGTTGACGACACTGACATTTTCGAGAACGGTCAGTTCCGCGAAAAGTTCGGCGTGCTGAAAGGTCCGGCCGAGTCCGAGCGAGCGTCTGCGAGTCGCCCGCACCCCGTGCAGGGGCCGGCCCCCGAGTTCCATCGTTCCTGCGAGTTCACCGCCACCGATCAGGCCACAGAGGGCGTTGACGAAGGTGGTCTTGCCGGCGCCGTTCGGCCCGATGATCGCAAGCACCTCACCTGCATCCACGCGGAGATCGATGTTGTGCACGGCCTGAAGACCCCCGAATCGAACACCGAGCGCCTCCGTCTTCAACACGACTGCCGTGGCGGTATCGGCCCGCACGTTCGTACCCGATCCCGCAGGGTCGAGAAGGCTGGATTGGGAGGTGGACAGCATGGGGCGTCCGAGTGCGCGCGTGACCGGGACGAATCGGCGCAACAGCCTCCCGGCCGTCGGGACGATTCCATCGGCGAGAAACAGCAGGGTGAGAATCAGGACACCCCCGATCAGGTACGGCTGGTCGATCGACAGCGACGACGCCAGCGTCGGTGCGGATGCGAGGAACGCACCACCGAGAACGGCGCCGATCACGCTGCCGGTGCCGCCGAGGACGGTCGCCGCAATCAGGTTGACCGCGAAGACCATCGAGAAGCCCTCCGGGCTGATGAAGCCCGACAGCAAGGCAAGTAGCACGCCGGACAGGCCCGCGACTCCCGCACTGATCGCGAAGCCGAGGCTCGATTGCAGTTCGGGAGCGATGCCGATCGATCTGCCTGCCAGTGGGTGTGTCTTGGCCGCGACCATGCGCATACGTATGGTCGTGCGGCGCAGGAATACCGACACCGCGACAGCGAGACCGAGGACTCCGACGGCCAGGTAGGTGACAGCGTCGGACGACGGAACGAGGTCCCCGAACACGGTGTCGAATGTATCGACCGGCACTCCTTGGTCACCGCCGGTGAAGCTCTTCCACGCACCGATGATTTCGAGCGTCACCAAGGTGAACGCCAACGTGAGAAGCGCGACGTACAGCACGGAGAAACGGGAGCCGGCGAATCCGAGGAAGCCTCCCAGCATTGCGCACAATGTAACGGCGACAACGGATGTGAATGCCAGTCCCCAACCGTTACTGCTGCCGTAGGCGGTCGCATAGGCGCCGATCGCGACCATTGCGGGATGCCCGATCGACCAGATACCCGTCCACCCGGCCAGTAGCGAGATGGACAGAACGATCAGTCCGTACACCGCGGCGAGTCCGACCGTGTAGATCTGGTAGCCCGGCACGAGTCCGGCAGACAGCACCACTATCGTCAGGATCGCCGCAGCCGGTCCACCGAGAAGCTGCCCGGCGCTGTACAGCCGCTGAGCGGAGCGTCCGGCACGCTGCGCCGAGACGTCGTTCGTGATCATGGAATCAGACCCTCTCGAAGGTTTGGCGGCCGAAGATGCCCTGCGGACGGATGAGCAGCACGAGCACCGCCACACAGAAGACGAACGTGTCGCGGAAGCTGGCGGAGATATAGGCCGCAGCGAGGTTGTCCAGGACGCCGATGATGAGCCCCCCGATGACCGCGCCGTACATGCTTGTGAGACCACCGAGCAGGATGCCTGCGAAAGCACGGAACAACACGGGAGCGAGGATCACCGGCGAAACCCCGGTTTTCGGTGCGTACAGGAAGACTCCCAGCACCGCCAACGCCATTCCGAGAGCCCAGGCGATCCGCGCAACCTTGTGCGCGTTGATGCCCATGATCTCCGCGGTCTCAGCGGATTCGGCGACCGCGCGCATCGCAGATCCCAACGGCGTCCGCGTGAACAGATACGCAATGGCCGACACGGCGAGCGCGGCGAGGAGAATCGTGGCGACGTCCTGCAGCATCAGGTTCGAGTTGCCGATCGAGATCGTGCCGTCGATGAGTTGCGGGAATCGTCGCGGCTGCTCTCCCCAGTAGTGGCCGATCAGATGCTCGACAATGATCGACAGTCCCATCGTGACGACGAGCGCAGCGAAGAGCTTCCCTTGCCCGAGCGGACGAATCAGGGCTTCCCGCACCACGACTCCGCTGAGGGCCCCGAAAACCACCGCGACGACCAGGGCGACAGCAATGCCCACGCCGGCCCCGTACGCGCTGAGGGCAACGTAGATGGCGAGGGTCGACAACGACGCCATTGCGAAATTCATGACGTCGGTGGACCTGAAGATGATGACCAATCCGAGTCCGATGAGACCGTACACGGCACCGTTGGCGATGCCGGTGGTCAAGGTGATGAACAACTGGTCCACGATGCCTCCGAGGGCGGCCGGATCTAATTGAGTTGATTTCAGTTCAAGTAACGTAAAGGACCTCGGGTGTGAGCGCAACCACACCGACATCCCTGTGAGTACTTGTTAACCGCGGGCGGTTGACAAGTACTCACAGGCGACTGCACGGCCCTCGGCGACGGCGTGTGCGACTTTGCGTGGCACGAGCGCGTCGCCGATGACGTGCACGCGTGCGCCTTCCGGCGCGAGGAGCGACCAGTCGAGCGAGCGCCGCTCACCGGCGACGACTACGCGGTCGACGTCGAGACGCGTCTTCTCCCCCGACAGGGTGTTCTCGAACTCGACCGAGCCGTCGGTGACCGCGACGAGCGACGACAGCACCCGCACGTCGACCGGTTTGCCCGACAGTCGACGCAGATACTGCACGCGACTCTCCGCGGGGAGACCGGACGCGAAGGCCGCGGCAGGCGTCAGGACGGTGACCAGGTCGGCGCCGGCGGCCAGTGCGGCTTCGACCGAACTCGCCGCGGGCCAGAGCCCGAATCCGTCGTCGACCACCACGACGTGGCCGGCGCCGCGCAGCGACTCCCCTCCCCCGACCAGCGCCTGCGAGGAGAGCAGCGACTTCGCCCCTGCCGCTTCAGAGGGAAGCGTCTCCACAGCGCCGACGGCCAGGACTACCTCGTCGAAGTCTTCCAGTTCGGTGGCGGTCACCGTGTGGCCCAGTCGGAGTGCCACCCCCGGCATGTTGTCCGAGTAGTAGTCGAGGAGGCGGCGCCAGCCGCTGCGGTGCGGCGCGTCCGCGGCTGTCGCGAGCTGGCCACCTATCCGGTCGCGACGCTCGAAGAGCGTGACGGCGTGTTCGGATCCGAGCCGCATCGCGCACTCGAGCCCGGCCGGGCCGGCACCGACGACGGCGATCCGACGCCTATCGCTCGACGAGCGTGTCGGGCCCAGGGTCAGCGGATACGCCGGACGTGCGGAATGGCCCGGCGGTGCGAGTTCGGGATTGACCGAGCAGAGCAGGACCGGGTCGAACGCGCGGCAGTCCTCGTTGCACGACACACACGGGCGGATCGAGGCCTCCCTGCCGGTCAGCATCTTCCTGGGGAAGTCCGGATCCGCGATCAGCGGGCGGGCGATGCCGACGAGATCGGCTCCCGATTGCAGCGCGGTGTCGATGGACGCACCTGTGCGGAAGGACTGCGACACCAGCAGCGGTGTCACCGTGGCGGCGCGCAACCGTCCGACCGCACCGAGCAGCGGCGGCTCCGCAACGGCCATATCGCGGACGTAGGTGGTGCGTACCCCGACCGTGACGTTGACGTAGTCGAAATCGGAAAGGTGCGGAAGTACCTCGCAGAGCCCGTCCATGCTCAGGCCGGCCTCGTCGTCCCCTTCGGCGGAGACGCGAACACCGAGGACGACACCGGGGCAGGCGTCCCGAACCGCAGATGCAATGCGGTCGAGGATCTGCACCCGCCCCGCAACCGTCCCAGCGCCTCGGCCGAAGTTGGTGATCGGTGACAGGAACTGCGCCAGCAGATATCCGTGGGCCGCATGCAGTTCGACGACCTGGAATCCGGCGGACCACGCGTGAACGGCGGATGTGCGAAACGCGTCGACGATCCCGTCGACATCGGCGTGGGAGAGAACTCGGGCCCGCGTCGGTTCGCGGGGAGAGCGGACGGCGGCCGGCGCCACGGGATGGCTCCACAGCTCGGCGCCGAGCGTTTCGCGTCCGAGGTGCACCAGCTGGCATGCCGCGACGGCTCCCTCCTCCGTGATCGCTCGTGCCCGAGCCTCCAGGCCGGCGACGACTTCGGGACGCCAGGCCTCGGTGATGTTGCCGTTGCGATTGGTCGAGCTGGGTGACACCACGGTGCCGCCGACGAGGAGCATTGCCGCGCCGCCCGCCGCGCGACGGCGCCAGTAGTCGGCGTCGCCGGGCAACGGGATACCGCCGGCGACGGCTCCCGAGGCGTGAGGCGTACCGACGAGACGGTTTTCCAACCGAAGCTTGCCGAGCTGCAGCGGCTGCGCTGCACGTGGAGTCGTCATACCGACCTCCTAACTGAACTGGATTCACTTCACGTTAGCAGGTGATTGACATCACAGGGCGCTTTCCCTAGATTCAAACTGATATCAGTTCAATTTAGTGAGGGGCATCATGTCGTTTGTTCTCGTCCATGGCGCAGGAGTGGGCGCCTCCTGCTGGGGGCCTCTCCTTCCGTTGCTCGAAGGTGACACTCTCGCAGTCGATCTCCCGGGACGGGGTGGACGCCGCTCCGTCGACCCGCGGTCGGTCACCCTCGCCGACTGCGCCGCCGCCCTCGTCGAGGACGTCGAGGCGGCGAATCTCGAGGACATCGTTCTCGTCGCACACTCATTCGCAGGAGTGACGGCCCCGCTGGCCATGTCAGCGCTCGCGGACCGACTACGGCACGTCGTGTTCCTCTCCGCCGTCGTCCCGCCTGACGGCACGCGGGTGATCGACCAGATCGATCCGGACGTCCGCATCGCGGTCGAAGCGTCGATAGAAGGCGGTGTCTATCGCCAGGATCCACTGGGCGCCGCAGCGATGCTCTGCAACGACATGGACGCCGAGCAGACCGGCTGGATGATCGACCAGTTGGTCGACGATTCCGGCGCGCTACTCACCGAGTCCGTGGATCTGTCCGGTCTCCGGGCCGACGTACCCCGTACATACGTACGTTTGACGAAGGACACGTGCTATCCGCCCGAGCTGCAGGAGAGTTCAGCTGCCGTCGTCGGCGGCGACACCGTCTTTCTCGAGTCCGGCCACATGGCCATGGTGACGATTCCCGATCGCGTTGCCGCACTGCTCGACAGGCTCGCGTCGTAGGGCTTCGCCCCGCATTCGATCTCTCACTCCGCTACCGACTACACAGGTTCGCATCCGGCGAACCGATTCCGGAAGGACTTTCATGCCATGAGAAGTGTGCCGATAAAGCTGATGGCCGTCGCGGTGGTCGCCGCGTTCGCCTCCGCCGCCTGCGGATCCGGTGGTTCCGGTGTCAATCAACCCGTGTCGGGCACGTGGGACGACGTCGTCGCAGCAGCCAAGGGCGAAGGCAGTGTGCTGCTGTACTCGAGCCAGAACCCCGCCAATCTCGAAGCCCTCAAAGTGGCATTCGAGCAGGAGTATCCCGAGATTTCCCTCGAGTACGTCCGGGGAACCGACGCCGACATCAACCCGAAGGTCGAGGTCGAGAATCAGACGAAGCGCGGCACGGCTGACGTCCACATGCTGACCGACGCCGCCTGGATCGAGAATGCCGCCGAGTCGGGTACCTACTCGACCGACCTCGTCGGCCCGGCATTCGATGCGCCGGAGTACGAACCGCAGAAGAGCATCATGTCCGACAAGTTCTTCCTGACGAGTGCGGCGGTGTTCGCCCTTGGGTGGAACACGACAGCGCTTCCCGGCGGTCTGCAGAAGCCGGCAGACCTGCTCGACCCGGCATTGAAGGGCAAGATCGGCATCGTCAATCCGTCGGGTATCGCCTCGTACGTCGACTTCTACCGATTCTTCGAAAAGAACTTCGGCGACGACTATCTCCAGAAGCTCGCGGAACTGGAACCGCGCATCTACCCGAGTGCACTGGGGGTCGCTCAGGCCCTGACCTCGGGGGAGATCGTCGCGACCCCAGTGGTGCAGCCCCTGGTGCGAGAGAAGGAATCGGGTGCACCGGTGGACTGGGCGCTGCCGTCACCCCCGTGGGGAACCCCGTGGTTCACCCACGCCCTGTCCGCGGCGCCGCACCCGAATGCGGCGCAGGTGCTGGCGAATTTCATGGTGACCCCGGCCGGCCAGAAGGCGTTGTCGCTCGGCTACGCGAGCGCGCTCCCCGACATCGAAGGAAGCGTCGCGCACGCGCAGGACATCGCGCTGCCCAACCCTTCCGATCTGACGCCCGAATCGCTCACCGAATACCAGTCCGACTGGGAAAAGCGGTTCATCCAGTGACCACCCAGGACGCACGACTGCGCGACACCTGCGCTCTCGTGACCGGTGCTGCCCGCGGGATCGGCGCCGCGACCGCGGAACTCTTCCACGCCCACGGGGCGACCGTGTACCTGTGCGATGTCGACGACGAGCTGGGCAACAGTGTGGCGGCGAAACTCGGTGCGCGAGCCCACTATCGGCATCTCGACGTCACCGAAGAATCTCAGTGGAACCGGGTGACCACCGAGATGGCAGAGCGCGGGCACCCGATGCGCATTCTCGTCAACTCCGCGGGTGCCGCCTCCAAGGCGTCTATCATGCAGACCTCGGTCGCCGAGTTGCGACGCATGATCGACCTCAACCTGGTGGGCACATTCCTCGGACTGCAGGCCGCCGGCGCCGCGATGACCACCGGCGGGTCGGTCGTCAACTTGTCTTCGCTGCGCGGCGTCCTCGCCACCGCCGAACTCGGTGCGTACGGCGCGTCGAAGTTCGGCGTTCGTGCCCTGACACGCGTTGCGGCGCTGGAGTTCGCGGAATCGAATATCCGGGTCAACGCGGTCTGTCCCGGCAGCATCGATACAGCCATCACCGCGGGCGCCGATTTCGCCGACGACGACATGGACGCGTATGTGAAAAGCATTCCATTGCAACGCCGGGGTATGCCGCTCGAGGTGGCGAAGGCCATCCTGTTCCTCGCGAGCGACGACAGCAGCTATGTCACCGGCACCGATCTCATGATCGACGGTGGAACGTCCGCGGGCGCCAGGACTCCGAAGCGCTCGTCGCCGTGACGCGCGCCGGCCCGACAGCTTCTTGCCCGCCGCCCCGCCCCCGGCTATCGTGAGATGAACTGAATTCACTTTATCTCCGTTCTGCTCCGAAGCCAGGGGCCCGACGGACGCCCTCCCGACAAACCACTCGCAACCAGGCAGGTGCCAGGTGACATCGCAATTCAGGGTTTCTAACCTGACCAAGACCTTCGGGTCCAACACCATCGTCGATCAACTCGACCTCGACATCGAGGACGGTGAATTCCTCGTCCTGCTCGGCCCCAGCGGTTGCGGGAAAACGACCACGCTCCGCTGCATCGCCGGCCTCGAGACACCCGAGGGCGGGTCGATCACGTTCAAGGACCACACCGTCTTCGACGCGTCGACCCGGGCCAACGTTCCGGCCTACAAGCGCAACATCGGCATGGTCTTCCAGTCCTACGCGCTGTGGCCCAACATGACGGTGCGAGAGAACATCCGATACCCGCTGAAGGTTCGACGGATGAAGAGCGCCATCGCCGCCGGGCAGGTCGAAACCGCAGCAGGAATGGTGGACTGCGGAGCCCTGCTCGACCGGTATCCCTCCCAACTCAGCGGTGGGCAGCAACAGCGGGTCGCGGTGGCTCGCGGATTGGTCGCACAACCCGATCTGGTGCTGTTCGACGAACCCCTGAGCAATCTCGACGCTCGACTGCGCGATCAGGTGCGGTCCCAGATTCATCAACTCCATCAACGTCTGGGCTTCACGGCCGTATTCGTCACCCATGACCAGGCCGAGGCGTTTGCGCTCGGTGACCGACTTGCCATCATGAAGGCGGGCAGGATCGAGCAGTACGACACCCCGGAACGGGTCTACGAGTCCCCGTCCTCCGACTATGTCGCCGCGTTCATCGGCATGGCGAATCGACTCGAACTCGTCCGGCGGCAAGAGGGTTGGACGACGCGAGCGGGTACTCCGGTAGATCTCGGCGCGGCCGGCGTCCACGGCGGACACATCAGCGGCGACGCGGCGTTGGGACGAATGCGTCCCGACGACCTCGCACTTCATCGTTCGCTCGACGAGGTCGCCCCGGGTGATGTCGGCCTCACGGGTGAACTCGTCACCTCGGAGTACGGGGGTCGTCATTTCGACGTGACGGTCAACGCCGGAGGCGAACGGTTGTACCTTCGCGCGGACGCGGCACGACACGGGGCCTGGTTGCGTGGCGCCGCCACGGGATCCCCCCTGGTGGTCAGCTTCTCCCCCACCGCACTGCGGGTGTTCCCGCACCCCGACGGGCACGTCGATCTGCAGGTTCCCGTGCTCGCCCAGGCCACCGCCCGATCGGAGGCATGATGGCTACGGTTGCCGTACACCGCGGCGCGCGTCCGCTCGTCGTCAGCACGGTGTGGCGAACCCGCCTCGGGTACGGCGCACTGATGGTGGTTCTCGCATACCTCATCGTGCTCCCGCTCTTCCGGCTGCAGTCGCTGGCGTTCGAAGACGGCGCACGCGGATATCAGGCCCAGTACGGGCGGTACGACATCGGTCAAACCATCCGGACGACCATCGCCCTCGCCGTCACGTCACTCGCTATCGCAATGGTTCTGGGCACGGTGCTCGCGTTCGCGGCCACCAGGCTGCCACGACGGCTGAGTTTCCTCCGGATCGTCCCCATTCTGCCCATCGTGATGCCCGCAGTCGCCAATGTCGTCGGGTGGGCATTCCTCCTCTCACCGGGACCCGGGTACCTGAACGCACTCCTGCGGAAGCTTCCCTGGTGGAACCACGTGGATTCCGGACCGGTCGATGTCTACAGCACGCCGTGGATCATCATTCTCACCGGTTTCGGACTCACCTCCTTCGTCTACCTCTTCGTCAGCGCGGGAATGCAGAACATCAGTTCCGAGCACCTCGAGGCCGCACAGATCAGCGGTTCGTCGACGCTCGGAGTGTTCTTCCGCGTGGTCCTTCCGCTACTTCGCCCGTCCCTCGTGTACGGCGGTGGAATTGCGCTGCTCCTCGGATTGGGCCAGTTCACCGGACCGCTCCTGCTGGGGCAGAACACCGGCGTCAAGGTGCTCACCACCGAAATGTATCGGCGTGTGTCCGAGTCGCCGGCGGACTTCGCGGCGGCCGCGGCCGCGGGTTCACCGCTCGTCATCTTCGGAGTCGTCGTCGTGCTCGCGCAGAAGATGCTCCTCGGCAATCAGTCGCGCTTCGTCACCCACGGGGGAAAAGCGTTCGCACCGAACACCGGTCGCTCGGCCTGGGCCGCGGTGGCGATCTCCGTGTACGCGATTCTCGCACTCGTCATTCCGCTGATCGGACTGGCCATCGTGGCCGTGTCTCCGTACTGGTCGGAATCACTGTCCTGGAATCTGTTCACCCTCGACAACTTCCGGGCGCTGTTCCAGACGGCGAGCATCGTCGACTCGGTGTACACGAGTCTCCTCACCTCCGTCGTGGCGGTCGTGATCTGCGTGCCGATCGGCTACCTCACCGCCACCCTGCTCGTGCGAGGTCGCAAACACCGGGTCCTGAGGACTGTCGGTGACGTCATCACAGCCCTCCCCCTGGGCATTCCAGCGGTGATCTTCGGTGTCGGGTTCCTGCTGACCTACACTCAGCCTCCGCTGATCCTCTACGGCACCAAAGCGGTCATCATCCTCGTCTACGTCGTGCTGATGGTGCCCTTCTCCACTCGCATGCAGATGACGGCGATGCTGTCGCTCGGGGAGACCTACGCCGAGGCGTCGGCGACGAGCGGCGCGAGCCCGTTCGTCACCAACGTCCGGGTGATCCTGCCGCTGATGAGGCCGACCGTGCTCAGTGCCGTCGCCCTGATGTTCATCCTGCTGACCCACGAGTTCGCCGCCTCCCTGCTCGTCCGCGCCGCCACGACCCAGGTGATGGGTACGCTGCTGTTCGACCTGTGGGAGAACGGTTCCTACCCGCTGGTGGCCGCGATGGCGCTGCTCATGACGGCCGTGACCAGCATCGGTGTCGTGATCGCGATGCTCGTCGGTGGCCGAAACGTACTGAGCAATCTGTGATGTCGATGTGCCCTGCCAGATCCGAACGAGTGACAAGGAGTCACGATGACTGTCGGCCCTGACCGACTTCGCGACAAGGTCGTCCTGTTGACGGGTGCGACCGGTGGCATCGGCGTCGAGATAGTCCGCAGGCTCGCCGACGAAGGCGCTCACGTCGTCGTGACCGATCTCGACGAGTCGGCCTGCCACGATCTGCTCCGCACTCTCGCCCGGCCCGAGCGACACGCCGCGCACGCCTTGGACGTCTCGTCCGAGGAACAGTGGGAGGCGGTCGTCGCAGCAACCGAGGGGACGTTCGGCGCAGTGCACGCCCTGGTCAACAACGCGGCCATCGGCAGCGTCGCCACGGCCGAGGACGAAACCCGATCCCATTGGGATCGCGTGATCGGGGTCGGCCAGACCGGCACGTGGCTGGGCATGAAACATGCCGGCCCACTGATCGAGCGCAGCGGCGGCGGTTCGATCGTGAACATGTGCTCGATCCTGGGCACCGTGGGCGGTCTGGGTAACAGCGTCGCCTACGCGGCCGCCAAGGGCGCCGTCCGCACGATGACCAAGAACGCCGCCCTGCACTGGGCGAAAGCGGGAGTGCGGGTCAATTCGCTACACCCGGGGTTCATCGGTACGGCCCCGCTGCTCGAGCGCTGGGAGGGCAGTGAGCGGCATCGCGAGATGCTGGCCGGCACGCCGATGGGACGGCTCGGACGCGGTGAGGAGATCGCGGCCGCGGTCGCCTTCCTCGCCGGCGACGACTCCAGCTTCGTCACCGGTTCCGAGATCTACGCCGACGGTGGGTGGACGGCGGCCTGAGCTGCGCAGACGAACATGGCCTCCGCGTGATGCGGAGGCCATGTTCGTCGGTGTAGCCGCCGGAGCATCACCGCAGACGGCACAGCGTCTTTCCCACGGTGCGGCCGCGCAGCATCGCGACGATGGCATCCGGTGCCGACTCGAGACCGTCGAACACGGTTTCCGCGGCAACGAGCCGGCCGTCGCGGAGGTAGCTCCCGACCTCGGCCCGCATGTCGCCGAGCAGATGGTCGTATGCACCGGCCCGGAACCCCCTCACCGTGAGGTTCTTTGCCACGATCTGAAAGAGATTCTTCGGGCCTGCAGCCGCCGTCTCCGCGTCGTAGGACGCGACGGCGCCCGCCATGGCAACCCGGCCTCCTCGCCGGAGGTGATACAGCGCGGCCTCGAGATGCGCTCCGCCGACGTTGTCGAAATACAGATCGATGCCGTTCGGTGCCGCGCTTTCGAGAGCTCCGATCAGGTCCGGCGTGTGGTAATCGAACGCGGCATCGAGTTTCAGTTCCTCCGACAGGAACCGGGCTTTCTCGGCGGATCCAGTGCTGCCGACCACGTAGTGACCTCTGAGCCGCGCAATCTGCGCAGCGAGGCTGCCGACCGCTCCGGCCGCCGACGAGATCCAGACGACATCGTCGCCCGTGAGTTCACCGATGCACTGCAACCCCACATAGGCGGTGAGCCCGGAGCTGCCCAGCGCTCCGAGATACGACTGCGGCGAATGCTCGGTCGTGTCGAGTCGTGTCACACCGCCCGCCCCGGCCAGGGTGTCACCGTCCTGCCGGATCACGGCGAACTCACGAAAGCCGTTGATATGCAGCACCATGTCGCCCGGCTCGAAGCCGCGGGCACGGGACTGGACTACCTCGCCGACGGCCAACCCGATCAGCGTCTCCCCGATGCGGAACGGGGGCAGGTAGCCGGCGGGGCCGGTGGGACCGAGGCGCATCCTGACGGACGGGTCGATCGACAGCCACGAGTTGCGAACGAGAATGTCACCGGGACCCAGGTCCTCCGGAACGCTCACCACGTCGAGAGAGAAGTCGTCCGACCGAACCTTCCCCTGGGGATGGCGTGCCAGTTTCAGCTCACGACTCTGCACGGGAATCCTTCCATCGAAGTAACGGACCGTCGGGTGCCCGAACGGTCGACCGTCGCCCGGAGTTCCGCTCAAGCAACGGCGAAGACGTCGCGGTCGCCTCGGCTCCGGACCGTGATCTGGCCGCGGTCGACCAAGGTGTCGAGGTGCGCGAGGGTCTCACAGGTGGCGATCATCCGGTTGAACGGGTCCAGCGTGGCGAACGGCCGTTCGTGACGGGTCCACGGGATGGCCTCCGCGACGGCCGCCGCGGTGACCGGTCCCAGCGTGGCCAGGGCGTCGCGCATGGCGGCGAATCTCCGGTCATGATGCGCGAGAAGCTCTTCGACTCGAACGTGAACGCTCGGCGTCGGATCTCCGTGTGCCGGCAGGAGTTGCGAATCGGGGCGGTCGAGCAATCCGGACAGCGAGTCGAGATAGCGCCCCAAGGGCAGGTCCCACTCACCGAGCTCGAAGCCGATCGACGGGGTGATCGAGGGCAGTACGTGGTCTCCGCTGAAGAGCAGTCCGCGCTGCGTATCATGAAAGACCATGTGCCCCTTGGTGTGGCCCGGCGTGTGCACGACATCGACAGCGTGCTCCCCGATCCGGAGCGGACCCGCGGCGAGCCAGTGGTCGGGCTCTTCCCAGTCCGAGGGGTAGAACGGTTCCGCGGCGGTCAGGGCCTCGACGGTGTCTGCCAGGACGGGGGCTCCGGCGCGGCGGAGTTCGTGGAGCGAATCCGTCGGGACGTTGCTGCCGAGTGCACCGACAGCCGCCAATCCGTCCGCCTCGGCAACACCGAGATGGACGCGTGAACCGTGACGGCGGCGGAGTTCGACGGCGAACGTGTAGTGATCGCGGTGCACGTGGGTGACGTAGATGTCGTGAATCTGCTCGGTGCCGTGACCGATCCGGTGTAGTGCGCGCTCCATCTCCCCGAAGGTCGTGTCGACTCGCCAACCACCGTCGACGAGGGCCAGGCCGTCCGGAGTCTCGAGGGCGTAGACGTTCACCGCCCCGAGACCGTCGGCAGGCATCTGGAGCGGTACTCGGTGCACGCCGGGCGCCACCTCGTAGCAGCCCGGCTCCATCCACCGAGCCCTCATGATGTGCCGCTGTCCACTTCGACCATCGTTTTCTCCTCGCCCATGACGAGGATGCGCTTTCCGCGCATCTGGCCGACGTTGTCCACCGCGGCTTGCCACTGCGGGCTGGCGAGCGCGGCATCGAGGTCCTCGCGGGAGTCGAAGCTCAGGATCGACACGCCGTCCCATTCCCGGGACCTGTCGTCCATCGCGTCGAGCACTTCGGTGTGCTGCCATCGCCGCAGGCCGGGGAGCGGATAGGTCACTTCGGCATGTTCCCCGCGCCACCACTCTATGAACTGCTCATGACTCCAGTCGTGGGGACGGGCGGCCAAGACGATCAAGTTGTACATTCATCACTCCAATACTGACCTGAATTAAGTTCAATTAGTGAGGGTGTGCGAAAGCCCCTCCACGAACGCCGCGCGTTATGCGCGGACGATCCGGAGAGTGGTGTCGCGGACGTGTCGGTTGAGCTGGTCGAGGCTCATGTCGCCACCGGGCCGGTACCAACGCCACACGCTGACGACGAGTCCGAGGACCAGCCGGGCCATCAGACGTGGATCGGCGTCGGCGAAGACTCCGGCGCCCATCCCCTTCGCAATGAGGAGAGACCACGCTTCTTCGATCGAGTTCACCAGCGCACGTGAGGTCTGGCGCTCGGCTTCTTCCTTCTCGGACTGGCGTGGGGTGGCAAGCAGATCCATGTGACTCTGGAGAATGCGACGCTGCAGGGCATCCCGGGGGGTCGCTTCCAGCGCACTGGTGACGGCAGCACCCAACGCCTCCACCGGATCGTCGACGCCCTCGATCGCGGCCGTGAATCGCTCGAGGGACTCCGCCAGTTCGAGACGCATGATGGTCAGCAGGCAGTGAGCCTTGGACTCGAAGTAGTGGTAGAGCGCAGTCTGGCCGATACCGACCTCGTCGGCGATCGACGCCCACTTCGTGTGCTCGAAGCCCACTTCCCCGAAGCGTTCGATCGCGGCCGTGAGGATGAGCCCGCGCTTGGAACGCGGACCATCGCGGAGCGTCATGGCTTCTACAGACACGGGATCCCCATCCATCTATTGTCGGGTCGGTACGGGTAAGCCTACCTGAACTGAGGTCAAGTCGGGTCGAGATCAGTGGCTCTCGGTACCGGCGAGCAGGCGCGTTGCGAGGTCCACCGCATCCGGTCGAGACAGTTTCCCGACCCGGTTCTGCGGCAGATCGTCGATCGTGAAGACGAACTCCGGCCACTTGAACTTCGGGAACTCGACTTCTCCGAGGTGCGCGGTCACCTCACCGAGGGTAATCGGTGCACCCGTGCTCACGACCAGGGCTGCGGCGCGTTCACCGAGGAGCTCGTCCGGCACCGGTACCACGCACACCTGGGAGACGGTCGGGATGCGCGCGATGGCGGCCTCGACCTCGTTGATATCGATGTTGCGGCCCCCGCGGATGATGATCTGCTTCTGCCGCCCCATCACCCGGATGCTCCCGTCCTCCGCGACTTCGACGAGGTCGCCGGTGGGCAGGAATCCGTCCGCGGTGAGTTCGGGCGGTGTCGGAGCCCCCGCTCGGGCATAACCGACGAAGAGGGACGGTCCCGCGACCTGGGCATCGCCCACCCGCCCCGGTGGCAGTGGCGCGCCCTGTTCGTCGACCGCTCGGACAACGGTGCCGGGGAACGGACGACCGTCCCGGCCCAGGCGTACGGCCGGCTCGTCCGAGGGCAGCGGGGTGGTGTGCCCGAGGCATTCGGACATACCGAACACCCGCAGAAACGTCGTCCCGAGCGTCTGCTCGGCGCGACCGAGCGCACCGGCGTCCATCGGGCCGCCGCCGACGGTCATCGCGCGCAGCGAGGTCAGCGCGCCCGCCGCGTCCGGCGCGACGGCCAGCTGGAGCGCCATGGTCGGGACGAGCATCGTCCACGCAACCTGGTGTTTCCTCACCACCTCGAGGGCGGTTGCAGGCTTCCAGCCGTCCATACAGACCATCGGCGCGGCCAGCATCGCGGGGAGGTAGAGCCCGAAGCAGAATGCGGCCACCGACGAGAGCGGGACGAATGCGGCAATCGGATCCCGGGGTTCGAGGCCGACCGCGTCGATCGTGCAACGGCACGCGTACCGGATCGCAGATTCCGACTGCACCACGCACTTGGGATGCCCCGTCGACCCGGACGTCATCGCGATCGCGATCCCGCCGTTCCACCGCCCGACATCGCTGACCGGTGATCGCGACCAGCGCACCACCCAGCCGCCCAGTGCGGTCGACTCTTCACCGAAGCGGTCGTCCGGTACACCCCAGTGTGCAAGAGACTCCCGGTCCGCGATCACCACGTCGGGCGCGATGTCGTGTAGGGCCACGGCGAACTCCGACGGGGTGGCATGCCTGCTGAACACGGCGACGACACCGCCCCGCAGACCGACCGCGAGTGCCGCAGTCAGTGTCCGCCAACTGTTGTCCGCTTGCACGAGCACGGTGGGCGATCCCCCGGGGGTGGTGTCCAACAGTGCGGCGAGCTCGGTCGCCGCCGCGACCACGCCCGCAGCGGTGTACTCGCCCGAGGCGTCGACGACCGCGATCTCATCCGGCGAACTCTTTGCGCGAGCAACGAATTCGCGAGCCAACTCCCACATCTCGCAGACCTCCTGTTTACCGAACTACTGTCATTCTCAGTCATCACACGCAGCATCGCGCAATCTTTTCGCCGGTCACGGCACGAGGACGGCGCGCCCGCGGATCGCTCCGCGGCGCAGCCGGTCGTATACGTCGAGGGCGTCGTCCAACCGGTACGCGGTCGATTCGACGCTCAGCAGCCCTCGATGTGCGAGGTCGATCACCGCCTCGAGATCCGCGCGCGTTCCCCAGAACGGGGCGCTGACCTGCCAGCCGTTGGGTAGTCCGAGGTCTTTGCCGACCGTCAGCCGGCCTCCCCCGCTGCCCACGGTGACCAGGCGGGCACCGGGACCGAGCAACTGCGCAGCCGCCTCCGTGGTGGCCGGTGAACCCACGAAATCGAAGACCACATCAGCGTCGATCGACTGAGTGATCCGGGCGATGTCGGCGAATGCCGTGTCGGCTCCCAGCCGCATCGCGAGCGCGCGGGATTCCGGACGCGGATCGACGGCGAACACGGTGCCTGCGCCGAGGGCACGAAGAATCTGGACGGCGAGGTGGCCCAGTCCACCGACGCCGACCACTACCGCGACGGAGTGGCCGTCGACGAGATCCCGGTTCGTGCGGATCGCGTGGTAGGCGGTCAGGGCCGCATCGGCGAGCGGGGCGGCACTCTCGGGAGCAAGCCCCCGGGTGCGCACCGCGAACCGTTCCGACGGAACGATCATGGCCTCCGCCAGACCGCCGTCGTAGCCGAGACCGTTGCCGATCGCCGGGAGCCGGCCGTCCGCCCGCCGACGCAGTTCGTGACAGTAATTCTCCCGGCCCCGACTGCAGTTGCGGCACGCCCCGCAGGACCAGACGCCATGGATCACCACGGACTCACCGATCCACGACCTGTCGGCGTCGGGGCCCGCGCCGACAACGGTTCCGGCCACCTCGTGCCCGAGCGTGAGGGGCAGCGGATAGTCGAACGCACCGGCGGGTGCGTCCATCACGTGCAGGTCGGATCTGCAGAGCCCCGCCGCCCGGACCTCGATCAGCAGTTCGGCGCCCTGCGGTTCGGGAACCCGAACAGGCAGGACCTGCGCGGGCTCGCCCCAGGCGGTCAACCGCACGGCTCGCATCGTCTCGATGGCCACTGTCCTCTACCTGGCTGCCCAGCCGCCGTCGACGACGAGCGTCTGTCCGGTGACATACGACGACGCATCCGATGCGAGGAACAGCACGGCACCGTCCACTTCACCCGCCCGGCCACCGCGGCCTAGCATCGTGTTGCGGCGCACCCAGTCGGCTGAACGCTGATTGCTGAACAGTCCGTCGGTCATTTCGGTATCGAACCATCCGGGAACGACGGCGTTGACACGGACGCCCCGCCTACCCCACTGACCCGCCAGCTCGCGGGTCAGACCGAGGATGCCCGCCTTCGACGCCGCATAGCTCGCACCGCCGATGGGAGCGGTGGACACCAACCCGATCACGGAGGAGATATTGATGATCGAGATCCCCGCGTCCTCCGGAACGGCCGACGCGGCGTACGTGGCGAGATGGAAACCCGCCGCGAGGTTGACGTCGAGAATCGACGCGAACCCGTCGGCGGTTTCGTCCTCCGCGTTCGGAGGTCCGGGCTTACCGGCATTGTTGACGAGGACGTCGACGTGGCCGGTTCGCTCGCGGGCGCGGTCGACGAGACGACGGCGGTCGGCGTCGACGGTGATGTCGCATTCGACCGGGACCACGGTGTCGACCTCCTCGGCCAGTGCCGCGAGCCGATCGACTCGGCGGGCGGCCGCAAAGACCGTGGCGCCGGCCGAGGCCAGCGTCCGCGCGAATCCCATTCCCAATCCGGAGGACGCACCCGTGACGACGGCGACGCGACCGCTCAGCTGGAACAGCTCGGGTACCTGCATGTGGTTGGCTCCTACTCGTATTCGTGGCACCCGCGTCAGTAGACGGCGGTGCGTCCGCCGTCTACCGGGATGATCGCGCCCGTGGTGTAACCGGCCCGGTCACCGGCCAGATGCACGACGAGGCCGGCGATTTCATCCGGACGCCCCAGACGTCCGGCCGGGAGCCGATCGACGATCTTCCCGACGAACTCGTCGTCCCAGTCCGCCGCCATGTCGGTGGCGAATCCGCCCGGCATGATGCAGTTCACCCGCACCCGGGGCGCGTATTCCTGCGCGAAGGCCATCGTCAGCGCATTGAGCCCGTTCTTCGACGCCGCATACATCGCCTCGGGTGGGCTGGGCCGCAGCGCGCCGATGCTCGAGATGTTGATGATCGAACCGCCTCCGGCGGCGCTCATCCGGGCACCGGCCACCGCCATGAGCCGGAACGGGCCCTTGAGGTTGACTTCGATCGTCTTGTCGAACAGCGACTCCGACACCGACTCCAGTGTCGGGGACAGGGGCGCGATTCCGGCGTTGTTCACGACGACGTCGAGACTTCCGAACCGGGTGAGAATGTGGTCGACCGCGAGTTCGATCGCGTCCCACTTCCCGACGTGCAGTGCCAGCGGTTCGGCGATTCCACCGGTGTCCTTCGTGATCGCCAGGGCCGCGGAGACGCATGCCTCCTCCTTGCGGCTCGACACGATCACGGTGGCTCCCGCGGCGGCCAGCCCACTGGCGATGGCGTATCCGAGCCCCCGGGTGGCGCCCGTGACGAGCGCGACCTTGCCCTTCAACTCTTCAGTCGTGTTCATGCGTACTTCTTCATTTCGAGGCGCGCGATCGTGCGCAGATGGACTTCGTTCGGGCCGTCGGCGATCTGCAGAGCACGGGTGATGGCGTAGAGCCGGGCCAAGATCGTGTCGTCACTCACTCCTGCGGCGCCGTGCGCCTGGACGGCGCGGTCGACCACGCGATGAGCAATCTCCATGGCGGCCACCTTGATCGCGGCGACTTCCGAACGGGCAGCGGCGTTGCCGCGGGTGTCCATCAGCCACGACGACTTCAGGACCAGCAGCCGGATCTGATCGATCTCCACCCGGCTACGCGCAATCCACTCGCGCACCACACCGCGCTCGGCGAGCGGGGCGCCGAATGCAGTGCGCTGCAACACTCGTCGGCACATCAGTTCGAGGGCGCGTTCGGCCATGCCGATCGCCCGCATCGCGTAGTGCATGCGTCCCGGACCGAGTCGGCCCTGCGCGATCGCGAACCCGTCGCCCTCGGCGCCGAGCATGTGGTCGGCCGGCACCCGCACGTCCGTGAACTGGACCTCGCCGTGGCCGAGCCGGTCGTGGTAGCCGAACATGGGCAGATCGCGGAGCACCTCGATGCCGGGGGCATCCGCGGGCACCAGGATCATGCTCTGCTGCCGGTACGTCGGAGCCTCGGGATCGGACTTGCCCATGAAGATGACGAGCTTGCAGTCGGGGTCGAGAATGCCCGAGGTGTACCACTTCCGGCCGTTCAGGACGTACTCGTCGCACTCGCGGCGGATGGTCGAGGTGATGTTCGTGGCGTCGGAACTCGCCACGTCCGGCTCCGTCATCGCGAACGCCGACCTGATCGAGCAGTCGAGGAGCGGCTCCAGCCAGCGCGACTGCTGCTGCGGCGTGCCGTACATGGCGAGAATTTCCATGTTGCCGGTGTCGGGTGCCGAGCAGTTGACGGCCTCGTTGCCGATCACCGAGCGGCCGACCATCTCGGCGAGGGGGGCGTACTCGAGGTTGGTGAGTCCGGCGCCCCACTCGCCGTGCGTCATGAAGAGGTTCCACAAGCCGAGTTCTCGTGCCTTCGCCTGCAGGTCCAGCATGACCTTCGGCTGCTCGTGGGGGTTGGCATTTGCACGGATCTGCTCGTCGTACACGGCCTCGGCCGGATAGACGTGCTCTTCCATGAAGGTCCGTAGCTGCTCGAGCAGTCGCTCGGTGCGTGCGGAGTATCCGAAGTCCACGTGTCGTCCTTTCTGATCAGGCGAGTAGCGCAGTGCCAGTGCGAATGAGCTGTGAGATGGTGTCGGGCAGCCGTTCCTGATCGGGGTCGTGGTGGCGGCCCTCACGGTGCCGCCGCAGGTTGTGACCCATGATCGCCGCCATCTTCAGACGGCCGAGTGCGTTGAACCAGTGCATGTCCGGCAGTGCCGGGTCGTCCCCGGTGTAGAGGTCGATCAGTTCGTCCTCGGACGGCAGATCCGGCACCGCGCGCCCCACGCCGGGAAAGTTCGCACCGTCGGCGAAGACGAGGAACCAGCCCAGTTCGACCCGCGGATCACCCAGGCTCCAGATCTCCCAGTCGATCAATGCCGCCGGCTCCGTGTCACGCGCGATGATGTTGCCGAGCCGGTAGTCGCCGTGCACCAGCGTCGGCGCGAGCGCCTCGGGGAGATCGGCGGCGAGCAGACGCAGCAACTCGTCGCCCCCACTGACGAGCTCGGGGGGAACGGCGTCCAGGGTGCGTTGCCACCGGGCCAGCTCCGCGCCGGGCGACAACGGATCTCCGGCGGCCGGGATCGTGTCGACGGGCACCGCGTGCAGCAGCGGCAGCACCGCCGCGGCCCGGCGCATCCGCGCGGCCGCGACGGCCGGTTCGACCGGCGGCGTATCGAGCACCGGCTCGAGTGATTCCCCGGCAACGCACTCCATCGCGAACCACGCGGGGCCGCTCTCGTCGACGGCGACGATGCGCGGCACGGGAACCTCTGTGGCCCCGAGTGTTTCCATGATCCTCGCCTGGCGCACCATGTCGTGTCGCCCGATGGGACGTTGCCCCTCGGGTACGGCCTTGACCACGAGGTCTCCGTCGCCGGTCCGGACTTTATAGGTCAGCCCGGAGTGCCCTCCGAGCAACGGCTCGAGCGGGCCGACGTCCAGGCCCGGGTTCTGCTCGCGCAGCCGATGTGCCACACGGTCCTCGAGGGTGATCGTCGTACTCACGGGCGGGGCTCCCTCGGCAGGCCGAGCACGCGCTCGGCGAGAATGTTGCGCTGGATCTCGTCGGTGCCGCCGGCTATGCGGTATCCGGGGGCGCCGAGCACGTGCTCGGTCCACGCGAACGTTCCCCACTCGCCCGAGTCGGCGATCAGGTCGCGCCCCAGCAACAGCCGGACGACTTCCGAGGTTCGCGCCATGGTGTCGGTGGCGAGCAACTTACCCACCGATGCCTCCGGGCCGGGGTCCTTGTCGGCGACCACGGCGGCGGCCACCCGCATTCCGGTCACCCGCTGGACGTAGCTGCGCGTCACCAGATCCGCGACCTTGTCGCGCTCGATTTCGGACAGTTCACGGCCCAGGTGACGGGCGAGTTCGACAGCCTGATCCGCGTTGGCCAGGCCGAGATTCCCGGCGTCGAGGCGCTCGGCCGCCAGTACGGTCAAGGCAACCGGCCAGCCCTGGCCCACCGGTCCCAGCCGGTAGTCGTCCGACAGTTCGACGCCGTCGAGGTAGACCTCGTTGAAGGAACTGCCCCCGGTCATCTGGCGGATCGGCCGGACTGTGACTCCAGGGGCATCCATCGGGACCAGGAAGACGGTGAGGCCTGCGTGTTTGGGCGCGTCGGGGTCGGTGCGGCACACCGCGACCCCCACGTCGGCGACCCGGGCGCCGGACGTCCAGACCTTGTGTCCGGTGATCGTCCACCGGCCGTCCCGTTCGACCGCCCTCGTCCGGACCGCCGCCAGGTCGGATCCGGCTTCGGTTTCGGAAAACAGCTGACAGGCAATGATATCGGTGCGCAGCATCGCCCGGACGTACCGCTCGCGCTGTTCGGGCGTTCCCCACTGGGCGATGGCGGGCGCGACCAATTGCTGAGTCACCGAGAACATTTCGGTTCGGCGTGGCACGTCGAACGCGTTCTCCTCCCGCCGGAATGCGAGCACGCAGGACATCGGTAGAGCGCGCCCACCGTATTCGACCGGCCAGTTCATCGAACCCCAGCCGGCGTCGAATTTCGTCTGTTCGTACGCGCGGATGTGGTCGGTCTCGTCGCGCTCCTGCTCCGCGGTCCAATTCTCGAAGACGGCGACCGAGTCGGATCCCACTCCCCATTTGATCTGGGTGCGCGGTTCGGCGACCGTCCTCAGCCACGCTCGCGCGTCGTCCACGAACTGGTCCATGTCGGGCATCGTTGCTTGATTCATGGCTCTTCCTCAGACTGACAGGACGGTGCAGGCGCTGATCCCGGGGGCACCGTAGACATGGGTGAATCCGATGCGCGGGCTTCCCGGGACCTGTCGGACACCGGCCTCCCCGCGTAACTGCGTGACGATCTCGTGTATCTGCCGGAGGCCGGACGCGCCGATCGGTTCCCCGTTCGCGATGCAGCCACCGTCGGTGTTGATCGGGATCCGCCCGCCGATCTCCGTCTCGCCCGCGGCGATCAGCTTTTCCTGCTCGCCGTGCTCGCAGAATCCGCATTCGGCCATGTGCATGATCTCGGCGCCGCTCTCCGTGTCCTGGAGTTGCGCCACATCCACGTCGGAGGGGCCGAGTCCGGCCTGCTCGAACGCGGCGGTGGCGGTGGACGTGCTCACGCTGGGTGGGGTTCCCTCGCCCTGGATTGCCGGACCGAACACTTCGAAGGAGCCGAACCGGCGGGTGCCGGCCGCAATCCCCCGCAGTTGCACGGGCCTTCCGCCGAGGCGCCGGACGGCAGCCTCACTCGCCACGACGACAGCCGCACCACCCTCGCCGGGTGAGCAGAACATGTACCGGGTGAGGGGGTCGTTGACCATGTCCGCGGCGGCGATCGCCGCAGCGGAAAGGGGTTCACGCCGCCAGGCATTCGGATTCAGCGAGCCGTTGCGATACGCCTTCTCCGCCACGGCGGCCAGGGTGGGCGCGCTGATCCCGTATTCGCGCATGTACCGCGCGATCTTGATGCCGAAGAACTGAGTGGTCACCATGAGACCTGCCTCGCCGTAGCCGACGGGCAGACCCCAATCCTCCGGCGCCGGGTCGAACGCGCCGCGCGGATGTTTGTCGAAGCCGACCGCGAGTGCGATGTCGGCGGCGCCCGCGCGAATGGCGTTGACGGCCGACACCAGCGCGCTACCACCGGTCGCGCAACCGTTCTTGACGTTGGTGAACGGGATTCCGGTGAGTCCGAGTTCGGACACCAGGGTGTCGGCGAGCCCGGAACCGTCGCTGCCACCGAATGCGACCTGAACATCGGTCCACGCGATGCCGGCGTCGGACAAGGCGGAGGCGATCGCGTCCAGGGCGAGTCCGCGACCGCTCTTGTCCGGCTGACGTCCGAATTTCGAGAGTCCGGCCCCGATGATCGACACGGTGGACATCAGCGGGTCTCCTTCAGATAGGCGTCGGTGGCGAACCGGGGCACCGGTACCGTGGCGACCAAGGTCACCGGTGCCCCGTCGTCCAACTCGTCGAAGTCGTGGCAGTCGAGCACGGCTTCAACCCTGATTCCCTCGGGGAGTTCGACGTATCCGACCGCGAACGGCGAGAACCCGTCCGGCGGCGGGACATACGGCGGAGATTTCGGGGCGAACCGCTGAACCGTGTACGCCCAGACCGTTCCGCGTGCACTCAGGGTGAACGGCGACATCGCCGTCCCGGCGCACCTCGAGCACACGCGAGTGGCCGGGAACGCGACAGTCGAGCAGTGGGAGCAGCGGCCTGCTTCGAGCGCCGGTGCGGTGTGTGTCTCGCCCATCCTCATTCTCTCCTCGGGATTCGTCGTCGAGCTCGGATCAGCGACCGACCCACTTCGGCTCACGCTTTTCGAGGAAGGCGTTCACGCCTTCTCGGGCGTCCTCCGACTGCAGCGCGTTGCCGACGGCGAGGTGCTCCATCACCATGAGCGACTGAATGTCCGCGTCGAGACCGCGGTCGATGCACATCTTGGTGAGCTTCATCATGAACGGGCTCTTGTCGACGATCGGGGCGATGAACTCGGCGAGAAGCTTGTCCAGATCCTCGGCCGGCGCCGAGGCGTTGATCAGGTCGAAGGCCTCCGCCTCCTTACCGGTGAGGAGCTTGCCGGTGAGCATGAGCTCCTTGGTCTTGCGAACGCCGATCATCCGCGGCAGGCGGTAGATCGGGCCCGCCCCACCGAACAGCGCACGGCGGATGTGGAAGTCGCCGATCCGGGCGTCCTCTGCGGCGATCGCGAAGTCGCAGGAGATCATCAGCTCGAAACCGCCTGCGGTGACGAATCCTTCGAGAACCGCGACGGAGGGGGTGTTCATCGAGTACAGGCGGTCGCACACCCGGGCCGACAGCACCGCGACGTCCATCGCGGTGGTGGAGCCGACGTACTTTTCGCGCAGCTCGTCGAGGTCGAATCCCGAGCAGAAGGTGCCGTCACGTCCACGCAGGACCAGCACCTTGAGGTTTGGGTCGTTGTCGACCTCCACGATGATCTCGTCGAGGCGATGCAGCAGCTCGACGGTGACCGCGTTCTTCTTGTGCGGGCGGTTGAGCCACACGCGGGCGACGTCGCCGTCCTTCTCGAGCACGATGTGGTCGGTGTCCACCATGTCGGGGTCCTTTCGAGGAATGAAACTGAACTGGATTCACTTCAGTTCTACTGGGTGGGAGCTGGTCCGTCAATAGCGCGGAGGAAGAGCTTTCGATTCAGCCGACGGCAGTCGGCCCTATTTCAGAGTCCGACGAGATCCGCGACACGACTGCGATGCGCCCGCGAATCCCCCAGCAGCGGTTCGTCTCCGAGCGCGCGGCGAACGTAGGAATGCGCCGCATGTTCCCAGGTGAAGCCCACTCCCCCGTGCAATTGCACGGCTTCCGACGCGGTGGCAATCACGGCGTCGGTGCAGACCGCACCCGCGACAGCGGCCGGAAGTGCCGCGGCGCCCGGGTCTTCCGCAAACACGGCGGCTGCATACCGCGCCGCCGATCGGGCCTTCTCGAGCTCGACAAGAGTGTTGGCCAGCCGATGCTTGACGGCCTGAAAGGAGCCGATCGCTCGCCCGAACTGACGGCGTTGCATCGTGTATTCCTTTGTGCTGTCCAGCAATCGTTCGACGATCCCCACGTGTTCGCAGGCCAGCCCGATCACTCCGAGGCTCTGCAATTCTGCGACCGCGCGCAGTGCGTTCTCGGGTCCGACGAGACGTACCGCGCCCGCTTCGTCGAACAGCAGATTCGCCTGCCGTCGACTGGGGTCGACCACCGGAAGTTCCATTCGCCGCACCGGCGCGGTCCGCAGATCGACCGCGTAGAGGCCGGGTCCGTCTTCGGCATGCCCGAGTAGCACGACGACGTCGGCCGCACCGCCCTGCACGACATTCGTTGCACGGCCGGACACCGACCACCGGTCGCCGACCCGGGTGACGTCGACGAAATCGGTCTGCGCGCTCAGGGCGGTCACCGTGGCGACCAGTTCGCCCTGGACGACCCGCTCGAGCAGTTCCTCGACGCGGGGCGATCGCTCGGCCGCGAGCAAGGCGTGGACCCCCAACGTCGCGGACGTGAGCACAGGTTCACAGACCAGCGCGCGCCCACATTCTTCCAGCACGATCCCGAGTTCGACCACGCTGTACCCCAGGCCGCCGCGGTCCTCCGGCACCGTCAACGCTGCGACGTTCATCTCCTTGACGAGCAGCGACCACAACTCGGGGGAATAGCCGACCTCGGATCGGGCGGCGAGGCGACTGTCCTCGAGCGTCGAATGCCGGTCGAGCAGTCGGCGAAGCATGTCCCGGATGTCGTCGTGCTCGGCGACGGGGGTCATCGCCGAGGGTTCGGTCTCGGGCCACGGGCGGGAGTGGGAGGACGGCATTGAACTCTCCTATAAATTGACGTGAGTTCAGTTTAGTTTAGGTTCGCAGAACCCGAGTCGGCAAGGACTCTCGACAGACCCACCCATGTTGAACTAAGTTCATTTCATGACCGATGCACTCGTGATCGAGCAGTACTATGCGATCCTCGACAGCGGCCGGATCGAAGACGCGGTGGCGCTGCTCGACGAATCGATCGAGTTCGCCATAGTCCTTCCCGGTACCGTCCGCCGCGGCTACAGCCGCGCCGACATGCTCAGCTACCTGCGGGGACGACCCCCGGTCGATCGACGGCACGTGCTGCTACGCACGAGCAGCGCCGGCGACGTCCAGTTCGCCTACGGCTCCGTCATCGAAAACGAGACGAAGACGACCGGCTACTTCCTCGCCGCCATGCACGTCGACGACGAAGGCACCATCGACGCATACGAGGTGTCCTTCGACACGGAGTTCAGCATTCTCACAAGGGAGTTGGCACATGGCAAGCGCGACTGACCTGGACCGGAGAACCTCACCGACCCCCGTGCTGGTCGCGTGGTTCGCGATCATGGATTCGGACGATCCCGACCGCGTCCTGGACATGATCACCGACGATTTCCGGATGTCGATTCAATTCTCCACAGGAGGCGGTAGTGCCGCCGAGTTCGTCGGCGATCGCGCTGGCCTGGTCGGGTACCTGCAGCAACGCGAGAAGAGTGTGCTGGTGCACGAGATCCTCGCGGGTGCTCGGGTGGGAGAGCTCGAGCTGGCTCTGGGACGCACCACCCGGAACGGCGAGTTCGAGGCCTCGTTCAACACTTCGGCACAGCTCGACGATTCGGGCCTCGTGCGGAGGTTGCTCATCTGCCGCACGCCCGAGATCTCGTTCGACCTCTGAAAACAGCTGTGAGTACTTGTTAACCGCGGGCGGTTAACAAGTACTCACAGGGGGTTTGGATCAGGACGTGAGATCGTACAGGGTCACGCCGTCGACGGTGACGGCGGTGAAGTTCGCCTGCACCCACGTCGAGATTTCCGTGGCCGTGCCGTCGCCACCCATTCCGCCGCCACGGCCGCCGGAGATGAAGTAGTGGATCTTGCCGTCGGCCACGTACTGCTGGAACTGTTCGAGCGTCGGTGAGGGATCGCTGCCGTTGAATCCGCCGATCGGCATGACCGGGTCCTCGGTGGCCAGCTGGTAGCCGGACGCGCTGTTGGATCCGATGGCCGCGGCCACCCAGGTGTAGTTTCCGGAATCCTGCTCCAGCAATGACACCAGTTCCGTCCCGGGGGTGCTGCCGGAGAGAAGTCCCCCGGCAGCGCCGCCGCCCATGGCACCCATACCGTCGGTGGCGCCCATTCCGTCGGTGGCACCGGCCGTTGCACCCGGTGCCGCACCGCCGGGCATGGCGGGCGTCGCCGCACCGGCCGCGCCGTCCGTGCGGCCGCCCATGCGTCCGGCGCCGTCCATGCCGCCGGGGCCACCCATTCCGCCGGGGCCTCCGCGCCCGCCTTCGACGGTGGGTCCCGCCGAGACGATCGAGCCGGTGTGCGGCGTCGCGATGGTGTCGACGGCGTACGCCGTCGGTCCGGCGAGTCCGGTGAACAACGCGGCCAGCGTGACCACGGCAGCGAGCCGGCCGCGGGTCAGTGCCGGGATCAGCACGGCAACCGCAGCGACGACGCCGACGACGACCACGGCCCACTTCAGCCACGGCACGAACGACGCGCTGCGTCCGAGCAGAACCCAGGACATCGCGGCGGTGGCCAGGAGCGTCACCGCGAGAACGGCACGCACCCACAGGGCGTCGCGGCGACGCCACAGTGCCACCGATCCGATCGCCACCAGCGCGGCCACGGCCGGTGCGAGTGCCACGGTGTAGTACGCGTGGAAGATGCCCGCCATGAAGCTGAACGTCAGTCCGGTGACGAGCAGCCACAGACCCCATACGAGGAACGACGCACGCTGGGTGTCGACGCGGGGAGCCCTCCCGCGCAGTGCGAGACCGGCGACGAGCAGGATCAGTGCCGCGGGGATCAGCCACGCGATCTGACCGCCCTGAGCCGATTCGAACATGCGCGTGATGCCGGTGCTTCCCCACATTCCGCCTCCGCCACCGGGACCGCCCGCGGGCATGCCGCCGCCCGCCATGGCCTCGCCGGCGCCGCCCATCGCAGATGCGGCGTCTCCCCGACTGCCACCGGGCGTGACGCTGCCGGTCTCCTCACCGTTCAACCGGCCGAGACCGTTGTAGCCCAGCGTGAGTTCGAGGATCGAGTTGTTCTGCGAGCCACCGATCCACGGCCGCGACGATGCCGGCCACAGTTCGACGATCAGCAACCACCACCCCGCGGAGACGATCATCGCGCCGAGCGCGCCGAAACACTGGGCGAGGCGCTTACCGACCTTCGGCGGCCCCGCGACGAGGTACGTCAGAGCGAGCGGCGGGACGACGAGCATCACCTGAAGCTGCTTGGTGAGGAATCCCAAGCCGACGAACACACCGGTCAGCACCATCCACCGGGTGCGTCCGTCCTCGACGGCCCGCAGCATCGCCCACACGGACGCGATCATCAGGAGCACCAGCAGGGCGTCCGGGTTGTTGAACCGGAACATCAGCACCGCGATCGGCGTCAGCGCGAGCACGAGACCCGCGAGCAGACCGGCCTGGGCGCCGAACCACCGCTTCACCGTGGCGTACAGCAGGGCGACGGAACCGACGCCGAGCAGCGCCTGCGGCACGAGCATCGCCCAGGAACTGAGGCCGAAGATCCGGACCGACAGCGACATCACCCACAGCGACATCGGCGGCTTGTCGACGGTGATGGAGTTGGCGGCGTCGGAGGACCCGAAGAAGAACGCCTTCCACGACTCCGATCCCGCCTGTACCGCGGCGGCGTAGAACGAGTTGGCCCAGCCCGAGGCGCCGAGCCCCCAGATGTAGGCCACCGCGGTTCCCACCAGGAGTGCGCCGAGCGCCCAGGGCTCCCAGCGCCTCCGGGCGGGAGGTGGTTCGGCCGCTTCGACCTTCGGTTCTTCGAGGGTCGTGGTCATGCGTGAGCTCCTTCGGGACGAGCGTTCCGGAACACCCAGCGAAGGGCTATGAAACGGCTGATGGTGGCAACGAGATTGGCGAGGACGAGGACGGCGAGTTCGACGCGCTTGGACGCGTCGGGGGCCGCCGAGTGCAGGACGAACAGCGAACCGCTGGTGAGCAGCAGTCCGAAGGCGAACACGAACAGGCCCTGCAGTTGATGCCGGGCGGCGCCTTCGGAGCCGCGCACACCGAAGGTGAACGCGCGGTTCGCGGCCGTGTTGAGCACGGCGGTGACGAGCAGTGAGACGGCGTTGGCCCACTGCGCACCCAGGATCGGATGCAGGATCAGGTACAGCAGCGCGTACGCGACGGTGGACGCAACCCCGATCACCGCGAACCGGGCCAGCTGCCCGACCATGCCGCGGGGAACCCCGGGAACCAGGGGTTCGCGACCGAAGCTGTCGCGCAGGCTTCCGATCGGCAGCGAACCGGTGGACCGGGCCCGGCCCACCCGCCACACGCCCCTGAGGTCGGCGACGGCGGTCGCGACGATGTCGACGCGACTGTCCGGGTCGTCGACCCAGTCGACGGGGACCTCGTGGATGCGGAGGCCTGCCCGCTCCGCGAGCACCAGCAGCTCGGTGTCGAAGAACCACCCCGTGTCCTCGACCAGCGGCAGGAGGCGCTGCGCGACGTCCGTGCGCATCGCCTTGAACCCGCACTGCGCGTCCGAGAACCGCGCGTGCAGCGCGCTGCGGAGGATGAGGTTGTAGCTGCGGGAGATGAATTCGCGCTTCGGACCGCGGACCACCCGCGACGAGCGGGCGAGGCGGGAGCCGATCGCGATGTCCGAGTGTCCCGACAGCAAGGGGGCGACGAGGGGCATCAGCGCGTTGAGGTCCGTCGACAGGTCGACGTCCATGTACGCGACCACCTCGGCGTCGGAGGCACTCCACACCGCGCGCAGGGCGCGGCCGCGACCCTTCTCGTCGAGGTGCACGACGCGGACGCCGTCGATCTCCTCGGCCAGTCGGTCCGCAACGGCGAGGGTGGCGTCGACGCTGGCGTTGTCGGCGATGGTGATGCGGGCGGAGTAGGGAACGTTCTCGTCGAGGTGCCGCCGCAGCTGGCGCACGCAACGTTCGAGTCCGGCTTCCTCGTTGTAGACCGGCACGACAACGTCGAGCACGGGCGAGGTCTCGGAAATCTCGATTCGTCTCATGGCGCCCGGTGCGCGGGAGAGGGAATTCGTCGTCATGTGTCCAAGATTCGGCCCGTCCGCTCCGATGACTCTGGACGGAGGCTGGGAGTTTCCTGTGCGCTTCGCGCCCGTGAGTACTTCTTAACCGCGGGAGGTTGATAAGTACTCACGGGGGGCGAAGCCGCATAATGTCGGCCATGGGATCTGTATTCAGCGCCATCATCAACGGAGATCTGCCCGGACGTTTCGTGTGGGAGGACGAAGACGTCGTCGCATTCCTCACCATCGCCCCCGTCACCCAGGGCCACACCCTGGTGGTACCGCGCAAGGAGGTGGACCAGTGGCAGGACGTCGACGGTGAGATCTGGAACAAGGTCATGGACGTCGCCCGCATCATCGGGCAGGCCGTCCGACCGGCGTTCGACGCACCGCGGGCGGGTCTGCTCATCGCCGGCCTCGAGGTGCCCCACCTGCACCTGCACGTGTTCCCGGCCTATGATCTCGGCGATTTCAACATCAGCAACGCCGAGCAGAATCCGTCCCAGGAATCGCTCGACGAGGCGCAGACGAAGCTCAAGGCGGCGCTCCGCGAACTCGGCCACGCGGACAACGTCCCCGACTGACGCCTAACTCGACCGGGGCAGTTCCACCCGGAACGTGGCGCCCTCGCCGGGTCGGCTGTCGACGGTCACCGACCCCCGGTGGGCCGCCACCAGGGCCGCCACGATCGACAACCCCAGTCCGCTGCCGCCGCTCTCCCGGGTGCGAGACGCGTCGGTGCGGTAGAACCTCTCGAACACCCGGGCGGCGTCTTCCTCGCCGAGGCCCGGTCCGGTGTCGGCCACCTCGAGCACGACGCTCTCCTCGGTGGTGCTGAGCCGCACCGTCACGTCGGCGGTCGCGGGGGTGTGTTTGACGGCGTTGGCGAGCAGGTTGCCGAGGACCTGCCGCAGCCGGGCCTCGTCCCCGATCACCTCGGGTGTGCCGGGACCGGGCACGACGTCGAGCGCGATCGAGCGATCGGGGGCGACGGCACGCGCCCCGTGCACGGCATCCGACGCGACCGACAGTAGGTCGACGGGCCGGGTCTCGAGGGGACGCTGGGCGTCGAGCCGGGCAAGCATCAGCAGATCCTCCACCAGGAGTCCCATCCGCGACGCCTCCCCTTCGATGCGACTCATCAGGGTTTCCGTGTCGGTCATCGCGCCCTGCCGATAAAGCTCGGCAAACCCGCGAATCGTGGTCAGCGGGGTCCGCAGCTCATGGCTCGCGTCGGCGACGAATCGCCGCATCTTCTCCTCGGACCGCCGCGCCGACTCCTCCGACGCCTCGGTGGCGGCGAACGCGTGCTGGATCTGCGCGAGCATTCCGTTGAGCGCCACGGACAGTCGACCGATCTCGGTACGATCGTCCCGTTCCGGGACGCGTCGATGCAAGTCTCCCGAGGCGATCGCCGCGGCGGTCTCCTCCACCTCGACGAGCGGACGCAGGCTGCGCCGGACGACGAAGTAGGCGACCACTCCCAGGGCGATCAGCACCACCACGCCGATGATGAGTTGCAGCACGATCAGCCGGTTCACCGTTTCGTCGTTCTCGGTGAGCGTCATCGCGACCGTCGTCTCGATCCCGTCGGGCGCGGTCGTGGTCAGCACCCGCCACCGCACGTCGGAACCGTCGTCCGAGCCGACCGTCACCGGTACCGTCGCGGGATCGTCGGGTAGGGCGGGCGATACGGATTCGTCGTTGATCTCCCGCAGGAGGGTGCCGTTCGGCGATGTCACCCGGACGTAGAACGGGCTCGGGGGCCGGCCGGGATTCGGTTCGTCCGGCGGCGGCAGCGGGCGCGCCTCGCGGGGCTTCGCCCACCCCTGCGCTGCGTCGTGCAATTGGTGGTCGACGCGGCTGGTGAGGGAATTCTCGAGCGCCGACGTCACCGCGACTCCCGACGCGAGAAGCCCGAGCGCGGACAGGAGGAGCACCGCGCCGACGAGGGTGAACCGCAGCGGCATCGAGCGGATCCACCGCCGCGCAGGCCTGTTCGGGGCGGGAGCGGTGGCCGCAGTGGCCGACTCCCGGGGAGTCGCGGGAGCGGTCATCGCCGCGGTTCTCGCATCACGTAGCCGACTCCGCGGAGGGTGTGGATCAGCGGCGTCTCGCCGGTGTCGACCTTCCGGCGGAGGTAGGACACGTACGACTCGACCACCCCGACCTCCCCGCCGAAGTCGTAGTTCCAGACGTGGTCGAGGATCCGCGGCTTGCTCAGCACCGTTCCGGCGTTGACCATGAAGTACCGCAGCAGCGTGAACTCCGTCGGAGACAGCGACACCAGGTCGCCCGCCTTCCAGACCTCCCGCGTGTCGTCGTCGAGTTCGATGTCGGCGAACTTGATGCGGGCGGACTGCTCCTCCACCGACACCTTGCCGGCCCGTCGCAGGATGACGCGAAGCCGGGTCACCACTTCTTCGAGGCTGAACGGCTTGGTGACGTAGTCGTCCGCGCCGAGGGTGAGGCCGCTGATCTTGTCCTCCACCGCGTCCTTCGCGGTGAGGAACAGCACCGGAGCGTCCACACCGTCGGCGCGCAACCGCTTGAGCAGGCCGAACCCGTCCATTCCCGGCATCATGACGTCGAGAATGACGGCGTCCGGACGGAAGGTGCGCGCCGTGTCGAGTCCCTCGGCCCCGGTCGACGCCGTCGCCACCTCGAATCCCTGGAATCGGAGACTCACGGAGAGCAACTCGAGGATGTTCGGTTCGTCGTCGACGACGAGGACGCGGGCTTCGACAGGCTTCTCATTCACGCAACCCATCATCACTCGTGACGCTGGATCGTCGCTGTAGGTTTCCTGGGAGGTTCCTGTGAGCCGGTACCGCCGGCCCCGGACGGACGGATTCCGATCGTCAGTTGACGACGATATTGAGGTTGAGCACTACCCCGCCGAAGGTCAGGATCGTGTTGGCCAATCCGAGTGTGACACCGCTGTTGAGCGCCCCGAGCAGTCCGAGCATCATGACCTCCATCGTCGCCCCTCGGAAGGGGTGGTTGCGCGCTGTCCGTGCGCGTTGCGGATGACACTAAGTCAAGTCCGAAGAATTCGTGGCGACACGCGCACGCGAATTCCCCGAATAAAATCACCCATTCTGGTTTATCGAAAAAGGGTGAAATTCCCTGCGCATGGGCGAGGATGGGAAAGTTGCGCTCCGGATCCCGGCGCACGTGCTCGACACACAAGAGGCAACCCCGCCGTCGAACGGACAGCGGGGTCGCCAAGGGTGGAGTTGTGTTGACGGGCAGTTAAGTTCAGGCGACGACGTTCATGTTGAGCACCACTCCACCGAACGTCCCGATCGTGTTGGCGAGTCCGAGGGTGAAAGCGCTGTTGATTGCGGCAAGCAGTCCGAGCATCATGGTGTGCCTCGTTATCTTCCGTGGTATACGCACAGAATTCATTGTCGGGCTCGACAATAAATGAGGCCACATCGATCCGCGGAATAATAGGCGCATTCGCGCTCGTGCGCGGTTGACGAGTCTGTGGAGTCGCTCACCACTCACAGGCGCCGAGCGCATCTTTGGGTACCGTGAAATCCGTCGACACGACATCCGGACGAGCGCACCGTACCCGGCCAGCGACAAGACGGTGCCCGGAGGTTTGTCATGGCGTGGATCGTGCTTGTGCTGTCGGGAATCCTGGAGGCCGTCTGGGCCACCGCGCTCGGCCGGTCGGAAGGCTTCACCAAACTCGGACCCAGCGTCGTGTTCGGCATCGCGTTGATTCTCAGCATGGCGGGCCTGGCCTTCGCGATGCGCAGTCTCCCCATCGGCACGTCGTACGCGGTGTGGGTGGGCATAGGCGCATCCCTGACCGTCGGATACGCGATGGTGACCGGCACTGAAAGTTCGTCGCTGGTAAAGATCCTGCTGATCCTGGGCATCGTCGGTTGCGTCGTCGGACTGAAGGTTCTGCACTGACCGCAGCGAGACGCTCGATGCTTGTGTGTCGAGGGTTACAGTAATCCCATGAACCTGGTGTCGTTGATGACCCTCCCGGTGCGCGTCGGTCTCGCGGCCGCCGATGTCGGTCTCGGGATCGCCGAGGCCAGCCTGGTCACCGTCCGGACGGCAGTCGCCGGGACCGGTGTGGTCACGGGCATGAGCACCCAGGGCAGCCCGCTCCAAGTGATCAGCCAACTGTCCTCACTCGCGGCCAACGACCGGCCGCTCGGGCAGGCTCTGCAGCCGGGTGGTCCACTCGACCGCCTCCTCGCCCCGGGCGGCCCCGTCGACCGCCTCACCGCGGAGGGCGGCACCCTCGAACGACTGCTCGAACCGGGCGGCCCACTCGAGCGGGTACTCGCGAAGGACGGCCCGCTCGACCGGGTGCTCGCCGAAGACGGCACGCTCGAGCGACTCCTCGCCAAGGACGGTCTGCTCGACCGCCTCACCGCCGAGCAGGGACCCCTCGAACGGTTGACCGCGCAGGACGGCGCCGTCGAGCGGCTCACGGCGCCGGGCGGTCTCGTGGACCGGGCGCTCGCCGAGAACGGCATCCTCGACACGCTGCTGTCGGAGGGCGGCGCGTTCGAACGTCTCATCGCCGAGGGCGGACCGCTCGATCAGATCGTGGCGCTGTCCGAGACGTTGACGGCCTTGGCGCCCAACCTCGAGCGGATGAGCGCCAGCATCGACCTGCTCCAGGAAACGGTGGGGGTTCTCAGCGCCGCGGTCGGGCCTCTCGGTGACCTGGCCGGCAAGTTGCCGGGACGCTGGTTGAAGGGCAAGGGCGACCGCCCGGGCGTCGACTACACGCTCGGGCCCGCCTGATCGCCTTGACCTGAACAGAACTCGAGGTTTTACGGTCGGGTCATGACTCGCATCGCGGACCTCGGACCCGTCGGTATCTCGCTGAACATCTCACCGGACGACACGCATCTCGACGAGGCGGCGCGGCTGGAATCGCTCGGCTACTCGGCGATCTGGTTGCGCGGCGGTCAGATCGACAGCCTGGACCGCATCTCGGCTGTCGTCGCGGCAACCGCCTCGATCCCGGTCGCGACCGGCATCATCCCCGTCGACGTCTACGACGCGGACGCCGTCGCGCGGCTGTACGCCGATCTCCAGACCACCGCGCCGGACCGGTTCGTCGTCGGCCTGGGCGGCCCGCAGATCCCGCGGCCGCTCCGGGCCTTGAACGAGTACCTCGACAGGCTCGACCATTCCGCCCCACCCGTCCCGGCGGAGCGCCGGATTCTGGCAGCACTGGGCCCGCGCAAGCTGGAACTCGCGCGGGATCGGGCCGCGGGAGCCGTCCTTCTCCTCGTCACACCCGAATACACTGCCGAGGCACGCCGCATCCTCGGCCCCGACGCGACGCTCGTCGTCTCGCTGATGACGGTGCGGGGCACGGACCCCGGGCGCGCCCGCCAGACAGCCCGCGTCCCGCTCGGCTTTCTGTCCGGCGTCCCCGGATACGCCGCCAACTTCGCGCGGATGGGTTTCGATGCCGCCGACATCTCGGGGCTCGGCGATCACCTCGTCGACGAACTGGTGGCCTGGGGCGACGCCGACGCGATCGTCGCGCGGGTCCACAGCCACCTCGCGGCCGGTGCGGATCACGTGGTCGTCAGCGAACTGGGTGAGCGGCCCGGCGAGGTGGCCCGGCAGCTCGCGACACTGGTGCCACTTCGCGCATAGGCCCACCGGCCGACAGCGCCCGACCCACGCCTCTGGTATGTATTTCGCATGACACGAACCATCGTTGCGCTGTTGATCCCTGCCGCCCTGCTCCTCGGGGCGTGCAGTTCCGAATCGACCACCACCGAAGCCGAGTCCACGGCGAGCGCAACGAGCGAGGCCACCGAGGCGGCATCCGCCGATCTGCCCGCGGTCGCGGACCTGTGCAAGGGACTGCTCCAGTACGCGAACGGCGCGGAGGCCCGCGCGCAGCAGACCGGCGAGACGTTCGACCGCACGAAGGCCCTCGACGACCTGTTCACCCAGTCGGCCGAGACGGCCGAGTGGAAGGACGCTCCGCAGGAGCGCAAGGACCAGATGATCCAGGCCTACGACGCCGCCAAGACCGGCGCCTGCTGACCCCCGCCCGACCGCAGCACGGAGACGCACTGCCGGTCCCGAGCACGGGAGCGGCAGTGCGTCGACAGGTGATGTGTCAGCTTCCGATACCGGCAACTTCCTGGGCGATGCCGGCCAGCCGCGTCTGAGCGGCCGACACCACGCCGTGGCGCTCCTTGTGGGCTTCCTCGTAGGCGACGACGGTGCGCGCGTCGGACGGGTCGATCAACTCCTTGACCGCGGCGACGGCCTGCGACACGTTGAGCTCGTCGTAGTCCGCGATCGGGAGTTCGTCCGCCTCCAGGACTCCGCCGGCGGCGCGTGCCGAATGAAGCGCGTCGGCGATCCCGTCGGCGCCCTCGCTGCGGGTGACCTGCTCGGCCGTTTCGAGGGCGGCGTCGCGCGAGGCGGCCAGCGTCTTCACCGCGACGTCGCCGGCGTGGGCGCCTCGCCCGAGCAGAGTGCTCAGCATGGGCGGCGTGCTGCGCGCGGCGTCGAGGGCACGGTCGATACCGCGGGCCGACCACGCCACGGGAACATTGATCAACCGGACCGTTGCGCCGGTCGCCGCCTGGAACGGAGTGCGCCGCAAGGCGGTCGGACCGCCGAGCGCTTCCTCCGCCAGCACCGTCGTCAACCATTCGACGGTTGCGGTGTGTGCGGTGATCAGGCGGTCGGCCAACCGGACCACGTCCTGCTTCTTCGCCGCGGTCGCGAGAGCCTTCACGTACCGCGCCCGGTCGAGCAGCTGATGCTCCAAGGCGAGGTCGCCGAGCAGCGCCTCGTCGAACGGCTGCGCCTGCTCCGCCATCGCCTTGATCGACGCAGCCACTCGACCGAGCAGCGGGCCGATGAGCTCGGGCACTCCCCCGAGGTCGCGGATGGCACGTTCGATCGCTTCGGCCCGCGAGCGGCAGTTGTCGGCATTCTGCGTCAGTTCCCGGCGGACGGCCTCGGTACGCGCCTGCGTGATTCGGGTGTCGGCCACCTGGATTTCGGTGTTGGTGAGGTCGAGTACTGCACGCAGCTGGGTGACGAGCGTCGGGACGGTGGAGATGGTCATCGATGTTCTCCTTCGACAGTTCGTGGGTGTGATCAGATGAGGCTCGAGATGAGAAACGCAGCGAGCAGGACGCCGACCAGGACGGACCCGGCGGTGGCGGCTGCGAGTACCACCGATCCGGTCACGGACATCGCAGGCACGGCGGCGACGAGCGCAGCAATGAGTGCGGTGCCGAGCGAGAAGCGGCGGTCGGGCTCCTCGTGGTCGTTCTTGGCGTGCCGGGGTGCGTGTGCGCGAAGAGCATTGTGGGCGGCAAGGGTCATGGTTCGATTTCCCGTCTGGAGTCGAAAGTCGGACCAGAGGTGGGGGTACACGAGGGACGTTCACCGGACGGCGCTGTCGGTGGATTCGTGTGGGCCCGCGCTGTTCGCGATCTACAGCGGTAGCGCGCTGACGACTCGAGGTGTGTCTCGTTCGGCCATTGCTCTTGTTCTCTCCCTGCCACGACGCGTGGGCGTTCATCGGTCGCGGCCTATGTGGGTCGTCAACTTATCTGCTCTGGCGGATACACATTTTATCGTATCGACTGAGCACTAAAGTTCAACCCATCGAGGCAAAAAGAATCAATCGTCCGTACGACCACGGCGCCGAACCCGTCATGACCTGCAAAGAGGACGGATTCGCGAGATCCCACTACTCGAGAACATCGTGTGCAACCTGGGATCGTCACCCGGCCGAGGTGCGCCCGCCCGGCCCTTCGAGCCGGGAGGCCAGGTCCGCGTTCTCGGATTCCAGCGCAGGATTCGCTGAATCCCGGCCACGTTCACCCCGTCTTCCATGAGCTGCGCGATGCGCGCCAGCCTCAGCAGATCGTCATCGCTGTATCGGCGAGTGCCACCACTGGTCCGGGCGGGCGTGAGCAAACCGCGGCGCTCGTAGAGCCGCAAGGTCTGCGGACCTATGCCCGTCAGCTCGGACGCCACCGCAATTCCATAGACCCCGCGACGTGAGCGGGGTAATACGTCGATCGTCACAACAGGCTCCCTTCTGCTTAAGGAACACCTGATGTTATCAAACGGATGAAATGAATCTGATTTCTGAGATATAGATTTTGCAACCTTCATAGTTCACGGGCGGGCCGCTGCGGCGAAGTCTGGGATCGCGTGCCGTAATCTCGGATCCGAACCGAACACGAACCGAGGCTGAACTCGCAGGGTTCGTGGAGGTGTCGTGGCTGCGAGCGCCACGGCCTCTGCGCCAGAGACGAGAGAACTGTGCCCCGCACACAGGAACACGCGGATCGTTACCGCGACGCACTCACCGCACTCGCGGCGGCCACGCAGCGACCGGCGAACGTCGTCAATACCGGCGCGGGCTATGCGATCCGGGTCGATTTCGAGTACAACCGCTACCTTCTCGCGTCCAACGCAACCGGCGGACTCACCGACAGCATCGAGGACACGTCCGCGTGGCGGGTCAGCCTCTACCAGGCTGTCACGGACGGGACTTCCGACGAACTGCTCGCCGCCGCGGAGCACGCGTGGCTCGTCGACGCATTCGATCTCGCCTTCGCGGACATCAGGGCCGAGGGTAAGTGGCAGGCGGCAGACGCGTCGTTCGACGAATTCACTCCCACGAACGACCAGTCCGCGAGCTGAGCCGACCGGACCGGTGACCGGCTGTCAGGCGCGGCCGGAAACGTCGGACTGTACGAGCTGTTCCAGTTCGGCGTTCCTCGCTGTGAGCAGCGCATTTTCTGCTTCGAGGCGGAGGATCTGACCGATTCCGATCAGATTGACGCCGGCGGCAACGAGTTCGGTGATCTTGTGCAGGCGCGCGACATCGTCCTCGCTGTAACGACGGGTTCCGCCACCGGTGCGGGTCGGCGTGATCAGCCCGCGCCGCTCGTACAACCGCAACGTCTGCGGCCCGATACCCGTCAGCTCCGACGTTACCGAGATTCCGTACACACCCCGCTGCGAGCGAAGCGGCACATGAGAGGACGTCACCGGGTCTCCCTTCTTCTCAGGGCGGATTAATCCTATCAAGGTTCGAACCACACAATATGCCGCAGGGGGCGCAGGTTCGCTCCGAGTCGAGCGCTGCGCCTCCTGGCCGGCCGACGCAGCTCTTTCCGACAAGACGAGCGGTCACGCCGTCCCACAAAGTTTCCTTCGCGATCGCGAACCACCGAACCGCGCATCCGAGACCGCACGGTACCGGCGAAACCTCCACCTCAGGGCACCTGCGAGTGCGAGAAATCCCTCGATCACCGACGAGCGGAGGGGCCGCGCGTGACCAGCAATCTTGCCGATTCGGCTTGAACTTCCCCACTGAGGGCTGTACAACAAAATCTATATTCTTCAACGCAGATAAGTTCACATCACGAGTTTGCACCTAGGAGAACTGATGACCACGCCCAATCCGGAGAACACGCCTCACGACGGCGAAGTCCTGGTTCTCGGCGCAGGCAGCGGCGGAGCGATCGCCGGCGGCCTGATCGCCACGCTGGCCCTCAGCGCGCTGGCTCTCCTCTCGTCCCTGCCGACCTGACCGGCCACGATTCCCGCCCATTTCACTCACGACAGGACACGCATTCATGCCCGCCAGTTCCACGTCCCACGCTTCCGTCACCAGCACTGCCACACGAGGCGGAGCAACGATGAGCACCGAGGAAATCAAGGCCCGGATCGAGGCGATGTTCGCCGACGAGGCCACCGACACGTCCCCCGCACTCGTCGAATAGCGACGCCGTCGCCGCACGTCGAACAGCGACGCCGTCGCTGATGACGGCCGGTCAGAGAAGGGCAGAGCCATGAATGCGTCCACCCAGCTCGTCGAACCGTCCTGCGAGATCCGCCGCATTCCAGCGCGGATCAAGCCGGCACATCGCACCACATCCCGCCAGAGGGACCAGTACCGTGACGTGCCCGCGCAGTGCGCGGCAATCGGCCGTCTCGCCGCCACCGACCCCCGCCGCGACGTACTGCGGCAACGGCTGATCGAACGATGCCTGCCACTCGCCGAGCACATCGCCCGACGGTTCCACGGTCGTGGAGAGCCACTCGACGACCTGATCCAGGTGGCCCGCCTCGGCCTGGTGAAGGCCGTCGACCGCTTCGACGGCCGGTGCGGAGAGAACTTCGTGTCGTACGCCGTGCCGACGATCACCGGCGAAGTGCGCCGCCACTTCCGGGACACGGGCTGGGCCATGCACGTTCCGCGCAGCATGCAGGAACTGCACCTCTCTCTCACCAACGCGACAACCGAACTCACCACCACCCTCGGGCGGGCCCCGACGGCAAGCGAATTGGCCGAGGCTCTGGGGATCGACAAGGACGAAGTGGTGCAGGGACTCCGGGTCTCCGACGCCTACAGCACCCTGTCGGTCGATTTCCCGCTCGGCGAGGACGAGCGCCCGCTGTCGGAGACGATCGGCGACGTCGACCCGTCGCTCGCGCACGTCGAGGATCACGTGGTCCTCGAACCTCTGCTGGCATCACTTCCCGACCTCGAACGGACCGTTCTGGTCCTGCGCTTCTTCGGCAACATGACCCAGTCGCAGATCGCCGCGCGTGTGGGTGTGTCGCAGATGCAGGTGTCCCGGCTGCTGGCCAAGACGCTGACGGACCTCCGCGGAAAGCTCGCGGACGTCGGCAGTCAGGCGTCCTGACCGGCGGCGAGGAAGTCCTCCCAGGTCCGCTTGCCGGTAGTGCCGCCGAGCGCCAGATTGTCGCCGGCCCGGTATGCGCGGCCGGCCTTTCCCGGCATCCGTACCGGCAGCATCAGCCGATGTTTGCCGTTCGCCCGCAGGAATCCGCGAGCGAGATCGGCCATGCCGTAGACCGTCGGTCCGGGCAGGTCGGGCACCAGACCGGCCGGCGGTGCGAGCGTCAGCTCCACCAGCCGCGCCGCGACCTCGCCCGAGTCGACCGGCTGGAAGCGCAGCCCGCCCGGGACCGGGATCACCGGCAGCTTGGTCATCTTCTGCGTCATGCTCAGCACCAGGTCGTGAAACTGTGCTGCGCGCAACGTCGTCCACGGCAGACCCGATTCGGCGACGGCCCTTTCGGCGGCCGCCTTGGACGCGAACCAGCCGAGCGGAACCCGATCGGCCCCGATCACGGAGATGTACACCAGGTGCTGAACCCCGGCTCCCGACGCGGCCCGCACCAGATTCCGGGTCGCGACCTCGTCGCCCTTCGGTCCGCCCGCGAGGTGCAGCACGATCTCGACCCCGTCTACCGCGGCCTCGATCCCCGTGCCCTCGAACAAATCGCCGGTCACGTACTCGACGCCGTCGCCGGACTCGCTCGTGTGCCGGCTGAGCACACGCACGTCGCGCCCCGCCGCCCGCAGCAGTGGGACCACCTGGCGTCCGAGTGTGCCGGTACCGCCGGTGATCAGAATGGGTGATGTCATGATCTCTCCAGTTCGTTCGACAGCTGATTTCAGTGGGTCTACTGCTAAGACACGCCGCGAGGAAGGAATGTGACACGGTGGACGACCGCGACGTGCCGACCGTGCGTTTCGAGGAACATCGGCCCCGTCTCCGGGCGGTCGCCTACCGGATGCTCGGCTCGGCGAGCGAGGCCGACGACGCCGTCCAGGAGGCCTGGCTGCGGATGAGCCGCGCCGACACCGGCGATGTGGAAAACCTCGAGGCATGGCTGACCACGGTGGTGTCGCGGGTATGCCTGAACGTGTTGCGCTCACGCGAGCAGCGGCGCGAGGAACCTCTCGACGTGCAGACGCACGACCCGGTCGTCGGCCACGACGCGGGCGGCGACCCCGAGCACGAAGCGATGCTCGCCGACTCCGTCGGGTTGGCGCTTCTGGTGGTCCTCGACACGCTGACCCCGGCCGAGCGGCTCGCCTTCGTGCTGCACGACATGTTCGACGTGCCGTTCGACGACGTCGCCCCCATCGTGGGCCGCTCCTCCCCCGCGGTGCGGCAACTCGCCAGCCGGGCCCGCCGGCGGGTGAAGGGGGCCGCCCCGGCACCGGACTCCGCGGACCTGGATCGCCGGCGGCGTGTCGTCGACGCCTACCTGGCCGCCACCCGCGCGGGTGATTTCGACGCGCTCGTGGCGCTGCTCGACCCGGACGTCGTGCTCCGGGCCGACGCCGCGGTCGGACCCACGCCGGCGCCCCTGGTGATCCGCGGCGCCCGGGTCGTGGCCAAGGGCGCTCTCGCCTCCGCCGAGCGGGCGCGATCGACCGAGGCCGCGCTGGTGAACGGCACAGTCGGGCTCGTGATGGCTCCCCACGGACGACCGTATGTCGTGCTCACCTTCACGATCGTCGACGGCAGGATCACCGAGATCGACGTCCTCGCGGAGCCGGATCGCCTGCGCCGGCTCGATCTCGCCCCTCTCGGCGACTGAGCGGGGTTACGGCGACGATACGACGCCGGTCACCCGAACAGGGTGATGACCGTGCGCGCCGCGGTCCGCAGCATGGAGGTAGCCAACACTCCGGAAGAGGGCCGCGAACGTGACGACTGCCTCGGAAGACGACGCCGCACCCCAGAGCGCGGCGGCACCGTCGCCGTTTCCGCCGATCGCGGACTACGCGTTCCTGTCGAACTGTCACACCGGCGCGCTGGTCGCTCCCGACGGTTCCGTCGATTGGCTGTGCGTGCCCCGTTTCGACTCACCCAGCGTGTTCGGTTCCCTCCTCGACCGAGAGGCCGGGATGTTCCGGATCGGGCCGTTCGGCCTCAACGTTCCGGCGTCCCGGCAGTACGAGCCGGGCAGCAACACCATTTCGGCGGTGTGGAACACGCCGACCGGCTGGGTCAACGTGCGGAGTGCGCTGACGATGGGACCGAGCCGGGGAGAGGACACCGTCACTCCCCACACCCGTCCGCCCGCGGACGAGGACGCCGACCACATGCTGGTACGCACGGTCACCTGCCTCGACGGCAGCGTGGAGGTGGAGTTGGTGTGCGAGCCGGTGTTCGACTACGGACGCACACCGGCGGAGTGGGTTCTCGTGGGCGGCAGCCGGCACACCGCCGACGCGAGCGGCGCGGGTCAAGTCCTTCGCCTGCAGACCGACATGGCACTCGGCATCGAAGGGGGACGCGTTCGTGCCCGCCATGTGCTGGAGAAGGGCGAGACGCTCTACTGCGCCCTGACGTGGGCTGCGGATCTCGTGGCGCCGCAGACCGTGGAAGAGGCTGTCGGGCAACTCGATGCGACGACGGAATTCTGGCGTCGGTGGTTCAGTCACGCGCGCTTTCCCGACCACCGGTGGCGTGAGGCGATCCAGCGATCCGCCCTGACGATCAAGGGCCTCACCTACATGCCGACCGGCGCCACCGTCGCGGCTCTGACGACCTCCCTTCCGGAAACACCAGGAGGCGAACGCAATTGGGACTACCGATATACCTGGATGCGGGACTCCACGTTCACGCTGCAGGCCCTGCACTACCTGAATCTCGATTGGGAGGCCGACGAGTTCATGCAGTTCGTCGCCGACCTCGAGTCGAATACCGATGGCGCACTGCAGATCATGTACGGCATCGACGGCAGCCGCGACCTGACGGAGTCGACCCGGGACGACCTGTCCGGCTACGCGGGCGCGCGTCCCGTCCGAATCGGCAACGGCGCGTTCGACCAGCGGCAGAACGACGTGTTCGGCGCCGTCCTGGATTCGATCCTGTTGCACACGGTCCGCAGCAAACGCCTCCCCCGCCGGCTGTGGCCGCTCGTGCAGCAGCAGGCGACGTGCGCGGCCGCGGTGTGGCGCAACCCCGATCAGGGAATCTGGGAGGCCCGCGGCGCGCCGCAGCACTACGTGTCGTCGAAGCTGATGTGCTGGGTGGCGCTCGACCGGGCGTCGAAGATCGCGGGGATCCGCGGCGACCGCGCGGCCGAGGAAACCTGGCGTGCCACAGCCGAAGAGATCCGGGCCGACATCCTCGAGCACGGTGTGAAGAAGGGCGTGTTGCGCCAGCACTACGACACCGAGGCGCTGGACGCGTCGACACTGCTCGCCGCCGTGTTCGGCTTCCTCCCCCGAGGGGACGAACGCCTGCGGGCCACCGTCGAGGCGATCGCGAACGATCTCACCGAGGATGGATTCGTCCTGCGCTACCGCACCGGCGAAACCGACGACGGATTGTCGGGCAAGGAAGGCAGTTTCCTGATCTGCTCGTTCTGGCTGGTCTCGGCACTGACCGTGGTCGAACAGACACAGGAGGCAACCGATTTGATGGAGCGCCTGCTCAGCGTGTCCTCTCCCCTCGGGCTGTACGCCGAAGAGTTCGACACGAGCACCGGCCGCCATCTCGGTAATTTTCCGCAGGCGTTCTCCCACCTCGCGCTGATCGAGGCCGCCGGGCGCATCATCCTGCACGAGCGGATGCGGGAACTGATGTGAGCCGAGACGGGGCCCGCGCCGACCGTGACCGTAGGCTCGAGATCGTGGTAAGAGCTGAATCGAACCGGACGTACAGCGGCCAGCCGGTTGCCGAACGTCGCGTGGCCCGCCGGGCCCGGTTCCTCGACTCCGCCCTGTCGGTCTTCGCGGAGAAGACCTACGCCCACAGTTCGATCAGCGACATCTGCGCCCACGCCGGACTGTCGCGTCGCCAGTTCTACGAGGAGTTCGGCAGCCGCGAGGAGATCCTGCTCGCTCTCTACGACACGATTCAGGACGAGGCCCGGGACGCGGTGCTCGCCGCGAACGAGGCGGCGCTCTCGCGCGATCCGCGGACCGTCGCCGGCACCGTCATGACGGCCTACATCGAATCGGTCGGCACGGACGAGCGGCGGGCGAAGATCATCTTCGTGGAGGTGGTCGGGGCGGGACCCCGGGTCGAGCAGTACCGCCTCGACCGCCGGCGTCAGTGGGCACAACTCTTCGAAGCGGTCACCCGCACCATCGACGGCGGCGTCGTCGACCCGCCCGAGCGGTTCGCGATGGTGTCGATCGCCTTCATCGGCGCGGTCAACTGGCGAACCTGTCGGCGCTTCCGGTGAGCGTCGACGCGTGGCAGCTGTCGTACCGCTCCAACAATTCGCGGGACGAGCCGATCCCCGCGGTCGCGACGGTCGTCAAGCCCCGGGGCACCACCGACGGCGTCCGCAATCTGCTCTCGCTCCAGCCGGCGGAGGACTCCCTCGGCAAATACTGCGCCGCCTCGTACGCACTGCAGCAGTGGTCCGTGCCCGCACCGCTCACCGGTCAGATCGTGGCGCCGCTGCAGTTCCTCGAGGCACAGGCCGCCCTTGCCCAAGGCTGGGCCGTCGTGCCGGTCGGGCCGGTCGACACCCTGGTCGACACCTACTGCCAGGACCCGAACGCCCGAGTGACCTACACCCGCGACCACGGCAGCGAGCACCTGTCGCTCGAACCGATCGCCGCGGCGAGCGCACTGATGTGGCTGCGGGACCGTTTCGACGGGGTTCCGGCCGACGCCGGGTGCACCACCCACGACGTGGGGTCGATGGCCCTCGACCAGGAGACGTGGCCCGTGTGGTCGTCGATCGTCGGCGACACACTCGCGAGCCTGCTCGGTCAGCCGATCGGGACGTGACGGATCAGAGTCCGCCGCCGACACCGGCGAGCAGGGTGCGCGAGCCCTCGTGGAGCCGGTCCCGGACGACGTCGACGGTGGTCTTCATCGTCACCGCCACCTCGTCGCAGGACATTCCCCGGTAGTACACGAGGGCGAGCGTCTCCCTTTCGAGGGCCGGCAGCGCTTCGACCGCGTCCAGTACCGCCGACCTGCACGCATTCACTTGCATGAACCCATCGTCAATGACCGGTGGGCTCGGAGACAGGGACCCCAGGGTGACGATCGGACCACCCCAGGGGTGAGCGCGGAAACGACAGAGGGCCACCTTCCGGGAGGAAGGTGGCCCTCTGTGCGCGGTGACAAGTCCGGTGGAGCCTCCTGTCAGGATTGAACTGACGACCGCTCGCTTACAAGGCGAGTGCTCTACCACTGAGCTAAGGAGGCGGACACGCGCGCCCATCATATCCATTGCGGGAACGTCGGCCACTTCCGCCCACATTGGATAGCGTTGAAGCCATGAGTACCTCGGAGATCGCCACTGTCCTCGCTTGGCACGACGCCCTCAACTCCGGCGACATCGACACCCTGCTGTCGCTGTCGAGTGACGACATCGAAATGGGTGGGCCGAAACGCGCCACGCAGGGCCTGCAGGCGCTCCGGGACTGGGCGTCGACGGCGGGCATCACGCTGGTTCCGAGGCGAATGTATTACTACGACGGCGTGCTGGTGGTCGAACAGGAGGCCACGTGGACCACGGACCCGGAGGAGACGCGTATCCTGGCCTCTGCATTCCGTGTCGTCCACGATCAGGTCATCTCCACGTTCCGCCACGAGACACTCGAGTCTGCACTCTCCGCTACCGATTTGACCGAGAAAGATCTTGTCTCCGACACGTAGTATGGCCAAGCTCACAGATACCCTCCAACGTCTCACCGGCGACCGGCGCGCAACGGTCGATGCGGTCACCGCTGCACCGACACCGCTGCAGCCGATCGACCTCACCGACGACGCGGTGGTCGCCGAAGTACTCGACCTCGCCGTGCGCGTCGGTGAAGTGCTCCTCGCGTCCGGCACCGGCGCGATGGACACCGCCGAGCAGGTGCAGTTCATCGCCGCCACGTACGGCCTCGCCCAATGCGATGTGGATGTCACGTACAACTCCATCGTCCTGTCGGCGTACCGCGGGCCCACGCTCCCCCCGGCGAGCACGATGCGGATCGTGCACTACCGCTCGATGGACTTCACCCGTCTCGCGGCGGTCGACCGGCTCACGCGGCGGATCCGTCGCGAAGCCGTCACCCCCAGCGAGGCGCACGAGGCCCTGACCGCGGTCACGACGGCGCCGCACCCGTACAACCGCTGGATCGCGACGCTCGCCTGGGCGTCCATGGCCGCGTCGATCTCCGTATTGATGGGTGGTGGCGTGCTGGTCGCGTCCGTCGCCTTCCTCACGACGATGGTGATCTACCGGGTCAACCGCGTCCTGAACCGGGTCGGACTGCCGTTCTTCTTCCAGCAGGTGGCGGGTGGTCTGGTGGCGGCCACCCCGGCGGCGACGCTCTATACGTTCCAGGATCAACTGGGTGTCGAGATCAGACCGTCGCAGATCATCTCGGCCGGTGTGGTCGTGCTGTTGTCCGGACTGTCGCTGGTCGGCTCCGTGCAGGACGCCATCACGGGGGCACCGATCACCGCGGCGGCCCGGTTCTTCGAAGTGGTCATGATGACCGGCGGCATCATCGCCGGCGTGGCCATCTCGTTGCGTCTGACCGGGGTGCTGGGTTCGACCCTGCCGCCGGTGAACGTGGAGATCACCGAACTCACGCAGCTGCCCGTCCTGGTGATGTCGGGCGCGTTCGCGTCGATGTTCTATGCGCTGGCCTGTTACGCCGAGCAGCGCGCGCTCACTGCCGCGTGGTTCGGCGGCGCCGCCGGTGCCCTCGTCTACATGGTGGCGCACCAGTTCGGTATCGGCCCCATCATCGGTTCGGCACTCGCCGCCACCGTGGTCGGGTTCGCCGGTGGTCTGATGGCCCGCCGCGCACTCACGCCGCCACTGGTCGTCGTGGTGGCCGGTATCACGCCACTGCTGCCGGGTCTGTCGCTGTACCGGGGCCTGTACGCGCTGCTGAACAACGAAGTGGTGATCGGGCTCAGCTCGTTGCTGGCTGCATTCGGTATCGGTTGCGCTCTCGCCGCCGGTGTCACTCTCGGTGAATGGATCGCCCGGACCCTGCGGAGGCCGCGCATCCTGCGCCGCACAGACGACATCCGCCGCCCCGTTTTCAAAACGAGGCGGCGGAAGCCGGTCGAAACTCAGAAAGCGGCCTGAGGCAGTTTCACATCACGGCCATGTCGGCCGGGAACGACCGCCGGTGTCTCACCGGACGGTCGTCCCGGCCACATCGTCGCCGAAACGCCGGGCGCCGGAGGGGTCAGCTCTTGTCGACGCTGTGCCGACCGCCCGACTTCTCGTCGGCCTCCATGGCCTCACGCAGGCTCTTCGGGCGCATGTCGGTCCAGTTCTTCTCCACGTACTCGAGGCACGCGGCCCGGCTTTCCTCGCCGAAAACCACACGCCAGCCTGCCGGCACCTCAGAGAACGTGGGCCACAGTGAGTGCTGGTCCTCGTCGTTCACCAGCACGTAGAAGCGGCCTTCTTCGTCATCGAATGGATTGGTGCTCATCTCGCCTCGCTTGTCGCATACGTGTCCTGTGCGTTCACACTAGCAAGCGTGCCGTCGCGGCCACGCCTTGTTACGACAGATGTAACGATCTCTCCCGCCCGCACGGCCACATTCGACAGGAGCGACGACGTGATTCCGTGCGTTTTCTCAGTGCCGCCCTGCAGATAGATTCCCGCTGTGACGTCCGGTGAAACCGCCAATCGGTAATCGCGGCCCACTTCACGTGGTGGGTGGGTTTTCGGCGCGAGATCGCCGAGCAGAGGTTCGAGGGGCGCCGGGGTGAATCCGGTGGCCAGAATCAGTGCGTCGCAAGAGAGAGTGTCGGTGAGCCCGTCCACGCCGCTGCGTACCGCCACCTCGATTCCGTCCGAAGTCTCGTCGACGGCGACAATCTCCGACGCGCGGCGCATGAAGAGGCGGCGACGTCCCCGCACCCGTTCCTGATATTCGGTCGCGTAGAGCTCGTTGATGAGTTCGATGTCGACCACCGAATAGTTAGTACTCCTATGGACATCCAGGAGTCGCAGGCGTTCGGCCTCGGGGGCGCCGTGGAGATCGTCCACTGCTTCCGGGTCGAAGATGCGGTTGGCGTACGGACTGTCGTCTGCCGGGCTGTACCCGTAACGCGAGAAGACGCTGTGGACTTCGGCTTCGGGGTAGTTGGCGTGCAGGTACTGCACGATCTCGGCGGCGCTCTGTCCCGCCCCGAGGACGACGAACCGCTGGTGGACCGGGTCCGGCATCTCACCGAGCCGGAACAGGAACTGGTGGTTGTGGAAGCAGCGCGCAGAGAGATTGGCCCACTCGGGGATTCGCTCCCGCAGTCCGGCCCCCATCACCACGTTGCGCGCGATCACCGCGGTGCCGTCGGCGGCGCGGACCTCGAAGCGGTCGATCACCCCGTCGTCGCCGCGAATTCCGCGTACCGTCTCCACTGCAGTGCCGTACCGCACGTCGGCGTCCACTCGACGTCCCGCCCACTGCAGGTAGTCGTGAAACTCGTGGCGCGTCGGAAAGAAGGTCTGGTGATTGACGAAGTCGACGAGGCGACCCTGATCGAAAAGGTAGTTGAAGAACGTGAATGCGCTACGCGGATTCCGGAACGTCACCAGGTCCTTGGGAAACGCGATCTGCATCGTCGCGCCGTCGAGCAGCATCCCGGGATGCCACCCGAATCGATCCTGCCTCTCGAAGAACTGCGCACTGATCCGCTCGCGTGGGGGGCACTCCGCGTTATGTTCCTCGATGGCGATGGCCAGGGCGAGGTTAGCGGGACCGAACCCGACACCCACGACATCTCGCATTGGGAGATCTGTACCGACCGTTTCCGGCGATTCACTCATAGCTCGTTGTCCGTCCTCGACGCCGCGCCGCACCCGACCCAGCCGCCGTCTCTGCCTTCGAAAAGATAGTGAAGCCTATCCTTATTTCGAGCACAGTACCAAGTACTTCCGGCTCCCGCGGCGGCGAACTCCGCCCCGGAACTGCGATCTAAATCACTCTTGATCATCGAGATCCGTCCGCCCATGCGGTGACCAGCGCCGACAACTCCGAAGCCCAGCCACGGACCTTCTCGGCGTCCAGCACGTCCGACGAGAACGAGAAGTACGCGTGGACGGGACCGTCACCGATCGGCTCGTGGAAACTCAGCGTCAGATCCGAATCCGGAACACCCACCGGCACCGGCATCAAGCCGCCCAGCGCCTCGAGATGCCCGAGCCTGGCCTGCTCGTGGTGGACGAGCATGACTTGCGGTCGAAGCACCGACGTGTCACCGACCGCCTCCACGACGTCGGCGAACGCGACGTCCTGGTTGTCCAGCGCATCGAGATTCGCGGTGCGGATACGCCGCAGCAACTCCACGGGATCGGGGTCACCGCTCGTATCCGTTCGCAACAGAACGATGTTGAAGAAGCAGCCGACCAGCGCGTCCAGCGCCTCCTCCGTGCGCCCCGCGACGAGCGATCCCAACGGGATGTCCGTGCCGGCACCGTGCCGTGTCAACACGGTGGCGAGTGCGGCCTGCAACACCATGAACAGGCTGGTCCCGGTCTCGCTCGCGAACTTCCGGGCCGCACTGCGGAGTTCCGCGTCGATCTCGACCGGAACGATCTCCGCCGTCCGCGGCCCGCGGACGGCCGGGGCGGGCAGGTCGAGCCGGGACGGCATGCCGTCCAGCGTGTCGCGCCAGTACGCGAGCTGACGCGACCGCCTGCTGTCGGGGTCTTCGGGATCGCCGACGAGCGACTGCGACCACACGACGTAGTCGGCGTATCCGACGGACAGCGGCTGCCAGACCGGTTCCTCGCCATGCGAGCGGGCGGCGTACGCGCCCATCAGATCACCGAGCAGCGGCACCACGGACCACTCGTCGACCGCGATGTAGTGCATCGCGAGAAGCAACGCCTGTGTGCCGTCGGCGCCGGTCACGAGGTGCACCCGCAGCGGGGCCTGCTCGGTGAGATCGAGGGGCTCCTGCGCCAAGTCGAAGACGGTGCGGTGGACGTCGCCGTCTCCGACGTCGACGAGTTCGAGGGCGGGCCGCACCGCCTCCTGGGCGACGACGACATCTCCGACCTCCACGTACACGGTCCGGAGCGGTTCGTGCCGGGAGGTGACGTCGTCGAGCGCCTGCGCCAGGATCTCGGGGTCGACGGGATCGCGAAGCTGCAGCGACAGTGCGTGACTGGCCTTCGCCTCGGCGCCGGCCGCCCGGAACTGCTTCCAGAACCGCCGTTGCGGCCCGGACAGCGGTAGCGCCTCCGGCCGCGGGTCCGCCACCGTCAGCACAGGTCTGCCAGTGTCGGCGGCCGCCGCGACGATCGCGGCGAGTCCGGCCACCGTGGAACTGTCGAACACGTCCCGGATGCCGATGTCGACGGCGAATCGCCGGCGGAGGCGTCCCACCAACCGCATCGACGCCATGGAGTTGCCGCCGAGGTCGAAGAAGTTGTCGTGGATACCGACCGACGGCAGGTGCAGGATTTCGGCGAACGCGTCGGCGATCTCCTTCTGCTCCGGGGTCTGCGGAGTGCCGTCCCCGGTGAGGGCCGACCAGTCCGGCAGCGGAAGCGCCTTGCGGTCGAGTTTGCCGTTGGGGGTGAGCGGCAGATCGCCGTTCAGCACGACCACCAGCGTCGGCACCATGTAATCGGGCAATCGGGCAGCGGCGTGTTCCCGCACCGCCTGTGGATCGACCTCCCCCGCTCCGTGACCGTCGGTCGCCGTCACATAGCCCACGATTCGGACGATGTCGCCGGACCGATCCGCCACCACTGCCGATTGCTTCACTGCCGGATGGCTTCCGAGGGCCGCGATGATCTCGCCGAGTTCGATGCGGAACCCGCGGATCTTGACCTGGTCATCGACGCGTCCGAGGAAGTCGATGTTGCCGTCCGCCCGCCAGCGCGCCCGGTCGCCGGTCCGGTACATCCGGGACCCGGGTTCACCGAAGGGGCTGGGCACGAACCGTCCCGACGTGAGGTCGGGCCGTCCGAGGTAGCCGCGGGCCAGACCGCGTCCGGCGATGTACAACTCGCCTGCCACGCCGGGCGGAACCGGCAGCAGACGGTCGTCGAGCACGTACGCCTGTTCGTTGGGGTCGGGGATGCCGATCGGGACAGCCGAGTTCCACCCGGGCTGCGCCTGCCACAGAGTGTTGTTGACGGTGGCCTCGGTGAGACCGTATGCGGCCAGCAGGTTGAGTCGCTCCGCCCAGCGTCCGATCAGTTCCGGCGGCACGGTTTCCGTGCCCACCAGCACCGTGCATCCCTCGGGGACGTCGCATCCCGACGGCAGCGCCGCCAGCAGGGACGGCGGAATGATCGCGTGCGTCACACCGTGGCCGGCCATGAACTCGGTGAGTTCCGGTCCGGCGACCCGGGACTCGTCGGGCACGATCACCAGACGGGAACCCGTGCAGAGGGCCATGGACAGCTCGAACACCGCGACGTCGAATCCGATGGACGCGAACTGCATCACCACCGACCCCGGAACCAGCTTCATCCGCTGTTCTGCGGTGGCGACGAGACTGGGAATTCCGTCGTGAGTGAGGATCGCGCCCTTGGGTTTACCGGTGGACCCCGACGTGTAGATGACGTACGCGGCGTGGTCGAGGCCCCGCGGCGCCTGCGGCAACCGGCCGTCGTGCTCGGTCCCGAGTTCGGCGGCAACGGATGCGTCGTCGAGAAGAACACGGTCGAGCCCGTCGATCTCCGCGATGCGGGGGCTCTCCCCCACCGTGGTCACCAGCACCCGGGCGGCGGAGTCGGCGAGCATGTAGGAGATGCGGTCGGCGGGATGGTTCAGGTCGAGCGGCAGGTACGCCGCCCCGAGCCTCAGCACACCGAGCACGACCGCCACCATCTGCGTCGATCTCGGGACTGCCAGTCCCACCACGTCTTCGACGGTGACGCCGCGGCGATGCAGCACTGCGGCGACCCGGTCGGCGCGAACGCTCAGCTCCGCATAGGTCACCTCGCCGTCCGCGTCGACCACGGCGACGGCGTCCGGGGTCGCGGTGACGTGGCGCGCGAATGCCTCGTAGAACGTCTCCTCCGCCACCGGATGCGCGGTGTCGTTGAAACCGCGCACGACGAGTTCGTGCTCGTCGCCGAGGAACACGTCCAGGTCACCGACCGCGAGACCCGGATCGGCGGCCACGGCGTCGAGCACCGTGACGTGCCGGCGCGTGATCTTCTCCGCGGTGCCCCGGTCGAACAGGTCGGAACCGTATTCGACGCGCAGTTCCACGCGGTCCTCGTCGAGGTACTCGGTGAAGTTGAATACCAGGTCGAACTTGGCCGTCCGCTCGTCGAACGACACCGGGGCGAGGGCCGACCCGGGGGCGAGGGCCGCGTCGGACGTGCGGCTGTGGTAGCCGACCATCACCTGGAACAGCGGGTTCCGGGCCAGGGTTCGCGCCGGATTCACCTTCTCCACCACGGTTTCGAACGGGACGTCCGCGTGGGAGAACGCCGCCAGGTCGGTGTCCCGGACGCGCGTCAGGAGTCGATCGAACGTGGGGTTGCCCGACACGTCCGTGCGCAACACCACGGTGTTGACGAAGAAGCCGATCAGGTCGTCGAGACCCTGTTCGCTGCGGCCCGCGACCGGTGCGCCGATCGGCAGGTCGTCGCCCGCACCGAGGCGGTGCAACAGGGCCGCCGACGCCGCGTGCAGCACCATGAACATGCTGGCGCCCGACGTCCGCGCGAGCGAACGCAGGGCTCGGGTCGTCGCGGCATCGAGTGTCGTCTCGACGACGCCGCCCGCGAAACTCGGGCGGGCCGGACGGGTGCGGTCGGCCGGGAGCACCAACTCTTCCGGTGCGCCGTCGAGGGTCTTCGCCCAGTAGTCGAGTTGACGGCTGACGAGACTGGCCGGGTCCTGCGGATCGCCCAGCACGTCGCGCTGCCACAGGGTGTAGTCGGCGTACTGCACGTCGAGCGGCTCCCATGCCGGCGCGTAACCCTGTGCGCGGGAGGCGTACGCCGTCATCAGGTCCCGCAGGAACGGGCGGTCGGACCATTCGTCGGTGGCGATGTGGTGCAGCACGATGGCCAGCACCTGTTCGTCCGCGACCCGGATGAGGCTCGCGCGCACCGGGATCTCCGTGGCCAGGTCGAACGGGCGGCCGACGGCCTCGGTGACGAGCCGCACCAGATCGGCCTCGGTGCCGTCCAGCACCGCGACGTCGGGGCGGGCGTCGTCCAGGATCACCTGCACCGGTTCACCGGCGTGCTCCCCGAACACGGTGCGCAACGATTCGTGTCGCGCCACGACATCGGTCAGCGCCTGCTCGAACAACTCGGGGTCCAGCGGGTCCTGCAGCCGCAGGACGATGGGGAAGTTGTACGCGACGGCGGGGCCCGCCCCATCCCGAACCGACGCGCCCTCCATCTCCTGGAGCAGCCACAGTCGTTGCTGCGCAGCGGAGAGCGGCAGGTGCTCGGGACGCGGCCGGGCCACCAGTACCGGACGCGTCGATCCGGTGTCGGCGCCGATGCGGGTGGCGAGTTCCGCCACGGTCGGCGCCTCGAACAGGTCGCGCATGGCCAGGTCGGCGTCGAGCGCGGCCCGCGCTCGGCTGATCAGCCTCGTGGCCAGCAGTGAATGGCCACCGAGGTCGAAGAAGTTGTCGTCGACACCCGGGGCGGGCACGCCGAGGATCTCACCGAACAACTCGCACAGCACTCGTTCGGTGTCGGTGCGCGGTTCCGTACGCGCACTGCCGGTTCGGCCGAGCACGTCGTCCGCCGACGGCAGGGCGGCGACGTCGAGTTTGCCGTTCACCGTCATGGGCAGGCTGTCGACCTCGATGACCGCGGCCGGGACCATGTAGTCCGGCAGTGTTGCGCGCAGCGCCTGTGAGTACTTGTTAGCGTCCCGCGGTTGATAAGTACTCACGGGGACGGCATAGCCGACCAGCCGCTTGAAACCACCCGCGCCGGAGTCGACCACGACAGCCGCTTGGCGGACGCCGTCCAGCGCTTCGAGCGCGGACGCGATTTCGCCGAGTTCCACCCGGTGCCCGCGGATCTTCACCTGATCGTCGGTGCGGCCCAGGAAGTCGAGATTCCCGTCCTCGCGACGGCGGACGAGATCGCCCGTCCGATACATACGTACGGATTCCCGGAACGGATCGGCGACGAATCGCTCCGCGGTGAGCGCGAACCGGTCGAGGTAGCCGCGTGCCAACCCGACCCCGGAGATGTACAGCTCACCGGGAACGCCGTCGGGCACCGGACGCAACCAGGCGTCCAGCACATAGTCGGACGTGTTCCAGATCGGGGTGCCGACGGTCGGCGCCGCGCTGTCCTCGGTGCCGGCACCGAGGGTGTTGATCGTGTACTCGGTGGGACCGTAGAGGTTGTATCCGCACGTTCCGTCCGTGTCGCGCAACCGGTTCCACACGGAGTCGGACACGGCCTCGCCGCCGAGGAGCACGAGCGGCGGCCGGTGCCGGCCCGGACCGTCGTCGAGCAGACCCTCCTCGATCAGGTGCTGCGCATACGTCGGTGTCACGTTGACGACGTCGATCCGGTGTGTGTCGCAGTACACCACGAGCGCCTCGGCGTCACGCCGGAGGTTCTCGTCGCAGATGTGGACCTCGTGACCTTCCACCAGCCACAGCAGTTCCTCCCACGACATGTCGAAGGCGAACGACACGGTGTGGGCGATGCGGAGTCGCCGGCCACCCGCCGCACTCACGACCGGCTCGAAGATCGCCTCACGGTGGTTGAACTGCATGTTGGTCAGACCGCGGTACGGGGTGACGACGCCCTTCGGCCTGCCGGTGGACCCGGACGTGTAGATGACGTACGCCGGATGGTCCAGGCGCCCCGGGGTTCCGGGTGCGAATCCGCCGAGCTCGGCCTCGGACAGCGGACCGGACGCGACCGACTCCACGTCGAGGGTGTCGACGATCAGCGTGTCGACCGTCGCGGCGGCGAGGGTGCCCGCGACCTCGGACGTGGTGACCAGGGTCGCCGGGCGTGCGTCGTCCAGCATCCCGACGAGCCGCTCGGCCGGGTGGTCCAGTTCGAGCGGCAGATACGCGGATCCGGTACGCAGGACGGCGAACAGCGCCACCACCATCTCCACCGACCGCGGCAGCGCGAGCGCGACGATCCGTTCCGGGCCCGCGCCGTGCGCGAGGAGGAGCCGGGCCATCCGGTTCACGTCGGCATCGAGTTCGGCGTAGCTCACGGTTTGGTCGCCGAACACCAGCGCCGTCTCTTCGGGCCGGATCCGGGCCGCGTCGGCGAACAGGTCGGCGATGGTCGCGTCGGGCAGCGGCTGCGCCGAGGCAGGCAATGGTGCTGCGGCACCGGCGATTCCGCCGACGACAGCCGACAGGTCGGTGGACCACTGCTCGAGCACGGTCAGGTACCGCGACAGCATGCGCTCGACCCGCGACTCCGAAACCCGTTCGGGGTGGAATTCGAACTTCACCTTCACGCTCGCGCCCGGTGTCACGACGACGGTGACCGGGTAGTGCGTGTGGTCGATGCTGTCGCCGCCGCTGATGTCGTGTGCGGCGTTGAGCGCCGACACCTGCTTCTCGTCGACGAAGTTCTGCAGCACGTACAGCACGTCGAACAGTTGGCGGTGCGCGGAGACCCGCTGGATGGACGCCAGTCCGAGGTAGTCGTACGGGGTGAGTGCCAGTCGCTCGGACTGGGTGCGCCGCAGTAGGTCGGCGACCGACTCGTCCGGGCGCAGCGTCGTCCGGACGGGGACGGTGTTGAGGAACATGCCGGCCACCGCGTCGATGCCCGGGACCTCCGGTGGGCGTCCGGCGACGGTGGTGCCGAACACGAGGTCCTGCCGTCCCGTCTCGATCCCGAGCACGACGGCGAGCGCGGCGTTCAGCACCGCGTTGAACGTGACACCGGCACCGCGGGCACCGGCGCGCAGTCGCTCGCTCAGCTCCTCGGACAGCACGGCGTCGCGGCGCTGCGGCGGCTGCGGCTCCCCCGGAACGGTCGCGGCGAGCAGGGTCGGTTCGTCGAGACCGCGGAGCGCCTCGGTCCACGCGGACTGTGCGGCGTCCGCATCCTGCGCGGCCAGCCACCGCAGATAGTCCTCGAACGTGCCCTCGGGGGCACCGAATCCGGAGTCGTCGCCGCCCGATTCGTAGAGGGCGAGCAACTGGCTCACGACGAGCCCGTTGGACCATCCGTCCCACAGCAGGAACTGCCGATTGATCACCAGCCGGTCGTGGGAGTCGCCGAGCCGCAGCACCATCGCCCGCCACAGCGGCGGGGACGTCAGGTCGAACGGCGTCAGCCGGTCCTGGGCCGTCAATTGCTCGGCGTAGGAACCTCGTTCGGGTTCGTCGCGTTCACGCAGGTCGAACTCGGTGATCGGGACGTCCGGTCCGGCGCCGAAGAACTGGACGGGCGCGGGGAGGCCCGCATTGACGAATCCCGCTCGCAGGGTGGGGTTGCGCCGCTGCAGGGTACGCAGCGCGGCGGCGAGCCGTTCGGTGTCGAGGCGGTGCTCGAAGTCGAGCGAGAACTGTGCCGTGTAGATGTCGGGGCCGGCGTCGAACCCGGCCTGGAAGTACAGCCCCTCCTGCAGCGGCGACAGCGGCAGCACCGTGTCGACACCACTCGGGCTCGCCTGAACGATCCGGTCGATATCCTCCTGCGTCAACGTCACGAGGGGCAGGTCGGACGGTGTGAGCATCGCCGGACCGTCGTGTTCTGCGGCGGCGTCGGCAAGCTCACGAAGGGCGGTCACCCAGCCGTCGCTCAACGCGATCGTGTCGGCCTCGGTGAGGTCGGGCTCCGACCAGGCGAACACGGCCTGCAGTTCGGTGCCCTCCGCAGACTCCTCGCACAGGGCGTTGATCACCAACCGGTAAGGGCCACCGAGGTCGGCGTCGGGATCGGTGGCCAGCGAATCGGATTCAGCGGCCGGTGTCCACGCGCCGGGCTGTGCGTGCGGCACGCGGCCGAGGTAGTTGAACAGCACCTGCGACTCCGAGCGCGCCGCCAGAAGACCCGCGGTTCGGGCGTTGACGTACCGCAGCATGCCGTAGCCGATGCCGCCGTCGGGCGCGCCGCGCAGCTGTTCCTTGACGTCCCGGAGCGTCTCGAGTGGGCCCCCGCGGCTGCGCAGCCGGACAGGGGTGACGTTGGTGAGCCAGCCGATCGTGCGGGACAGATCCAGGCCCTCGGCGAGTTCTTCGCGGCCGTGCCGCTCGAGATCCACCAGCAGGTCGTGGTCGCGGCCACGTGCGGCGAGCCACCGGTCTGTCGCGAGCCGCAGCGCGGCCAGCAGCACGTCGGTGACGTCGGCGCGGACCACTCCGGGAACGGTGGTCAGCAGGGCCGTCGTGAGTTGCGGGTCGAGTCGCACGGTCCGCCGCGCACCGCTGCTCACCACTGCGTGTCCGTCGCTGTCGGGCACCAGGTCGGCACCGGGTTCGGTGACGCGCAACCAGTGGTCGAGTTCGGCGAGGCGGGCGGGTTCCTGCGCCTGCTCGGACACGATGCGGGCAAATCCGCGCAGTGACGTGGCCACCGGGTCGAGGGCCGCGCTCTGGCCGCTGTCGGCGGCCACCCAGGCCATGGCGAGGTCTTCGATCAGGGTCCGCCACGACACTCCGTCGATCACCAGGTGGTGCGCGACGAGGAGCAGCCTGCCCAGCTCCTGCGGGCCGGCGTCGAACCACACCGCCGACAGCATGGTCCCGGCGTCGGGGTCGAGCCGGTCGGTGGCGGCGTCGGATTCTGCTGCCACCATCTCGCGCAGCGCGGCGGCGTCGAGTCCGGTGACGTCGACACGATGCACGGGCAGTTCGGCGGAGTCGGTGATCTCGAGCGACCACACGCCCGGTGCGTGCCGGGTGAGCTTCTGCCGCAGGCCGTCGTGGTGGTCGATCACCGAGTGCAGGGCCGCCGTGAGGACGGCGGTGCTGGTGCCCGCCGGTGCGTGGAGGAGAACGGACTGGTTGAAGCGGCTCTTTCCGCCGCTCCACTCCGAGAGCCGATGGACCACGGGAAGGGGCAGCAGGACGCCGGTGCCCGAGTCGTCCACTCGCGGGGCCGCGGCGACCGCTGTGGTTGCCGCGAGCCGGGCGAGCGCGGACGGGGTCCGCTGTTCGAAGATCTGCCTCGGGGTGATCGTGATCCCTTCGCGGCGAGCGAGATTCACCAGACGTATGGCGAGGATGCTGTCGCCGCCGAGCGCGAAGAAGTCGTCGTCGGCTCCGACGGTCTCGAGTCCGAGGACCTCGGCGTAGTGCCCGGCCAGCACTGCCGCCGGTCCGCCCTCGACTACCGGCGCGCCGGTCACCTGCGCGGAGAAGTCCGGCGCGGGGAAGGCTTTGCGGTTCAGCTTGCCGCTGGGGCCCAGCGGAAACTCGTCCAGCGTCACGAACGCGACCGGCACCATGAATTCCGGCAGTGTCGTGGCCAGCCGCGCACGGAGGTCGTCGGGGTCGGCGTCGCCGACGACGTAGCCGACCAGCTGCTGTTGTCCGGGCCGATCCGAGCGGACGACGGCGGCGGCCTGCCGCACGCCGGGGCAGGCGGCCATCTGGGCTTCGATCTCGCCCAGCTCGATGCGGAAACCGCGCAACTTCACCTGGTCGTCCACCCGGCCGAGGTACTCGACCGCGCCGTCCGCGTTCACCCGGGCGACGTCGCCGGTGCGGTACATGCGGGACCCGACGAGGGAGAACGGGTCGGCGACGAACCGCTCGGCGCTCAGACCGGGTCGGCCCAGGTACCCGCGGGCCAGCTGCGGCCCCGACAGGTACAGCTCACCGGCGGCGCCCGCCGGCACCGGCTGCAGGTACCGATCGAGCACGTAGAGACCGGTGTTCGACGTCGGCAGGCCGATCGGCACGGACGGCGCGGACGCGGCGATTCCCTGAACGGACGCGGCATAACTGACGTCCACCGACGCCTCGGTGGGACCGTAGAGGTTGTCGAGTTCAACACCGGGCAGGAGTTCGGCGACGCGCCGCGCGGACGCCACGGGAAGCGCCTCACCGCTGCAGGAGATGATCCGGAGCCCGGTGCACCGGGCCGCGGCGGGTTCGGCGAGGAACACCTCGAGCATCGAGGGCACGAAATGCACGCGCGTGATCGACTGCCGGACGATGACGTCGGCGAGGTACGCCGGGTCCTTGTGGCCGTCGGGTCGCGCGAGCACGAGCGTCGCCCCGGCGAGGAGCGGTCCGAAGAACTCCAGCACGGACACGTCGAAGCTGGACGGAGTCTTCTGGAACACGTTGTCCGTAGGGGTGATCGGACGGATCCGCTGCACCCACAGCAGACGATTGACGATGCCGGCGTGCGGCACGACGACGCCCTTGGGCCGCCCCGTCGAACCGGACGTGTAGATCACGTACGCGGGGTGCTGCGGCGCGAGCGCGACGCCGTCGAGCGGCGCGGACGAGAACTCGGCCGCGTCCGACACCCGGACCTGCGGAACGTCGGAACCGGCGAAGGTCACGGTGCCGTCGGTGAGAACACAGACCGGCTGCGCGTCGTCGACCATGTACGCCAGTCGTTCGGCGGGGTAACCGGTGTCGAGCGGAACGTACGCGCCGCCCGCCTTCCCGACCGCGAGGAGCGCGACCATCAGATCCAGCGAACGGGGCAGCGCCACCGCGACCTTCGACTCCGGTGTGACCCCGCGGGCGACGAGTAGGCGGGCGAGTCGGTTGGCCCGCGCATGCAGTTCCGCGTACGTGAGGTGATCGTCCTCGAACACGACGGCCACCGCGTCGGGTGTCCGCACGGCCTGTTCCTCGAGCAGCGCCGTGACCGTCGTCTCGGGGAATTCCACCTGCGCGTCGCGCAGTGCCGCGTCGATCGGCTCCCGCGACGCCAGCGCGACGGCAGACACGTTCTGGTCGGCGTCGCGGGTCAGCTCCGCGAGATATGCCACGGTCGACTCGGCGAACCGGGCCGCGGTCGCCGCATCGATGCGGGCGGAGTCGTACTTGAGCTCGAGGGTCAGCGCGTCACCGGGCACGACGATCAGCGTCAGCGGGTACGGCGGGTGCTCGTCGAAGCGGATGTCGGTCAACTGCACCGCACCGGTGGGATCGGCGACGGCGGCGTCGCCGAGCGGATAGTTCTCGAACACGACCAGCGTCTCGAACAGATTCTGCAGACCGGCTTCCCGGCGCAGCTCGGGCAGCCCGAGGTACTGGTGGTCGAGCAGGATCGACTGCTCGTGCTGCCACCGTGCGAGGGTGCCGGCCACGGTGTCGGTAGGCCGGAATCGCAGCCGGGTGGGAACGGTGTTGATGAACAGGCCCACCATCGTCTCGATGCCGGGCAGATCGCCACCACGGCCCGACACCGTCGAACCGACCAGCACGTCCTCCCGGCCGGTGAGCCTGCCGAGAACCAGCCCCCACGCGCCGTGCACGAGGGTGCTGAGCGTCAATCCGCGCGCCCTGCCCACCGCGGTGAGCGCGGCCGTGGCATCCGGCGGCAGCGCCGCCCGCACACTGCGGATCCCCGACTCGCCCTTCGACGCGGGCTGCGGAAGTTCCACCGGCTCGGGTGCATCGGCGAGCGCCTCCCGCCACACGGCGATCGACGCCTCCCGGTCCCGCGCGCCCAGCCAGTCGAGGTAGCTGCGGTACGGCGTGGGTGTGGGCAGTGTCTGCGGCGTTCCCTCGACGCTGTAGAGGGCCATCAGCTCACGCAGCATCACCGGCACCGACCATCCGTCGGCGACGAGGTGGTGAATCGACTGCAGCAGAAGGAACTTCTGCGGCACATCCCCAGCCGCTTCGCTCGCCCCGGCCACCCGGGCGAGCGTGTACCTCAGCAGTGGGGCGCGGTCGAAGTCGAAGCCCCGGGCCCGGTCGGCCGCCAGCACCTCGTCGACGCGCCGGGCCGGATCCGGAATTCCGGTGAGGTCCAGCACCTCCATCGGCACCGGCACGTTTTCGCGGACCACCTGCACGATCCGACCGTCCGACACGGCCTGCACTCCGACGCGCAAGGCCGCGTGCCGGTCGACGACCGCCTGCAGTCCGCGGTGCAGCGCCGCCGCGTCGACGGGCCCGGTCAGTTCGATCACCTGCTGCACCACGTACGGGTCCGCACCGGTGTCGTCGAACGCCGACTGGAAGTAGATGCCTTCCTGCAGCGGAGTCAACGGAAGCACGTCGGCCGGTTCCGCCAACGCGTCGACGTCCGACTGCGTCAGAGACACCAGCGGGAAGTCCGACGGCGTGTGACCGCCGAGACGGTCCAGCCCGGCCAGCACCCGCAGCGCCGCGGTCCACTCTTCGGCAAGCGATTCCACGGCGTCACGAGCGAGGACACCGGGCGCCCAGGTCACCGTCGTGCGCAGCACGGGACCGTCGGGGCCGTCCTCGGCGATCACGTCGAACGCGAGGGCATGCCCGAGCGGCATCCGCGGGTCGCCGGCACCGCCCATGGCTCGGGGCAGCCAGTCCGCACCCTCCCCGGACGTCACCCGTCCGAGGTAGTTGAACAGCACCTGCGGCGTGGGTGCGTGTGCGAGTTCCGGCTTCGGCGCACCGAGGTAGCGCAACGCTCCGTAGCCGAACCCGGAATTCGGGACGCGTCGCAGCTGTTCCTTCACGGTCTTCAGCGCGGTGGCCATGTCCGCCTCGTCGGCCGTGGCCCCGGGGTCGAGCACGACGGGGTAGACGGTGGTGAACCAGCCGACGGTCCGGGAGAGGTCGGCGGCAGGTCCGTCGGTGCGGCGCACGAGTTCTTCCTCGCGTCCGTGACCCTCGAGATCGAGGAGCACCGGGCCCGCGCTTGCGCCTCGCCACCTCTGCAGGGCCACGGCGACACCGGTGAGGAGCGCGTCGTTGACGTGACCGTGGAACGCCGCGGGCACCGTGGAGAGCAGCGGCCGGGTGAACTCCGGGGGCAATGTCACCGTGAGGGTTTCGGCGTCGCCGACGAGATCGGCCGCCGGGTCGAGCGCGCGCGAGCCGAGGATCGGGTCGGGGGTGGACGTCACGCCCGACCAGAAGGGCAGCTCGTCGTCGAAGGCACCCGCATGGGTGTGTTCGTCCAGCAGTTCGGACCACCGGCGCAGCGACGTGCCGACCGGAGCGAGCGTGGGGGCACCGCCGGCGATCACGGACGTTCCGGCGCGGGCGAGATCCTCGAGGACGACCCGCCAGGACACCCCGTCGACCACCAGGTGATGTCCGATCAGCAGCAACCGGCCGGACCCCTCGGTCGCCGAGAACAGCACGGCCTGCACCATCGTGCCGGCGTCGGGGTCGAGCCGTCCGACCGCTGCACGCGTCTCGGTGTCGAGTTGTTCTGTGCTGCCGTCGTATTCGACGACCCGCAGGATGCCGTCGAGGGAGGCGGGCGACGGTTCGTGCACGGACAACGTCCAGTGTTCGCCGCGGACGAGCGTCGCCCGCAGGGCGTCGTGCCGTTCGAGCACCGCTGCCAGGGCGGCACGCGCGGCACGCTCGTCGAGGTCACCCGGGGTCTGCACGAGCACCGACTGGTGGAACGCGGCGATCTCGCCGCCCCTCTCGGCGGTGCGGGCGAGGATCGGGGTGCTGCGGACGTCACCGACGGCGACGTCGTGCGTGTCCACCGCGGCCGCGGTCCGGCCGTCCTGGACGCGGGCCAGTGCCTCGGCGGTGCGAAGCTGAAAGATCTCCCGGGGACTGATCGAGAGACCCTCCCGCCGAGCGTGGTTCACCAACTGGATCGCGACGATGCTGTCGCCGCCCAACGCGAAGAAGTCGTCGGTGACACCCACCGATTCCACACCGAGGACGGCAGCCATCAGCGCGCACAGCTTTTCCTCGGCCGCGGTGCGCGGCGCGACGTTCTCCCCGGCCGCACCGAGGTCGGGCTCGGGCAGGGCGCGACGATCCAACTTTCCGTTGGGCGTGAGCGGGAACCGGTCGAGGATCACGAACGCCGACGGCACCATGTATTCCGGGAGCTTCGACGACGCCCACACCCGCAGCTCGCCGACATCCGGAACCGAATCCTGCTTCGCCACCACATAGGCGGCGAGATACTTGGCACCCGAGGGTGTTTCCCGCACGACCACGGCACTGTGCCGGATGTCGGGATGCGACACGATGCCCGCCTCGACGTCCTCGAGTTCCAGTCGCATGCCCCGGATCTTCACCTGATTGTCGGCGCGGCCGAGGAAGTCGAGGGAGCCGTCGGCCGCCCACCGGGCCAGGTCGCCGGTCCGGTACAGCCGGGAGCCGTCGGTCGCGAAGGGGTTGGCGACGAAACGGGACGCCGTCAGCCCCGGCGCGTCCACGTAGCCGCGGCCGAGCAGGAATCCGCCGGCGTACAGTTCGCCGCCGGCGCCGAGCGGCACCGGGTTCAGGTGCTCGTCCAGCACATACAGCTGCGTATTGGGGTTCGGGCGTCCGATCGACGTCGCGATCCGTGCGGCATCTTCCCGGTAGATCACGTGCGACACACCGATCGTCGCCTCCGCCGGACCATAGCCGTGGTACAGCGTCGTGGCGAGCTGCGTCCGGAACCGTTCGAACAGTCCGGGAGTGAGAACCTCACCGCCGCACCACACGTGCTTCAACGCCCCGAGCAGGTCGGTGCCCCGCGACAGGTCTAGCAGCACGTCCAGCATCGACGACACCAGGTACACGAACGTCACCGACTCGCGGGCGATCAGGTCGAGGAGGTACTGCGGATCCCGTTCCCCGCCGGGCTCGGCCACCACCAGACGACCACCCGACACCAAAGGCAGCAGAATCTCGTTGACGGAGATGTCGAACGACAGCGGCGCCTTGAACAGCGACGCGTCCTCGGCCCCGAACCCCAGGATCTCGTCGCGCTGCCACAGCAGTCGTGCGCAGACGGCCTCGTGGCGGATCATGGCGCCCTTGGGGCGTCCCGTCGAACCCGACGTGAAGATGACATACGCCAGCCGCGCACCCTGCACGGTCACCGCGGGCGGTCGGGTGGGCTCCTCGGCGTACGCCCACGCACCGAGGTCGACGGGCACGGCCCGCTCCCCCGCGTCCGACACCCCGCCGGGGCCGGTGAGGACCAGCGACGCCCCGGCATCCCCGAGGACCGACGACCGTCGGTCCTCCGGCCACGAGGGGTCGAGGGGCACGAACGCGCCCCCCGCACCCATGACGGCGAGCAGTCCGATCACCATCTCCGCGGAGCGCGGAAGACCGATCGCCACCACTGTCTCCGCCGCGACACCGCGGGCGCGCAGGTGATGGGACAGCTGCGCCACCCGTTCCCCGAGTTCCCGGTAGGTGAGCCGGATCTCGCCGGAGATCAGCGCCTCGGCGTCCGGTGTCCGCGTGACCTGGTCGTGGAACAGGTCGGGTACGGTCACCGACTCCAGCGGGGCGGCGGTGTCGTTGAACTCCACCAGCAACTGTCTGCGTTCGGCCTCGGTCATCGGATCGAGCGACGCGATGGGCAGCGACGGGTCTGCGACGAATTGCCCGACGAAGTGCTCGAGCCGGCGGCGGTGCTCCTCGAGTTCGGCGTCGAGACCGGCCGGCGCGCGGAGGTCGATCTGGATGGGCTCCGAATCCTGCCCGCCGCGGATGGAGAAATCGAGGTCGCGGACCGGTCCGGTGGCCGAACCGCGCACCCACGCCGGGAACCCGCCGAAGGTCAGCGAGTGCTCGAACATCATGGAATTGATTCCGGGGCCGAAGATCTGACGGTCCGGGTCGATCGACCGCAGGTCGCGCGCAAGATCCTCGCCGCGGTAGCGCCCGTGCCGCAGCACCGAGATCAGCGTCGTGTCGATGCGGGTGGCGAGCTCACCCACCGTCATGTCGGGATCCACCTGCACGCGGAGGGGCAGGATCGTCGAGCACATTCCGGGGATCCGGCGCAGTTCGCGTCCGACCCGCGCCGTCATCGGCAGCGACACGGTGAGGTCGCGCCGGCCGGTGATCCGGTGGAGGTACGCCACGATCGCGGCCAGTGGCAGTCGGGTGCGCCTGATCCCGGTGTCGGAGGCGAAGTCGTAGAGCGCATCGGCGTCGTCACCGTCGATCTCGACGAGAGCGGAGATGGGCGAACCGGAATGGTCGATCACCTGCGGCAGCAGCCGCGGGGGTTCCGGAGCGTCGACGACCTGCCGGATCCAGAATTCGCGGTCGGATGCGAAGCGCGCCGACGCCCGGTAGTCGCGGTCGGACGCCACGAGCGTGTCGAGCGGCCACGTCGCCGCGGAGGTCTCGAGTTCCGGATGTTCGTATCGGTCGACGACATCGGCCACGAGCAGGGTGATGGCGTAACCGTCGATGAGGCTGTGGTGGTAGCGCTGATGCCAGATCACCGATTCGTCGCCGGTACGCAGCAGGGCGTGCCGGAACAGCGGCTCGTCGCCCTCGAGGTCGACAACGGTCTGCATGTCGTGGTCCATCCACGCGCGTGCGCTCGCGTCGGGATCCTCGTCGCCTCGCAGGTCCACGATGCCGAGGGTCCACGCGTCCGGCGCGATCGGGGCCTGGAGTAGTTGGTTGTCGGCGCCTCGTTCGAAGCGCACGTGCAGCGCTTCGGCCCGTTCGACGGTCTTCCGGATCGCCGCGGCCGCCCGATCCAGGTCGATCAGGCCCGCGACCTCGACGACGAGAGACAGGTTGTACACCGGGCTGCCCGGGTTCAACTGCTGCCCGACCCACACCTCGGCCTGCGCGGCCGTCAGTGGCAGCGCGTCACGCGTCGAAGTGGAGAAAGCCGAGGAAGGAGCGCTCTCAGCCGAGGTGGTCTGAGGGCGAGCAGCCGCCGAGTGGTCCGGAGACATGGGTGATCCGATCGTCCGTCGAGAGTGCCCGTCCAACGACGGGCACCCCGAGGAGTTTAGGTTAGGCTACCCACCAGCAACAACCCGGTTGCCGGCAACTTCACAGGTGCGGGTTATCACAGCGGCAATTCGAGTTCAACGTCCCCGAATGCGTGTCCCCCGCATCGCGGCGCGCATTTACCTCACCGAACCAGTCTCGAAGACGCCTTCGGGCACGTAAACATACCGTGCGTCGGGCGAGACGCCGAGCCCCTCACCACACCGTTTCCGGGCGGCAGACGCCGAGCAACCGCCTAGGTCGTCTGTGCATGCCAGACGGCAGTGTTGCCCCCGAGTCGCTTCGCGGCGTAGAGGGCGGTATCGGCGTGGTGGAGCAACTCGTCCACCGTCTGAGCCGACGTACTGCGGGCCATCCCCACGCTTATCGTCACGACGAGCAGTTCGTCGCCGACGTCGATCGGCGTCGTGATCGACGAGACCATCAGGGTCACCACCTTCTCGACGTCGATGTCGTCGGCCTCGGGGAGGATCGCCACGAACTCGTCACCACCGAGCCGTCCCACCACGGCAGGTGCCCGCATCGCGTTGCCTAAGTGCTCCGCCACCGCCTGCAGGATGCGGTCGCCGACGCGGTGTCCCCTCGTGTCGTTGACGTCCTTGAACCCGTCGACGTCGAGGAACATGACCACGGCCGGACCGGCGCCGGGCTCGACGAGCCGCTGCAGGTGCTCGGTGATCGCGGCGCGATTGAGCAGTCCGGTGAGACTGTCGTGCCTCGCCTCGTGGAGAAGGCGAGCGTGCGCCTCTTCCGCCTGCTGCTGGGCGGTGACCTCCGCGGTCACGTCCCGGAAATGCACGACGAGCGCGCCGGAATCGGCCGCGGCGGTCACCTCGATCGTCATGCCGGGCGAATACAACGAGTCGACCCGGCTCCGATGCTCCCGCCCGGTGTTGAGAACCTTGCGACACAGTGCGTCGAAGTAGCTGCCCCGAGTTTCGGGAAGAACGTCGGTGACGACCCGGCCGAGCATCTCGTCCCGGGACCGCCGCACGTGCCGCAGGCAGCCGGAATTGACGTAGATGATCCGAAGGCTCTCGTCGAGGGCCATGAACCCCAGACCGACCCGGTCGAGCAACGAGGCGAGTTGCGCGTCCTGGCCGGTGAGATGCCCGAGTTCGATGACCACGCCCGTCAGCTCGGCAGGGACGCCGGACTCGTCGACGGTGACGTCGATGCTGCGTGTGAGGATGTAGTAGCGGGTCGACCGGTCCGGCATCACGATCCGGAAGACGCATTCGGCACCGACCGACCCGGCCGTGTCTCCGAACATTCGCCGGACCACGTCGATGTCGTCGGGATGCATACGCCGCCGCCACTGCAGGAGGGGCGGCAGGGATCCGTCGTCACCGAAGATGGCGGCGGCCTTCGCGTCCCACCACAACGCTCGATTCACGATGTCGTACCGGACGATGCCCACCCCGAGACGCGGGATACCCAACGCCATCAGAACCTCGCCGTCACCGTGATCGCCCCCTGGCTCGCTCGAAATTCCACCCTACGCACAACTCGACGGGCGGCGCCGCGTCAGTTGGCGAGGAATTCGAGCAGCACCTTGTTCACCACTTCGGGCTGTTCGAGGTAGCCGTAGTGCCCCACGTCGGGGATCTCGTAGTAGCGGGCCGACGGAATCGACTCGGCCACTTCGCGGGAGAGATACGGCGGAATCATCCTGTCGTCGGCGAAACCGATGGACAGGCACGGCGTCGTGATCGCCCGGTAGGCCTGCCGCCGGTCGAAGCTGCGATCCATCTCCATCTGCGCGCGCACGCCGTCCGACGTCCGGCCGCCACTGAACTCGAACAGATCGAGCCAGTCGCGGGCCGTGTGCGGGTCGACGAGCGACGCGGGCGACAGGTTCATCACGGCGGTCACCGCCGCCCGGTATTTGGCCGGGAGTTCGACGCCGCTGTCGTGGAGGGCGCGCTCCCCCTCGGTGAGCGTCTGCTGGAAGTAGTCCATGCGGGCGTGACCGGCGAGGAAGGCCGCCTTGTGTACGAGATCGGGCCGGGACAGGGCAAGTTCCTGCGCGACACGGGCGCCCATCGAGGTGCCGACGACGCGGGCCGGTCCGCCACCCAGATGCTCGATCAACCCTGCCGTGTCCGCGACGAGGTCGTCCATGGTGATCCCGTCCACGCTCTCACCGGACGGCGCGATGCCGCGGTTGTCGAACGTGCAGACGCGGTAGCCGGCGTCGATGAGCGCAGGCGTCTGGTGCAGATCCCACACACGGCCGGGGCTACCTGTACCCATGATGAGCACCACTAAATCGCCGGACCCCTTGACCTGGTAATTCAGGGGGATCCCGTTGATCGTGGCGATCGTCATCGTTGCCTTCCTTCCATGGCGGTCTCACCAAACTAGATTGGATAGCCTAAGCTGGCCTCGCTGCCGCTCTCGTGCGGCGTTGACCGACAAGCACGTCCAGGAGGACCGCATTGAGAGTCGCCACACTCGGATATCAAACCTGGGGTCACCGTACCCTGCAGGCCCTGCTCGAGTCCGACCATGAGGTCGTCCTCGCGATCACTCATCCCAAGAGTGATCACGTCTACGAGCAGATGTGGGCGGACTCCGTCGCCGATCTGGCCACCGAGCACGGGGTGCCCGTGCACATCGCCACCAAACCGGACGAGGACTTCAAGGCCGCGCTGAAGCAGGCCGACCCCGACATCGTCGTCGCCAACAATTGGCGCACCTGGCTTCCGCGGGACATCTTCGACTCGCCCCGCTACGGCACCCTCAACATCCACGATTCGCTCCTGCCCAAGTACACAGGATTCTCCCCGCTCATCTGGGCGCTCATCAACGGTGAGGAAGAAGTAGGCCTCACCGCGCACCTGATGGACGAGGAACTCGACGCCGGCGACATCGTTTTGCAGAGGTCGACGCCCGTCGGACCGACGGACACCGTCACCGATCTCTTCCACCGCACCGTCGACATGATCGGCCCGATCACCCTCGACGCACTCGAGCTGATCGCGTCCGGCCGCACGGACTGGACACCGCAGGACCGCTCGCAGGCCACGTTCTTCCACAAGCGTGCCCCCGAGGACAGCCTCATCGACTGGACGTGGCCCGCCGACGCCATCGAACGGCTCGTCCGCGCGCAGTCCGACCCGTACCCGAACGCCTTCACCCATTACAAGGGACAGCGTGTCCGGGTACTGAAGGCCGCCGTATCCGAAGGAAATTACGGTGGAACGCCCGGGCGTGTCTTCATCCACGAAGGCGACGGAATGGTGATCGTCGCCGGATCCGACGCCCGCACCGGCCGGAACAAGGGCCTCAAGATCCAGCGCGTCCGGCTCGACGACGGCACCGAACTCGACGGGACCGAATTCTTCCCCCACGGAGGCGGCTACCTCAGCTGACCGGTCCGCCACCCGGACCACACGGGTGAATGTATCGTTCAACGCTTCGAAGGCGTTGAACGATACATTCACCCGTTTTTGGGTGCGGCGTCAGCGCCCCGCCCACGCCGACCACAGTTCCGCATACCGCCCGCCGGCCGCGACGAGCTCGGCGTGCGGGCCTTCCTCGACGATCCGGCCGTGTTCGAGGACGACCACCCGGTCCGCGGACGCCGCCTGCGTCAACCGGTGGGCCACCACCAACGTGGTCCGACCACGGGTCGCGGCCTCGGCCGACGCCTCCAGTTCCCGCGCACCGGCACTGCCGGCTTCGGCGGTCGCCTCGTCCAGGATCGCGACCCCGGGATTCGCGAGGACGAGCCGCGCGAGCGCCAGTTGCTGCGCCTGGGCTGCGGTCAGTTCGTGGCCGCCCTCCCCGACCACGGTCTGGACGCCGTCGTCCAATGCGGTCACCCAGACGTCGGCACCGACGGCTTTCAACGCCATCGCCGCGTCCTCCTCGGACGCGTCGGGTGCCGCGAGCCGGAGGTCGTCGATCAGCGGTCCGGCGAACACGTGGACTTCCTGGCTGACGATGGCGACGCGGCGGCGGAGGTCGCCCGGTTCGAGGTCCGGCAGCGCGGTTCCGCCGATGCGCACCGAACCGGACGTCGGGACGATCGATCCGGCTGCGATCGCCGCGACCGTCGTCTTGCCCGCACCGGTCGAGCCGACGAGGGCGACCCGTTCCCCGCTCTGCACGTGCAGGCTGATGCCGTGCACCACCTCATGGCTGCCGTCGTACGAATGCCGGACCTCGGCGAGTTCGAGCGTCGAATCCGTGGTGTCCCGCGCGGCAGCGCTCCCGCCGCCCGATTCGTCCGGAAGGTCGACGACACCGACGAGCCGCGCGAGGCTCGCACCCGCCGACTGCACCTCGTCGAACGTGTACATCAGCATGCCGATCGGATTGAACAGCCGGTGGAAGAGCAGTGCGGCGGTGGTGGTCTGCCCGACGGTGACGATGTCGGCGTTCACGAGTGCGAACCCGGCCGCGAGGATGGTGGCGAGCCCCACGAACTCGGCCCGGTTACCGCGCCCCGCGAATCGGGTGAACAGCCCGAAGACGCCGACGGACAGGTCCCGTGCCTTCTCCGACGCACCGTTGATCTGCCCCAGATGGCTGTCTTCCAGACCGTAGGCGCGCACGGTTCGGGCACCCTGCATGCTGCTGATCAGGGCCTGCGAACGCTCCCCCATCGCAACGCGTTCGGCGGCGTACACCGGCGCGGACCGCGGCAGGTACCAGCGCATCGCGAGCGCGTACATCGGCAGCGCCACCATGCCGGCGAGCCCGAGTCGCCAGTCGATGCCGAGCATCGTGACCATGCTCAGCACCACGAGCAGCACGGCGGTGACGAGGTTGGGGACCACGTCGGTGACGGCCTTGCCGATCACCGCGACGTCGTCGCCGACGCGCGACAGCAGGTCGCCCTTCCCCACGCGTTCGACGGTCTGGATCGGCAGCCGGAGCGCGCGGTCGACGGTGCGCTCGCGCAGATCCGCCAGGATTCCCTCGCCGAGACTGCGGATGAGGAACGACGCGAACCCGGCGCACACGCCGCCGATCACCGCGGCGGAGGCGATCACAGCGACCACCCATCCGATGGTGGACGGCGGCGCCCCCTCCTGCACGCGGTCGACGAGGACGCCGAACACGTAGACGGGTACGAGGGCCATGCCCGCTGCGACGGCCGCCACCAGCAGGGTGAAGGCGCTCCGGCCGCGGCGGCGTCCCAGTTCGGACTTCAGCCAGCCCCACGTGTCGCGCGCGTTCGCGATGGGCAGCAGTTCACTCATCGCAGGACCGCCTGACGGTAGTTCGCGTCCTGGGTCGCCAGTTGCGAGTGTGTACCCTCGCCGACCACCGTGCCCCCGTCGAGCACGACGACGCGGTCGGTCACCGACAGCAGCGCGGGGCTGCTCGTGATGAGGATGGTCGTGTGGCTTCGGGTGGAGCCGCGGTGCCGCAGGTCGGCGATGCCGCCGGCGATCGTGTGTTCGGTGACGGCGTCCACGGCCGTCGTCGGGTCGTGCAACACCATCACCGGCGACTGCGCCACCAGGGCGCGCGCGAGGGCCACCCGCTGCCGCTGGCCGCCGGACAGGGACGACCCGCGGTCGGCGACCTCGTGGTCGAGCCCCTCCGGGTGTGCTTCCACGACGTCGACTGCCGCGGATGCGGAGAGCGCCGCCCGCACCTCGGACGCCGTCGCGCCGGGCCTGCCCGCGGTCACGTTCGACGCGACGGTGCCGGAGAACAGATCGCCGTTGTGCGGTTCGACGAGCAGTGCGCGGCGCGCCTGCGCGAGATCGGCGTCCGACAGCCGGACCCCGCCCACGGTCAGCTCCCCGTCGTAGCGGTCGGGCGGAACCTGCCCGGACAGCAGCGCGGCCAGCGCCTCGGCGTCCTGCGGGCGGTACGCGACGATGCCGAGCAGTTCACCGGGCGTGACCCGCAGATCCACCGCGCTCAGGGATCGGTAGGACACCCCGGTCAGGCCGAGCTCGCTGCCGTCGAGCGTGCGGTCCGATCCGGTGGGGAGCAGCGGTTCCGCGTCCAGGACCAGGGCGAGGCGGTCCGCCGACGCGCGGGACAGGGCGAGGAATCCGGGCAGACCGGCCAGGACGCCGAGCGGCTCGATGAAGAACTGGGACAGTCCGACGACGGTGATCAGCTCACCGATGGTGATGCGTCCCTCCAGGGCGAACCAGCCGGCGAAACCCGCGACACCGACGGCGAGCAGGGCGCAGACGGTCATCGACACCCCGGCGAAGACGGCCGAGCTCTTCGCCGTGTGAAGCGTCGCGCCGAGTGCGTCGCGGCTGGCCGCGCGGTATCGCCGCGACGCCGACACCTCCGCGCCGATACCCCGCAGCGGCCGGAGCCCGCTCACCAGGTCCGTGGCCATGGCGGACGCACGCGCGACCGCCGCCTGCTGGTCGGTGGCCCGGCGGGTGATCAGCGGCGCCGCGAGTTGGAGGAGTCCGAGGATGACGGGGGTGCCGATCAGCACGGCGAGTCCGAGCGGCACGTCGATCAGCAGCAGCGCGACGGCGGATCCGATTGCGGCCGTGAGGGCCGCGGCCGCGCGCGGTGCGATGTCGGCGATCCAGGCGGCGCGGTCTGCGTCGGACGTCGACACGGACAGCAGCTCGCCGGCACGCAGGTCGGTGCGCACGCCGCGGGGGTCGAGGATGCGGTGCGCCACCTCCATCCGCAGTTGGTGCGCCTCGTTCTGCATCGCCACGACGATGAACCGCGCGCCGTACCGCCAGGCCGCCGTGAGCACCAGGAACAGCAGGGCCAGGGCGCACAGCCACACCGCGAGGGCGAAGACGTCACCGGTCGCGACGGCCCGGTCGACGATCACGCCGATCGAGATCGGGACCAGCGTCTCGGCCACCTGATGCAGGCAGACCAGGACGGTGCCGATGCCCAGCCGGGCACGATTCCGCACCAGCGTGCGACGCAGAATTGCGGTGCCACCAGTCTTCACGCGCGTAACTCCCAACGCCGACGCTTCCCCACCCACCAACCAAGTAAGCAGACCCTAACTAGATGAACCCTAATCGATGGGCAACTAGCGTTGACATGCCCGGTTCTCATAGAGTCGCCGATACGAACTACTGCGCGTGACGCAGCAGCAAGCCCGAGAGGAAAAAGATGGCCGCGAAGACGACCGCCGAAAACGACATCGCGGACGAGGATCTCGAACCCCTAGCCGACGAGACCGCCCGCCAGGCGCAGCGCGTTGTCGCTGCATACGCCGAAGACGCCGACGAGTGCAGAATGCTGCTCTCGATGCTCGGAATCGGACCCACCACCAAGCTCGACTGAGAATTTCATCCACTTCGACTGCGAAGGAAGCCCGTGGCTGCCAGCTCGGAATCGTCAGCATCGTCATCACGCTCGACATCTGATCCTGTTTCCGGGCAAGCCGACTTCGTCGTCGTCGCGAACCGACTCCCCGTCGATCTCGAACGCCTTCCGGACGGCACCACCCGCTGGAAGCGCAGCCCCGGTGGCCTCGTCACCGCGCTCGAGCCGATCCTGCGCCGCAACAAGGGCGCATGGGTCGGCTGGGCGGGGGTCGCGGACGCCGAACTCGACCCGGTCGTCGAGGACGAGCTCGAGCTCTACCCCGTCCCGCTGAGCGCCGCGGAGATCGCCGACTACTACGAGGGCTTCTCCAACGCCACCCTGTGGCCGCTGTACCACGACGTCATCGTCAAACCCGAGTACAACCGCGACTGGTGGAACGCGTACGTCGAGGTCAACCGGCGTTTCGCGGAGGCCACGTCGAAGGCCGCCGCGCACGGCGCCACCGTGTGGATCCAGGACTATCAGCTGCAGCTCGTCCCGAAGATGCTGCGCATGCTCCGCCCCGACCTCACCATCGGGTTCTTCCTGCACATTCCGTTCCCGCCGGTGGAACTGTTCATGCAGATGCCGTGGCGCAGGGAGATCATCGAGGGTCTGCTCGGCGCCGACCTGATCGGATTCCATCTCCCGGGCGGCGCGCAGAACTTCCTCTACCTGGCACGGAGGCTCGCCGGTCAGCAGACGTCCCGCGGCACCGTGGGTGTCCGTTCCAAGCTGGGTGTCGTGCAGGTGGGATTCCGCACCGTGCGCGTCGGCGCGTTTCCGATCTCCATCGACTCGGGCAAGCTGGACGAACAATCCAGGTCCAAGTCGATCCGGGACCGCGCCAAGCAGATCCGTAAGGAACTGGGCAACCCCAAACACATCATGCTGGGCGTCGACCGCCTCGATTACACGAAGGGCATCGACGTCCGCCTCGCCGCGCTGCACGAACTGCTCGACGAGCATCGCATCGATCCCGCCGACACGGTGATGGTGCAGTTGGCCACGCCGAGCCGCGAACGAGTCGACAGCTACGTGCAGATGCGCGACGACATCGAGCGCAAGGTGTCGCGGATCAACGGCGAGTACAGCGAGGTCGGCCGGCCGGTGGTGCACTATCTGCATCGGCCGATCCCCCGCGACGAGCTGATCGCCTTCTTCGTCGCCGCAGACGTCATGCTCGTGACGCCACTCCGCGACGGCATGAACCTCGTCGCCAAGGAGTACGTGGCGTGCCGCAGCGATCTCGGCGGTGCCCTGCTGCTCAGCGAGTTCACCGGCGCGGCCGCCGAACTGCGCCAGGCGTTCCTGTGCAATCCGCACGACCTCGACAGCGTCAAGGACGCGATGGAACAGGCCCTGGAGCAGCCGAAGGAGGACGGCCGACGCCACATGCGCGCCCTGCGCAGGCAGGTGCTCGCTCACGACGTCGACCGGTGGGCCAAGTCGTTCCTCGACGCGCTCGCGCACGGCGGAGCCGCGGGCCCCGCGCTGATCGCTCCCGCCGAGGCCTCCGAGTCCGACTACGACGAGGACGCCACCGGGGAGAACTGATCTCCCCGGCCCAGCTGACCGGACGTCACCAGGAAGGCGACGAAGTCGCGGATCGTCTCGTCGGCCGGACGCGGAACGTAGCCGAGTTCCGACCGCGCCTTGGTGCCGTCGACGACGGGCGCCGCGAGCAGCGCCGACATCGCCGACCGCGACAGCACGTCGGAGCCGAACCGCGCCCCGATCGGTTCGGCGATCGGCAGCACCCGCTCGATGACGCTGAGTGGGAACGAGTACAGCGGCCCCCGACGGCCCGCCACACGCGCAGCCCTTCTCACGGCATCGTGCATGCCGAGCATGTGCCCGGAGATCAGGTAGTTCTCCCCGGTGCGCCCCTTCTCCCCGGCGGCGATCAGGCCGGCGGCGACGTCGCGGACGTCGACGAAGTCGAACCCACCCTGCACTGCGGCGGGAACTCGACCGCGAGCAGCGTTGCGCAGCAAGGCGTTCACGCGGGACAGTCCGTGGTCGACGGGCCCGTACACGCCGGTGGGGTTACAGATGACCGCGTCGAGTCCGGTCTCGATCACGTCGCGCAGTTCGAGTTCGCCGGCCCATTTCGACCTGTCATACACCGGGATCGATCCGTCGACGGAGCGGGGCGAGTTCTCGTCGAGCGTTCCGCCGCAACTGCTCTGATCGAACGAGTGCACGGAACTGCAGTGCACCATCCGCCGAACACCCACTGCGAGAGCGGCTTCGGCGACGGTGCGGACTCCCTTGGTGTTGACGGTCCAGGCCAGGTCATCCTTCTGGGCGAGGGTGATCATCGCGACCAGGTGGTAGACCACCTCGGCGCCGTCCAGTGCCCGCTTCATGGATTCGACGTCGAGCACGTCGGCGTTCACCCAGGTGACCCCGTATTCGGGTGCATACCGGGAACGGACGCGGTCGATCGCGGTCACCTCGTGCCCCGCCTCGACCAACAGATTCAGCAGATTGTTGCCCACGAATCCCGCGGCGCCGGTTACTGCAACCTTCATCGACGACTCCCCATTTCGGTTGTGGCCCCGTGACGCAGCGTGGTGCGTCGGCGATCGGCCAGGAGAATCCGAGAGTACTAGAACTTGTTTCATTTTGTGAAGGGGTCGACCGGCTCGACGTACATTCGCACCCGCGAGATCTCGTGGGACCGCGGCGTGAACTCGATCAGTGCCACACCCTCCCACGAAGCCGCGCGGACGGATGCGGTTACCGTGCGTCCCGCCACGATCATCTTGTTCCACCGCAGTTCACGCAGGTTTTCGGTGAATTCGCCCACTGCGAGGGGGGTGCCCTCAGGCAGTTCGAGGGTGGCGCCGCGGGCTAGCCGGCGCGATGAACGTGTCGTAGAACTTCCCGATGGCCGCCCGGCCGACGTGCGGTCGCGAGCCCACCGGGTCGTTGACGCGGGCGCCGTCCGAGAACAGCCCCACCCACGCGGCTCGGTCGTGCACTGCCACAGCCGCGGGTGAACGGCCCACTGCGGCAAGCAGTTCCGCCACGGTCGGAGCCGGGTGGGCCACGGCTACACCGGTGTCAGCTGATCGACGAGCCAGCGGTCGTCCACCTTCTGCAGCGACACCCGCACCCTGCTGCCCGACGTACGGGCGTCCGGGGCCTCGGCGCTCGTCGTGGTCTGGTTCAGGTACAGCAGCACCACCGCCTCGTCGGGTGTGGTCGACACGGGCGCGGCGGCCTGCACCGACACCTGGACGGTGAGTTGCTTCTCCTTGGCACCCGGAGCGATGGTCTCCTGCACCAGGGTGGTGTAGTCGTCGCGGAACGAACCGGTGAGTCCGTCTGCGGCAGCGGCCAACTGGTTGTCGACGTCGGCGAAGTCGTACGCCAGCATCGCGACCGCCTGCTTGCCCGCCGCGTCGACGGCCTCGGTGCGTGCCTGCTCTGCCAGCTGATCCTGCCGGTGGTCGTACCAGAGGAAGCCCACCCCGACGGCGAGCGCAACCACCACGACGGCGGCGGCGATCTTCAGCGCTAATTCCTTGGTGATCGCGAACTTTCGCTTGCCTTCGTTGTTCTCGCTCATGGGACGAACTCCACCTTCGATGCGGTCAACTTGCCGTCGATGTCGCTGATCGTCACCCGCATCCGGAAGTCTCGCGGTGAGGGGTCCGGCTGTTCCTTGCTGCTCACCATCGTCCGCGCGGCCACGAGCACATTCGCCGAGATCGACGTCTCGCTCCCGTTCTCGACACCCGCCTCGACGACCTCACCCTCGGTGGTCACGTTCGCGTCCTGGACGACACCGACGAAGGGATCCTCACGTCCCTCGAACTCCTGGAGGAACTGCCCCGACGCTCCGGCGATGATCCGGTCGACGTCTTCCTTCGCGGTCTCGGGATGGATGGTGGTCAGGTTGAGCACCGTCTGCCGGGCGGTGTCGACGTAGGCCTGCCGGCGATCGTCCCGCTCGCGTGCGGACCGCTGGTCGAGCAGCAGCACCACCGCCGCGGCGACCAGCGCGACGATGACCACCGCGGTAACGCCCCACCCGAGCAACGACTTCAGAGGTCGACGCTGCTTCGGCACGCCGGGCGCCGGAGCGTCCGACGCGGACTCCGGGGCCGCAGCCTTCGCCGTCGACACCTTGTCCGGCGCGGGTTCGGCGTCGGCATCTCCCGGCTTCGCGAGGACCACCGGCTTCGGGGCCTCCGTCTCCCCCACCGGTGGGCCCGCGTGGCGGACGGCTCGTCGCCTGCTCCGCTCCTTCCCGGCGGGTGCCTGCTCGGCCGCCTGCTCCGCGGAGTCGGTTGCGCGTTCGTCTGTGCTGGAACTCAAATCTGCTGACCTGTCATCATCGTCTGCCACGTCGAGTCCTTTCCCTGCACCGCCAGATCCGGTTGGGTGTACGTCTTTCCATCCGAACCAATGAAGCTACCGGTGGCCGGGTCGTAGGGCACGGCCGCGACCGGTGCACCCGCAGCGCCTTCGTAGGAACTCGGAACGGCTGTGTACGAGGGTACATCCGGCGGCATGATGGGCCCGTACGGCGGGTTGTTGCCCGTCGCCTCCCAGCCCTCGCGGCACGCCTCGACAGTCGGTGCGCGACGCCCGGGGAATTCCATGCACGGCAGGTTCCGCGCACCACGGACCACGGACGGGTCGTCCGGGGCGGCCTTGCAGTACAGGTCGTTCGGGGTGGCGATCGGGTCGGTCTGATCGCCGGACCGGCGTTGCTCGGGGGGCAGGAATCCGGTCGTGCACGCGGGCGGGTCGTGCAACTGCAGCGCGAAGTCGACGATCGCGCCGTCCTCCACCGGTCCGCCCTTCGCCGCGGTCACCAGCGCCGCCGTCAGCGGCGGGTAGATGACGAGGACCTGCTCGATGCTCTTGTTGTAGATCACCCCGACCTGGGCGACGCTGACCAGATTCCGTAGCAGGATCGGCAGCGTCGGCTGCAGGTCCTGGAACAGCTGGGTGGCCTCCTGGGCCGCTCCCGGCCCCTTCTCCAGCACCGACCGCAGATTCGGGTCGCTCGCCCGCAACTGGTCGGTGAACGTCACGAGGTCCCGGGTCCACGACCGGATCGCGTCGCTGCTGACCGTCTGGGTGTCGAGCAGCGGGCCGACCTGATCGATGAGGGCCTTGGTCGCGTCGCTGTTGGCGTCCGCCTCCTCGACGAACAACCGGGCCGAGTCGATGAGCCTCTGCAGGTCGGGTCCGGATCCGTTGAACGCGGTGAACGCCTCGTCGACTACCGTCTGCAACCTCGTGTCCGAGATGCTCGCGAGCAGTTCGTCCGCCTGGTCGAGCATCTCGCCGACGTCCTGCGGAATGCTGGCCCGATCCAACGGAATCACGTCGCCGTTCGCGAGGTACGGACCGTCGGCCTCGGCGGCGCCGTCCCGGGGAATCAGATCGACGTACTGCTCACCGACCGCCGACACGCTCTTGACGGCGGCGTCCACGTCGGCCGGGATCTTGTAGTCGCTGTCGAGCGACATCTTCGCTTCGACGCCGTCCGCCGTGAGCGCGACGTTCTCGACGACACCGATGTTGGTGCCGCGGTACGCGACGTTGGCGTGGGGGTAGAGCCCACCGGTGGACGGCAATCGGACACTCACCTCGTAGCGTCCGACTCCGAACAGCACCGGCACCTTCACGTACTGGATCGACATCACCACCAGTCCGATGACGGTGAGTATCGAGAAGATGATGAGCTGAATGCGAACGAATCTGGTCATTCTCACGGTGTCGGCGCCCCTCCCAGTTGCGGCGGAAGGCCGGGTATCTGCGGTAGTCCGGGTATCTGCGGCAGTCCCGGAATCACCGGCGGCGCCGGTGCCGGCTTCGGAGCCGGCTGCAGGGGTGACTGCAACGGATCGCCCGACTGTCCGGCCACGCCGGCAAGTGATCCCACCGCGCCCTCGACGCCGCCGAGTGATCCCCCGAGGCCGGTTCCGGTCAGGAAGTTGTTGTCGACGCGTGCGTTGGTGAGGTCGATCGTCATCATGAGGTTCGCGTAGTCACCCTGGATCGCCTTGTCCATCGTCTTCATCGGGAAGGGATACGTGAGCATCAGGGTCAGGACCTCGGTCAGTGCGCTCCCGGAGTTGGCGAGCTCGCGCAGCACCGGGGTGAGGTTGCGGAGATTCGCCTTCAGTTCCTCGCCGCTGCTCTCGACGAGGCGGGTCGCGGTGTCGCTGAGCTTGCCCACCTCGACCAGTGCGGTGGTGAGGTTCTGACGCTGCTCGACGAGCACGTCCAGCGCCGGCGGGATGCCGTCCAGCGCCGCGTCGAGGGTGGCCTTCTGCTCGTTGACGGTGCCCGACAACCGGTCGAGCCCCTCCATCGCACCGATGATGTCTCCGCGCTGCTGATCGAGGCTGGTGACGAGCTGGTCGAGCTGCGGCAGAAGGTCCCGGATCGAGTCCTCCCGGCCGCCCAGTGCGGCGTTGAGCTCGAGGGTGATGTCGTGGATCTGGGCGATGCCGCCACCGTTGAGCACCACCGACAACGACGACAGCGTCTGTTCGGTGGTCGGGTAGGCGCCCGCCCGCTCGATGGGGATGACGTCGCCGTCCTCGAGCGTGCCCTCGGGCTCGGTGTCGGTCGGCGGAGCCAATTCGAGGTGCTGCGAGCCGAGGAGGCTGGTCTGACCGATCTTGGCGGTCGCGTTGGCGGACAGTTGGACGTCGCCGTTGATCGACACCGTGACCAGGGCGTGCCAGTCCTGCACCTCGATACCCGTCACCGCTCCCACCGTCACATCGTTCACCCGCACCGGCGAATTCTGCGACAGCGTCGTCACATTGGGCATCTGGATCTCCACGGTGTAGGCGTCGTCGCCCTGCCCCTCGGTACCGGGCAGCGGGAGCGAGTTCAACCCTTCCCACTCGCACCCGGTCAGTGTCAGGGACAGCGTGACCGCCACCGCCGCGATGCCGCCGCGACGTGCCCGTGTGCGCTTCGTCATCGCCCACCTCCCGGCTGCAGCAGATCGTTCAGGTCTCTCGGCACGTCCACCGTGGGCATCCCGGCGAGAGTGCCGGTCACCGGCGGCGCGGACCGCGGCGGAACCGAACCTTCCAAACTCGGCGGGCTGTACTCGATCTGGTCCGGGAACGCATTCACACCCGTGGTCGGGTTGGTGAGGATGGGCAGGTAGTTCATCGTCAGCGAGTTCAGGACCGGCGACAGGTACTGGGTACACAGGTCCGCACTTCGATTCGCCTCGTTAGCCTGCAGGCTCTGGATGGCACCGCACATGAAGTTCACGGGATTGCCGAAGTTCGACATGGCGACGGCACCGACGAGTGAGCCCTGCGCGGGCTTGTAGATGTTGCTGAAGTTCGCCAGCGCGGTGGGCGCGACGTGGAGAACCTGCTCGATCTGCGGCCTCTTGTCGGCGAGCACCTGAGTGGCGTCGGCCAGCCGGCCGACCTGCTCGCTGAGACTCGCGCGGTTCTCCACCACGAACCGGTTGACGTCACCGAGGGCGATGTCGAGATCGTTCAGCGCCGTCCCGAGTTCGTCGGAGTTGGTGGCGAGCATGTTCGACACCGACGCGAGCCGGCCCTCGAACTGGACGATCTGCTCGTTGCTCGACGACAGCGCGGCCACGAACGTCTGCAGGTTGCGGATGGTGGAGAAGAGGTCGGTCCGGCCGTCGGACAGCGTCCGCATGGTCTCCGACAGCTCGCGCAACGTGTTCCTCAGCGACTCGCCGTTGCCGTCGAGATTGGCTGCAGCGGTGTCGATGAACGTGCCGAGGGAGCCCTGCGGGTCTGCCCCCTGCGGTCCGAGCGCCTCCGACAGCTTGTTCAGCTCGGTCTTGATCTCGTCCCACTCCACCGGCACCGCGGTGCGCTCGATCGGGATGCTCGCACCGTCGCCCATGGTGGGCCCACCGGCGTACACCGGCGTCAGCTGGACGAATCGTCCCGACACCAGGCTGGGCGCGACGATGACGGCCTTGGCGTCGGCGGGAATCTCGACGCTCTTCTTCACGTTCATCGTGACCCGGGCGAAGTCGGCACCGGGCTCGATCGAGTCGATCGTGCCCACCTTCACGCCGAGGACGCGGACGTCGTCACCCGAATACAGCCCCGTCGTCGTGGGGAAGTACGCGGTGATCGTGTTCTGGAACAGCTTGGGCACGAACATCACAGCGGCACCGACGACCAGCACCACCACGACTGCGGCGATGCCTCCGCGGATCAGCCACTTCTTCCGCGTGTTGGTGATTTCCGGGTTCGTCGTCATCGCGGCGGTTCCCTCAGCTCGATGGACGGACCTGTCTGCAGGTAGGCCTGGAGGTCGTTGGGGAGATGCTCCGGCCAGGTGACGGCATCGCTCAAACCCTGGAACAGATTGCCGATGCCGATGTTGTAGACGTAGGCCATGAAGAACGGGCCGCTGCCGACCGATTCCCCGAGCTGGGTGGCGTACGGGGCGAGACCGTCGAGGGCCTGCGAGATGTTGTCCTTGTTCCGCTGCAGGATGTCGACCACCGAGTTCAGCTTGTCGAGCGTCGGTTTCATCTGCTCCTCGTTGTCCTGGACCAGACCCGTCAGCTGCTGGGACACCGCGGAGATGTTGACGATCAGCTGACTGATCGCCGCGCGGCGACGGTCGAGCTCACCGAACAGCTGGTTCCCGTCGACGATGAGCGAGTTGATCTGCCCGCTGCGCTCGGCGAGGATTCCCGTCACGTTCTCGGCACGCGAGAGCAGCTGCCTCAGGCTCTCGTCTCGCGAATTGATGCTCTCGGACAACCGGGTCAGGCCGTCGAGTGCGGTGCGCAGTTCGGGTGGCGTGTTCTCGAGCGCGCCGGACATCGCGTTCAACGCGTTGTTGACCTCGTCGGTGTCGAGTTGGGACACAGTGGTGGACAGGTCGCCGAGTGCGTCGTTGAGCGAATACGGAGAGTTGGTGCGTTCCAACGGAATTGTCGATCCCACCCGCATCGTGTCGTGCCCGAGCGGGGTGACGGCCAGGGACTTGCGTCCGAGAACGGTGTTTGTCTTGATGTTCGCCTCGGTGGCGTCGCCGAGTGCGATTCCGTCTTCGATCGAAAACGTGACGAGCACGTTCTGATCGTCGAGTTCGACGTCGGCGACCTTCCCGACGTCGACACCGGCAAGTGTCACCGTGTCGCCGGCCATGAGGCCGCCCGCGTCCTCGAACACGGCGGAGTACTGCGTTCCACCCGAGAGGAATTGCAGCTGATCGTATTGCAGGGTCGCGATCACGATCATGCCCGCGATGGCGACACCGATGATTCCTACCTGTACGGGATTACGTTCGCTCTTCATGGTTACGGTGCACACCTCCCCGCCGTCTGGCCGCCCGGCATGTTGAGGAGCAGATCCGATCCGTCCGGGCCGGAGAACTTGAATTTCACTGTGCAGACATACATCTGGAAGAAACTGCCGTACGTACCGATGCGGATGAGACGTCGGTAGGCGGCGGGCAGATTCTGGAGGACCCAGTCCAGGTCGTCCTCCCCCGCCTGCAGTTGGGTGGCGGTCCGGTTGGCCTCGGCGATCGTGCTCTGCAGCGGCGGCCGCGCGCCCTCGAGCAGGTTCGCGAGGTCGCCGGTGGCCCCCGCGATGCGGGGAATGGCGTCACCGATCTGGTCGCGGTCCTGGGAGAGCCCGCTGACCAATTGCTGCAGTTGGTCGAGCGTCGAGCGGAACTGGTCGCCCCGGTCGTTGATCGTGCCCAGAACCTGGTTGAGGTTCGTGATCACCTCGCCGATCAACTGATCCCGGTCGGCCAGGGTGTTCGTGAACGAACTCGTGCTGCCCAGGAGCGAGACGAGCGTTCCGCCTTGCCCCTGGAACACCTGGACCAGCGCCTGGGACAGGTCGTTGACCTGCTGCGGGTCCAGTGCCCGCAGCAGTGGCTTGAACCCGCCCAGCAGGAGGTCGAGATCGAGTGCGGGAGAGGTGTTCTCGACGGGGATCGACCCACCGGCCGGCAGCGGTTCCACCGATCCGGCGCCCTCGAGGAGTTCCATGTACCGGTCGCCGACGAGGTTCTCGTACCGCACCGTCGCCTTCGTCCCGTCGAACAGCGAGTACTTGGTGTCGACGGTGAAGTCGACGTCGGCAAGGTTGTCGTCGTCGATCTTCACCTTCTCGACGGCGCCGACGGGAACGCCGGCGATGCGCACCTTGTCGCCGGGCTTGAGTCCGGACACATCCGTGAACGTGGCGTGGTAGCCGTCGCTGCTGCTGAAGCGGTACTGGCTGAACACCAGGGCGAGACCGGCGAAGATCACCGACATCACCGTCGCGAAGATCAGCAGCTTGACCGTGGTGGCTCGCACAGTCACTGCCCACCCTGCTCGGGGTACACACCCGCGAACAACAGCTGGAACACCTTGGGCAGGTGCACCTGAACTTCCGTCGACGGCACGAACGGCACCGTTCCGGTGTCGGCGACGACGAAGTTCGCGTGCACGGTGGGATCAGGATCGGGAAGACCGTGACAGTTCGGCCCACCTGTCGCGTTCACTTTCGGCAGGTCCTTCGGGTAGGTGTACGGCGTCTGCCCGTACATGAAGCTGGCGCTCAGCGCGATACCCGGCTGATTGCCACCGATGAGTTGTTCGGCGAGGGGGATCACGTTGTTCAGTCCGACGATGAAGCAGGAGATCTCGGGCGAGTACTCGGCCAGCAGATCCGTCGTCGGGAGCAGCAGGTCGAGCGCGGAGTCCAGGTTCTGCTCGTTCTCGGTCAGGACGGTGTTCGCCGTGTCGGCCAGCCCGGTGACGTTGAGCAGCACCGCATCCAGGTTGTCCTGTTCGTCGACGACGGTGCCACTGGTGGCCGTCGCGTTGTCGAGTACCCGCAGCAGATCCGGTGCGGTGTCGGCGTAGACGTCGGTGACCTGGGCGGCCTTGGACAGGTCTTCCTGCAGCTGAGGCAGACTGGGATTCATCTTCGCCAGGTAGCTGTCGCTCTGCTCGAGCAGGGAGCCGAGTTCCTCGCCCCGGCCGTGCAGCGCCGAGGAGATGGCGCCGAGCGTGGCGTTCAGCTTCTCCGGCTGTACCTTCGCCAGCACGTCGGAGAGATGCTGGAAGACCGTGTTGAATTCCACGGTGACGTTGTCGGACGCGATGACGGCCCCCGGCTGGAGATGGGTGGACGACGGGTTGTCCGGCATCACGAAATTGACGTACTTCGCGCCGAACACGGTGGTGGACTTGATCTCCACGGTGGCATTGGAGGGAATCAGCGACATCATGTCGGGGTACATCGCCAGCTTCAGTTCGGCGCCGTCCGTCACGTGGTCGATGGACCCGACGCGACCGACCTCGACGCCGAGGAGCTTGACCTTGGCGTCGGGTTCCATCACCAGCCCGGAGCGATCCGACGTGACGGTGACGGGCGTGGTCTCGCTGAAGGTTCCGTTGAACATGGCCAGCGACACACCGATGATCGCGAGCAGACTCACGACGAGGACGAGTGCCGCGAGCTTCTTCTTCCCACCCGAATCAGTCATCTACCGGCACCCCTATCCCGACAGGTTGAAGTTGCCGGACCCGCCGTAGATGGCGAGCGAGATGAGCAGGGTGACGGTGACGACGGCGATCAGCGAGGAGCGCACCGCGTTGCCGACGGCCACACCGACGCCGACCGGACCGCCCGACGCGTTGAAACCGTAGTAGGTGTGGATGAGCATGATCGCGATCGCCATGACGATGGCCTGGGCGAACGACCACAGGATGTCCGTGGGTATCAGGAACGTCGAGAAGTAGTGGTCGTACACGCCGGACGACTGGTCGTACAGCACCACGGTCGCGAACCGGCTCGCCATGAACGAGGCGATCACCGCCAGGGCGTACAGCGGGATGATCGCGATCATTCCCGCCATCACGCGCGTGCTGACGAGGTACGGGATCGACGGGATCGCCATCGTCTCGAGCGCGTCGATCTCCTCGGAGACGCGCATGGCGCCGAGCTGGGCGGTGGAGCCGGCGCCGATGGTGGCCGCCAGCCCGATGCCCGCGATGACCGGGGCCGCGATGCGCACGTTGATGAACGCCGCGAAGAAGCCGGTGAGGGCTTCGACGCCGATGTTGCCGAGCGAGCTGTACCCCTGCACGGCGATGGTGCCGCCGGTGAACAGTGTCAGGAAGCCGACGATCACGACCGTTCCGCCGATGACCGCGAGCGCTCCCGTGCCCATGCTGATCTCGGCGATGAGCCGCAGCGTCTCCCTGGGGTAGTGCATGATCGCGCGGGGTGCCGAGCCGATGGCACGCGCGAAGAACAGTGCCTGCTCACCGAGCCGGTCGATCGATCGGGACGCCGACGCGAACCGTTTGCGAGTTCGGGGAAAGCGCCCGGCCGCCCCTAGTGCCATCTACTCCACCACCATGTCGATCACCCTGCCGTCAGCTTGATACCGACGGCGGTGACGAGAACGTTGACCACGAACAGGGCCATGAACGAGAACACGACGGTCTGGTTGACGGCGTCTCCGACGCTCTTCGCGCCACCCTTGACGTTGAGTCCGAGGTACGCGGCGACGAGACCGGCGATCATGCCGAACAGACCGGCTTTGACTTCCGAGATGACAAGCTCACCGAATCCGGTGAGCAGGGTGATGCCGTTGACGAACGCACCCGGGTTGACGTCCTGGATGTAGACCGAGAAGACGAAACCGCCGAGGATGCCGATGGTGCAGACGAGCCCGTTGAGGAGCAGGGCCACGACTGTCGACGCGAGCACCCGGGGGACGACCAGGCGGTGGATCGGATTGATGCCCAGCACGCGCATCGCGTCGATCTCTTCGCGGATGGTGCGGGCGGAGAGGTCTGCGCAGATGGCGGTGGCTCCCGCGCCCGCCACGATGAGCACGGTGACGATGGGGCCGACCTGGGTGACGGTGCCGAGAGCGGCGCCGGCTCCGCTGAGGTCGGCGGCACCGATCTCGCGGAGGAGGATGTTGATCGTGAAGCTCACCAGAACCGTGAACGGGATGGCCACCAGGACCGTGGGCACCATCGACACTCGGGCGACGAACCATGCCTGGTCCACGAACTCACGACGCTGGAAGGGCCTCGAAAAGACTGCCCTCAACGTTTCGCCCGACATCGTGAAGAACCCGCCGACCGCACGCAACGGCACCTCGAGGAGGTCTACCATCCGTCCTCCTCGTCCATGATCTCGCCCAGCACCGACTGTCAGTTCGAGCCCAGCCCCCCAACGGTCTGTGACTCAGGTCATATTAACTAGAACGTGTTCACCTGTCAAAGGTGGCCGCTCATCAGCATGAATCGTCCCACATTCAGCACATCCGGAGGGGCTTATTCGGCCGAATTCCCGGGCGTGTCCACACGTTCCCGACGCCCTCTTCGCTACGTCGGGCCGCTCGGCCAGCTGAACCCCTAAGTGCTTATAGCACAAGAACTTTCGATGAATACCGCGGGGTTCCGACACCAATGGAACACACCGCCCGCCGGGAGCCTCCCACGGGGCAGGGCGGCGGCGAGTTCCGCGGCCCGCGAACAGCGCCCATCGAACGGGTCGGCGACGAAAAACTAGAACACGATCTAGTCAAATCCGGCACACCGCTCGAACACCGCACCACGGTCACTCGGCCCCGACACCGCCACTGTCCAGTTGTCCTCAGTATCGCCCATCGCGGGTGCATTACCTGCGGAAACGATACTGAAACCACGTTCGTGTCGGTTCGCGGCCTCGGGAGCGGCAGATCAGCCCAGGTCGCGGAGCGGCAGATCAGCCCAGGTCGCGGAGCGGCAGATCAGCCCAGGTCGCGTAGCGCCGCGGAGGCCGAGAACATGGCAGCCGGATCGCGGTCGCCGAAGTAGTTCCCGAGTTCTGCCGCGAGCGCGCCGGGCGTCCATCGACCGTCGGCCGCGTCGAAGCGCCGCTCGACGACCGGTGCCGCCATCAGTGCCACCATCGGGCCGTAGACGACGAAGACCTGCCCGTTGATCGAGTCGGCCGCCGGTGATGCGAGGTAGGCGACCAATGCCGCCACGTGCTCGGGTGACAACGGATCCATTCCCTCGGAGGGCGCCTCCCCGAAGACGTTCTCCGTCATCGACGTGCGGGCCCGGGGGCAGATCGCATTGGCACGGACGCCGTACCGGGACAACCCCCGGGCCGCGGACAGCGTCAGCGCCGTGATGCCGGCCTTGGCGGCGCCGTAGTTCGCCTGCCCCTCGGGGCCCAGCAGCCCCGCCTCCGACGACGTGTTGACGATGCGCCCGTACACCGGCGCCCCGGCCTCCTTCGACTTCCCGCGCCAGTACGACGCGGCGGAGCGGCACAGCAGGAAGTGGCCGCGCAGATGCACCTTCAGCACGAGGTCCCAGTCTTCGTCGGACATGTTGAACAGCATGCGATCCCGCGTGATGCCCGCATTGTTCACCAGGATGTCGAGGCTGCCGAGCCGGCTCTGCGCCGCCTCCATGATCGCGTCGGCGGTGGCCCGTTCGCCGATGTCCCCGGCGACGAACTCGACCTTCGCGCCCAGGCCCCGGATCTCATCGAGCGTGGCCTCCACGGCGTCGTTCGCAACCAGGTCGTTGACGACGACGGACGCACCCGCGCGGGCCAATGCGATCGCCTCGTACTTCCCGAGGCCGGATCCGGCGCCGGTCACGACGGCGACCTTGCCGTCCACGTTCACATCGCGGTCAGCCACAGCATTCATGAACACGCTCTCCTGGTTCTGTGCACTCGCCGCAGGTCGCGAACCACGACACGGCGGTAGGTCGACGTCACTGTAGAACGTGTTCTCATTCCGGGCAACAATCCTCAGGGGTGCTCGGTGAGCGCAGCCCTCGGGCACTGGGCGATCGCCGTACGCACGTCTTCCTCCCGGTCAGCGGGAGGAACGGCACTCGAAATGTGCAGCTGATCGTCGTCGTCGAGCTCGAAGATGTCGGGTGCGATCCCCACGCACACACCATTGGCCTCGCAACGGTCGAAATCGACTCTGACCTCCATGGCAACCCTCACTTCTCCTCGTCTCGTTCCTCGCGGATCCGGGTGCCGCCGGGCTGCGGCGCACTCCGTTCCTGCGATAACACTAGAACCTGTTCCAGTCGTGTGCAATGATTCGTTCCACGACTGCGAGCACGCCTACCGGGCACGCTCCGGGGCCGGCCGGGGCCGACTCCGCGAATGCACCGCAGAGACTGGAACCTGTGCCAGATTTCAGCTGATTCCGCTCTCGGACTGGAGAGGTATTTCGATGCACATCACCTACACACCGCAGCAGCAGCAGCTGCGGGAAGAGCTGCGCGCGTACTTCGCGAAGCTGATGACGCCGGAGCGTCGAGAGGCACTGGCCGCCACCACCGGCGAATACGGCGAGGGCAACGTCTACCGCGACGTCGTCGCCCAGATGGGCAGGGACGGCTGGCTGACGCTCGGGTGGCCCAGGGAGTACGGCGGCCAGGAGCGGTCGGCCATGGAGCAGCTGATCTTCACGGACGAGGCCGCCATCGCCGGCGCCCCGGTCCCCTTCCTCACCATCAACTCGGTGGCGCCGACGATCATGTACTTCGGCACCCCCGAGCAGAAGGCGTTCTTCCTGCCCAAGATCTCGGCCGGCGAACTGCACTTCTCCATCGGCTACTCCGAGCCCGAAGCGGGCACCGACCTCGCCAGCCTCCGGACCACCGCCGTCAAGGACGGCGACGACTACGTCATCAACGGCCAGAAGATGTGGACGAGCCTCATCGCGTACGCCGACTACGTGTGGCTGGCGTGCCGCACCGATCCCGACGCCAAGAAGCACAAGGGCATCAGCATGCTGATCGTCCCGACCACCGCCGAAGGCTTCTCGTACACCCCGGTCCACACGATGGCGGGCCCGGACACGAGCGCCACCTACTACCAGGACGTGCGGGTGCCGTCGTCCGCGCTCGTCGGCCCTGAACACGGCGGCTGGGCACTGATCACCAACCAGCTCAACCACGAGCGCGTCGCCCTGACCTCTGCCGGCCCCGTTCTCACCGCCCAGCGTGAGGTCCGCGAATGGGCGCAGAACACCAAGCTGCCGGACGGGCGCCGCGTCATCGACCAGGAATGGGTCCAGATCAACCTGGCCCGGGTCCACGCCAAGGCCGAGTACCTCAAGTTGATGAACTGGGAGATCGCCTCGTCTACCGACCACGCCCCGGGCCCGGAGGCCGCGTCGGCCAACAAGGTCTATGGCACCGAGTTCGCCACGGAGGCATACCGGCTGCTGATGGAGATCCTCGGACCTTCCGCCACACTGCGGCAGAACTCCCCCGGCGTCCTGCTGCGCGGGCGGCTCGAACGGATGCACCGGTCGTCGCTGATCCTCACGTTCGGCGGCGGAACCAACGAGGTGCAGCGCGACATCATCGCCATGACCGCCCTCGGCCTGCCCCCAGCGAAGCGTTAGGACTACGACCATGGACTTCACCCCCACCGAGGCCCAGCAGGACCTGGCCGGCCTCACGCGAAAAATCGTCTCGGACCTCGTCACCAACGACCGGCTGCGTGAACTCGACAACGCGGAGGACCGCCTCGACCGCCGGCTGTGGTCGGCGCTCGCGTCGTCCGGCGTCCTGAGCGCCGCGCTGCCGGAGTCGGTGGGCGGCGACGGTTTCGGCGTCCTCGAGCAGTGCAGCATCCTCGTCGAACTGGGCCGCGCCGTCGCGCCGGTGCCCTATCTGTCGTCGATCGTGATGGCGGCAGGGGCGATCGCGAAGTTCGGAACCGAACGGCAGCGTTCCGACTGGGGTACTCCGGCAGCGCGTGGAGAGAAGATCCTCACCGTCGCCCTCGACGAGGAACTCAACGACACCCCGGGTGCGCCCGTCACGCGTGCCGAACGCGGCGCGGGCGGCTGGACCCTCGACGGCACCAAGATCGTGGTCGACGCGGCGCCGTCCGCCGACCTCTTCCTGGTGCCGGCGACCACCCCGGACGGTGTGGCCGTCTTCCTCGTCCGCCCCGACGACGCCGGCGTGACCGTCACCCGCCAGCAGACCGTCGACCTGGCCAGCACCGGTGAGGTGACCCTCCGCGGAGTCGCGCTGGCCGGAGACCGACTGCTCGGCGCCGTCGACCAGGGCGGCGAGATTGTGGACTGGCTCGTCGAGCGCGGCTCGCTCGGCGCCTGCGCGTACCAGTACGGCGTCCTCGACGAAGCCCTGAAACTCACTGCGGCCTACGCCCGCGAGCGGGTGCAGTTCGGAAGGCCCATCGGCAGTTTCCAGGCCGTCGCCCAGCGACTCGCCGACGGCTATATCGACGTCAAGGGTGTCCGGCTCACGCTGTGGCAGGCAGCGTGGCGGCTCAGCGAGGGACTGCCCAGCGAAGGCGACGTCCAGACCGCCAACTTCTGGGCGTCCGACGCCGGCCACCGGGTGGCGCACACCCTCGTCCACGTCCACGGCGGCGTCGGACTCGACGAGGACCACCCCGTGCACCGCTACTTCCTCGCCGCCAAGGCGCTCGAGTTCCGGCTCGGTTCGGCCACGCAGCAGCTGCGGATCCTCGGCGCCGAACTGGCCACCGTCCCGGCATGACCGCGACGCTCGCCCGCACGGTGTCGGACCTGCTGCTGGGCGTCGGGGACGCCGACACCCAGGGGCTGTACTTCGAGGACCGATTCCTGTCGTGGTCCGAACACGTGCGGGCGAGCCTGCGCCGCGCCGCCATCCTCGAGCACCTGCTCGACGACACCCGTCCCCGCCACTTCGGTGTGCTGATGGACAACGTCCCCGAGTTCTCGCTCCTCGCCGGGGCGGCGGCATTGTCCGGCGCCGTCCTGGTGGGCCTCAACACCACTCGACGCGGCGAGGCGCTGGCCCGCGACGTCGCACTGGCCGACTGCCAGGTGGTCTTCACCGAATCGGGGCGCTCCGACCTGCTGGACGATCTCGACCTTCGCGTTCCCGTCGTCAACGTGGATTCGCCGGCATGGTCCGCGCTGCTCGCCGAGCCGCGCGCCGACTTCACGCCGAGGGTCGCCGACGTCGACGACCTGTTCATGCTCATCTTCACCTCGGGCACCAGCGGCGACCCGAAGGCGGTCCGGTGCACGCACGCCAAGATCACCGGCCCCGGCGTCATGCTCGCCGAGCGGTTCGGGCTGTCCCCGGACGACGTCGTGTACATGTCCATGCCCATGTTCCACTCCAATGCCATGATGGCGGCGTGGTCCGTCGCGCTCGCCGGACACAGCTCGATCGCCCTGCGGCGCAAGTTCTCCGCGTCGAACTTCCTGTCCGACGTCCGGAAGTTCCGCGTCACGTACGCCAACTACGTCGGAAAGCCGCTGTCGTACGTGCTGGCGACGCCGGAACTGCCCGACGACGCCGACAACACACTCCGGATGATGTACGGCAACGAGGGGTCCGCGCCCGCTGTCGCCGCGTTCTCGCGCCGCTTCGGCACCGCGGTGGTCGACGGGTTCGGTTCCACCGAGGGTGGCGTCGCCATCTCCGCCACACCCGGGGCTCCCGCCGGTTCGCTGGGCAAGCTCCCCGAAGGGATCGCAATCCTCGATCCCGAGACCGGCAACGCCTGTCCGCCCGCCGAGTTCGATTCCGCCGGAAGGGTGGTCAACGCCGAGGCCGCGACCGGTGAACTCGTCAACCTGGCAGGGTCGGGGGCCTTCGCGGGCTACTACAACAACCCCGAAGCCGACGCCGAGCGGATCCGCGACGGCCGGTACTGGAGCGGCGACCTCGCCTACCGGGACGCGGCCGGCTTCGTCTACTTCGCGGGACGCAGTTCCGGGTGGTTGCGGGTGGACGGCGAGAACATCGGTGCGGCGCCCATCGAGCGCATCCTGCTGCGGTACGACGGGATCGCGCAGGTGTCGGTGTATGCGGTACCCGACGTCGAGGTCGGGGATCGGGTGATGGTCGCCGTCGTCCCGGCTCGTGACTTCGATCCCGTCGCGTTCACCGAATTCCTCGACGCGCAATCCGATCTGGGGCCGAAACAGCGCCCCAGCCTGATCCGGGTGTGCGCCGAGTTCCCGCGCACGGCCACGTTCAAGGTCCTCACCCGGGTACTGAGCGCCGAGGCGGCGAACTGCACCGATCCGGTGTGGGTCCGCGAAGGGTCCGGCTACTCCCCCAGGTGAGTGGCAAAGTGTGCTGACGCATACTTTGCCACTCACCTGGGCTAGCGGAAGCCGTCGAGGCGGGACACTGCCGAGTCGAACCCCTTGACCAGTTCGTCCATCACCTCGGCCACCGGACGGATCTCGTTCATCCGGCCCACGATCTGGCCCACCGGCATCGCGACGACATCCGGATTCTCGGACGCCGCGATCCGCTGATGCGCCTCGCTGACCAGAAGATTCTGCAGGGGCATCGGTAGCGGTGCCGGCGCTTCGGGCTTCGACCAGGCGTCGGTCCACTTGGTCTTGAGCAGACGCGCGGGCTTGCCCGAGTAGATCCGGGACCGCACCGTGTCGGCGGACGTCGCACCGAGCAGGGCGCGCTGGATCGCCGACGGACCCTCGGACGAGGCGCTGCCGAGTTTGTACTCGGAGGTGGTGAGCCAGTACGACCCCATCCACACCCCGCTCGCCCCCAGCGACAGCGCGGCCGCGACCTGACGTCCGCTGCCGATGCCGCCGGCCGCGAGAACGGCGGCGGAATCACCGACGGCATCGACGATCTCGGGCACCAGCACCATCGACGCGATCTCACCGGTGTGCCCACCGGCCTCGTACCCCTGGGCGATGACGATGTCGACACCGTTCGCCACGTGCCTGCGCGCGTGCTCGACGGCGCCGGCCAGCGCCGCCACCGGAACACCCTTCTCGTGGGCCTGATCGATGACGTCCTTCGGCGGCGAACCGAGAGCGTTGGCGATCAATGCAATTCGATGATTCAGTGCGACGTCCACGTGCGAGCGCGCCACCGAGTGCAGCCAGCCGAGCACACCGGTCGCGTGCTCGGCACCCGAATCCAGCGGCGGCACCCCCAGCTCGGACAGGGTGCGGTCGACGAACGCGCGGTGCTCCGCGGGGATCAGCGACTCGAGGTCCACCGACGTGCCCTCGGTGGGAACCTTGGCGGGCATCACGATGTCGACGCCGTACGGCTTGCCGTCGGTGTTCTCGTCCATCCACGACAGAACGGCCTCGAGCTCCTCCGGGTCGTTGAACCGAACGCAGCCCAGCACACCCAGGCCACCGGCCCGGGAGATCGCCGCTGCCACGTGCTCCGAGGGGGTGAACCCGAAGACCGGGTACTCGATGCCGAATTTCTCGCTCAGACTTGTGTGCATCACGCGCCCCGGCTTTCCATCGCATTGCTTTCGGGCGAGCCGTTGCCGTTGTGGTCGTCGGCAGGCCGGGTCTCGGTCTGTTCCTTGGCCCAGCGGTAGTCGGGTTTGCCTGCGGGCGAACGTTTGATCTCGTCGACGAACCACAGGCTGCGCGGAACCTTGTATCCCGCAATCTCCTTGCGTGCTGCGTCGGCGATCTCGTGCAGGCTCGGGCGCGCCCCGCCTCGGGCCTGGATGACGGCGGCAACGCGCTGGCCGAAGCGTTCGTCGGGGATGCCGACCACGATGGCGTCGAAGACGTCGGGATGCGACTTGAGCGCACCCTCGACCTCCTCGGGGAAGATCTTCTCGCCGCCGCTATTGATGGACACCGAACCGCGGCCGAGCATCGTCACCGTGCCGTCGGCCTCCACCTGCGCGAAGTCGCCGGGAATGGAGTAGCGGATGCCGTTGATCTCCTTGAACGTGGCTTTGGTCTTCTCTTCGTCCTTGTAGTAGCCGATGGGGATGTGCCCCTTGCGCGCCAGGATGCCGATCACGCCGGAGCCGGGTTCGACCGGGTTGCCATCCTCCCCGAGAACGGACGTGGACGCGTCGATCTTCACCGTCGGTCCGCCACCGTGCGAATCGCCCTTCGCGACCACGCTGAGTCCGCCGAAGCCCGTCTCGGACGAACCGATGGAGTCGGTGATCATCCGGTTGGGCAGCAGTTCGAGGTACTTCTCCTTGATACTGGGCGAGAACAACGCCGCCGAACTCGCCATCAGGAACAGCGAAGACAAGTCGTACGGTTCGCCGCTCGCCGTGTTGCCCTCCACCAGTGCGTCGAGCATCGGTCGCGCCATCGCGTCACCGGTGATGAAGATGAGATTGACCTTGTGCTGATCGACGATCCGCCACACGTCGTGACCGTCGAATTCGGGGTGCATGACACACTTTCCGCCGCCGAACAGGCTCTGGAACACCGCCCACTGGCTGCCGCCGTGGATCATCGGCGGGATCGGGAAACGGGTCATGCCGGGACTCTCGGCGCCCAGCTTCGCGAGGTCCCACTCGTCCTCGACGTATTCACCCGTCATGAAGTTGATGCCACCGCCGAGCACCCGCCAGACGTCCTCATGACGCCACATGACGCCCTTGGGTTTTCCGGTGGTGCCGCCCGTGTAGAGCATGTACAGGTCGTCGTTGCTGCGCTCGCCGAAGTCGCGGTCGGGGGAACCCTGCGCCAGTGCGGCCTCGTATTCGACGCCCTCGTACTCGAGATCGGTGCCGTCTTCGACCACGACGGTGGTCTTCAGGAGCGGCGTCTCGGGAAGCACATTCGCCACCTTGTCGGCGTACCGGCGCTCGTGAACGAGCGCAACCATGTCCGAATTGTCGAAGATGTATTGCAACTCGTTCTCGATGTACCGGTAGTTGACGTTCACCATCACGGCACGGATCTTGAACACCGCCACCATGGCCTCGATGGCCTCGAGGGTGTTCCGGCAGTAGATGCCCACTTTGTCGCCGGGCTGGACACCCTGTTCGCGCAGGTAGTGGCCGAGGCGATTGGCCCTCTCCTCCATCTGCGCGTACGTCACTTCCCGGTCGTCGGACACCAACGCGACGCGGTCCGGAACGAGGTCGATTGCGTGCTCTACGAGGTCTGCGATATTAAGGGCCACGTCAACAAAGTAGAACGTGTTACCGTTTCTGGCAAGACCCAATTTGAGAGCCAGCTCACACACCCTTCGGGAGACTTCAGTGTCCTCTACAACGACCGAGAAATCCGACATTTCGGCACAGTCGCCGCACTGCCTCGTGGAGAAGCGCGGGCACGTCCTGATCGTGACGATGAACCGCCCCGAGGCGAAGAACGCGCTGTCCGGCGAAATGATGGCGATTATGCGGGACGCGTGGGATCAGGTCGACTCCGACCCGGATATCCGGGTCGCCATCCTCACCGGCGCAGGCGGCGCGTTCTGCGCGGGCGCCGACCTCAAGGCCATGACGTCACAGCACCCCGGCGACTCGTTCTCGGGCGGCGGCTGGGACCTGTCCAGGATCGAGGCGCTCCTCAAGGGACGGCGCCTCACCAAGCCCCTCATCGCCGCAGTCGAGGGTCCCGCCATCGCCGGCGGCACCGAGATCCTGCAGGGCACCGACATCCGCGTCGCCGGCGAGAGCGCCAAATTCGGTGTGTCCGAGGCCAAATGGGGACTCTTCCCGCTCGGAGGCTCGGCTGTGCGCCTCGTCCGGCAGATTCCGTACACCGTCGCCGCCGACATCCTGCTCACCGGACGTCACATCAAGGCCCCCGAGGCCAAGGAGATCGGCCTCATCGGACACGTCGTCCCCGACGGTCAGGCACTCGAGAAGGCCCTCGAACTCGCCGACCTCATCTCCGCCAACGGCCCCCTCGCCGTCCAGGCGATCCTGAAGACCATCCGCGACACCGAAGGAATGCACGAGGAGGAGGCCTTCCAGATCGACGCCGCCCTCGGCACCGAGGTCTTCAAGAGCGCCGACGCGAAGGAAGGCCCCCGAGCCTTCTCCGAAAAGCGCGCGCCGAAGTTCGAGGGCCGCTAGCCCCGCCGCCTGCCCTCCCCTTCCC